>JAFUWV010000001.1 GCA_017477325.1 Paludibacteraceae bacterium
TACCAGGCAGGGAACTGATAGCCCGCAGGATATATAAAGCAAATAATATTAACCACATAAATGCGCGCAATTATGAAGAAAATTTTACTCATGGTTGTCATGGTAGCAATGATGATGCCCTCCATGGCACAATTGGCAAGTAGCGGCAAACTCGGCACATGCGACTGGACATTCGACTCTGCTACAGGTCTGCTCACTATACAAAACTCGGAAGGAGTAGAGAATGGTGAACTGAAGATTAATAATCCATTGTCCTCACCTTTTGTTGGGAAGGATGAGATCAAAGAAGTGATGATAGAAGAAGGAGTGTTTGAGATAGGGACCGGTGCTTTCTACGGTTGCAGGAACCTGAAGAAAATCACCTTTCCTTCGACCATAGGAATGATAGGTTTCTCTGATGATTATTCTGACGATGTTTTGCTTCAGATGCCGTTCGCTGCATGTATCGGATTGGAGACACTCATCTTCAAGAGTAGATATTCGCCCGATATTAACAATGCCATATATGAGAGGACTACAGCTGTTGAGATGTGGGGAATAGAGGACCCGTCTAAAGTAAATCTGTATCTTTATGACGAGAGTATCCGCAGTTTCCTGGATGCGGGTTGGGGCGTGTTCCATATATGCTCGCTGCCGGCAGTAGCAGAGGGTACTTTCGGCGAAGGCTTCTCGTGGAAACTCTCCGGACAAGGCAAACTCACAGTCATGGGGCAAGGTGCGATGCCTGATTTTGTAACAGTAGACAAGCAACCATGGGTAAAGGACATAGTAGATGTAAAAGAGCTTGTGGTGGCAGAAGGCATCACTCATATTGGAGCTGCAGCTTTTGCTTTCGGTGCAAACATAAAAAGTGCTTATCTGCCTGCTACGCTGAAGTCAATAGGAGAGAATGCATTCAATTTTTGCAACGGACTGGAAGAAGTTATATGTGCTGCTACCGAAGTGCCGACACTCGACAAATATGCATTACCTACTTTTCTTAACGATGAGAAGATAGATATCTATGTATGGGAATATATGGCAAATGATTTCAATGCAGATGCTGAATGGGGTAAGCAAAATATCAAGACGTTCGGTGCAGATACGGAATGGTTGGCATTCACAGATGACGTCGATGTGGACTTAGTGAGTGAGAATGCGATATACCTGCTATGGCCTCAGGTTGCAGGTGCAACAGCTTACGTGATAAGTATAGTAAGCGAAGACCCTTGGTTCGGCTATGAGATTACAATAGCAGCTGATGGAAAGGTAACGTACGTAAAGAAATCTCCAGGATTAGTTCCTCAATACGACACAGACGATCCTACGAAAGGATTTGGCTTTGAGATCAATGGTTTGGAGCCGGGTAAGAACTATACCGTTACAGTTACTGCCAAAGACGAGACAAAGGTTTTAACCACCTATACGAAAACCATTACAACCATCACTACCGATGTGGAGAAGGTGGCAGCAGATAAAAATACTCCGCTGAAGTTCATGCATAACGGACAACTGATGATACGTTATAACCAATCTGTGTACAATATGCTTGGTACAGAAGTGAAATAAAAGATGCACTCATATCTTTTATTATCAATAAAAAGCAGCCGTAACGACTGCTTTTTTGTTTATATGTTGCTTATTCAAAAAATAATTACTATCTTTGCAAACCTATTTATATACTATAACAACATCTAAGCATTTTAATTTCTAACACTATAATATCATGAACGAAGAACTGAAAAAAGTAATGGCTGTAGCTGAGCAATGGACTCGCGAGCCGTTTGACGCTGAGACACGCGCACAAGTAAAAGCAATGATGGAAGCAGAAGACAAGACAGAACTCGTTGATGCTTTCTATCGTACACTGGAGTTTGGCACAGGCGGTCTGCGTGGAATCATGGGTCCCGGTACTAACAGAATGAACAAATACATAGTTGCCCAAGCTACTCAAGGCTATGCCAACTACCTTTTAAAAGTACAAAGAGAAGGCGGTTTTGAGCATGTTCAGAACGGCAGAGTGGCAGTAGTGATTGGTCACGACTGCCGCAACAACGGCAGACTATTTGCGGAAACAGTGGCTAACATTTTCTCCGCCAACGGCATACAAGTATATCTTTTCGAGAGTCTGAGGCCAACACCAGAGGTTAGTTTTGCAATTCGTCACCTTAAAGCACAAGGTGGTGTGAATGTAACAGCAAGCCACAACCCGAAGGAATATAACGGCTACAAGGCTTATTGGGAGGACGGTTCACAGGTGCTTCAGCCGCATGACCAAGGTATAATAGACGAAGTGAACAAAGTGACTATGGCTGACGTAAAATGGGAAGCCAACAAGGATTTGATAGAGATTATTGGCGGTGAGATGGACTATGACTACATGATGGCCGTAAAAAGCGTAATGATAGACCAGGAGTCAATCCTTCGCCAGAAAGACCTCAACATTGTATATACACCGATGCATGGTGCCGGCCGTCAGATAGTTCCTATGTGTCTTCGCTCATGGGGATTCCAGAATATACACGTTGTTCCCGAGCAGATGGTGATTGACGGCAACTTCTCAACAGTAGTCAGTCCTAATCCGGAAAACGCAGAGGCTATGACAATGGGAATGAATCTGGGAACCAAACTCGGAGCAGACCTCGTCATTGCCAGCGACCCTGACGCTGACCGTATTGCTATCGTATGCCGCAACGACAAAGGTGAGTGGGTGATCATCAACGGCAACCAGACCAACATCATGTATCACTACTACATCATCAACAACATGAAACGGCTGGGCAAGATGCGCGATGACATGTATATTGTTAAGACAATCGTTACATCTGAACTTATCAGGAAGATTGCCGATGCACAGGGTGTGACACTGACAGACGAATACACAGGCTTCAAGTGGATTGCCAACCGCATCCGTATGTGGGAAGGCAAGAGGAAATACATAGGTGGCGGCGAGGAGTCATTCGGGTTCCTACCCTATGATGCAGTTCGCGACAAATGCTCGCCTTCGGCAATATGCCTGATATGCGAAATAGCAGCCTATGCCAAAGACAACGGCATGACGCTATACGACTATCTGCTGAAGATTTATCAGGATTACGGCTTCCAACGTGAGACTACCATCAACGTGGTTCGTCCAGGCAAAACAGGAGCCGAGGAGATTCAAGCAATGATGAAGAACTACCGCGAGAATCCTCCAATGGAGATTGCCGGTGAAAAGGTGATAAAGATAAAAGACTTCAAGACCCTGAAACAATGTGAGCAGAAAGATGGCAAGTGGGCAGAGTCAGACATCGAGATGCCGCTAAATGCCACAAGCAACGTACTGCAATACTTCACGGATGGCGGTCTTAAAGTGAGTGTACGTCCTTCCGGAACAGAGCCTAAGATAAAGTTCTACTTCGAGATTCCTGTGAAGACCGAAATAGGCAAGCCATTCACCGGCAAAGATTATGAGCGATGCACCGCAGAAGCAGAAGCTCGCGTGCCCGAGATAAAGAAATCACTGGGACTGTAAGTATTTCTATTTGTTCTATTCTTTTTTGTCTTTATAAGAAGAGAAGGTGAAATCCTCAACAATATATATATGCCAGAATTGCGGAGCAAAGGCGCCCAAGCTACTTGGGCGCTGCCCGCAATGTGGCGAATGGGGCACATACATGGAGGAGATAGTTGCAACTCCGCAGAAAGGTAAGACTCTGTCTACTCATGCATCAGCCAACCCTCCACAACTCATAAATCAAATACAGACCACTCAGGAGCTGCGCATAGATATGCACAATGGGGAACTCAACCGTGTACTCGGCGGAGGGCTGGTTCCCGGGAGTCTTGTATTAATAGGCGGAGAACCGGGTATTGGCAAGTCCACACTGGCGTTGCAGGTGCTGATGCAGATGGGAGAGAGAAAGACCTTATATGCCTCAGGTGAGGAGAGCGCCAAACAGTTACGACTACGAGCTGACCGACTGGCAGGCGAACCTGAAAATCTATATATATTGAGCGAGACATCACTGGAGAAGATACTTGACACTGTCAAGACATTGGAGCCGGAAATCGTAGTCATTGATTCTATACAGACCATCTCACTTGAAGCGCTTGAGAGCGCTACTGGAAGCATAAGTCAGGTACGCGAATGTGCGTCACAGATAATGCAGGTAGCCAAGCAGACCGGCATACCATTTATAATTGTGGGACACATAAACAAAGAGGGGTCCCTGGCAGGTCCGAAAGTTCTGGAGCATATTGTTGATACTGTGCTTCAGTTTGAAGGCGATCAGCACTATATGTATCGCATCTTGAGAGCACAAAAAAATCGTTTTGGCTCAACATCTGAGTTAGGCATTTTCGAGATGCGTCAAGATGGACTTCGTGAGGTAAGCAACCCGAGCGAACTTCTTCTTAGCCACAATCATCAAGACCTGTCAGGCATCGCAATAGCAGCTGCAATAGAAGGCATACGACCTTTTCTGATAGAAGTGCAGGCGCTTGTCTCGACCGCTGCATACGGGACGCCACAGCGCTCAAGCACCGGTTTTGACGCCCGAAGACTGAATATGCTGCTGGCAGTACTTGAAAAACGCGTAGGTTTCCGGTTGCTACAAAAAGACGTATTTCTCAACATAGCAGGCGGAATCCGCGTAAATGACCCTGCAATTGACCTTGCTGTGCTTGCTGCTGTTCTCTCATCAAACATGGATATAGCCATTGAAGACGGCATCTGCCTGACCGGAGAAGTAGGATTAGCCGGCGAGTTGCGTCCGGTCAACCGAATAGAGCAGAGAATAATGGAGGCACAGAAACTAGGATTCCAGAAAATCATCATTCCAGATGGTCAGAAGATACAAATCTCACAACCAAAAATCCAAATCATTCCTGTACGAAAAGTGTCTGAAGCTTTCCGCGAATTGATAATTAAAAAGTGAAATTCTTGCATATTTGAGTTTTTTATTGTACTTTTGCAAGTTATTTTACATATTCCCTAATTGCGGATGCTAAGGAAACACGTCATAACTATGTCCACTATGTTGATAACGTTCTTGTTATCAACCATGTGTATATATGCCGAAGACAGACCATATCTGTGTGAATTTGGCGTGCAGGGCGGTTTGAGCTACTATGTGGGTGATGCCGTGCCACACATTTTCATGTATCCACAATACGCAGCAGGTGGCCAATTCCGTTACAAGTTCACACCTCGTTGGGCACTACAAGTGAAAGGTCAGTGGCAACAGATAAAATACCCTGCTCCGGATGAGCAAGGTGTGCCCGTAAAAGACAACATGCTGAAGAATCAGATGATTAACATTGACGTAGTGGCAGAGTTCAATTTCTTCCGTTTTGGCCAGAAACAATACGACACACGCATCAAACCTATAACCCCATATATATTCCTTGGAGTGGGTATGGGAGTATATAACGACTACTCGAAAGTTGGAGCATACATGCCGTTTGGTTTTGGAATGAAATGGAAATTTGCACCTCGATGGGGCTTAAACATCGCATGGCAACATCAGCTATTCTTTGCTGATAATCTGGAGAATAATCCGTTATACGACAACTATCCGAATGAGTACAAAATGAATGGAAGCAATATTTTAAAAAATGATTTGACTTCAACACTCACTCTCGGCATAGTTTTTGAATTTGCCAGACAGAAAGCCGTTTGCCGAAGATGTCAATGATAAATGTGAATTAATGTCAGGAATGAACGAAATAGATAAATCAAAAGTACCACAGCATATTGCCATCATTATGGATGGCAACGGACGATGGGCAAAGCGGAAAGGTTTGAGCAGGATATTCGGACATCAAGCCGGTGTGACTGCTGTGCGCCGTATCACCGAGGCTTGTGCCGAGTTCGGAGTTAAGTACCTGACACTATACGCTTTTTCGACAGAGAACTGGAATCGACCCAAAGAAGAAGTTGATGCACTGATGACTTTGCTTGTTGACTCAATAGAGAAAGAGACTCCGGACCTCATGAAGAACAATGTAAGACTATTGGCAATAGGTGACCTTGGTCGTCTGCCGGAAAAAGCTGAGCAGAAGTTCAGAAATTGCATGAGCCAGACAGATGGTAACACCGGAGTCAACCTTGTGCTAGCATTGAGTTACTCTTCTCGCTGGGAGATAACAGATGCAGTAAAACAAATAGCCAAGCAGGTGAAGGAGGGAAGCATAAACATAGACAAAATTGACGAAGACACCATAAGCAAACACTTAACAACAAATCACATACCAGACCCTGACCTATTGATACGTACAAGTGGAGAATTGAGAATAAGCAATTTTCTAATGTGGCAATTGGCATACTCAGAACTATATTTTACTGATGTCTATTGGCCTGACTTTGACAAAGAAGAGTTGAGAAAAGCGATTGTCGACTATCAACATAGAGAAAGAAGATTTGGAAAGACAAGCGAGCAGATAACTGAGAATTCGAAGATTTAAAAGATTAAGAAATCGAAATTTAGAAACTTGAAACGATATATAACATTCATATTATTTATCATCAGTGCATTGGCACAATTATCAGCACAAATAGCTGATTCACTTTCGGTGGATAGTAGTGTAGCAGACGTTGCTGTCATCAAGGATACAGCTTTCACGGCAGATGCGACACCTGCTTCATTGCCAAAGATTGAGTACACAATGCAGAGGAAAACTTATGAAATACAAGACATAACGGTAAGCGGTGCTGACAGTTATGAAGATTTCGTCTTGATAGGTTTCTCAGGTTTGGCAGCCGGTGATAAGATAGAGGTTCCCGGTGATCAAATAACGAAAGCAATACGCAGATTCTGGAAACAAGGGTTATTCTCCGATGTAAAAATAGAAGCGACAAAGATAGAGGGTAACAAGATATGGCTCAACATTGCTCTCAAGCAACGTCCAAGGATATCGGAATTAACGTACAATGGGTTGAAGAAGTCGGAAAAGGAAGACATTGAGGTGAAGGTAGGCCTATCAAAAGGAAATCAGATGACACCTAATGCCTCAGACCGGGCAAAGACTGTGATAAAGAAATATTTTGCAGAGAAGGGATATAAGAATGCAGATGTTGCCGTACTTCAGAAAGAGGATGAGCAACACCCGGGTTACGTAAAAGTAGCTATCAATGTAAACAAGAAAGAAAAGACAAAGGTCAACAACATATATATCACAGGTAATGAATCGCTTTCGCATACGAAAATTAACCATGTGATGAAAAAGACCAACGATAGTCATATCACCAATCTGTTCCGCACAAAAAAGTTTGTACAAGAAGAATATGAGAAAGACAAGGTTGCGGTGATAGAGAAATACAACGAGCTGGGGTACAGAGATGCATACATAGTAGCAGACTCAGTGGTGCCATCTCCAGAAGATCCGACTAAAGTGGATGTGTACATGACCATCAGCGAGGGAGAGAAATACTACGTTAGAGACATACGTTGGGTAGGAAATACTTTGTATCCATACGACTACTTGGATGCCATATTGGGCATAAAGAAAGGTGATACATACAACCTGAAGGAACTTAACGAACGTCTGCAGACTGATGATGATGCCGTTGCAAAGCTCTATACAGACCGTGGTTACCTGTTCTTCAACGTGGACCCTGTTGAAGTGAACGTGGACGGCGACAGCATTGACTTCGAGATGCGAATATACGAAGGAAAACCAGCTACTATTAATCAGATAAATATAGTAGGTAACACCAGAGTTTATGAGCACGTGGTAAGACGCGAATTGTACACCAAACCCGGTCAGTTGTACTCACAATCAGACATAATGCGCTCGCTGCGCGAATTGGCTCAAATGGGACACTTCGATCCGGAGAAGTTGGTGCCTGACATTCAACCAAACCCTGAAGAAGGCACCGTGGACATCACATACAATTTGGAAACCAAGTCATCTGACCAATTGGAGTTGTCGCTTGGTTGGGGAGCCACCGGCCTGGTTGGATCAGTAGGTGTGAAATTTACGAACTTTGCAATACAGAACTTGTTCAACAAGAAGAGTTATAGGATTGTACCCCAAGGTGAGGGTCAAACGTTCTCTATCAATGCAAGAACCAATGGTAGATTCTACACCTCTGCAAGTATATCTTTCCTTGAACCGTGGCTTGGCGGCAAGAGACCTAATTCTCTATCTGTAAGTGCGTTCTTTGCTTCACAAACAGGTTATTCGCAGCGATACTATAACATGTACAACCAGCTTGCATCGTACAACTACGGATACTATAACTCAGGCTATGGATACAATGGTTACAACAGTTACTATCAGCAGCAGTTGGCAGAAGCAGAATCGGACCCGGACAAATATTTACGCACATTCGGTGTATCAATAGGTTATGGTAAACGATTAAGGTGGCCTGATGATTATTTTCAATTCTATGGTGAACTAAGTTATCAGTTTTATCAGATGCACGACTGGCCATGGCTGATACTTTCCGATGGATTCTTCCACAATTTTGCATTAAACCTTGTGCTGAGTAGAAGTAGTATTGACAACCCTATATATACTCGTCGCGGTTCGCAATTCTCTATAGGACTGAAAATAACTCCACCATATTCACTGATAAACGGGAAGAACTATGCGGAGCTTACAACTGCAGAAAGATACAAGTTTATAGAATATCATAAGTGGAAATTCTCAGGAAAAGTGTTCACTCCACTGACAAAAGACTCGAAGTTAGTACTCATGGCTCGTGCCGAGTTTGGATATTTGGGACACTACAACAAAGATGCCAAGTCACCATTTGAAACATACTACATGGGTGGTGACGGTATGACAAGTTACTCCAGTTTCTCAACCGAGTATATAGCTATGCGTGGATATTCGTCCGGCAGTCTTACTCCATATGACCCATCTTCCGGCAGAAACAATGGTTACTTATATAACAAGTACACATTGGAGTTACGTTATCCTATCTCACTTGAGCAGAACGCAACTATATGGGCACACGTGTTTGCCGAGGCAGGTAACTGCTTTGCCGACATAAAAGACTATAATCCATTCAACTTGAAACGTTCGCTTGGTGTAGGTGTGAGAATCTTCCTTCCGATGTTCGGACTGATGGGTATTGACTGGGGCTGGGGCTTCGACCAGGACGTGAATGGCACACGCGGAGGAAGCCAGTTCCACTTTGTGCTCGGACAAGAACTTTAATTATTACTATTTTAATATCGACCATTTACCATTGGAATATTATGAAGAAGACTCTGTTAATATTACTCGCTTTTGTAAGTTGCTCAATTGCAGCACAAAAGACTGCGTATGTCGATATGGCATACATTTTGAAGAATCTACCACAGTATGAATCGGCAAATGACCAACTAAGTATGATGTCGCGTCGTTGGCAAAAAGAAGTAGAGGCTGTGACGGAAGAAGCCAGAGTGATGAGTACGAACTATCAGACAGAGCAGATATTTTTGTCAGAAGAATTGCGACAGAAGCGTGAAGACGAGATACTGCAAAAAGAGCGAGAGGCATTGGAATTGAAGCACAAGTATTTCGGTCAGGACGGAGAGTTATTCAAGAAACGCGAGAGTCTGATAAAGCCTATACAAGATGAAATATACACCGCAATACAAGAGATAGCCCAAGAGAAACACTATGAGATAGTGAAAGACAGAAGTGCTGAGCCAAGCCTTATATATATGTCTAACAAACTTGATATCTCAGACCAAGTGCTTCAAAAATTAGGAGCTAAGTAGAGAATCACATTTGAAGGGAGTTATACTCATATTTAAAGATTAGTAGAAATATAAACTTATAAAACAATACAACAATGAAAAAGATTATTATCGCATTGGCACTAGTGTTGCCATTGGCAGTAAGTGCACAGAAGTTCGGTCACATCAACTCACAGGAGATTTTCCAACAGATGCCTGAACGCGCACAAGTTCAGCAGAAGATGGACACACTGATGTCGCAGTATGAGTCGCAGATGGCAAACATGCAGGAGGAGATTAACAAGAAGATTACCGACTATCAGCAAAATCAGGCCACAATGGCAGAAGCTATCAAGCAAATCCGTGGTCAAGAGATAACGGA
Source organism: Paludibacteraceae bacterium (assembly GCA_017477325.1). Lineage (GTDB taxonomy): Bacteria > Bacteroidota > Bacteroidia > Bacteroidales > Paludibacteraceae > Colicola. The sequence goes on from JAFUWV010000001.1 coordinate 10,018, forward strand.
GATGCAACAACGCTATGAGTTGTTTGTTCAAACTGCTCAGCAAGACCTTCAGAAGAAACAACAAGAGTTGCTGACCCCTGTATATGAGAAGATGCAAAAAGCAGTTAAAGCAGTAGGCGATGCTAATGGCTACACTTATATCTTCGATGCTGCTGCCATGACATACATCTCACCTGAAGCAGACGATGCCACCCCACTCGTAAAGAAAGAACTGGGAATAAAATAATGGCAGACAACTATTTGGAACGACACTATGCCGAGTATGAAGAACGCAAAAAAAAGTGGCTTCAGAAAAAAGGCAAGACTACCGCTTCACGGGCAGAACAAAACCCGTGGAGCGATTGAGTTTGATATATATATACTATTTTAAGATGAAAGATTCAAAAATATTAATGATTTAAAGATTTATGGTAGCAACTATACAAAATACACTTCGCGACAAAGCGTGGGCACGCTGGACGGTGCTGGTTCTGGTGGCATCAATGATGTTTTTTGCCTACATGTTTGTTGATATTCTTTCTCCTTTGGCATCGCTGCTCGAACAGACCCTTGCTTGGGACAAAGGCGATTTTGGCACATACGCAGCCGGTGAATACTTACTTAATGTATTCGGATTCTTGATACTTGCCGGTATAATACTTGACAAGATGGGAGTCAGGTTTACAGGTTTGCTGTCAGCATCGTTGATGGTGATAGGTGCAGGAATAAAAGTGATAGGTATATATTGGGCAGAGGCAAACACAGTAGGTTGGCTCAACTCTTGGTGGACTGACATGCCCGGTTCTGCCAAACTTGCCATGTTCGGTTTCATGATATTCGGCATGGGTTGCGAGATGGCAGGTACCACTGTTAGCAAGATTCTTGCCAAGTGGTTCAAGGGCAAGGAGATGGCATTGGCAATGGGACTCGAGATGGCAATTGCCCGTGTAGGTGTGTTTGCAGCGATGTGGCTCTCACCAATTATCAGCGAGCGTTTTGCCGTGAATGGTGTCAATAGTGTAGCTGCTCCACTGATATTTGCTGCACTACTACTTGTAGTAGGTCTGCTTAATTTCTTCGTATTCACCATAATGGACACACGTTTCGACAAGCAACTTGTGGCAATAGGTGAAGCTCCAAGCACAAAAGATCCTGAAGACGAGTTCCACGTAAGTGACCTCAAACAGATATTTACATCGAAGATGTTCTGGATTGTGGCTCTGCTTTGCGTGCTCTACTATTCAGCTATCTTCCCCTTCCAGCGTTTTGCCACCAACTACCTTGAGTTGACACTTAACATTGATGCTGCAGAAGCTGCAGGATTGTTCAAATGGTTCCCGATATTGGCAATGGTGCTTACACCTTTCCTTGGCTTGTTTATCGACTACAAAGGCAAGGGGGCCTCAATGATGTTGATAGGTGCAATAATAATGGTAGTTTGTCACTCTGTGTTTGCTTTTGTACTGCCGGCATATCCGAGTAAAGTATTGGCAATGATAACGATATTGGTTCTTGGCGTAAGTTTCTCACTTGTTCCAGCATCAATGTGGCCCAGCGTACCTAAAATAATAGACGAGAAGGTGCTCGGAAGTGCCTATTGTCTCATTTTCTGGGTGCAGAACATCGGCCTTTGCCTTGTACCACTGATGATAGGTAAACTATATGAGGCAACTGGCGGCTATCTTGTCCCGATGATAGTGTTCACCTCATTCGGTGTGTTAGCATTCATTCTGTCACTGTTCTTGAAGGTGGAAGATAAGAGAAAAGGTTATGGTCTGGAACTGCCAAACAAGAAGAAGACTACAGAAGAAACACCTGTGTTTGCAACGGCTGCTGAAACAGCAAGTGCTGCAAAGCAAAACCAGATAGTAGAAGAATCTGACGAGAAAGGGTATAGACAAGAGAGCGCTGAAAAATAATGTTACAGGAAATACTTGATAGAGGCTATAAAGCAGAGGGAGGAATAGTTGTGTCAACCGACACAAGAAATCTGCCCGAAGGTTGCATATTCTTTGCATTGCACGGAGCAAACTTCAATGGTAACAAGTTTGCCATGCAAGCCCTGGAGATGGGCGCACGACTTGTTGTTGTGGACGAAGTGATACCTGCCACCTGCTCGCAGAATGCGTGTTTTGATAAGCAGATAATACATGTGGATGACACTCTGAAAGCATTACAGGAGTTGGCTAGAGAGTGGCGCAGAAAATGGGGAAAAACCATAATTGGCATTACAGGTACAAACGGCAAGACTACCACGAAGGAATTGACGGCAGCTGTACTGAAGACCAAGTACAACATTCATTATACCCAAGGCAACCTCAACAACCAAGTGGGAGTACCGCTGACACTACTACAACTGACAGACAAGCACGAGATGGCCATTGTGGAGATGGGAGCCTCACACCCCGGAGACATACGAGAATTGGTGGAAATTGCAGAACCGGACTGCGGCTTGATTACAAATGTAGGTAAGGCTCACTTGTTGGGTTTTGGCAGTTTCGAAGGTGTAATGCAGACAAAGGGAGAGTTGTACGATTACCTGAGAGAGCATAACGGATTCTGCTTCCGCAATCTTGACAACCAATATCTATGCAAATTAGCTGGTGATTTGAAGACAATAGGTTATCACACCGGAGTCATGCCGGATGGAACACACCTTGTTGGAGGATACAACTCTGAGAACGTACAGGCTGCTTTGTGTATAGGCAAGTATTTCAACGTAGGTGAAAGTGAAGCGATGGAAGCAATAAGAGAATATATTCCTTCTAACAATCGCTCACAACTCAAGAAAACAACGAAAAACACACTTGTAATAGATGCATACAATGCCAATCCAACTAGCATGCAGGCGGCAATAGCGAATTTCACAAGCCAATATTCAGCAAACAGAATGTTCATACTTGGCGACATGCTTGAACTGGGAACGTACTCGCACACTGAGCACCAAAACATCGTCAACATGCTGCTGGAAAGGAAAGAGAAAGACGTACTGCTTGTAGGAGAAGAGTTTGAGAACACGACTGCACCCTACCATGTGTTTAAGAATACTGACGAGTTGATGACATACATCACCGAGCACCCTATAGAAGGCAAGACAATACTCTTAAAAGGATCACACAGCATGCATCTTGAAAAATTAATAGATATACTCTAAGAAACGCTAACAGAATTTAAAATATAATCCCAACAACCCCTTACAATCATGAAAAAGACTACACTTTATGCATTAATCGCAGTCATTGCAGTGTTGCTTGTGGCAGCAGTATGGCTCTTTGTCAGCAACCGCCAGACAAAAGAAGAGATGCAAGAGATGGTTGAGCAAATGACTTTTGAGAAAGAGCAGTTGGAGGATGAATATGAGGACCTTGCTCTCCAATTTGACGGCTACGGAAGAAACCTGCAGAACGACTCGCTTGCAGACAAACTAGCACATGAACAACAGCGAGTACAAGACCTTTTGGAAGAACTGCGCATAACGAAAGCCACTAATGCACGCCGTATCTCCGAACTAAAGAAAGAGTTGGCTACAGTGCGTGCCGTGATGGTTGAATATGTACGTCAGATAGATTCACTTTCGCAAACCAATCAGCGTCTAACGCAAGAGAACATTGTTGTTCGTCAGCAGTATCAGGAAGTTTCTGAGCGTGCGACACAACTTGAGGAAGAGAAAGTGAAACTTACTGAGGTAGTGAACCGTGCACAGATGCTCGAGGTGGCAGATTTTGCCATGATTCCACTCAACAACCGTGACAAGAAAACTTCACGTTACAGCAAGATACAAAAACTGCAGTTTGACTATAGCATTCTGAAGAATACTACAGCCCAGACCGGAATAAAACGACTCTATCTCAGAATAGTTCGTCCAGACGGAGAAGTGATGACCAAAGACGGCAAGACATTCCCATACGAAAATAGTGAAATTGAATACTCACTGACAAAAGAATTTGAATACGGAGGCGAGAAGATAAGCGACGTAATGTTCTGGAATGTGGAGGAGATACTGCAAACGGGCATCTACAATGCAGACTTCTTCTGTGATGGAAACCTGATTGGTTCATTCCCATTTGCAATAGAAAAATAATAGTAAGTGATTAAGACTAATAAGTGCTGCTTAATTATCTAAACAGTTGTAAGAAATATAAAAAGAAGAGGCGCATAAATGCGTCTCTTCTTTTGTCTACTATATCAAGAACTCAACGAAACATATATTATATTGTGCTATTTAATTTTCTGTCCAAGTGCGTTATACTGACTTCCATCGGGGAGGATTATGCAGAATTTGCCGTCACGAATCATTTTAATTATTGCCGATTTTTGTGGATTAATGACGGATAAATCATCAACATCAGTAGTTATCTCATATGAGTCAGGGACATAAGGCAGAGCGTATTGCTTGCCTGTAAAGATTAACAATTCTCCGGGGAAGATATACATTGTTTGAGCCGTTTGCTGGCGACCTTCGTAATAGTTATACCATGCGCCATCTGGCAACGTGAATGCCTTCATCTTAACCGCAGAGAAATTACCGACCACAAGAACAGCATTCTCCCCCTCACCCCAAAGTATAGTGCGGATTTCTTTGCCTCCGCCAATATTTACTGACTTAGGATTACCAGCAAAAACTTCAGGTGCGAGTTCAGTGCGAAGACGTATGGCCTGAGCAATCTTCCGATACTGATTCATACGTACCCCCTGGGCAAAATAGCCATGAGAATATGGTTGCTCTTTGATGGATGTACGATTGCCATCGGATATAGTACTGCTTCCACGGGTGGAGTTGATAGAATAGTCATATCCCACTTCTTCGAACTGCCATATCATGTGAGGTCCATTCAGCAACACATTGAAGGCAATATTCATCGCAATACGGCTCAAGCGGAAATTCTCATCTGTCTTGACAAAGCCATTACCCCACTCTTTTGCTTTGTAGAAGTTACGTTCCTCATCATGGCTCTCACAATATGAGACATATCCATCGCGGTTAGCGTCGGTAAAGCCATCTCCATCCTTTAGCCACCCCATAGCAGTTTGCGAGTACGCATTATTAGTATTTTGCCAGCATAACATACCTTGTTCGACAAGTTTTGGACGCTGGGATCCCATATCCTGACCCCAATGTTCAAGAATGAAATACGGTTCTCCGTGCTTCTCAGTATCACCGGCTGCAAGTACTCCGTTCCGGTAGTAGTGAGTGAGGTTGTCCATAGTCTTCTGATGGTCGTAGGAAGAAGGCAGTCCGCAGCCACACAGTCCATGACTGAGGTCCATACGGTAACCATCCACATGGAACTCACGAAGCCAATATTGCAATGCACGAGTGAACATCTTACGTGCCGGCTCAAAATCGTGGTTCCAATGCTCATAGACATTGTCTCCATGCGGTACTTCTACGCAGAACCAAGGATTCTGACTGAGGTCTGCTCCGTATGGATAGATTTTATTCATAGGATTGAGACCTGTAGCATGATTGAAGACCATATCCATAATGACAGCCATACCTCGCTTGTGACACTCATCAATGAGAGTACAGAAATCATTCTCACTACCATAAGCTTTGTCCACTGCGAAATAATGATTAGGAGAATAACCCCAGTTATAATTACCATCAAACTCGCAGACAGGCATCAGTTCAATGGCATTGACGCCAAGATTCTTTATGTAATCAAGGCGATTGATCAGTCCGCGGAAGCTACGCTCCGGTGTATAGTCATATACCCAAAGTTCGTAAATGATAAGATTGTTTTTGTCAGGGCGTTGGAAATTAAGTGTGGCATCGCTCCACTGGTACTCTGGCTTCTGAGTCTGCACTACCGTCACATAACTATCACCCTCGGAAGGATATGCCATTAGAGACGGATCAAGTTGCTTTGGTTCATATCGGTCATCCGGATGAAGCAGTTTAGTCGAATAGAGATCAGATATACGCTTTATCGTGCCATCAGAGCGAACTACTGCATACTGGAAAGCATACTCCTTCTGCGGTTCGAGATTGTCGATTATGAGCCAAAAATAGTTACCATCGCGTTTCATTTGATAGTCGGACGAAAGTTGCCAAGAGTTGAAATCTCCAACCACGAAAACTGCTTTTGCAGGTTCAGTTTTCGAGGCAGCAAAGGTAGAGAGCGTAAGTTTGGTAGGGTCGTTCTCATCGTAGTATATACCCATATCAATGCCTTCAGGGCGTACCTGTTGAACAGTTTGTTTCATAACACTTACTGTAAGTTCGTCTGTTTTCTCATCATCAGCAGTCTTGGCAGTGAGAACTATACGATAGTCTCCCGCATGCTCGCACAGAAGGTCATACTGTATCTCGGTGCCGGAAACAGATTTCACTTCATTGCCATTGACCATAAGCGTTAGAGTTGCATTCTCAGAAGTGGCGCCTAAAATATGCACTGTCTCGCCCTGCTCCACAAGTTGACTACTTGACGGAGCAATAAATTTCGCATATAGTCCTGCATCAATAAGATCAACAAATATATCACCTCCTGAAGCCGTTTTACCTTCCAACGAACCGTTAGGACCATCGTTGAAGACGAAACTGAGTTGAGTGACCAATTCATCAGCAGTACAGCCATAGTATGTGTTGATATCCGGTGTTATCTTCAGTTCCCAATTACCGTCAGCATTTTTGGTCATCTGGTGCTTGCCATCACGCCATGATGGTGCATGCTGCCATTGCTTGCCGTTGACCGTCACCCCTGTGTGAGCATAGCACTTAGTAGCGCTCTTCATGCCACCATTACCTTCGTTGGGATTGAAAATGACGGTCACTTCACCTTTGTAGCCCTTCTGCACAAAGGCCGGTATAGTAGTGACTTGCGCTGAAATATACACTGCACATAGAACAGTAACAAATAGAGAGAAATGTCGTTTCATGGTAATAAAATTATATATGTTTGCGGCTGTAAAGATACAAAGAATATTTCACTCTGCAAACAAAAAAGCGGAGAATGCTTCAACATCCTCCGCTTTTAACACGATCTGATAACCTTTGTTATCTTACCAAATATTTCTTACCATTCTGGATGATGATACCCTTATACTGAGCATTGACTTTCTGCCCGAGTACATTGTACATTGGAGCAGCAGTGTCAAGCACTGACTCAATGTTGTCAAGACCGCTACCAGTACCGGCAACATATGAGAGAGTGAGAGTGCCATCGTCGTTGACAACAAGTGTGAAGTTAACCTCAACACTGGCAGGAACAGGCAGTTTATCTGCGGTTTCACCAAGGTTCTGTGTATTATAAAGAACTGCCGAGGTAGCGTCATCTCCCGGATAACCATTGGTCATAAACCATGCTGCATTGCCTGTAGTCTTAACAGCAACATAACTCTTCTCAGTGAAGGTAGCAGTGAGAGCACCATTAACAAACTTGTAGTCACCCATGTTCTGATAATCGTCTTCGCAACCGTAGTTAGCGCCGTTGATATATCCGAACAGGTAGTAGTCAACATCTACAACTACAGGCTCGCCCAGTTTCTCAGCCACAGCACTTGCAGCCGGCTCTCCAATCACGTACGTGAAAGTCACCTTATAGTCGGCTTCCTCGTTGATGCTAAGAACAGAGTTGTTGCCAGTTCCATCGGGAATCCACTGACCGCCATTCTTAACTACTTTGAACTCATAGTTGCCTGCAGACAGGCGTACAGAGTCAAGCACGAGGGTAGCAGTACCATCGGCAACCGTCATCTTGTTCTGTTCAGCAGTGCCACTCCAGTTAACACCGAGGAGTTTTTCATCACCTGCGATGACATAAATATCTTCGAATTCAGCAGGTTTCTCACAGTCAGCAGTTACGCAGATAGCAAAGGAGGTGAGGTCCATTGCAATGGTCACATCTTGAACCTTATAAGTTGTGAACTCAATGTTAGAGCCATTGCCACCGGTTACACCCTTGCTAGAGCACTCTGTATCAAGAGCCGTGAACTCATGGCCTGTCTCGGTGTCGCTGTTCCAGTTGCCATCGGTAATCTTGAAGGCGTGTGCGCCAACAGGAACATCCTTGATAGTGATAGAGCCGTTAGCATCGAGAGCACGTTCGGCATAGTCTTTCCACCAGCCGTGATCAGCGCCCATGAGTCCTTCGTCACCTGCGAGGTAGTAAACCTTGGGTGCTTCGCCTGTTACGACTTTCACGCAGATGAGGGAGCCGTCGAAGGTGATAGTCACGTCTTGTACAGTAGAGGTGGTGAAGACGATATTCTGCCCGTTGCCTCCTGTGACGCCCTGGCTGGTGCACTCAGTGTCGAGAGTGGTAAACTCGTGTCCATCACCCCACTGGCCATCGGTAACTTTGAACTCATGTTTGCCTGCAGAGAGGTCTGTGAAAGTAACTGTGCCATTAACAATTTCAGTACCATTAACAGTCCAACCGTTCATAGTGCCGGCGATATAGTACTTGGTATCTACAATGGTGGTGTCGGTCTTGAGCAGAGTAGCATCGAGAACTACGTAATGACTTGCAATGTTAGCAGTGAAGTTGAGTTGGTATGAACCTACTTGGCTGAATGCATAGTAGTAGTCACCTTGAGCAGGCAGTTCGTAAACGCCCCACTGGTGGTCAGCGGTGAGTTTGAAGTAAAGGGTGTCAGGAACTGCGGTAATAGCGAAAGTATCAATCTGATAAGTGTAAATACTGTCGTTCAGTTTGGTCATCTCAGGAGCATTGGCAGGTTCCCAACCCCAAGTGAAGAATTCTCCTACGAGTGAATAAACATGCGTGATAGGAGCAGCCTCACCGGTCTTCTCAAGTTGGATGCTCACTGCACCTGAAAGAGGATTGTAGGTGTAGGTGATAGTATAAATTGCTGTTTCCTCAGTAATCTCATATACAGCATTGCTTCCTCCTGCATTGGGGAATATCTCTTCATCGGTCCAACTATGACCCTTGATAATCTTATACTCAATCTTGTGTCCATTTTCAAGGGTTACGCCGGTTACTACGAGAGTATAGATACCGTCAACGAGTTGCATTTCGTTTTCGGTGTTGGTGATATCCCAGTTGTCGCCGTTAACTGCATTACCTGCAACGGTGTAAACCTCTTTTACTTCGATAGCCTCTACGAGGACACAAATCTTCTTGTTCTCCTGAATGGCAATGGTAATGTTCTGCACCTTATCGGTAGTGAAGGTGATATTGCCGTTAGCGCTATGAGTAACATTAGCACTTACACAAGCGCTGTCAAGTTCAGTGAACTCGTGACCTGTTTCAGTATCGCTGTTCCAACGACCATCGGTAATCTTGAATGCATGAGTACCAGCGGGTACATCCTTGAGGATGATAGCTCCCTCAATCATAGCGAGACTATCGGGAGCCCAGTTGTAACCGGTGAGTTCTTTGTTGCCTGCAAGGTAGTAAACAGTGGCTGTGGAGTCAACAGGTTCGAATGTAGCTTCTGCCATGTGACCATATCCGGCAATTTCTATGAATACGAATGCAACGTTGTACAGACCGTCTTTTGTAATGATGTTCTGGTAGTTGTTGTTGCCATTCTGAGGATCGCCATAATTTACATCCCAACTATGGTTCTTAACAACTTTCCATTCGATAGTATCATTTTCTTTGAGTTCGATATTAGCCTTAACCAAGACATATCCGGTAGTGCCTTCGACTGTCATCTCGGTCATATCGTTGTCTGTGTTGGTAGCATCCCAAGCAGTACCGAACAATGCTGTGGATGAGCCTGCAACTGTAAACACATCAGGTACGACAACAGGTTCTCCGAGCAGTTCAGCCACGGCAGTAGCAGCTTGTGAACCTTCGATAATATAGGTGAATGTAACTCTGTAGTAGCCTTCGGTATTGATAGAAACAGAGGAGTTGTTGCCTGTGCCTTCGGGAATCCACTCACCGCCGTTCTTCACTACTTTGAATTCATAGCTGCCTGCAGCGAGATGAACAGAGTCGAGCACGAGTGTAGCAGTGTCGTTTACAAGAGTCATCTTGTTCTGCTCAGCGGTGCCGCTCCAGTTTACGCCCAGCAGGTTCTCATCACCTGCGATGATATAAGTATCGACTGCCCCTTCAGGTTTTTCAGTATCAGCCTTGACGCAGATAGCGAAGGTGGTGAGGTCCATCGAGATAGTGATATCCTGCACTTTATAAGTGGTGAACTTGATATTGCTGCCATTGCCACCAGTAACGCCTTGGCTTGAGCACTCGGTGTCGAGAGTGGAATATTCAGCACCGCCATCACTAGCCCATGCTCCGTTGGTAATTTTGAACTCATGAGTGCCAGCAGCAACATCTTTGAAGGTGATAGTGCCATTGACAAGTGCAGCGCCTTCGTAGTTAACCCACCAGCTCTTACCAGTGAGAGCCTCAGAGCCTGCCACATAATAGATAACAGGAGCCTCGCCTGTGACGACTTTCACGCAGATGAGTGAGCCGTCGAAGGTGATAGTCACGTCTTGAACAGTGGAGGTGGTGAAGACGATATTCTGCCCGTTGCCGCCTGTGACGCCCTGGCTGGTGCACTCAGTGTTGAGATTGGTGAACTCGTGTCCATCGCCCCACTGGCCATCGGTAACCTTGAACTCATGTTTGCCTGCAGCAAGGTCCTTGAACGTAACTGTGCCGTCAACAATCTCTGTTCCGTCAACTGTCCAGCCGTTCATGGTGCCTGCAACGTAGTATTTGGTGGTGACGATAGGTTCATCTACAGGAGCCTTTATATTGGTAAGAGTAACTGTATTAGCTTCTGCATCGTAAACAAAGGTAACTGTATCGTTAAGATTAGCTTGCTCATAATTGACTATTTTTTTCTTCTCAATCCAAGCCGCATTGCTTCCTGCTGCATTGTCTGCAATGTTGACTCCATTGTCTCCCCAAAGACCTGTAGCAGCATGAGTGAAATCAGCCTGCACGTCCATTGCTACCCAAGCCCAACTACCACCACCGAAGGGGTGTTTGAGCCAATAGTTCTTTGTTGCAGGATAAGTAACAGAGAGAGCCTTAGTAGCGAGGTCGAGAGTGAACAGATATTCGCCTGCGGCAGCAGTCTGCAGTTTGCAGTTATCTTCAGAAGCGGAGAATACCCAACCTGTAATATCAGTTGTGATAGTACCATTGTTGCCAAGCCATGTACCATTGTCAACAATCTTGAACTCATATTCTTTTGCTTTATCAAGCGTCAGTTTAGCAGCAGCCTTAGTGTTGTCGTCTGCCAGTTTGTTGAACTCAAGAGCATCGGTTGCCCACTCGTTGAAAGCGCCAACGAGGAAGATACCGGTAGCATTGGTATTAACATAAGGAGTGAGGCGGACTGCGCAAATATAAATCTTATCACCACTTGCTTCTAACCAGAGGTTTGCATCTGCACCCGTATAGTTATATTCGAAATACAGAATCTTTTCTTTTGCATCTTTGTGGTTGAAAGTAACCACTTCATTACCATCAAAAGCATTTTCTTTCAAACTAATATCTCTTGATGAAGAAGTGCCTGAATAAATCCACAAGCCAATAGTAGTATTCTTCTTAGTAGGAATAATGAGATCACGATAAGTAGCACGTGAAGTACCACCGAGATTAAGCATATGGGTATAAGTGCTATCTCCATAGGTTGCACTTTTAGCCTCCACTTTCACTCCATGACTGCCTTCACTTACTATTGTCATACCACGAATAGTAGTATTAGTAGTGATTTCACCGAGGTCTTTGAGGTCGCTCTGGTCGAATTTCCAATAACCTGTGTTCATTGGTTGAGGAGGTGTTTGCAACTCAGGAACAGCGTCTGCAGACGCATACCAGGTTTTGTCTTTCCAATAGTAGTAAACACCATCAGTTACTTTCAAGTCAGACGATTGATCACTGCCTTCGGTTTTGTTAGTAAAGATGATGTTCGGGTAGAGAGTTTCATCGACATCATAAGAATAGACATCGAAGCCATTGATCTGCTGAGCAGTTTTTGTCATTGCTTCGCCGGGCCAACCAGCCTTGTTGCCACTGTCGCCCCAGACGTAAGCATTTACTGTAGTCCATCCATCAGAATTGATGAAATAGACTATTGTGGCAGCATTCAGAGCGAATGCACTAACGATTGCCACCAAAAGAGTAAGATACTTTTTCATGATTGATTTGATTGGGTTATTGATTATTATAATTATTACTTAAGTCATCACTTAACACTACTTGATTATCAGTAATTCAAGGAGGCATTATTTGATTATTACTTTGTGTGCTTTACCATTGAGTTGGAGGATGTAGAGTCCGTGGAGCGAACCGTTTTGAGAGGTTACATCCTGTCCTGCGATGTTGAGAATGCGGAGGTTGGCATTGGTAATGACAGTGCCATTGCGGACCTCATACTGAGGATTGGAGAGGTTTTCTACAGCAGACACTTCACCACAGCTGTGCGCAGCATAGGTTGCGTCATCAACGAGGGAGAGCTGAACTTCGTGGTCGTTAACGACTGTGAGGACGATATTGAGGGGAGTGTTGGTAGGTACAGACCATCGATTGGAGAGTCCGTCATGACCTATCTGATAGAGATAGTCGGCACTATAGAGAGTGACAGTCTTGTTACCATCGCCCTGCCAACCGTCTGTGGAATAGAACATCCAACCTTCGCCACCATTGAGCATCATCTTTACCCGGATCCAGCATGCCGATCGCTGAGGGTCAGAGTCAGTGAACGTCTTCTGTATCTTACAGTCAACGAACTTGTTTTCTTCGATAAAGTTAGCATAATCGTCGCCGTCCCCATAGGCTTTGCCATCCCATTCGCCGATGAGATAGAAGTCGCCTGTAGCACCCGGGGTGACGGGAGGAGTGACCGGTGTAGAGGAATCGTAGTTGCTCCACTCGCCTCCGAAACCTTTGCACTGCTCGTTCCACTCCATATTGGGAGTATAGAGGTCGAAGTCAGAGAGGGTTAGGTCACATGTCTGCCCCCAGGAAGCATTATCATTGTTCTCTGTCCACTTTGGTGCAGCAAGGTCGGGGTTAAAACGTACGAAGAGGAGATTGGGGCCTGTAACATCAACTGACCAGATGTGTTCAGCCACAGAGGTCATGAAACCGGTGAAACTACCTTCCTGTCCGTCAGCCCATTGCCAGACGGCAAACTTGTTGCAGCCACCATCTTCCCACCCGTTAGAGGTGTTCAAGTATATGGTTTTGGCATTGAGAGTGAAGGCTGATATGAGAATGATGAAAGAGAGTAAATGTTTTTTCATGATGATTATTGATTAGAGATTAATTGTGTTGGTAAACGTGATTGAAAAGTTTACTATTGTTAAGATTCTGTATAAATATACAATATTGAAGAGATTGCTTACACTTTGCTTAGAGTATGCTTGACGAGTGCTTACCGAAAAGTGCGTTTTTTTAAGATTTATGCATAAATATACAGAAAAGTGAATAAAACTTGTATATCGGTTTTTTGGAGTGTGTTTTTGAATTTTTGTTTACTTGGTATTTGGTTTGTGGTTATTACAGGGAGAAACGGACACGGCATGAAGCCGTGTCCGCATAGATTACTGCTTGATGAAGAGACGGGTAGTCTGCTTACCGTTCTTGAGCTGAAGATTGAGTATATACATACCGCTATTCAAGCCTTCAACACTAATCTGGCGTACATCGCCGAACTCCATCATCCGGCACTGACCAGTGACATTGTAGATGTAAGCAGCGGAGACTGTTTCTTCGGTCTGAATATTGAGTGTTGAGTGCACAGGGTTGGGATAGATATTGAGTTCCGGCTCTGCAGTTTTTCTCAAATCTTCGACGCCAGTGGGAGTCTCGCACTCAGGTTCGAGTTTCTCAGCTCCACCGGACCAAGAGTAGCAAACATCCTCGTCGGTGAGAAGGTCGCTGGTCTGGTCGCAACCGCTACCGCAGTTGAAGATAAAGTTGACTTGCTTAATGGCAGCATCGAACTGGTAGAAGTAATAGCCATTCTCGTCCTGGTCGGTGAGTTCTTTTCCGGGCCATTTGCCAAGCAGTTCGCCGTCAGAGGTCCAAGCATAGAGATTGACTTTCTTCCAAGAGAAAGGTTTGTAGAACTTAACGATGATAGGAGTGGTCTGCGGCTCTTTGTAAGTGTAGGTGTAAGTCTGCACGGGTGTCTGAGTAGAGCCGTTGACAGCCATAATTTTGAGAGTGGTAGTCTGCTTGAAATTAAGTTTCGAACCTGAGAGTTTAGTAGAGGAAGTGGTAGGCTCGGAACCATCGGTGGTGTAGTAAATGGAAGGAGTTCCACTGAGAGCGACAGCCTTGATGGTGACATCGATACCTGCAGTAGCGTCTTTGAAGACAGTGTTGCCGGGAGAAACGATGAGGCTGAGGTCGTTGGTAGTACCCGAGGCAGCCTTGTAGTAAACAGCATAGCCTGAGCCTTTGACAGCGAGTTTGTAGTCAGAGCCAATGGTCTGGCTGACACGATTGCCAAGAAGGAGGATGAGCGAGCCACCGTTTTTGCCTGTTACGACAGCCTTATAGCCACTGGCATCGGCTTCGTCGGAAACAGCAGACTCGCTGTGAACCTGAGCAGCATGACGAGCCATGACCATCTTGCCAATTTCTTCTTTATACTTATACCAGTGAGGATAGAAGACGCAGGGGATACCGGGCATACAAAGAATGTAGGCATTGGCCTGCAGGAGTTTGTCTTTGTTGGCAGCCTTAAGACTATTGTCTTTGCCCATGAACTCGTTTACATCGCGCTCGAAAGTGTCGTGACTATCGACGAAGGTGACAGCATACTTGGACAAACCGATACCGGGGAGACCTGCAGCCTTGAGGGTGGAATAGTTGCCACCTGCAATACCCTTGCTGCTGTTATCTGGGTCGTTGATAGCGGTATATTTGGTAGCAAAGTCGAAGGTCATAGTGTTGTTGCCTGCATCAGCGATACGGCTTTGGAGCACCTGAGGATTGCCATCCCAATACTCCATGACCGAGAAGTATGCGCCGGAAGCTTTGTTATAGTCGTTGATATGTCCGTTCCAGAAGCCTTTGCAGTAGTCATATCGCCAGCCATCGTAGCCTATCTCGTTGTACATCCACTGCAGATAAGCGCGGCACATCTGCTGCACGCTGGAGTTCTGGTGGTCCCAGTCGCGAGCGTCGGCATAGTTGGCATCGTTACCATAGCCATCGTCATCCTTACCAGTGGCTTTGCCCTGGCACGAGCCGGCTTTGGAATTACCGTTAACTTCGTCAGTCTTGCATATCCAAGAAGCCTCAGGAGCGAACTTGCCATAAGAGCCGAAGTCGTACTCGAAGAAGTCACACCAAGTGGACTTGTTGTTAGCATGATTAACGACGATGTCGGCTACGACTTTGGTTTTGAGAGGCGAGTTGTGCATGGCAGTGATGAAGGCCTGGAGGTCGGCGCGGCTACCCCAGTCGCTATTCTGATTGGAGTACTGCGAGGGGTGGTAACCTGTTCCACCACTGGATTTAGCCGATGGCGGGAGCCAGATAAGGTCGAAGAAAGAGCCCAGTTCGGAAGCCTGCGAGAGAAGTGTTTTCCACTTGGTGTTGGGGAAACTGCCTGCATTTGTATATTTGCGGTCAGCATAGGAGTCGTAGTAGAACGCCTGCAGCATGACGTCGGTAGATTGAGAAGGAACGGCGCTTGCATACTTGGTTTTCTGAGGAACGACCACATCGCTACCACCTTCGGCGGAGATACAAACCTTACTACCATCGAAGGTGAAAGTGACTTTGGTAGCCTTTGCGAGAGTGAAGACGATGTTGCCATCATCATCACTACCGGGTTGCACATTGGTACAATCAGCGCCAACAGCCGAAGCGCCCCAGTTGCGGTTCCATGTGCCATTGGTGACTTTGCACTTATATGTGCCTTCAGCGAGGGAGAGAGTGAGCGTGCCATCTTTGAATTCAGCAGCTTTAGGGTCCCATTCAGCTCCACCAGTCCATGTACCGTCACCAGTAAGATAGTAGCCGGCAGGAGTGACAGCAGAGCCATCGTAGGTAGTCCATACAACGCCGGTCAGCCCATCCCACGACTTATCAGCATTCGGGACAAGCTCCATACAGTCTTTGGTATCGTCCCACTGGAGGTCACCGGTAGAGTTCCAAATAGTGACGCCCTCCCATGCAGGAGTAGTGCCACCCGGGAAACGAACGATCTTGCCTCCTGTTCTACCATCGGCGATATCGGTTGAGGAGTATCCATCATTGGCTGTAGGCTGGAATGTGGACCATGCGTCAGCACTTGAGCCTCCCCAAGTCCAGATAGCAACGACAGCACCATCAACAGTGAAGTCCACTTCACCTGCCTTCAAATAAAGAGTTTTGGCATTAACAGTTGCATATGCACACAACAAAGCAACAACATAGAGAAATGTTCTTTTCATGATATAAGATTAAATTAAAAGTTGTTTTCTGTTTTGAGCTTGCAAAGATAGTATTTTATTTCATAAAATGCAAGAGGGGGAAAGCAGTTTTTTTACTTTAATTATGTAGGTTGTTGATATAGTTTAACTTTGGAAATGTACATATTTTAATCCATGAGGCATCTGCAAGGATATTTTTTGCTATGAGAATGGCTATGTTTGGTTGTTTTGAGTACATATCTGATACCCAGTTCAAGTCCGACATTAAGGAGCTTACTGTTCTTGAGATTAGCAATGTCGGTGTCGAGCACAGAGGTATAATCGGGCATGAAATAGTGAATGTTCTGCATTCCTTCTTTGTCGTTTCTGACTCCGATGGCTGCGGGTGAGTCAACGGTTTTGAAGATATTGGTTAAGGAATAGTCTGCATAAAGATTAGCGATAAAATACAGTTTGCTTGTCATTGGCACTGCGACACCTGCCTTAGCGAATATGTGCCAAGTGCCGTCAGTAGCTGTCTTCAGTTGGTTTTTGCTTCTGAAATCAGCGGTATAGAATCCGTATTGCTCCATATCTTGGAGAGTGAGGTGCCAGGGAGCATAGTAGCCAGTGTGCAGGGTTGTTCCGTTGGTATTCACATTTGCTCCGATTTTCACTGCATATTTGGCTCCCACTTGGATGAGAACAGAGACTTTTTCTGTAGGAACAATAAACTGTAGAGCGACAGGTATCTGCAAGAGACACAGCTGTTGTCTTTCTTTCCAATTGACAAGTTGGAGAGAGTGGTCATAGTTCTCGCCATCGGTATCGGTGACACTGTTCCATGTTCTCATGAGGTTTCCTCTCGCCATTGCTCCATCGCACTCAAAGTCAAGTCCGACTCCAAGACTCATCCAACTGACGGGGTGAAAGTTGTAGCCAACATGAAAGAGCGCGCCGATGTTGCCTGTCTGTTGGAGTTCTGTGAGCTTATACCCTATATTGCTCCAGCCCACTCCGCCGGTAACATCGAAGGAATGGAGGGCATTACTTTGGGCATAGACCAAAGAGTAGCAAAAGAGCAATAAACACAGGAGGTACTTACGCATTTATCTTACAATCAATTGTTGTGAGAAAGTTTCGTCGGCAGTCAGAATCCTAAGTTGATATACTCCAACGGGCAGTATTGCCTCAAAGGTATTCGCATTGCTTTTAAGGACCATTATTCCCAACATGTTATAGACTTCTACGCAGGTATTGTTGTCTGTATTGTCAATTTTGACTATTCCTCTTTTGGCAACAGGATTAGGATAGGCGACAGGAGTCTGCCTATCAGTCCCCGGATTGAGTTCCGCACTACGCTTTGCCTCAGAGAATGCCTGCTCGCAACTACGCATGGTAGTACCATCTTTGCATGTGAGGACTACATAATAGCTACCTGTGAGGGGCTGATCTCGGTAGAGATACTGCCCAGTTTCGCCCTCGAGCAGTTCGCCGTTTTCATACCATTGGTAAGCTGAATAGAGGTCTTCATGATTGTCAACGAAGAGCACATTGTCCCACTTGGCATAAATACCAACCCCCTCAGTGAGATCAAGCGTGAAGGCGGTAGTGGTAGAGCAATGCCCTGTCCGTTCAGTAAGAGTGAGCGTAGCCTCAACTTTGCCACCAGCACCCTCAGGGAGAGGGATGACGAACTCACTTGAAGGCATATTCTGCTCAGTTATCTGCTCAAACCTTGAGTCGGAGAATGAGATTGAATAGACAGAGGGACGCCCCTGTTCAACAGTGAATGGCACAGCAATAGAGCCTTTGGCATCACAGAGGCCGGAAGGTATAGTTAGAGCGACCTGAGGAGGGGTAATGACGATAAGGTCAACAGAGTCGGCCCCTTCGTAGAGTTGATAGACTCCGGGTTGATCGTAGGTAACATCGTAGCCGTAACCGGTATAGTGCTCACCGGGACAGACGGTGTCGGAGTGCTGTGCACAATGTCTGACATCGAGAACGAAAATATCGGTCTTAGCAAGTTGGTTTCTGCCATAGGTAGTCTTCTGAAACATGATATCATCAAGTCCGAAGTCATTGCCAACACCATAGTAGTTTGTCAGGTTACGGACTGAGATAGTTACATTGCTGCTGCTGGCTTTTGCGGTATAGACTACTTCTTGATAGCACCACTCATTGTCGGTTGTAGGCGTGAAAGCAGAACCGAGATTCTCGGTTATTCCATCGTAAGAAATAATAAACTGCAGAGAGGCAGGATGACCTTGCTCTTTCGAAGTGTTTATGTTGGCAGCCCAATAGCTGAAGACATAGTTGCTATCCTTCTCCAGTTGGAGAGCAGGATTGTCAGCAGTCTTTGCCCTCCATGCATCACCAGACTTATCACCATCGAAGAGCGCGAAGTAGTCACCTGAATGAGGGAGCACATCTGCATAAGAGGGTGCGGTACGCTTAGCAGAAGATGAAATGACATACAACCCACTCTTACCCGACCCTGAGCCTGAGTAGATGTTCTGCGGATCGAATCCATAATAGTTGTAGTCGCTTTCGAAACCGACAGGCGGATTGCTCTCGAAGTCGCCATTAGCCATAAGGTTGTTGATGACACTGAGTTCGGATGAGTAGGTGCGGACAGAATAGGTGGCATCAGCAGTAGGAAGGAGGCTAATCTCACGAGTATCTTGCCCTGAGCTCCAAGTATAGCTATCACCCTCAAGACCAGCACGAAGCACAACGGCATCGCCTTCGCAGACTGTTATCTCATGAGTCTCAATACACTCGGGCACAGGTGAGAAGAAGGTGGTAGAGTAAGAGTCGATTTCCGCAGTCATAGCGGCATCACCATAGAGGACAACTGAGACATTGTGCTTAATATCGGCCGGCTCTTTCAGTCCTTTGATAGTATAAGAATAAGGAGATGAGGCACTTTGTTTTATACGCGGAGAGGGCAGAAGGTCACTCTCGAGCTTGAGAGCACACGCCACTCCTGTAAATTCGACATTGATAGTAACACTATAGGTGCTGTCAATGCAACTCATTCCTCCGATATCAACAGTCACCTCACCGAGAGCCGTTTGTTCGCTGATATTGGGTTCTGCGGCCCAATGTCCTCCACCTCCCTCATCGTCAACGACATAGTATGGTTTGGCAGCCGTCCACCCTTTCTCATCGCTTGTGCAAGTGTAGCCTTGCCAGCCACTGAGGACAGGAGTCTTAGTGTCTGCATAACAGAAGCGGATATTCTCTTGGGGGAAAGCAGATGTGGCAACATACTGATAGACTCCGTCCTTGCCCGGAACGGGGTCCATCAGGACATATTTACCTCCATCGCTGGAGAAATAGATGAGATAGGTAGCTTTGCAGCACCAATGTCGTGTAACATCGAGATAGACAACACCTCCGGCCGGTACCTTGGAGGCATAAGCAAAGCTGAAGAGTGATAGCAGCAGTGCAGAGAGTATGAGGACTTTTTTCATAATGATGATTATTCGTTAACAGGTATTATCTCCACACGGCGGTCAAGAGAAATCTCATGTTTGCCTTGTGAAGGTTCGTATGAAACGGATGAACTATATCCTTTAGTTTGAATCTGCGAGTCGGAGACACCCTCTTTGAGTAGTAGTTGGCGAATGGCTTCTGCCCTTCGTTCGGATAGTTCCTGATTGTGCTGCTCAGAGCCTTCAGCACTGGCGTGACCGTTAACCAGGACTTTCTGAGCGGGATTCTGCTTCAGCACTTCAGCTATCTTTACAATGATATCAGCAGGTTTGAGTTTGGGTTCAGCAGAATCGAGGTCGAACCAGATGACAGATTTCTCCATCAGTTGTCTAATTATCTTTTCAGCAGGTCGCTCTATCTTTATGGTGTCGTACCGCAACGTGACGGAGCAAACGGTGTCGTTCACTATCACGCGCTCATATTGCTTTGCAGCTTTCTTAGTCTTGGGTTGATGATGCCAAAGAATACCAACTGACAGTCCAACACCCCAAGGTCTGGTACCCTTGCGGGTATATTCAGAGCCGACGATTCCGGCATACTCTTTTTCCATGAAGGCATGCTGACGGAAGTCGTCATATTGCGGTTGCATCCAACCCATAGGTTCGGAAGTTTTGGGACCAATATTGTTGCAAGTGTAGTTGAACCAGAGTCCGAGGCTTATGTCCAGTTGTCTTGCAATAGGCAAGAGGACACCCGCGTCTGCCATTACTCCTACTGCAGGCATTCTCCAAGAGAGTGAGTATCTGTCTTTGGAGAAGTCTTCACCTATGTTTTCCGTGTAGAAATCATGCCCTTTCATATCTAACAACAGATGCCATGGGTCGTACCACCCTTCGTGTTTAAGACTACCACTCACGAGATGTCTGCTACCATAAACAGGGATTCCTATCTTCAGTCCTAAATCAGCAAACAGATGCATTTTCTCGCCCACAGGCATCTGCCAAGCCGCAGCAATAGGTATATCAACCATCCAAACGGACTGTCGCTCTCTCCAATTGAGAGTGGTAGCGCGGTGGTCATAGTTCTCGCCATCAGTGTCAGTCTGACCGTCCCACTGCTTGGTATGATTGAGAATGCCATCGGAGAAATAATTGCCGGCTCCAATACCTGTTGTTATACCCCAATTTTCATTGAAGAAATAGGCATATCTGAGTTGCATCATACCTGAAAAGCCTCCGGCATTGCGCCCTGCTTTATTGTTATCTGCATCAAGGAGGCGGTATCCCAGACTGCCATAGCCACCTCCGAGCATAGCTCCGACATAGTGCCCTTTGCGCAAGGTTTGTGAGGTCTTGGCAACCGGTTGTTGTGGCAAGAGACGCATCTCAGCTTTAGATGTTACTCGGCAAACAGTGTCGGCATAAGTATAGATGATAGAGGTGTCTGTTTCCAGTGTTTCAGTTGGTTGAGTGGCGACAGTAGTATATTGCTGTGCTTCAGAAGGTTTACGATTGATAAACACCACTCCTCGTTGCAACTTATATTCCACCTCTTTGGGAAGAACTTTCTTGAGGACAGTACGCAGACTTGCGTCTTTGAAAACAGCAGTAACCGGCGTAGAGAGATCAACATCGTCATCACTGACGCGAATGGTGTAACCCATGCGTTTCTCGACATCGGTCAGCACCTGACTAAGGGGTGCAGATTCGTATTTTTTGCTGAGAGTCTTTGCCTTGCGTGATGCTCCGCTGATAGAGGGACAGAGCAACAGCATAGAGAAAAGAATCAAAGCAATGCGGAGTCGGTTGCTCATTTGAGTGAGATATATTTTTTGCCCTTATGAATGATTATTCCTTTATAGTCGGCATCCACCTTTTGTCCAAACAAGTTATAACTCTCCTCATCATAGGTGTTGATATGAATATCGTATAGTGCGGAATGTGTGCTTATCAACTCTACACTTACACTATTGGTTGTCGGCATATATATGAATAATGCAGAATCGCCCAATTGAAGCGCCTGAGCCCCCTGTACAGTCTCGAAGTATTGCTTGTTGTCTCCCTTGTCTTCGGGTTCGGTATTGATATCGACTCCTGTGCCTCCCCAGATGCCACGATAAGTCCAGTCACCATTGTCTTGTTTGACCATCGGTTGCCAAGTCCAACTTGCGTCTTGCCCATCAGCCCAACCATGCTTTATATAGTACGATACTTCGGGTGTAGGCGGCTCGCCATGGTCGGGTACATCTGTGATAGTTACTTTGTTTTCTTTCGGGTAATAGACAAAGGTAACCGTATCGCCTAACTCAGCAAGTTCGTAGTTGACGATATCCTTCTTGGTTATCCAGTCAGCATCATTCCCTGCTGCATTGTCGGCAATGTTAACACCATTGTCTCCCCATACGCCTCGATAGGTCCATGTGCTGTCAGCCTGCAGCTCAAGCTTCTGCCATTCCCAGCTACCACCACCCCAAGGATGCTTGATGTAGTATTCCTCCACATAGTTCTCAGGATTCTTGATATTGGTTAGTGACACTTGCTTGGTGTCGGGGTCATAAACGAAGGTGACGGTAGCTCCGGTCTTGGCAAGAGAGGCATTCTGTATTTGGGATTTTTCTATCCAATCAGAGTTGTCTCCTGCTTCATTGTCGGCTATGTTAACTCCATTGTTTCCCCAAATGTCGGTAAGTGTATAAGTGAAGTCAGATTGTAGTTCCAAAGGTTTCCATTCCCAACTGCCTCCACCGAAGGGGTGTTTGAGCCAATATGATTTCTCAGGGGGATATGCAACTGAGAGAGCCTTCGTAGCGAGGTCGAGAGTGAACAGATATTCTCCTGTGGCAGCAGTTTGCAGTTTGCAGTTACCTTCAGAAGCAGAGAATGCCCAACCGGTAATATCAGTTGTGATAGTACCATTGTTACCAAGCCATGTACCGTTGTCAACAATCTTGAACTCGTACTCTGTTGCCTTAGCGAGAGAGAGAGTGACAGAAGCCTTAGTGTTGTCGTCTGCCAGTTTGTTGAACTCAAGAGCATCGGTTGCCCACTCGTTGAATGCACCAGCGAGGAAGATGCCGGTAGCATTCTCGTTAACATAAGGAGTAAGGCGTATTGCGCAAAGATAGCAATTGCTACTACTTACAGAGAGCCAAATGTTTGCATCCTCGCCTACATGATTATATTCAAGGTGGTCAACAATCTTTTCTTTTACAGAGCATTTCAGATCTGCCAAGGTTTCTCCTCCAAAGGCATTTTTCTGAAGAGAGAATATACGTTCGCTATTAGTCTTTTTATAAACCCATAATTCAATTTTGGTATTTTTCTTTGTTGGTATAACTACCTCACGATAACCATCTCTTGAAGTGCCATCAAAATTGAGCATATAAGTGTATGTGCTATCTCCCAACGTAGCAGGCCCTACACTTTCGACCTTCATCTTATTATCTCCACCGACCAAAGTCAGACCACGAACAATTACATTTCCATTGATAGTACCAAGGTTTTTCAAATCTTCTTGGTCGAAGTTCCAGTATGCCTCATTCATAGGGTCTATCACTACAGATGGATTATCGTCCAAAGCAGGGACAGCATCTGCAGTGGCATACCAAGTTTTATCTTTCCAATAGTAATACTTGCCAGGTTGAACTATCAGGTCTTCAGTCTGATTACTGCCCTCTTTTTTATTTGTAAAGATGATGTTGGGATAGATAGTCTCATCGACATCATAGGAATAGACATCGAAGCCGTTGATCTGCTGAGTCGTCTTAGTCATTGCTTCGCCGGGCCAATCAGCCTTGTTACCACTATCGCCCCAGACGTAAGCATTTACGGTAGTCCATCCATCAGAATTGATGAAATAGACAGTAGAAGAGTAAGATACAGAAATTAGACACGTTATACAAAGTGCCAAGAGATAGAAGCGTTTCATGATAATTAGATTTTTGCCTGCAAAGATAATATTTTTTCAGAAAATACGAAATATTTATGCAAAAAAATCTTCTTAATTATCACTGATATTATTAACTTCTAAAACAATTAAATGCCTATCTTTAACCTTGAATTTTATATTCCAGCCTGCGTAGGTAATGCCATAGACTTGTTCGCTATCATCTTTATATGCAGGTCGGGGGTCTTCGGAGAGTATTTCTGTAAGTTCACGGACAAGCGCAGACGAAAGCCCCTTCTTTGTACCCTTGCCCCACTCAACCTGAAGGCGGTAGTCTCCGGCATCGGAAGTGAAGCCTGCAGTGGCGTCATGGTGAATATCGGTATAAGGCAGGTATGGCTTGATATCGTAGATGGGGGTGCCATCCATAAGGTCTGCTCCGGAGACAAGTAGCACCAGTCCTTCGGTTGCAGTTTTCTCCACACGCTCCAGACGTACAGACGAGAGACCCAGGCCGTTAGGGCGGAAAGGAGAGCGTGTAGCAAAGACCCCCATGCGCGTGTTACCTCCGAGACGTGGAGGGCGTACGGTGGGTGAGAAATGAGGAGCCCGTGCCCCTTCCGACTCCCCCTCGACGGGCAGAGAGGGATGAGCCGGTGAATTGGCAGAGAAACCCCATATTAGCCACAGGTGTGACCAGTCTTCGATGCCACGGAGAGCTTCAGGCGAGCGGAACCCGGGACAGAAGACTATGCGCGTAAGTACAGAAGGGGCACACCCCGACTGACGGGGTATGCCGAACTTCTCAGAAAATCCATTATGCGCTATGGCAATAGGAGTGATTTCCATAAGGAAAGTTACTTAAGTTACTTAAGTCTCTTAAGTAAAACGATTTACACCACTCCCGAGAATCCCATGAATGCCATTGCAAGGAGTCCTGCCGTAAGCAGAGCGATAGGAGTACCCTCCATAGCCTTAGGCACTTTGTTCATACTCAGTTGCTCGCGAATACCAGCGAAGAGGATAAGTGCGAGAGCAAAACCGAGAGCAGTAGCGAAAGCAAATACAGTACCCTGGAGCAGGTTAGCCTCTGCGCCCGGCACCTTGCTAGCCCATGTGCCGTCTGCCACGAGTATAGCCACACCGAGGATGCAGCAGTTGGTGGTGATAAGCGGGAGGAAGACGCCGAGAGCCTGATAGAGACTCGGAGAGATTTTCTTGAGAACAATCTCTATCATCTGCACCAGCGCAGCGATGACAAGGATGAAAAGAATAGTCTGCAAGAACTCCAGGCCGAAGGCTGCAAGCACATACTTCTGAAGCAGATAGGTAACAACAGTTGCCAAAGTGAGCACAAAGGTAACCGCCGCACCCATACCGGCTGCAGTGTCAATCTTCTTACTTACTCCCAAGAACGGGCATATACCGAGGAACTGGGAGAAAACGATATTATTAACAAATATCGCACTGATTATTATAAGGAAATAAACCATGATTATTGACTATTTGATTGTTGAATATTGACTATTTAGATTACCTTTATCCATTATTGCTTGCGAAGGCGATTAACTGCCGCCATGAGGTATGCAAGAGCAATGAAGGCACCCGGTGCAAGCACGAAGATAAGCATGCCATAGTACTCGGGGAAGACCTTGAGTCCGAAGCACATACCTGAGCCAAGGAGTTCACGGATAGCACCTAGTACTGTCAGAGAAAGCGTGAAGCCGAGTCCCATGCCGAGTCCATCGAGTGCAGAGAGACCAACACCATTCTTAGCAGCGAAAGCTTCTGCACGTCCGAGAACGATACAGTTGACCACAATCAGAGGAATGAACAAGCCAAGAGTCTCGTAGATGGCAGGCACGTAGGCTTGCATAAGGAGTTGCACCATAGTAACGAAAGATGCAATAACCACAATATATGCAGGAATATGCACTTTGTCAGGGATGAGGTTGCGAATGAGAGAGATTACCACATTGGAACATACAAGTACGAAAAGTGTGGCAAGACCCATTGACATACCATTGATAGCGGATGTGGTGGTGGCAAGTGTGGGACACATACCGAGCACCAGTCCGAAGGTAGGATTCTCCCGAAGGAGTCCGTTAGTGAATGTATTGAGCGGCTTATTCATCTTTTTCTTCTGTTTGAGGTTCAACATTATCAGGATAAATCTCCTGCAGTTCTGCGTTCTCAGAGATAGTAGTTGCCGAGGAAGCAGCATCTACAGCGGGCTTTGAATAGGTATCATAGGCTGCCTGCACAGCTTTGAGGAAAGCACGTGAGGATATGGTGGCGGCAGTGATAGCATCGACCTCACCACCATCTTTGGATACAGTGAAATTGCTTGTAGCAGGACTACGGCCGATGACAGACTGCTGATTCTTGTCAGTCTTGAACCAAGTAGTCATGTGGTCTCCCAGACCGGGAGTCTCCTGATGCTCCAGCACCTCGTAGTTGACAACATTGCCATCTTTGTCGAAGCCCACCATCAGGCGGAACACGCCACCGAAGCCGTTTTCCTGAGTCTGTACAGCGGCACCGACAAGCTGATTGTCAACGTATGCTTTGTATATTGTCATTCCGTCAGCCTCTTCAGCATCAGCCACCTCAAGTCCCTCCAACTGCGGGAGAACAGAAGTGATAGCTTTCTGCTGTTTCTCAGCCTTCTGTTTAGCGATAGGCTCTTCGGTCAGGACATACAGTCCTCCGAGCAATGCTGCTGCCGCAAGAGTGACAATAGTAAGCGACAGCGCCATATTAAGTAGGTTGGATTCTAATCTTTTCATTTTTTCTTCTCTCCAAATCGTTTAGGACGTATATACATATTCAAGAGCGGAGTAACCGCATTCATAATCAGAATAGCGAACGACATTCCCTCGGGGTAAGCTCCCCATGTACGGATAATCACGACAATGAGACCGATGCCGATACCATATATTATCTGTCCCCAGCCGGTCATAGGAGAGGTCACATAGTCGGTAGCCATGAAGATGGCTCCAAGCATAAGACCACCGGTAAGCAGATGGTGCAGAGGAGATGCAGCTCCAGGCAGAGCGAGACAGAGGATACCAGAGAAAGCGGCAACAGTACAGATAATGCTTACAGGTATGTGCCATGTGATGGTCTTAGTGCAAAGCAGATAGACACCACCGATGAGCAAAGCGATTGCACTTACTTCGCCAAAAGATCCTCCGACATAACCTGCCGCCAGGTCCCACAAGTCGGGCAGCTGGTTGAGCAAGGAGCTGTCACCCGCCTTGATTGCATTCTTCATGATGGCAAGCGGTGTGGCACCTGTCTCAGCATCCACGAAAGGCATAGCACTGTGGAAGCCGAGCGGACGAGGCCACGTAGTCATCTGTACGGGGAAAGAGATAAGCAGGAACACACGGCCAACGAGAGCAGGGTTGAACGGGTTTTGTCCCAGACCACCGAAGGTCATTTTTCCTACTCCGATAGCGACCAATGCACCAATGATTACGATCCAGAGAGGCAAGTTGCTTGGCAGGTTGAGTGCAAGCAGCAGACCTGTAAGGATAGCTGAGCAGTCGCCAATGGTCGGTTGCTGCTTCAGGATAAACTTGGCTATCAGCCATTCGAAAAGCACACATGCCACAACAGAGGTAGCACTCACCATGAGAGCGCCCCACCCGAATGCCACTATCGACACCACGTAAGCCGGCACGAGGGCGATAATCACGTTTAGCATGTTTCGGCGCACGCTGTCCTTCGAGTGGACATGCGGTGCCGGAGAAACAATTAGTTTTGTCATATCATTATTATTTTTGTTATTTATTCAAATGTGTCAGTTTTTGCAAAGTTCAGACCTCAACCGAGTTAGGGTCAACCAGTTTCACTTCGCCGTTCTCACTGAAAATAAGCATCTCGCCAGTCCGGCGTTTTTGCAGTACAATCTGCCGGTAGGTTTCCTGCAGACCCTGCTGAATCTTTTTAGAAAATGCTTTATCTGTCATATTGATTCAAGTAATTTGTTCCACATATCAGCACTGAAGATATTCACTTCTGCCGAGCGTGAGTTTTTCTCTGCAATCACACATGCAGGGGCAAGTGTGTTGTTCACCACCTGCACATTGTCGCATATCGGTATATAGAGATTTATCAGGTTATCAATGCCACGCACGTAGCGTCGTTCTATAATTTTGTTGTCAATATCGTGCCCTCCTTCCCGAACTCGCTGAGCCACACGCTGACGCGCCTGTTCCACACTCTCTATCCAGAAGAAGAGCAGAAAGACCTTGTAGCCCGCCTTGTGGGCACGATGAACGAGGCTGACGTAGGAGCGGGTGGCAAGAGTAGTTTCGAGTGCGAAGTCTTCGCCCATAATCAGCAGTTCTTCAATACGGTGCAGCATCAGTCTGCCAGCCTGCACGGAAACCGCGGTAGGATTGAATGGCGAGAGACCACGGGCGATTTCATCGGCATTGACAAAATTCTTGCAACCGAGAATCTCGGGCAGAATAGTGAACGATGCAGTAGTCTTTCCTGCTCCGTTGCAGCCTGCTATAATATATAGGTTTCGTTTGGGCACTATTAATCAAGTTCTGTTGTTTGTTCGGTACTCTCTTCTTGCGGTTCCGGTTCTTCGTACTCAGTATATGGCACTCCATATTTATCTTCAATGGGTTCTTCGTATGGAGGACCGTATTTGACTTGCTGGTTGCAAGCAGAGAATCCCATTGCAGCCAACAATGATACAATCAGGATATTGATGCGGGATAGTAGTCGAGTTTTCATAATCTAAGAGATTTATATGTTGGTTGTTTTGCTGCCTCAATGATTTGCTCGAGGGTATAGTCTTCATCCGAGAGTTTGGCTTCCAAGAATCCCATCTCGCGTGCTTTGGCTTCGGGGAAAGAGAAGTAGGTACACTCACATTGCGTGAGCAGTTTGCCATCTTTATCACACAACTCGCCTTCCACGACAGCCACACGATGGTTGTTGCTCTTGAGTCTGGCACGAAGGATGACGGGTCCGCTGACGGTGCTGACAGCATTCTTGTAACGCAGGTCCATCTTGGCGGTGACGCCACTGGTGCACAGCTTCTTGAAGACTACCCAACCGCACACTTCGTCAAGCAGAGTAGCCTGCATGCCACCATGCAGAGTGTTGATCCAGGACTGATGATTCTGTGTGGGAATCCACACGGACACGATGTCAGACATCATGTCGTCAGGATTCTCCTCGAAGAAGCGCATGTGTGCACCCAGAGGATTGTCAGGACTGCAACCAAAACAGTTGTAACCCGTCATCTTGACCCACGGATTGAGAATTTCTCTCATAAACATTCTTGTTAAATTACTTCAGACATTCCAACACTTACAAGTTATTACTTCTTATTCAAGCGAAAATCAGCCCTAGCACATACAAGATTCCAATCATTCCATTTGGATTCAACTTTAACAGAGTCAGAAAGATAAACATCTGTAGTATCACTTGCTACAACCATTACAGAATCCTCACAATTGTAATCTCTTATAAAAGCACTATAATGACCTAAAGCAGCTTCATTATAATACCCTGTTTCGCTTGAATATCCATCATCTGTATATACTACACTTAGAACATTATTATCTTTCTTAACAACAATCTGGATATTAGGAAGTGGTTCTCCATCATTATTGGTCACAACACCACTAACATCGAGATTATCATGTTCATGTCCATAATCATCTATAGGTGGACCATAAGCATTACAACACGTCATTACTGCTGTGAAACCTAATAATGACAAAAAGAATGATAATAATCTGTTAATTCTATATCGGAGAAATCTTTTCATATTGTCTTGTATTAGGGTACATTTGACAATTTTATATCGTCTTGATCGTCTTGATGTTGCATAGCAACACGACTCTATTTTTGTGCACGAGCGCGAATGATACCTCCCACAGTGGCTTTGCCTGCACGAATGTAGTCGAGCAGCGGACGATTGCTGGGGCAGGTGAACTGGCAGCAACCGCAGTCGATACAATCCATCACATTGTGCTTCTCCATGTCGTCCCAACGCTCAAGATACGAGAGTTTGCTGAGCAGATAAGGCTCAAGCCCCATAGGACAAGCCTGAACGCATTTGCCGCAGCGGATGCAATTCTCGGGTTCGCAGCGTTTAGACTCCTCACGGTTGAGGAGCAGCGCGCCTGACATACGTTTGTTGCACGGCATATCGGTATTGTTCATGGCACGCCCCATCATAGGTCCGCCTCCGATAATCTTACCAGTGGACTCAGGAACACCTCCTGCCATCTCAAGCACATCGGTGAGAGGAGTACCAAAACGAACAAGGTAGTTGCCGGGGTTCTTTACATCTTTGCCGGTCACGGTCATGACACGCGAGACAAGAGGTTTGTTCTTCTGAACAGCCTCATACACTGCAAAGATAGTAGCGACATTGTCGACCACTGCGCCCACTTCGATGGGCAGTGCCCCGCTTGGCACCTGACGACGGATACATGCGTCAATGAGCTGCTTCTCACCGCCTTGAGGATAACGGAGGTTGAGAGGTTGCACGCTGACACCAAGGGTATGTGAGGCAAGGCGCGTCATCTGCTCGATAGCATCAGGTTTGTTCTTCTCAATACCAATGATGGCCTTGTTGATACCAAGAGCCTTCATCAGAATCTGTATGCCCACCATAATCTCCTCGCCATGTTCAAGCATCAACTGATGGTCGCATGTGAGATACGGTTCGCACTCCACACCGTTGACAATAAGCACTTCGGGAGTCTTGCCCGGAGGAGGCATGAGTTTTACATGAGTGGGGAAGCAAGCACCACCGAGTCCGACTATACCGGCCTGCTTGATCTTTTCGATTATCTCTTTCGCTTCGAGTTTGCACACTGTGTTGAGAGTGTCAGTGCGGTCGATTTCCGGCATCCACTCGTCGCCTTCGACATCAATAAAGATGGCAGGCATAGAAAGTCCCCAAGCGTCTTTTGCAGTATCAATCTTTGCGACCGTGCCGCTTACAGGAGAGTGTATATTGGCACTGACGAAACCTCCAGCCTCTGCGATAAGCTGTCCCACTTTCACCTTGTCACCTTTAACCACCAGCGGTTTGGCAGGAGCACCAATGTGCTGCACCAAAGGTATGACTGCTTTCTTTGGCAGTGGTACGGCAGTAATCTGCTTGTGAGCTGAATATTGCTTGTTGTCTTGCGGATGAACACCGCCTATACGAAATGTTTTCATTCTTTTACCTCCTTGTTAGCGGGTTCAACATTCTGTGGAGCAGCCTCTGTCTTAGGTTCTTCAGCGGGCTTGGGGGTCTCTACCTTAGGCTCAGCCACCTTTGCTGCAGGCTGCGTAGCCTCAGAAGCGGGCTCTGCTGCAGGTTTGGGAGCAGGTTTGGGCGGGAAATTGAGTTCGTGAATAGCACCTGTCGGGCAGGCAGCTACGCACTTACGGCACAGTCGGCATTTGGTGAAGTCGATATATGCCACATTGTTCTCGACGGTGATTGCCTCAAACTGGCATTCTTTCTGACACTTTCCGCATCCGATACATGCATTGAGACATGCCTTGCGAGCCACAGCACCTTTGTCCTTGTTGACACACTGAACAAACACACGGCGGTTCTTGGGACCTTTCTTGCGGAGTTCAATAATGTGACGCGGGCAAGCCTTGACACAGGCACCGCAAGACGTACATTTGTCATCATCAACTTCGGGCAGGCCGGTCTCAGGATTCATCTTGATTGCACCGAACTGACATGCACTGACGCAATCGCCACAACCGAGACATCCGAAGGCACACCCTGTCTCGCCCACATAGAGGCTGTTAAGAATCTTGCAAGAGCGGGTACCATCGTACTCACTGGTGCGCGGACGAGCCTCACATGTGCCATTGCAACGTACGACAGCAACCATAGGGTCGGATACTGCCGGCGCAAGACCGAGAATGTCACCTACTTGTTTCATTACTTCCTGACCTCCGACAGGACAGAGCAGTCCGTCAAGGGAGTCAGCCTTACAGCAGGCCTCGGCAAGAGCACGACAACCTGCAAAACCACAACCACCGCAGTTGGCACCAGGCAAGACTTCTTGCACAAGGTCGATACGGGGGTCTTCCTCCACCTTAAAACGTTGGGCTACGAAATACAGGATTACTGCTGCCAGCAGACCTGTCACACCCAAGGTGATAAGAGCAATTAAAATCAGATTCATTGTGTTTTATAATATATTTTTTGTTTCTTTCTATATTCCGGTTCAACATCACTCGTAATAATCAATCCGCCTTGTCACTACGC
The DNA here is from genome assembly GCA_017477325.1 of Paludibacteraceae bacterium. GTDB lineage: Bacteria > Bacteroidota > Bacteroidia > Bacteroidales > Paludibacteraceae > Colicola. The sequence goes on from JAFUWV010000001.1 coordinate 41,886, forward strand.
CGGTTGACAGCTCTTCATACTTGTCGCGTGTCTCACCTTTGGCCTTAGTGAAATCTTCGTCCGCAATAATGGTATTGAAATATTCCTGCTTAATCCAGTTGCCATGGCTGTCATACGTGTAGACCAGTCTTTCCACCAGACGCTCAGGCGCCTTACCTTTGCCACAGAACTGTTCCTCCAATTGAGAAGTCTCGTAGGTGCGCTGCTCACGAAGAAGACCGTCGGACGTATATTCAGACGTGGTGCGAATGCGAACATTGCCACGCTCACTCGACTGGAAGATACTCTCCACGCAGTCACCGTTTTTATTGTATTTGTACATTGAGAGCGTAGATGTTGTGTCAGAGTAAGACTCATAATCGGTATAATATTCATTGGAAGAGAAGATAACAAGCCCTCTGCTGTCGAACTGATACCGTTCGATCATCTCCAGTTTACCTTTATAATAATTCTCAGACTTTATGCAATTACCTTGCTTGTCATATTGCATCACAACGTGAGACAACTCTTCCCCTTCGGGCTTGTCGAGGAAACTTGTCATTGTTCTCTCCACGTTGTTGCCAAGATTATCATACTTATAGGTTGTGATATTCTGCACACTGCCGTCCAGCTTGAGTTGTGTCTCCTTTACCACTTTGCCTTCTGCGTTGTACTCAGAAAGCTGCGTAAAGGAGTAGCCACGACCTTCGGAATGGTTATAGACAGTGTTTCCTTTGTCGTCGTACTTATATTCGCGAAGACTCACTTGCTTGCCCAGCACTGTTGTTACAGCATTCAGCAGGTTACCTTGCTGATTGTATGTAGAACGGGTCTTCTGGACTTCGCCATCGTTATAACCCATAGCAAAACTTTCATTATATATCTCATTGCCAAGCGAATCGTACTCCATCTTGTTGGACATAGAGATATTTCCGTCTTCATCGAAATATTGCTGAGAGAGCATGCGGTGATCATCGTCGTACTTATATACCTCTTTTCTTACTGCTGAACCTTCGTCGGCATAATAACGAACTTCGGTATAGTCGCCTTTCTCATCGAACCACATGTGAATGAGAGGTGTCTCTTCTTCGGCAGAGGTGTATCGGTAATACAACTCCAAGTCCGGCTCGTCATAATACAAGTCTTCTTCAGACTCTTCACCCTCCGCTTCTTCAACGGGAAGAATCACTTCACCGTTTTCGTCAACAAGGAACTCATCGTCAGACGGTGCCTCAGCATACTCGGTTGTCTCATCATCAAACACAAACTGCTCAGGAGCAAATCCTTGTTCTTCGGATGCATAAAAGAAGTGATATGTAGTTTGCCAATCCACGTCGTTGCTTATTGCATCTTCATAGGACTCAATCACCAGTCTGACCTTGCCTTTGAGGTTCATGCTCTCAGCCTGAGAATAATGTTTTTCAGTTTCAGACTCGGCATTGTTATCGCCATTCTGTGAGTTTTGGTTGCATGCCACAAGCACGAGTAGCATCAGCAAGTAGGAAAGTTTTTTCATATCACGGTATTTGTTAAGTTAGTTGTTTTCCTTGCCACGAAGCGGAATTTCTTCTTCAGTCTGCCTCGGAACAGTGCTACCACAGCGTAGTACGGCAGCAGCGAGCAGAGGGCTATAGTGCCTGCCACAGGCTCGGAGAAGAACATTCCCATAAGCCAGAGCATGAGCATAAGCAGAAGAAAAGGCAGGACGAAGGCTATTAATACTGCAAGCCAGCCCAGACTCTGACGAATCTCCACGACTACTTCATCACCAACAGAAAGAGGCTCCTCGATGATGCAGTCGATATACTTCTCACGAGCATCGGCAGCCATGCAATTCTTGGCTGCATGACACGCACTGCAAGCCGAAGCCTGCACTATACGCACATGAGCCTGCTGCTCGCTGACCGATTCGACTATGCCCTTATGTTCGATTGATTCACTCATCATGTTTCCTGACCGACATATTCCGCCATTTTAATATTAGCGTGCAAAGTTACGCAAAATATTCTATATACAAAAGAAAAATCAACATTTGCTCCCTACAAAGGGTAATTCACGCAGTGCAAATGCATCACAAAAATTAGGTAATTTCGCGCCTATGTTTGCCCACAACGATTGTTTTACATACCTTTGCACCGGTAACCGATAAGCACAAACCATTATGTCGCATCATCACCATCATCATCATGCAGAGCCGGCTAACGGGCTCAGTTGGATATTCATTCTGTCGATAATACTAAACTTGAGTTTTGTCATCATAGAGGCCGTAATAGGCTTTTGGCAGGACTCATTGTCACTATTGAGTGATGCAGGGCACAACCTGAGCGACGTGCTTAGTCTGGTGCTCGTGCTCGTAGCTTTCAGGCTTGCCAAAGTACACTCCAACAACCGTTTCACCTACGGATACAAGAAGAGCACGGTATTGATATCGCTGCTTAACGCCATCATACTGCTTGTGGCGGTCGGCGCTATCATTGTCGAGAGTATTCACAAGTTCAGAACTCCGGTAGAGGTGAACGGAGCAGCCATCTCCTGGACAGCCGCCGTGGGAATAGTAATCAATGGCGCTACTGCACTGCTGCTGATGCGAGGGCAGAAGCACGACCTGAATGTGCGTGGGGCATTCCTCCACATGGCAGCCGACACACTGGTATCCGTGGGAGTCGTTGTCTCAGGCATAGTGATTTACTACACCGGTTGGTACGTCATCGACCCTATAATAAGTCTCGTTATCGCTGCAGTCATTCTTGTATCCACATGGGAACTGCTCTCGGACAGCCTGCGACTATCGCTCGACGGTACACCTGAGGGGATTGAAGTTACCGAAATAAGAGAACTTATGCTTAAGCAACCACACGTCGAGGATGTTCATCACATACACATCTGGGCTATAAGCACAACAGAGAATGCTCTCACGGCGCATATCGTAGTGGACGAACTGCAAAACGAAGCAGAAGTCAAACACATGCTCAAGCACACTCTTGCTGACGCCGGAATCACACATGCGACACTCGAAACAGAGACGGACGGCTGCGTCTGCGAAGAACTGAGTTGCTGAGATGACAGGCAACGAAAAGTTGAATATCCGTGATGTGCAAGGGCTAAGGGAGATTGTTCTATTTTTCACATTGGAGTCATGGAGGAGATTGCTTACACTGAGCTTGGGGTTCGCTTACCGAGAGCTTGGAAAAATTGTTCTATTTGGTAGATTCGGAAGTATATTCTCGCGCCGATAACGCTGATTTTTTGTTTCTCCGTGCACTTCGTGCATTCAGACGATTGGGACGATTTTATTTTGAGAGACATATTTTCATATGTCTCTACAAGCGGGTGATGGTTTGCTGATGGGAGACGTTCCGGTGCAACGTCTCTACAATGCTTAATTCATAATGCATAATGCATAATTATTATTTAATGCATAATTGTGGGGAGGTGATGAGGGGGAAAGTAAGGTATTTGGGGGCAAAAAGATGAGAAAGTCGTTTTTTTCTTGTCTATGCGGCGGAAAAGTCGTATCTTTGCATGCTTATTGTGCAACCTTGCAAGTTATATTGCGTAACCTTAACTTTTAAAATTAAATCAGACATGGCAACAAGACGACCGACACGCCCTACACGGCAAAGCGACATTGAAGTAGTAAACGAGGACAACAAGAAGAAATTCAGTTTCTCCGACCTTAAGAAGGCAGGTGAATTCTTTCAGGATGAGCGGGTGCAACTGGTATGCGGCATTCTGCTCGCAGCACTCACGCTATACCTTTTCATATCCTTTATCTCCTTTTTCTTCACAGGAAGCGCGGACTTCTCTCTGATGGAGCAACCACACGAGAACTCACGCGCACTGAGGCATGACATTCAGAACTGGGGAGGTCTGGAAGGTGCGAGAATATCAAGATTTTTCATTGATTCCAGTTTCGGCATTGCCTCTATTGCAATACTGGTATTCATGTCTTTATGGTCAGTAAGGCTCATCTATCACGAGTTCAGTTTCAGAGGCTGGAGGCTGTTTTTCTGCTCAGCCTTCTGGCTGATATGGGGGAGTCTGATACTCGGTTTTGTCCAGCAGTGGACAGGCATCGACAGTTTCTTCCGCTGGGGAGGCAGACATGGCGAGACACTGAGTCTGTGGCTCACATCGTACATACAGATAATAGGTGTGCTGATACTGCTCATTGCAGGTACATTCATCTTCTTCGTCTGCATTGACAAGAACACCATACCCAACCTGCTTAGGTTTGAGATATGGGTAAAGTCGCTCTTCAAGAAGAAAGAGAAGCCTACAGAGATTGACAATCCTGAGGCTCCGGAGGATCCTGAGACACCCGACATCAACGAGGAAGACCCACAGGACAACCCTGACATAGTGGTGATACCTGACAATACGGGAGACGACAACTTCACAATACGTGTCGGCGGAGAGGACGACCCTGAGACCGAGCCTGACGAGCCTGCAGCAGATACAGAACCCGAAACCCTGCCGCATCAACCCGACTCACCCGTCTCTGACCCCGAACTTGACATCAACGAGACAGAGGAGACCGAACTGTCGGAAGACGACCCTGAGTATCTCTTGAAGAAACTGGGCCCCTACGACCCGCGCCTTGACCTGAGCAACTTCAAGGCACCTTCGCTGTCGCTGCTGAAGACATACGACAACGAGACCCGTCCCGTCATCGACGCCGAGGAGCAGCAGGAGAACAAACAGCGTATCATTCAGGCTTTCCGCAACTTCGGCATCGAGATAGTGAGCATCTCGGCTACTGTAGGTCCGACAGTCACATTGTATGAGATAGTTCCCAAAGAGGGCGTGAAGATAGCACGTATAACGAGTCTGGAGAACGACATCATGATGTCGATTGCCGCCAAAGGTATACGTATCATTGCTCCTATGCCCGGCAAAGGTACGGTGGGAATAGAAGTGCCTAACAAGAAACCACAGATAGTGTCGATGCACTCTGTGGTTGCAAGCCGGAAGTTCCAGGAAGACCAGAAGATGCGTCTGCCTGTGGTGCTTGGCAAGACTATCACCAACGAGGTGTTCATGTTCGACCTTGCCAAGGCTCCTCACCTGCTGGTGGCAGGTGCAACGGGTCAGGGCAAGTCGGTTGCCCTGAATGCCATCATCACCTCCCTGCTCTATAAGAAGCACCCTGCAGAGCTGAAGATGGTGCTGGTTGACCCCAAGATGGTAGAGTTCAGTATATATGAGCCTCTGCGCCGCCACTACATGGCAGCCATGCCCGACTATGACCCCACAGAAGACAAGATAATCATCACCGACTGCGCCAAAGTCATCAACACTCTCAACTCCCTCGTCATAGAGATGGAAGAGCGCTACACACTCCTGATGGACGCACGCGTTCGCAACCTTGAGGACTACAACGAGAAGTTTGTCAACCGACGTCTGAACCCGGAGAAAGAGGTGAAAGACAAGGCCGGCAAAGTGCTTCACCACCGTTTTCTGCCATATATCGTGATAGTGATTGACGAGTATGGCGACTTCATCATGCAGGCAGGCAAGGAGGTGGAGCGGCCTATAGCACGTATCACCCAGAAGGCGCGTGCCGTAGGCATGCACATGATTCTCGCCACACAACGTCCGGAGGTGAAGATAGTGACAGGTCTTATCAAGTCGAACATACCTACCCGTATTGCTCTCCGCACCCAGTCTGTCATCGACTCGCGCACCGTGCTCGATGCCAAAGGCGCAGAAGGTCTGACAGGCAAAGGCGACATGCTGTATGCCGCCAATGCGGAGCTGACACGTATACAGTGCGCCTTTGTGGACACACCCGAGGTGGAGCAGATAGTGGATTATATAAGTGCACAGCAGTCATACAGTCTGCCATACCAGTTGCCCGAATATGTAGGAGAGGACGGAGGCGAAGGAGAGGCACTGGCTCCGGGCAGCGTGGACCTGAAGAAGCTCGACCCGATGTTCAAAGACATAGCCACATACGTGGTCTCCAAGCAGGAAGGCTCTACAAGCAAACTACAACGCGCCTTTGAGATAGGCTATAACCGGGCCGGCAAACTGACCGACCAACTGGAGGCTGCAGGCATAGTAGGACCCAACAAAGGACCTAAGGGAAGAGACGTACTGGTGCAAGACCTTGGCGAGTTGGCACAGATTTTGGAGAGTCTGGGAGTGAGGTGAGGAGAGTCTTTTAGTTGAGAGTTGAGAGTTCTTATCCTCGCTTAGCTCGGAACGATCGGCAGAGCCGTGGAGAGTTTAGAGTTGAGAGAAGTTTGTTAGTTGAAAGTTTAGAGTTTAATGAATAGACTGATAAAAATATTAATACTGATGATGGCGGTGCCTGCTCTGTGTTTTGCCCAGAGCGATGTCTTGCAGACATTCTTCAGCAACATCGAGAAGCAGACTCTGGAGTCGGACTTCACCTTCACCATCACCGAGCAAGGCGGTCAACCGACCAACATCGCAGGCAAGATAACGATGCGTGGAGAGCGGTTCACAGCCAACCTGATGAACACAGAGGTCGCCTTCGACGGCAAGACACTCTACACGTACAGCGAAGACAACGACGAGCTGACCCTCTCCACGCCAACGATGGAGGAACTGCGGGAGTCCAACCCGCTGCTGTTTGCGAAGGCACTGACTGAGACTTACAAGCCGACAGTAACACAGCAGGGCAGCAACTGGCTCGTCAGCATCAAACCCGATGCCCAACAGACAGGGGTAAGAGAATTCACACTGATTCTTCGCAAGTCAGACCTAATCCCTCTCAGCGCTACCATGCGGGAGACCAACTTCAACACCACGACTCTCACACTGCGTAACCAACACCTGAGCACTACCCTGCCCGACTTTATGATAAACAAACCCGGTGCGTTCATCAACGACCTGAGGTAAAGGTTTCAGGTTTCAAGTTTCAGGTTGGGGGAGTGACTATTTGATATAACAACTATAACAATATACCAACAGAACAAGAATGGAACATGTTAAATGCTTAATTATAGGCTCAGGTCCTGCAGGCTATACGGCAGCCATCTATGCTTCACGAGCCAATCTCAGTCCGGTACTCTACGAGGGTCCTCAAGCAGGAGGGCAACTCACCACCACTACCGAGGTGGAGAATTTCCCCGGCTACCCTGACGGAGTGGAGCCCTTCCAAATGATGGACGACATGCGTAGGCAGGCAGAGCGCTTCGGCACAGAGATACGCTCAGGAATAGTCACGAAAGTGGACTTCTCAGTATCTCCCAAGCACGTATGGGTGGAAGACACCGAAGAACTGACAGCCGACACCGTCATCATTGCCACAGGTGCCAGTGCCAAATATCTCGGTCTGCCTTCAGAGAAAGAATACAAAGGCAGAGGAGTGAGTGCCTGCGCCACATGCGACGGCTTCTTCTACAGAAAGAAGACAGTTGCCGTAGTAGGCGGAGGCGATACGGCATGCGAAGAAGCACTATATCTCTCAGGACTATGCCAGAAAGTATATCTGATAGTGAGAAAGCCCTATCTGCGTGCATCAGAGATTATGCAGAAGCGTGTGCGTGAGGCGGAAAACATAGAGATACTGTTCGAGCACAACACTCTGCAACTGACAGGTGAAGGCAAAGTAGAGGGTGCAGACCTCGTCTTCCGCAAAGGCGAGGCAGACGAGCGACAAGTGCATATCGACATCAACGGATTCTTCCTTGCCATAGGGCACCACCCCAACAGCGATGTGTTCAAAGACTATGTTCAGACCGACGAGCAAGGCTATATAATAACCCAGCCCGGCACACCGCTGACCAACGTGGAGGGCGTGTTTGCTGCAGGTGACGTGGCAGACCCGCACTACCGCCAAGCCATCACCGCCGCTGCATCAGGCTGCAAAGCTGCAATAGAAGCAGAGAAATATCTGAAGAGATAAGAAGTTGGAAGTTGGATGTTAGAGGTTGGATGTTAGAAAGATTCTGAAAAAAAGTACGGTAGCACTTGTGTAATTCAGAAAGTTATATTACCTTTGCAGCCGCTTTCGAAAAGAAGCATAATAAATGTGGGAGAGGGACACCTTGACCATTATCGTTTAACTTAATTACAACTATTGCGATGTATTTGACATCAGAGAAAAAGGCTGAGATCTTTGCTCAATACGGCAAAGACGCCAAGAACACCGGTAGTGCAGAAAGCCAGATTGCACTCTTTACTTATCGTATTCAACACCTGACCGAGCACCTGAAGAATAATCAGAAGGACTTCGGTACAGAGCGCGCACTGACACGCCTTGTAGGTAAACGTCGTCGCCTGTTGGACTACCTGAAAGAGCAAGATATCGAGCGTTACCGCGCTATCATCAAAGAATTGGGTATCCGCAAATAATAATGCATAATTCATAATGCATAATTTATAATTAGGATATTCATCTTGCAGGAAGGACTCTGTTAGGAGTCCTTTCTTATTGGGAATATAATACTACCAAACATAAAACGAGGAAACGACCATGCAAGTCCGTATAGACGAGAGCTGGAAACAAGTATTACAACCAGAGTTTGACAAGCCATACTTTGAGTTGCTGACTGAGTTTGTGAGGCAGGAGTACAAGACAAAACAGATATTTCCTCCCTCGGGGCTTATCTTCAATGCTTTTGACAGTTGTCCGTTCGACAAGGTACGTGTTGTGATAATAGGTCAGGACCCGTATCATGATGTCGGCCAGGCTCACGGACTCTGCTTCTCAGTGCAAGACGGAGTGCGTGTCCCCCCTTCGCTGCAGAATATATACAAAGAGATAGAGAGCGACCTCGGTCATGCTTCTCAGTGTGCACCTTCAGGCAACCTGCAACGCTGGGCGGAGCAAGGAGTATTGCTGCTAAACGCCACTCTGACAGTAGAAGCCCATCGTGCAGGCAGTCACCAGAACAAAGGTTGGGAGATATTCACAGATGCAGCCATAAAAGCTCTCTCTGACAAGCGTGAGAACATAGTGTATATGCTGTGGGGCAGCTATGCCCAGCGGAAAGCGTCATTTGTAAACAGTCAGAAGAACCTTATACTGAAAGCCGCCCACCCTTCCCCGCTCTCTGCTTACAACGGTTTCTTTGGCTGCAAGCACTTCTCCAAAGCCAATCAGTATCTGCAACAGCATGGCCAGCAGCCTATAGAGTGGTAGAGACTGAATATAAAAACAGAGCGGTAAGAATACAAGTAGAGACGCACCGGAATGCGTCTCTACTCTTTTCTTCCACAACCTGCTACTGCTTACCAACCGAAGTTGTAGGTTATACCAATAGCATGCTGGTAGCCTAATTCCTCAGTGAGTTCTATGTTGCCGGCTTTCTTGGTGATATTGATATCACGGTCGTAACCATAGTTGAATCGATAGTAGAAGTCGAGTCCGTTATTCTTGTTAATCTTATACTTAACACCAAGTGCAGTACGCACACGCCTTATATACTGATGTCCATTCTTCTGCTGATACTCGGGGACATTGAGTGTGTTGACCACTTCAACCCATGCATAGGGTTTAACAGGTTTGCTGAAGCTTGAATACTCGACTCCCAACTTACTACGGAGCATGAAGTTGTATTTATTCTTCTCGAGAGGGTTGACTGAGTCAGTACGCATCTCACACATAGCGCGCTCTCTGAGATACAGCTTGACACGATTGACCTTCACCGAGCCTGTAACACCCACGAACACACGATGACGAAGGAACTCGTCAGGGTCGCTCCAGTCTTTGGTGCCCATCAGTTTGAGAGTGTATCCTGCATCGAGTTTGAGATATTTGAGGGGTGAATAGGAGAATGTGAGTGTAGTGTAAGACTTGTTGAATGCCATACCAAAGTCGGTGAAGGCATTGTTTACCGGAGTAGTGCTGAACATATCGAAGCGCAGATCTTCAGATATACCCAGATGAATGCCATTATTCCATTTTTTAGTGAATTCAGCTCCTGCACGCAGTTGCACACTATGCCAGACATTCTTTTCCTGAGATGCATATTCCCAAGCATAAGATGCAATAGGTGTCAGCAACATCAGAGATAGACAGAGGAGACCTCTAACTATCAACTTTTGACTTTGAGGCATCATAATCATTTGAACTTAGTTATCATGTCAATAGTGCTTTCCTCGTTTTTAGGAAGCGTATATGTAACTTTGATGTATGCCACATCACGAAGGAAGTCGATATGACCGACTTCAAGACGCTGTATATCAAGTCCTGTGCGAGTCTTGAGATCTTCAAGCAATTCGGCACGACGTTCAGGCACAACATTCTCTATTTTCTCATAGAGAATAATCTTGGTGCTTGTACGGTGACGATTAGACCACAACTCAAAGCCAAAGGTAAGTACGATAAACAGGATGTTAGCAAGTAGCAACTGATACCACGCGAGGTCGTCCGCCTTAAGAGAAAGAGAGTTGATGACAGAGATGGAGATGATTATAAACAGGTAGGTCATCTCGCGAATAGGCACTGTCTCAGTACGGTATCGTATCATACCGAAGATGGCAAACAGACCAAGTACGAAGCCGGTCTGGATGTCAAGAATCTGCATCAACCATAGGAGCAGGAACATTGCACTGGAGAAGAGCATGAAAGTGACGTAATAGTCACGACGATGGCTGATACGATAGTAGATAAAGTACACAATAACCCATGTTATGAGGAAGTTGAAGAGGAACATGAGCGGCAGTGTAACGAAACTCTCGCTTACGTGCAGGAAGTCTGCAATAGAGTTCATAAGATAGGAGATGCTGTCTGATTTGCCATACTGGGCGGCAATTGTGGGATCTACATCGAGGAACTCGAGTGTAGGATTGGTTAAATCTGGTTGTATCATATAATTGGATTTTAGAGTATTCAAGAATGTTACTTGGTGGCAAGCAGTTTCTCTATCTTGCGTATTTTAGCCTTGAAGCGATTGCGTTTGAGAGCGGGAGAGGTGAGGGCTGTTCCCACACAATACTTACTAATCTTGAGTGGAGTGATCCGCAGAGTCTGCATTATGCCAAGCATAGGTGAAGGTACATTGCCGTCGCGTTTGAGTTCGACAATGACAAGGTCGGGATAAGTTTTTTTCAAGCCTGTCAATTCGTTTTCCCATGTCAGATTGAGGTCGATGGTGAGACGCTCCGTCTTCTGCTTATTGACAAGAGTGATACGGCGGAAGCAGGTACGCAGTTTGGGAGAGATTGAATCCCAAGTATATCGACTCTTCTGAGCAATGAAGTCTTCCACAGAAATATCCTGCTTCTTGCTATGCCCTACGATATCACCTGTAAGTGCAAATCCAGGCACAGTAATACGTTTTTTCTTTGTTCTGCCTTTATTGTTTTTCCGCTTTATCTCCAAGAAAGTCAAGTCGGAGTCAACATACTGGCGTACACGAATCTTCTGTCTGACAAGTTGCCTGTCATGGTGACGAATGTACATATCAAGCGAATCGGTATCGTAATACACGGTATCGTAGGTAGCAAGCCGCTGACGATTTATCTCCTGGGCAAAGTAGTCGTGCTTTGCCATATTGAGAATAAGGGGCAGTTGGCGTATTGTTACCACGAACTTGGTATCAATACGATTCATAAGTTTGACAGACTCCATCTCCTCAAGAGAGATAGGTTCAAACTGCGCCAGAAGTAGTTCGTAATCAGTCATTGAACAGGTATTCAAAAACCTTCACGGAATAGAGTTTTCCGTTTGGCAGGTAGTTGTACTGCTTAGCCTTAGTGCCGTCCGCATTCCATTCATACTTACGGATACGGACAGGGCGGTTGCGGTCGTTATATACAACTTCTTTCACCACCTTGCCTGTAGCATCGTCATACTCGAAAGTAACACGCTCGCGCTGTCCATAAGTGGCATACTCAATTTCTTCTATCTTGCGGCCTTTGGCATCATAAACGTTAACGTGGTCAAGCCAGCGGGTTTTCGTACCGCTGTCAGTATTCCATTCTTTAACCGTAAGATTTTTACGTTTCTCACGCTTAGCCAGTTCCTCCGGGCTGAGAAGCGACTGTGCAGATGCTCCCATGACGAAGAGCAAGAGACAGAATAGAATGTTTGTCCGTTTCATATACAATTGATTATTTTGTTACAGTTCCGTTTATATTACCCATACCATTGAATATGGTTGTTCCGCCTGATACGGTCACACCTGATGTGAGAGTTGGCGCAGACTTGGTGCAAACAGTCATAGAGTTGGCACCTGAGGCGGGAGTCTTGAATGCAAAAACGAGAGTTGAATTGTCGTAGAGTGCATACCAAGTATTGTTGCTATATGTAGCGGATGTTGACTTGATACTTACACTTGAACCTTTCTCGAGTCCTCCTATTGCTACTACAGAACCGCCGGAGACAGTCAGTTGCTTACGTTCCTCGGAGTTGGCATCTATACCCACTTCTGCACCTCCTGCCGCGATGGCATAGACGATGCCTCCCTTGATATAGCAGTCGCCATTGGCATCCATTCCATCGTTGCCGGTACTATAAGCACATACATATCCGTCAGTAATGGTCAGGTCACCACCGGAATTGATTGCATCGTCGGAGGACTGTGCATAGACAGTGCCACCGGAGATAGTCAGCGCAGACTTGCTCTCAATACCTTCAGGACCGGAAGCCTCGTTTCCTCCCATACCACCTGGCTGAGTGCCTCCACCCATACCACCTGGCTGAGTGCCACCTCCCATACCACCTGGCTGAGTGCCACCTCCCATGCCTCCACCGGGACCTGCTTGTGGAGCAAAGGATGCAGAAGAGCTACCACCTTCACATATAACATTGATGGTGCCTCCACTAATATTGATATTGCCCTGAGCCTTGATACCTTTGGCAGAAGATCCCACCGTATTTACATTGATGACGCCACTGGTTATATTGATTTGTCCGAGTTTGGCAAGGATACCTTTGCCATCATCGCCAGAGGTAGTTATATCTATAGAGGCACTACTAACGGAGATATTGCCTGCCTTACTTTTGATACCCTTATCAACACTCTTGATGGTGATAGTACCACCAGAGATATCTATGGATGAGTAGGCAAGGATGCCCTTGTCACCTGCAGCAGTGATATTGACAGTACCAGCAGTGATGACGACAGAACTTGTGTCACATTGAATACCTTCGCTTGCAGCATTTATGGAGAGCGAGCCACCATTGATGATGATGCCATCGTTAGCATGGAGACCATCGGAGCCAGTGGCTTTAAGTGTGAGTTCACCTTCACGAATGCGGATATAATCATCAGAAGCAATAGCGTGCTTAAAGTTGCCATTGACAGTAAGAGAGCCGTCACCTGTAACAATGATTTGTCCCTCAGAGAAGAGGGCAGCCTTCTGGTCCTCTGAAGAATCAGCATAGGTGCTGCCATCAGAGAGAGTACTACTACCATCGAGTACAAGATAGAGCGACTTGCTTGACTGATTGTTGATTGCAGGTCCATTGGAGCAAGTGAGTGTAAGAGAGTTAAGCGTGAGTTTGTACTTATAGTCGCTATAAACTTTCAGTTGTCCTGAGCCAGAGCCACTAAGTACATATTCGATATTCTTAACGGTAGAAGTTATTGTAACATAACCACTCTCATTAGTTGCAGTGACTCCATCAGGAAGTTCACTGATAGTAGCAGTGGATCCGCTCCATGAGACAGAGACCGAAGAATTCCATGTTTGCTCTTCTACGAAATCAGAAGAGTCATCACCTGTGTTAGTTGTTGTATCGGTTGTCGTAACGGAAGTAGTGCTGTTACAAGCCGGCAATAGAAATATTGCCGCTGTAACTGCTGTAATCAAAATGATCTTTTTCATACGTATTTTACTTGTAAGTTTATAGTTATATCGGAATACATAAATTGTGCCAAAGTGCTACTTGAGAATAGAGTATGGTGTTGACACCGAGGACACAGTGACAGAAGAAGAACCTGTAGAGGAGATTGCAGGCGAAGTATAGAGTCCGTGCCATGTCTCGCCAGAGACCGTTGCTCCGGAATAAAGAGTAGCAGAAGAGCCTTTGGTAAGAGACGGAGAAGAGAGCATAACGAAATACTGGTTGCCTCCCATACCGCCTCCCCCACCTGGTCGTCCACCTCCAGAAGAGGAAGATGAGCCACCTGACACTTCCGGCTTAAAGGCCATGATGTTGGTTGAACCGGATTGGAGGACATAGTTAGTGGAAGACACAGTGCCTATAGAGAATACAGAAGGCTGTGTGCTACTGCTATTGGGATAGGGTGTCATGCCGGAATTATAGAGACCTGCGCAGAGAACAGTACCTCCTGTAATTTGCAGGTAACCCGGCGAATCCACGTCAATAGGTGTTTCCGGTGTGGTAGTTGCATAGGCAATAGTAGTTCCGCCAGAGATAAGGACACTGGCATTACTGTCGATAGCATCGTTATTGGTTGCCCGAGCATATATTGTGCCACCATTAATAACTATATTACCGGTAGCTTGGAGTGCGTCGTCGTAGGAATAAGACTCAACAGTGCCACCACTAATGGCGAGAATCTTCTTACTTTCGATACCCTCGCTACCTTCTCCACCTGTAGCACTTATGTTGATAGAGCCACCAGAGATATTGATATTACCATCTACTTTGATACCTTTAGCAGATGAGCGGTTGTTGCTTGAAGAGGAAGAAGAGCCTCCGCCACCCCAGCCTCCGCCGCCTCCGCCGGAACTTCCATAGGTGTAACGTGAGCCGGTAGTAGTGATATCGAGAGTGCCGCCAGTGATATTTAGTTCAGAATCACAACTAATACCCTTACCTCCAGTGCCGGTACTCTTCATGGTAAACGTACCTGCGTTGATAGTCATCACACCATCAGACTTGAGACATGCAGAGGCTTTAGTCTTCTTCTCTGAAGTATCATACTTGCCTCCACCTGCAGTTGTAAGTGTGAATGTGCCACCATTGATGACCATATCGGTGCCAGCCGCTATGGCTTTCGCAGCAGTAGCCGCCGAAGTGCAGGTAATATTGATGGTAGTATTATATCCAAGAGCATCGCTGATGACAAGCAGACTATCAGTCTTTATACCTTTGACAGTGGAGGTATCGTTGCCCGCGGAAGTGACAGTCAGGTTGAGAGTACCTCCGTATATCATTGCTCTACCATTGAGTTCGTCTGTGGAGTCATCGGTCTTTTCTATCTGTACACAATCATCCCCTGCCTTTTCTACAGTGATATTGCCATTATTCATCTCAAGATACTGACCTATATGCAAACCATCACCTACAGAGTTTTTAACAATTATAGAGCCTGTGAACTTTTTCTTCAACTGCATATACTCGTTGCATTTGAGAGCATGTTTGGTGTTGCCGGTGAGAGTAAGAGTGCCTGAGCCGGTGATTTCAGGATGCCCTTTGATACTGAGGCATGCATTTTGCGAGCCATTCTTCCCATCCGTGAGCGTATTTGCACCTTCTATAGAGAGGGCTATGCGCTTTCCATTACGGATATTGACAGCAGCACTGTCAGAGCAAGCAAGAGTCAGAGAAGAGAGATTGACAGTGCACTTATACTGTCCGACAAGATAGAACGAGCCATTGGCTGATGAACCTGAGAGTGTATAGGTAATTTCTTGAGCAACAGTAGAATCCTGGGCGATATTGACATGTGCCCCATTGACTTTGGCTGTAATATACTTTGCTATGTTGCCAGCGACAGTGACAGCAGCGGAAGATGAGGAATAAGCAACAGTGACAAGGCTGCCGGTAACAGATGTCCGGTCAACATACATACGGTCGATGTCAGTCAAGGCAAATGTTTTGTCCATGATGGTGAGTGTGGAGCCAGACGTATAGTTCATGTTGCCTGTCTGAGATGCAGGGAACTGCCATGTGACAGAGCCTGTCTGCACATTGAGAGTCTGAGCGGAAGCAAAGACAGAACAAAGCAGAATAATCAATATAAAAGGAGATTTATTCATTGTATATAAATCTTTTTAGAATTGTTAGTACCAGTCAGAATATACATACCCTTAGGGAGAGACAGTAGTTTCTCGGCGGAGTACTTGCCGAGACAGGATCCCGTAGAAGTATAAATATGAGTATAATCAGGATCAGAGAAGAGGACATCAGAGAGTGCTGTCGTCTGATTGGTAACAGTGAGAGAGCCGCTATTCTTAGTGACAGATCCTTCAGTCTTTACGCTTCCTCCGGCAGATCCTTGCATATTGATGCTAATAGCACCACCGTTGAGAATGAAGTTGCCTGTGTTTTCTGCAGACGTATCATCGGTTTTCTTAGATACCTGAATGCCATCGTCTGCGAATCCGCTGAGGTTAAGAACCCCACTATCCATTTGGAAGTACTGGTTACAGTTGACTGCATCTTTCTTTGCGGAGAGGACATTGATAGTGCAGTTTTTCATTTCGATATATTCTTTTGCCCAAATAGCATGAGCATAGTTACCATAGACATTGAGTGTTCCTTTTCCTTTGAACTCGATATGCCCTTTGCATTGCAGACACCCCTTCCATGCGGCAGTGTCGGTGCTGGTGCCATCACGAAGGGTAGAGACGGTTTCCTTCTTGGCACTTATCTCTATTCGTTTGCCATTTTGGATATCTATAGCCGGTCCGGAGGGATTGGAAAGAGTGAGTCCGAAAAGTTCGACGGTAGATTTATAAGAGCCTGCGAGGACGAAAGAGCCGTCGGAGGTATTGCCCAAGAGCTGATATATGATTTCTCCACAAGTAGATTCGCTGACGAGAGAGTCCTGAGTGATAGTGACATGCGCCCCATCCTCAACTACAGAAACATAGTCTTTGATGTTGCTTGCAATAGAAACAACAACAGAGGCGGAACTATACGTGACTGACACGAGATTGGTTGTGTCGGTGCGATAGTTGACTGAGGCCGACGCTACTACAGCACTCAGCACACCTAATATGACAGAAAGTAAGCGTTTCACCTGATAAGTATTTGTTCTGACTGTGAACCTTGACGAAGGATATATGCTCCCGGCTGCAGAGAAGTGACAGCCTCGCGAAGAGATGAGTACTGCCCCACGGCCTGTCCTGCAAGTCCGTAAACAGCAGTTTCAGCATCCGCAGAGAGAGCCGCAGTGATCTCAAGTGATGTTGAAGAACCAGCACCCGAGAAGTACATGGTCTGCAATTCACTGAGATTGAACGACAGTGTCTGCTCTCCATTTGTGACTTTGAGAGTAGTGTTCTCTACTGTGAGGACAAGATTGGATACTGATATCCGCTCAGAACCGGCACTTGTGACGAATGTCAGACAGGAGTAAGTATCTGCATAGGATGCACATAAGGGGAGTAATGCAACAAGTATTGACAATAGATGTTTCATATAAATTAATTTTGGCTGCAAAGGTAGGGAATATTTAACAAATACAATTATCATATTTCAGCAAAATATGTGCAATTATTCACTAATTGTTAAAAATACTCTCATTATCTATCACTTTATGCATAAATATACAAAAAGAAGTGACATTTTGACATCACTTCTTCGATTGAGAATTCTTCTGTTGAGAAGATTATCAGCAGAGGGCTGAGTGCAGAATAATATATCATCAGTCAACGATAAGGAGTGCATCTCCGTAGTCACCGAAATGCAACCCTTCTTTGACAGCGACTTCGTAGGCGTGCATAACCTCGTCATATCCACCGAATGCCGCAGTCATCATGATTTGTGTAGACAGAGGCATATAGAAATTACAGAGCATAGCATTTGCCACTGAGAAGTCGTAGGGCGGGAAGATGAACTTGTTAGTCCATCCGGAATATGCTTTGACATGTCCGTTAGTACCTACGACGGTCTCAAGTACACGCATAACATCGGTACCAACAGCGCAAATACGCTTCTCCTGTTCATGGAGGCGCTCGATAGTATCGACTACCTTTTGTGAGATCTCCATCTGCTCAGAGTCCATCTTATGTTTTGTCAAGTCCTCCACATCGATTGGTTTGAAGTTACCGAGACCGACATGCGAGGTTACGAAACTCCATTCGATACCGTGAATCTCCATACGTTTGAACATTGACTTGGAGAAATGCAGTCCAGAAGCCGGCACAGCGACAGCGCCTTCTTTCTGTGCAAAGATAGTCTGGTAGCGCTCAGCATCTTCTGCGTCACGTTCGTTAGGATTCTCCATGTCACGATGAATATACTTAGGCAGAGGGGTATGGCCTATAGCAAATAGCTTTTCGCGGAACTCTTCATTAGTATAGTCAGTAAGGAAACGGAGGGTACGTCCACGCGAAGTAGTGTTGTCGATGACTTCGGCAACGATGCTGCTATCCCCTGCAAAATAGATTTTATTACCTATACGAATCTTACGCGCAGGGTCAACAAGAACATCCCAATAGCGGTTCTCGTGGTTAAGTTCACGAAGCAGGAACACTTCGATGGCGGCTCCTGTGCGCTCTTTAGTACCATAGAGACGTGCAGGAAAGACCTTGGTATCGTTGAAGATAAAGTGGTCACCATCGGAGAAATAGTCGAGCATGTCGGGAATAGACTTTATCTCTACATCTCCAGTCTTCTTATGAAGCACCATGAGCCGCGCTTCGTCACGATAAGGAGCGGGATACTGAGCAATAAGCTCTTTGGGAAGATTGAATTTGAATTGTGAGAGTTTCATATTATGAATGGTTTGAATAGTTTACTAAGTTTGAGAGGTTTGACAAGTTTGAGAAGTTTCCAGGAGAGTTTCGAACTGTGTGAAATCAAGGCAGTCTTCCACTCGAATATCCCCTACCCGTGTGCGCCTGAGTGCAACAAGGTGTGCACCAGAGCCAAGGGCCTGCCCTATATCCCGCGCTAGTGCACGGATGTAGGTGCCTTTGGAGCATACAATACGCAAGGTCAGCTGCTTTGCATCATCATTATAGCCGAGTATCCCGATTTCGTCAATGACCAGAAGTTTAGGTTTCAGTTCGATATCTTCGCCTTTGCGTGCATAGGCGTAGGCGCGTTTGCCATCGACCTTAACAGCAGAGAAGGTGGGAGGGACCTGCCATATCTCACCTTGGAAACGCGGTATTACCTCCTGAATGAGCGAGAGGTTGATATGCTCTGTTGGATAAGTAGCATCTATAGGCTTCTCAAGGTCGAAACTGGGAGTGGTTGCACCAAGCTGAAGTGTGGCAATGTATTCTTTCGTGTGCTGCTGCAGTTGGTCTATGAGTTTGGTTTTCTTGCCCGTACATACAACTACGACTCCTGTAGCGAGAGGGTCAAGAGTACCTGTATGACCAACCTTGAGACGCTTTACTCCGAGTTTGCGGCAAAGCATCCAGCGGGTTTTACCAACTACGTCGAACGAAGTCCAACGGTAAGGTTTGTCAAATGCAAGTATTTCTCCTTCGATAAAGTCCACTGTTAGTTAGTTGAAAGTTGAGAGTTGAAAGTTGAGAGAAGTTATTAAGTCAAAAAGTTTAAAGTTTAACGTTTAAAAGTTTAAAGACTTTGGTTCAACAGAAACTGTAGATTATAGCGAAAGTGCCTGCACAGAGGCAGTAGATAGCGAAATATATAAGTTTCTGCCGTTTGACGATTTCTATCATAAAGCGGCAAGCGAAACAACCGGTAAGAAAAGCTGCGAGGAAACCTACGACAAGCGAAAGGACAGGTATGCCAGAGAAGTCGGCAGGGTTGTTTAGGGCTTTCAGCAGGTCGAGGAAGGCCTCTCCAAGGATTGGAACAAGCACCATGAGGAAGGAGAACTGGGCTATCTTATCTTTCCTCACACCGCAAAGGAGTCCTGTAGCAATGGTAGTGCCGGAGCGAGAGAGGCCCGGAAGAACAGCGAGCGCCTGCGCACAGCCTATTATAGCAGCATCGCGGTAGGTGACTTCATGCCCTTCGCCTTTCATCCGCTTAGTGAGAAACTCGCTTAACCAAAGGAGGAAAGCAGTGAGAAGAAGGCAGATGCCTACAAGAAGCAAACCGTGCCCAAAGAGCTGCTCAACATAGTCCTTGAAGAACATGCCAACTATGAAAACAGGAATCATGGAGACAAGAATCTTTGCCACATAGTCTTTCTCAGCATTCCAGCGGAGAGTGGTGAACGTTCCTTTGAACAATTGTGCCACTTCGCGCCAGAGTATGACGAGTGTAGAGAGGACAGTAGCAGTGTGAACGACGATGGCAAAGGTGAGATTGTCTTCACCTGCAGTGCCGAGTAGAGCCTGCCCTATCTCCAGATGCCCACTACTGCTGACAGGAAGGAACTCAGTGAGTCCCTGGATAACACCAAGAATAAGTGCTTGAAGCCAAGACATAAGCGAGGAGTATTAGTCTTTTTTGATTTCGTTACTGTCTTTCTTTTTCGGTTTGTAGAGGATGGCAAAGACCATAGCCACAAAGCCGAAGAGGGCGATCATGGGGCCTAAGGTTATACGACGGAAAGAGAATATGTCGGGATTGTACTCTGTTGCGCCGGAAGGAGCACCAACCATGAGTGCGAATCCAACGATGATAATACAGAATGAGGCCAGAATGAGCCAGAGGTTTAACTTAGGTAAATTGAAATTCATGATGATTATGTTTGTATAGTATATATTATTGTTGAATGTATTATTCAGGTTTTATTCATTTTCTTGCATAATTATACAGAAATCTTAAAAATCGGCAATTTCAGAGTATGCTTAGAGATTGCTTACACTTTGCTTGACGCTTGCTTGACGGGAGTATTGTATAATTATACAAAATCTTAAAATTTGACATGTTTTTCGGCATTTCAATAATAGTAGTTTACAATGATTTATTTATTTGTTTCAGGAGCCACACTTTATTATTTGAGACATCTATATACTTAGTGAGTCCTCTATTGGCGACAATCTCAGCAATTATATCATTTTTATAGAAATCATCATCTTCGTATGTGATTCGACTTAGTAACACCGTATCGGGCAAAAGGTTAAACATTGCGTTATAATCCTGTTTCTTTACAATATCAGAATAGTTGTATTCAGTTCCTGCAAAAACGGGAGAATAATCATAATTAAATAAAAACAAATAATCATTTCTAATACAACGATATTCGATTATCATATTATTCTTATTCTCTTTCTCTACTGCGAGTAATTTAACTATTTTTTCAGCAATCTCAGCGGCTACTTGGTGATTCGTGAACACTGGTTGAGAGCCAACAGGTTCAAAAGGCTCAAAAAATACATTAACATCCGAGACGACAAGGATATTTTGATTATTGGAGTCATTCTCATCACACATAATAAGAGTATCACCAACACTATATGGGAAATAGTCAGGCACTGACTCCCAGGGAAAATCACCTAACTGCTCTGCAATCTTATGGTCATCCAACGTACACCCAATAAAAAGCGGTATTACCAATAATATAAGAACAAACTTCATTTTCACATGCGTTCTACCCGTAATATTTAATTGAATATTGATTATTTTCTGTCCTTATACTGAGTATATATAACCCTCTTGCAAAGGAATCTTGTTCTATAGATGCCATGTTTGAAAATTCTTTTAGGAGTTTTCCAGACACAGAGTATAAGTTAATTGCAATAATATTCTCGTCTTCAATTTGATTAAACAAATCATTAATATCACTAATATGAGTTTCCGGAGCTTCATTATATTCTTTCATTCGCCGTGGATGACTAACACTATTGCCATGAATCATGAGACTTGGATATCCAAAAAATATCATCTTCTTATATTGATTTCTACGGTAAGCAACTTTATCGGCATGATAATAATTAGATCCCCCATTGCACTCAATAGTATCATTGATTATATGAATGTAAGGACATTCATAGTGAATAGTATAAGAATAATCAGAGTGTGACAATGATATTGATTGAGAATACACAGTCATACTTACTCCCCAAAGAGTAAGTAATAAAATGATGTAGCGAATAGTATTACTCATAAGAAGATATATTACTATTAATAGTCTATAACTGTCCAATCCTGTTTATAAAACGCATCCCAAAAATGAATAATTCCAATGCCTTTAACTATAGTAGCTTTTGCGGAATCCCCTTTAGAAGAACACCATTTTGATGATTCAACAGTATCAGGAAGCAAGGCAAACATAGCATTGTAATCCTCACTTTCTACCTTATCTTTAAAATTATAACCTTTATAGGTGTTAATGCCTTGATTACCGACGGCAAAACTCATGCCGTATTCCATACGATGACACGTCCAACTCATAGAAAAATAGACTCCATCTTCATCATATTTAACAAGTTTTACTTGTTTAGAAGCATATTCATTTTGAGTACCGCAGTTACACACCAGAAGTTTATACTTACCAGGGTCATACGGTTCATATTCTGATACAACGGAAGAAACTACGAATTTCACTTCTTCATCGTTATTTTTCATTATAACAGTATCTCCAACTTCATACGGAAAATAATCAGGAACCAGTTCCCATGGGAAGTTACCCAATAGCCGCTTTGTCCTATACTCATCAATAGTACAGCCACAAAAGAGAATAGCCAACGCAAGAATAAATAATATTGACGGAAGTCTTTTCATACTATAACTTATGCTATTGATTAACGGGTGCAAACTTTATATAATTAATATTCGAGAATCAGACATAATAGAGGTCATCGGTGCGCATGCGGATGTAGTGGTTAGCTGCAAAGACAGAGGCAAGGAGAGTGATGAGAATGCCTGTGAGGAGGACAACACAGGAGACGACTGCTATATTCTGCCAGGTAAGCATCATGAGGTTGAGACCGAAGCTATATCGGACATAAGCGATGGCAGCCGCGAGGAGTGCGAGAGCAAGGAGTCCTGCGAGGAGTCCCATGAGGACATTGCGGCGCACGATAGGAGCCTTGATGACATGAGGAGTGGCACCTACAAGTTTCATTGTGTTGATAAGGAAGCGCTTGGAATAGACATGCAGGCGAATGGTATTGACAATGAGTGCGACAGCGATGAAGAGCAAGAGCAGTGCAGCCCCAAGGAGGGCGATGGAGAAGATGCTGACATTGCTGTCGAGCATGCTGACAACATCCTTCTGATAGACAATACGGCTGACAGAAGGAAAGACGGAGAGTGTTTGCTCGATGGCTGCAATACTGTCGGACTGAGCATAGTCGGCAGCAAGAAAGACCTCATAGGAAGCCTGAAGCGGATTGAAACCAAGGAAGCTGACCGGATCTTCGCCGAGATACTCGATATGTTCGCGCAGTGCCTCGTCTTTGGAAATGAACTTATGTTCACGGGCGAATGGTGCGATAGTGAGCAGGTTGTCGATGCGCTGGAGTTCGTCAGGCTCGGCATTGTCGTTGATGACAAGAGTGAGTGCAACATTCTCCTTGACCTGACGTATGAGGTCGTTGGCAGAGATAAGGACAACACACTCAATACCTACGAGGAAGAGTACCAGAGCCACTGAGATGGTGGTTGTGAGATACATATTGAAGAAACGATGCTTAGCCATGCGGAGTTAGTTGAGAGTAGAGAGTTTTGAGTTTAGAGAAGTTTGTCAGTTGCGAGTTGAGAGCAGATAGTTACACAACAAGAATCAAGCGGGAATTGGCCTCTTGATTCTTGCTATGACAGATATTATGCGAATATTAATATTCCCAAAGGTCCTGTTCGAAGGTAAGCAGTTCGTCAAAGATACGTTGTTGCTCTTTCTTAATCTCATCGGCAGTCTTGGCATAGTTAGGAATCATGCGGTTGTACATATTGCTATCACCAAGGATGTATGAGGTATAGAGTTTCTTAGCGAAGAACTCGTCGAAAGTGAGTCGTTTGTTATCGTTGCTCTGCGGAATCATGTACTGCTTAGCCAGATAGGGGCGCAGTGCGTCGAACGGAATCCAGAAGAGGAGTGACTCATGGAGTGCTGCCATAACCTGGTCGCTCTCAGTAGAGAAGATTTTATCGGACTGCAGAGGTGCAATGGCGATAATCTTCGAGTAGAGGCGGGAGGTGTGACGGTCGAAGAAGATAATCTCCTGAATGAGATACTTGAGCTGGTTTTTGACGAAGCTCTCGTAAGGATAGAAGTGGAATGACATCTTGTCAGCCTTCTTATCATAGTGGAGAAGCATAGCGTCGGAGCACTCGACATTATAGTGGCAAGTATCCTCGGAATAGTCAGCGGTGGGGTCATCAACCATGAAGAGCGTAGGAATCTCTTCCATACCGATTAGGTTGGCATCTGCAAACTCCGGTTTGATATTGTCCTGTGCCTTACGATAGACAGGCAGTCCGTCAACTATACCATCGACAATGACTTTGAAGAGCGAGCGATACTGCGGGTCATCGTAGCGTACAGGGAAATAGAGCTGGTAGTTCTGCTTGTAACGCATATCGATGATGCGATATACTACGCGGGACCAAACGATATCATCAGCACGGTGAAAGACACTAACAAGGGTATCGGCAGCATCGTTAAGTTCGACAGTTTCGATACGTACGGCACCTTTATCATCGAAGAAAGGATAGATCTGGTGCTGTGCACTTGCAGACATGAAAGCTATCAGCAAGCATGCTATTACACTTAATTTCTTCATATTATATCTGTTTAGTTATCTTAATTAATTGAGTTGGAGAGGAATACCGCGCAAGCGAATCTCCTTTCCTTCAGGACCTTTAGCACGTATATCAACGATGTTGACCATAGCACCGGGTTTGAGTTTGCTGAGCTGATCAATCTGTGCTTTGGAGAACTTATTTCCGGCAGACTGAGAATAGCCCATCGAAGTCTGTAGCTGGAAGGAAGTGATGTTATACTTGAGGTCAAGCAGACCTTCGGAGCCGTAACTTGCAATGACAGAAGCCTGCGGATTGAGCAGTGCGTTACGTGCAATCTTTCCTTCGTTATACTCGGTGGAACCACTCTTGAAGTAAGCACCAGGTTTGGGCAACTCCTTAACACGGTAGCTCAGGCTACCCATAGACTGTACGCGTCCGTCGAGTTCTGCAGAGACGGAGATGGTGACTTCCCGAGCAGAAGAGCCCGGCTTGATGTACCACATACCTCCACGCTGCGAGGCGGAAGCGCCATTGACAGAGACTTTAACTTTGTCGTTAGCCACACCAGGAACAGAGATAGAGAACTTATTCTCGTAGTCACGATACATGACATTGAGCTCGACATTGGAAACAGTGACTGAAGGCTCGCCTACGCTATAGTCGCTCTCGAACGGGAAACGAAGTTCCTCTTCGCCTTCGTTCTTTGGGGGAAGGACGAGTTCACCTTTGTACTTACGCAATCCGAGACCGGAAGCCACTACTTCGTAGATACCATTCTCATTGATTTTGTTGCCATCGATATAGTAGTCAGGACGTGCAGTAGAGTCAACAGCAGCGAGTACAATCTTAGCGCTGTACTTACCGCCACGGATGACATAGCGAGAGTTAGGAACCACAAACACTTCCATCTTGTTAACACGGAGGTCGGCAGCATCGGTACGATCACGCAGATACTGGATCATCTCACTCTGTGCAGCACGAACGTCGTTCTGCATCTTGGTAAGGATAGTGATACTTGCACCGACAGGCATACCTTCGAAGATAACGTGCTCCCAGTCGATAGAGTCACCGTCGGCAGTGGTACCGCCATCGGTAGAGAACATCTTCTCGAACTCGGCTTTCTTCTCGTTCTCAGTGAGAGCGATAATGAACTGACGATATTCGATGAACATATTCTTGAGCTCGGTAGCATGTCCTTCGTTGATAGCGTACTGAGCAGTGACATCCAGGTTGTCGCGGGCAGCAATAGTGCGCACACCTACGGCTTCCTTGGAAGGTGCTTTCTTCTGACCATCAGCGAGGACGCCGATATCGTATTTGAAAGTCTGTATATAGTCATAAATGCTGTCAGACTTCTGTTGCAACCGCAAAGCCTTTTGATACCACTCACCATTCTTCGCCTCATTCTGTTCAGCCGCAGCTTTGAATGATTCCATCATCTCGTTGTTACGGGTTTCGATGGCATCGATGGTGAAATGGAGGCTGTCGTCAACAAGTCTGAAACCATTGAGGATATCGGTACTAACATTCAGCGCCAACATAGCGGTCAGCACCAAATACATCATACCAATCATTTTTTGTCTCGGGGTTTCCGGACAGTTTTTTGCTCCACCCATGATTTGAATTGTTTAAATGTTTAAATGTTTAAAAGTTTAAAGCGCCTGTTAAACGTTCAAAATATCTATATTGTTTATGCAAGGGCATTGAGCATATTGCCATAAACCTTGTTGAGGTCAGCTATTTGCTGAGCGAGTTTCTGCTGTGCAGTCTGATACTGTTTGCCTGCCTCGAGAGCCTGAGCGGCAGCAGCCTGAATCTGCTTGGTATCCTGTGCGAGCTGGTCAACAGTAGCACTGACTCCGTTCACTTTCTCTGTCTGAGCGCGGAAGGCAGCTGCCTGTGCGTTGATTTCCTTGAGCTGGAGTTCGTAAACAGAGTTGAGAGAAGCTATCTGAGCATTGACTGACTCAAGTCCTTTACCATTAGCCTTGGTCTGAGCGATGACAGCATCCATATCAGCGATGACAGCCTGGTATTTCTTTGCAAGAGCGTCATAGTTCTCACCGAGCGACTGTGTATTCTTAGCAAGAGTCTGCTGCGATTCAGCAACAGCTTCGCCAGCCTTGGCGATATTGCCTGCAGCTGCAGCAACGGCAGCATCAACACCTTGACCAGCCTTACCGAGAGAACCGGCGAGAGCGACGGTAGCGTCTTCGATACCCTTTCCTGCCTTAGCCATATTGTCAGTGAGTCCGGCAGAAGCGGTCTCAAGTCCCTGACCGGCAGCAGTGATAGTCTTCTTCAGTTGGGCAGTAGCATCGGCCACTTCACCGAGAGATGCCAGTTGTCCGGCTGTCTTGCTCAGGTTCTGAATACCTTCTTTGAGAGCTTTGAGTTCTGCCTCAGGGAGAGCGGTATCAATAGTCTTTCTTTCAGGAGTGTCAGTCACATTGCCGGGGATACCATTGCCTCCGAGAAGTTCTTTTTCTTCATGACCAATCAGTTGCGGGAACACGTTTTCCCAGTTGTAAACTGCATGAGGTTTTTCGAATATACCGAGCATGAACAGGAACGACTCGGTGAACATACCTACCATAAGGACATAGCTTGCTCCGGGCCAGTGGAGGATTTTGAAAAGAGCACCTACGATAACTACAGATGCACCCAAACTATATACCATGTTTACTGCGTAAGCGTGACGCGCATACCACGCAACTACTTTATCCCAACCTTTGAGTTCTTGGGGATTGTTTTGATTTGCCATTTTTATATTAAAATTAGAAGTTTGTACCTTATTATATATATATCTAAATTATTCACCTACGAAAGAGCGTACGCAGCGGAAGCCTATATACGGTTTGCTCTCATACTGATACTCATAGGTACGAGTGCCGCACTGCAGGAAATATGAGATATCTTTCCAGCTACCGCCTTTGATGACTTTGCGTTTGAGCACGTCGGGGTCATCTTTGCGGGCCATATACTGCAACTCGGGATTGAGGTCGTTGACATAAGTGTTGGTAGCAGTGTTATATGCCGAAGAGGTCCACTCTGCCACATTGCCGGCCATATCGAACAGACCAAAGTCGTTCGGGCGGAACTGAGCTACGCGCATGGTAGCAGTACCGGTATCATCGACATAGCTGCCACGATAGGGTTTGAAGTTAGCAAGGAAGCATCCCTTGGCATCGCGTGCATAGTTGCCACCCCAAGGATAGGTAGCCATCTTACGTCCGCCACGAGCTGCATACTCCCACTCTGCCTCGGTAGGCAGACGGTACTTCTGAGCATCAACGACGCTGTTGCTCAGGAAATAGTCGGTACGCCACTGGCAGAAGGCATGTGCCTGCTCCCATGTAACACCTACAACAGGATATTCAGCGAATCCGGGGTGAGAGAAATACTTGAGGAGCATAGGCTCGTTGTAAGCATACTGGAAGTCACGAACCCACACCATGGTATCGGGATAGACGTTGATAATCATGTATGTGTAGAGGTCGCTCGGCTCCTGAAGGGGCTTGGTGAGGGTGCTATCGTGAATAACATTGAACTCATCGACCCATGCGGTGTCAACACGTACGGATGCATTCTCAGGATAGCGTCCTTTAGACACATCGAAACGGTTAGAGGGCTTAGCAGCCTCATCATAGTTGAGCCAACGATAACTGAAATGGAAGCGTGTGGTATTGATGGAACCATCAGAATAGTATAGCGGAGACAAGGCGTCCACGATATCCTCTTCTTTGCTATTCCACGGAAGTTTCTTCTTCCAGTTGATGAGATAGTTCTCTTCGTCAAAATCTTCATCCTTAGGCTGAATGGCATATTCAGTCATTCCTGCATCAACGAGCAGGCGATATGCTATAGAGTCACGAACCCAGTTGACGAACTGCTTGTACTCATTGTTAGTGATTTCAGTTTCGTCCATCCAGAAGGCATCCACAGTTACCATTAGTGGATTGTCAGGTTGATTGAAAATAGCAGACTGAGTGTTGCTACCCATCATGAATGATCCTTTCTTGACATAGACCATTCCGTAAGGATTAGCTTCCTTGAAATTGCCTTTCGCACCTGCACCGACCAGTTCGCCTGCAGGCTTGTTACAACCAACAAGAGCGAAACCGAGTGCTACGATTAGCAGAATACTTCTAAATTTCATAATATCTTAAGTTTATATATTGTTATTCAAGTTTGTTTTTGCATTACAAGTACCTCACACTCTTGTACTTGTTTGTACGTTTGGGTTTAAGTATGTTGAATCCGTATGCCAAATATACCTCATGCGAGCCATAGCTCTCAAGCAGCAGTTTGGACGTCGGCAGTTCGTAGGTATATCCGAGTTGCAGCCCTGAGATAATATCCATTCCGAGCAACACAGCCACGCTGCCACCTATTCTGTATCCAAGCCCCCAACGATACTTGTCTTTGAACTCCGTCATGAATGTAAGATTCACATCCCATGAGGCGAAGTCGGTCATTATCATTGCGCTTGGACGAAGCACCCACTCTTTTTTCTTCAGCCGGAAGTTATATCCGCCGGAGATAAACATGGTGCCTCTGAGTTGCACGCTTGCGTAGTCAGTCCAGTCTATGGTAGGCATTGTGAGGTGCGAGTAGGAAATGCCTGCATACCATGTATTACACGTGTAGTACACTCCTATTCCCATGTCAAATCCCATGCCACTTTCCGCTCCCGAAGGTATAAACTCGTCATCAGCCTGATGATAGCTGCTACCTTTGAGGTCGTCCAGATTGACGCTATCGCCCTTAAACCCGACACTGACGAACCCCAGCTCCGTTCCCACACTCAGATAGCCCTTGCCCAACTTCTGACGATATGCATACTGCACATGCAGCGTCTGATTGGTAAACAAGCCATACCGGTCGTTCATAAAACGGATGCCTGCGCCATGTCGCGTCTTGCCTATCAGGAAGGGCGACTGGAAACTGAAGTAGGTAGTCATAGGGGCATTGGTTATACCCGTAAACTGCATGCGGTGCAAACCGCTCACTTTCATCAGGTCGCCTTCTCCTGCCGCTGCAGGGTTATAGGCTGTCGGCATATACATATATTGTCCTATCTGAGGGTCAAACTGAGCCAACACACATGCGGCAGCCGACACAAACAAACACAGAGCAATATATCGTTTCATCCAACACTTTAAAACTTATCAATGTTCAACATGCATAAAGCAATCAATACTCCTCTTCATTGAAGAAGAAGTCGTCTTTACTTGGGTAATCAGGCCACAAGTCCTCTATAGATTCGTAGGTTTCCTCCTCGTCTTCTATCTCATTAAGATTTTCAATCACTTCTATAGGCGCACCTGTGCGTATTGCGTAGTCAAGCAGTTCATCTTTGGTTGCCGGCCATGGAGCATCTTCCAACTTCGAGGCCAATTCAAGAGTCCATACCATAGTTAATAAGTCGTAAGTCGTTAATTACAAATATATAACATTTAGCACTGAGGCAGTTTTCCTTAAATTCGGATACTACCTACTCAAAATACCGCGCAAAATTATAAAAAATAGTTGATATGAGCAAGAGTAGAGTTTATTTTTCCCACAAAAAAACTTCACATTTGTCAATTTGTGACAACTTTTTCGACAATATGAAGAAATAGTCACTCAGTCTATTTACAAATTGTAAACCCGGTTCACTGCCCTCGAACGCACCGCCAAGCTCCACCATTCTGCGCTCAAGACGCCTCGTCACAGTGCGGCAGACATGAGCAAGCGAGACACGCTTATTGCCAGCAGGGAGAATAAAACTTCTTATTACGGGCAGATCCTCGCTCATTGCATCTATTTCATTTTCAAGCATTACTATATCTTCCCGGCTAATGCACAGGTCTTTTACAAAATGCTGTTTGTCACTTTCCGTTGCCAGACATGCACCCAGATTGAAGAGTTTGTTTTGCACAATGTTCAGCGTCCTGTCTATATTCTCGGGCAGATGCTCGGCACGGAGCAAACCGATGAACGAATTCAGCTCATCGGCAGTGCCGTACGCCTCAAGACGAGGGTCAGCCTTGCTGACACGGGTACCTCCCACAAGAGAAGTAGTGCCGTTGTCACCTGTTTTCGTGTAGATCTTCATATAGCGTAGTATTTGTTTGTATATTCAATTATCTATACCGCAGCTTATAGTGCTTCTTCTGCAACTGCTTGTCGAAAAACACTATTCCGACATCGTACAAATCCAGCGTTGCAGTAGTCTTCGCATGCTTCTTAATCTCCGCCCAGGCACGTCCCATCTCTCTGCTATAATGTATATCATCAAGCACAATGAACGATTTTCTTGTGCACTTGGACGCCAGAGATTCGAAATACCTGACAGTGGCATCATAAGTATGATTGGCATCTATCAAGGCGAAATCCACAGAATCAACAGTCTCAAGAAAAGGTTCAAGAGTCGCGTCGATATTCCCCTCTATTACATTTATATTTTTGCAACCAAGACTTTTCCAGTTCTCCCCGGCTCTTGAAATCAGGCTCTTGCTTCCTTCGAACGTGAACACCTGCGACTCTCCGCCTGCAGCTTTGGCAATGTACGCCGTGGTTATTCCGAGATTTGTCCCCAATTCCACACAAACCTTCGGGTGTACATTATTTACTAATCGGAAAAGCAACTGCGAGTACTCGCGAGGCATAAGCGAATCGGAGGCTATTCTGCTGACCTGCCTTTCGCCCGAGTTGCCCGTACCGAAATCCTCCACATATATCCTGCTGCCGTCAAGCAGCATACGGCTCCGGCATTTCTCAATGTCAGAAAAGCAATAGAAAGGGTTATTGTCATAGACAAGGAATCTGACAATATAAAAAAGAGAAGGCGAGTGGATACCGTACCCAAGCGTGTTATTGGCGGTAAAGCGGTGAACGAGCAAAGAACTCACCCTATAATATAAATCAGATATCGACATCAACTTACAAATCAATATGCTTTACACAGATATCCTCTCCCATAAATATAGCAGCCGACTGAGCGAATTTGTCCTCCGACTCCGTAGTCAGATAACTGCAATTGCCGCCCTTCGAGAGCTGCTTCTCAAGCTCCTGATGACGATTGAGATAGTCACTTAGCGACTCTGCGACCAAACGGCCCTGAGCAAGCAGGCAGACAGGGTGCATGCCGGCCTCTCTTCGCTTCTGCAAAGCCTTCTCTATCTTTCGCATAAGCAACGGATAGTGTGTGCAGGCAAGAATAAGAGTGTCTATTTCAGGATCTTTCAGGAAAATCTCATTCAGATATTTCTCTACGAAATAGTCAGCGCCATCGCCATCGAACTCGGCATTTTCCACTATCGGCACCCACATCGGGCAAGCCTGTTGCGTAACGACCACTTCAGGCAACAAATGGTGAATCTCAATCGGATAGGACTCCGACGCCACAGTACCCGGAGTCGCCAGCACTCCCACATGACCGTTTTTCGTATACAAACCCACCGATTCGGCAGTAGGCCTTATGATTCCCAACACCCTCTTCGAAGGGAGTCCTGAGGAATCGGCCACAGGAACCAGAGTCGGCAAATCGCGCTGCTGAATAGTACGCAACGCCTTTGCCGAAGCGGTATTGCATGCCAATACCACCAACCGGCAACCCTGAGAAAACAGATAACGTACCGCCTCAAGAGTATATTCATAAACCACATCAAAAGAGCGCGTACCATAAGGAGCACGGGCATTGTCGCCGAGATACAGGTAATCGTACTGCGGCAACTTGCGGCGAATATCCTTCAGGATAGTAAGTCCGCCAAATCCACTGTCAAAAACACCTATCATAAGAGTGCGCAAAGATAGTACAAAATATCCGAATATCCAAATTAAAAAGCAGCAATCTGCATCAATATCATTATGTCAGCATATTCGCAGTTTGCCCGACAAAGTGCAAGCCGGCGGATTACTAAAATCATGCTCAACCCAAGCCGAGTGTTTGCATACTTGCCATTTTGACATTATGTCGCGCTTTTGGCACTTCCGCTTGCATTCTGTCAAATCGCGAACATTTTCTGCAAAACAATTCCCCACCGGACAAAACAAGAATTCAGTTTTTTCACATTATGACACCCCCAGCCGGCATTACTTTAATATATAATTATGACAGTCACACAACAAAAATATAGCGAAAAACTGTACAAGTGTTGTACGATTGAAATAAAAGTTGTATATTTGCACGATAATTTGGAGTAGCAGGCAACCTGATTACGCTACACTAAAAATACACCCATGATTGGCACAGACAAACAGCGCTACCGCCAACGAAATAATTAACATATAAATATATTAAGCATTATGAAATTTCAAGTATCAAGCAGCCGCCTACTGCAACAAATGCAGGCATTAAACCGAGTTATCGCTGCTAAGAACAGTTTGCAAATTCTTGAGACAGTACTATTTGACTTAAATGGCAACCAACTCGTGCTCACCGCTTCCGATGGCGAGACCACCATGCGGACAAGTATCGAAGTGGAAGGCGAAGGAGCAGGCAAAGTAGCTTTCGATGCAAAGCGTCTTCTCGACACACTCAAAGAATTTCCAGAGCAACCTCTTACTTTCGACATCAACGACCAGAACTTCGGACTCAACATTACCAGTTCCAACGGTAACTATAGTTTTGTAGGCGTCAACGGCAACGAGTATCCCGAGATGGCACAACAGCTTCAAGGAGCCCAGACTTTCACTATCGCGGCTTCCACACTGCTCGGAGCACTCAACAAGACCGTGTTCTGCACTGCTGACGACGAACTGCGTCCTGTGATGAACGGCGTGTTCTTCGACCTGGCTGAAGACAAGATAACCCTTGTTGCCACCGATGCCCACCGCCTGGTAAGATACATCAATGTGACCGCTCACACTGATGCTCCAGCCAACTTCATCCTTCCAAAGAAACCCGCCAACCTGCTGCGCAGTGTACTGCAGAAAGAGCAAGACGACGTGCAAGTTAGTTTCACCGACAAAAACGTCAGCTTCGTATTCGGACAGACCATAATCACTTGCCGTCAGATAGAAGGCCGCTTCCCAAACTACAACGCCGTTATTCCGCAGAACAACAAGAACAAGATTGTAGTTGACCGTCAGACCATCCTCATTGCCGCCAAGCGAGTATCGGTATTCGCCAATCCGGGAACAGGACTCATCAAACTGTCACTCAACACCAACTCCATCAACATCTCCGCACAAGATATCGACTTCTCTACATCCGCAGAAGAAACTATCGAGTGCAACTACGACGGAGAGCCAATGAACATCGGTTTCAAAGCTCCATTCCTGATTGAAATACTCGCTGCCGTGCAGTCAAACGATGTGGTCATCGAACTTGCCGACCCGAGCAAAGCAGGACTCATACTCCCATTCGAAAACGAAGAAGGAGAAGACATCGTAATGCTGCTCATGCCTATGTTGCTCAACGACTAACTGACGAGCAAGAGTAACTATGCGATTGAAACTGACAAGACCTATAGTGATCTTTGATTTGGAAACAACCGGTCTGAACATAAGTTTGGACCGGATTGTTGAATTATCATATCACAAAGTATTCCCTAACGGCAACAGTGAAAGCCACACTTACCGTATCAACCCCGAGATGCACATACCCGAAGAGGTCTCTCGGGTACACGGCATCTACGATGAGGACGTGCGCGACTGCCCTGTGTTTGCTCAGATTGCCAAAGAGATAACAAACGTACTGGAAGGCTCTGACTTAGCAGGATACAACAGCAACAACTTCGATGTACCCCTGCTTGCAGAAGAACTGCTCCGTGCAGGCTCCGACTTCGACCTAAAGCGATGCAAGATGGTGGACGCATACGTCATTTTCATGAAGAACGAGCCGCGTAACCTCAGTGCAGCATATCACTTCTATTGCGGCAAGACGCTCGAGAATGCTCATACGGCCAATGCAGACACAGAAGCCACTTTCGAGGTACTGATGGCACAGATGGAGAAATATACGCATCTGCCAGACACTATTAGCGGGCTCGCGGAATATACCACTTTCAACCACTTTGCTGATTTTGCCGGAAGAATAGCATACGACAAACACGGGGTTGAGGTTTTCAACTTCGGCAAATACAAAGGGCAACCTGTAGCCGAAGTGCTCAAGAATGACACCGGATACTACGGTTGGCTCATGCAAGGCGACTTTCCTCAATACACCAAGAAAGTATTCACACGCATATTCATTGATAGTCGGAAAAACTAAGGATGGCGGTCAAAGTACACATATTGGGATCAGGCTCTGCTAAACCTACTGCAACACTCACTCCAAGCAGTCAGGTGCTACAGATGTGCGACAAACAGTTTATGATTGACTGCGGAGAAGGCACTCAGATCAACCTTGCCGTCATGGGTCTGCGGACACCGCGACTTGACAATATCTTCATCTCGCACCTTCACGGAGACCACTGCTTCGGGCTTATAGGCCTACTCTCCACATGGGCGATGACAGGCCGGACACGAAGCATCACTATTCATGCACACCCTGACTTGGAGAAGATTATGAATCCACTGCTCAACTACTTCTCTACTGACATGCCTTATGAAGTACGTTTCAACCATATCAACCCCCTGAAGCACGAACTCATATACGAAGACCGCACAATGACTGTCAAGACACTGCCGCTCAGACACAAAGTGCCCTGCTGCGGTTTCCTCTTCGAAGAAAAGCAACGCCCGCCGCACATTCAAAAAGAAATGATTGAGGCATACCATATACCCGTTGCCGAGATACCCAAGATAAAAGCAGGTGCCGACTTCAAGACAGAAGATGGTGTGGTGATACCAAACTCACAACTCACCTACCCCTCCGACCCTCCGTATCGCTATGCCTATTGCTCGGACACAGCGTACAACGAGAAACTTATTCCTCTGATAGAAGGTATTGACTGTCTGTATCACGAAGCCACATTCACCGACGAGTTTGAATCACGATGCAAAGACACCATGCACTCCACCGCTCGTCAAGCTGCAACCATAGCGCAAAAAGCACATGTAGGCAGACTGCTGCTAGGACATTTTTCCTCGCGTATTGCCGACTTCACGCCACTGTACAACGAGTCAAAGCAAGTATTCCCTAACACGATGCTTGTTCATGACAGAACAACATACTACCTGAAAGATTAATTATTAGTGCCACCGTACATATAACGCCCGCCTCTTGTCAATCAAAGTAGAACATATTAGCAAATATATCGGTAGGACTCAGATACTGAGCGATATCAGTTTCTCCATAGAGGATTGCGGCGTAATAGGTCTGCTCGGACCTAACGGAGCAGGCAAAAGCACCTTGATGAAATGCATGGTAGGACTATGGGATTTTCAGAGCGGAGAGATAGAAGTGTGCGGAATCAAAGCCTCTGCCAAAGGGAAAGGCTCTGTCATGCCGCATCAAGTGACAGAACACATCGGATATCTGCCTGAGCAAAACCCGCTATACGAAGACATGTATGTCAGAGAGTATCTTATGTTTATGGCTTCATTGAGAAGCAAAGACAAGAAGCTGAACGCTGAAAAGGTGGAAGACATCTGTCAGGCAGTGGGACTGAACAAGAATACAGACAAACTGATACGCGAACTGTCTAAGGGCTACAAACAGCGTGTCGGACTCGCACAAGCCATGCTTGGAGACCCGCAAGTACTGATTCTTGACGAGCCTACCACCGGTTTTGACCCTAACCAACTTGAGGATATACGCGCACTCATCAAAGAATTAGGCAAAAACAAAATCATATTTCTTTCTACTCACATACTGCAAGAAGTTGAGGCTATGTGCAACCGCGTGATAATACTTGCAGACGGGCAGATAAGAGAAGACACAACAGACCTGAGCGACCTGGAAACGCTCTTTAAAATAAAAACCAAAGGGTAAGCATTATGGATTTCGATATACGTTCACAAATGACAGAAAAGGAGCAAGACAATGCCTTGCGCCCTCTCTCGTTCGACGATTTTCGCGGTCAGACCAAGATAGTAAACAATCTGCAGGTGTTCGTTCAGGCTGCCCGTATGCGTGGCGAGAGTCTTGACCACGTATTGCTATTCGGCCCTCCGGGACTCGGCAAAACAACGCTCAGCAATATTATCGCCAACGAACTCGGAGTCGGTTTCAAAGTGACATCCGGTCCTGTTCTCGACAAACCCGGCGACCTCGCAGGACTTCTCACAAGCCTTGAGACTAATGATGTCTTGTTTATTGATGAGATACACCGCCTTTCTCCGGTAGTGGAGGAGTATCTTTATAGCGCTATGGAAGACTACCGGATAGACATCATGATTGACAAAGGTCCTTCTGCACGAACCATACAAATCGACCTCAACAAATTCACACTCATAGGCGCCACCACCCGAAGCGGTCTTCTGACATCCCCGCTGCGTGCCCGCTTCGGCATCAATTGCCACCTTGAATACTACGATGCTGCAGTGCTCACGGAAATAGTCAAGCGCAGTGCACGTCTGCTCAATGTACATATCGACTCTCACGCTGCTGCCGAAATAGCACGCCGCAGCCGTGGTACGCCACGTATAGCCAATGCCCTATTACGCCGTGTGCGCGATTTTGCACAAGTGAAAGGAGACGGAGCAATAGACCTTGAGATAGCCAAATATGCTCTTGAAGCACTGAATATTGACACCTTCGGACTTGATGAAATTGACAACAAACTGCTCAACACCATCATCGACAAGTTCAAAGGCGGACCTGTCGGTCTCACTACTATTGCGACAGCCATGGGTGACGACCCGGGCACTATAGAGGACGTTTACGAGCCTTACCTTATCATGGAGGGCTTTATCAAACGTACACCCCGGGGCAGAGAAGCTACCGAATTGGCATATCGTCATCTCGGCAAGACTCCGTGGAAACAAAACGAATCAGGAACTTTGTTTGATTAGAATACAAATTTATAAACATAAATATATAAACCGTAAAACATACATTTATGAAAAAGATTCTCTTATTATTTGGAGCAATTTTGCTTTCCGTGACGTTGAATGCGGAAAACGAACTTGCCAGGTTCAACTCCATTCCATGGTGGGATAACGGTTATCTTACCGTTACATGGAGTGGAACGATACGCGTTTCTGAGGAAAGCAGAAAGACTGTTGATTATATCAATGGGCTTGTAAGCAATCCCACCAATGTTGACAAGAGCTATTTCTACGGGTTGACTGACAAATCTATGTTGTTTGGCTCGCGACTACTGGAAGTGGATGGTAAAGAGGCAAAAGGTATGACGGAAAATCAGATCAAAAGTATTCTCGCCGAGAAACATGGTCACAATTTCCTTCTCGACCATCCCACTCAAGGCGATTATATCGTTCAAACTGATGCGAAATTGCCTATTTGGATGCAAGCTTACGGATTCCATCCTCTTACCTGCGTTTGGGAAAAAGAAAGTAGAAAACTCCCTGAAAACTACGCGGTTAGAGTTAACAAAGAAGTGCCATGGAGGACTTTCAAAACCTATGATTTTCTGATTCTCAGCGATGACGTTCTGACAGACAAAGAACTACTTGAGAAGATAGCCAGGAAATATGAGGTTATGGGATTCACACGCAATGAGATCAATCCTGACATTCTTATTTCTGTAACAAAAGATGCCAATAAAAGTATTGACTACACCTACGTGCCTGAAACCGAGCAACAAGTTCACACAGGAACAAACTCCTATGCCATGTATGGTTGGAAAGGCACATATCTTGGCAATTTTTCGGTTGACAAATATAAAACTGTCAAATCTGGCGGTTATACACAGAAGACTGCCTCCACCTCTGTATATCTTGAGGTGTCGGTATTGCAAGCTTCGCGTCTTGGGGAGAGAGTTGTACCTATGATCTACCAATTGAAATACAATTACAACAATAACACAGATGAGAATATTGACAACTTGTATTCTGCTGCTGTATCATGGGTGGAGCATCCGCTGTATGATCCTTACAGTCTCTTCAGATATACATCTACTTCTTGTGGCAAATATTTCTGGGGAACTTTACCGCTCATCAATTTCGGCATCATAACTGATGCACAAAATGTGGTTGTAGGACTTGATTCGAATTCTGATGTTGTCAAATCTTCCGGTTTGCAGAAAGGCGACAAGATTGTATCCATCAAGAGCACATACAAGAAAGCTATGAGTGGCAGAACGAAAGACAACACCTATTCAGGTACTATCAACGTGCAGCGCAATAATAAGCCAATGCAACTAAATTTCAAACGTTGTCATCAGACCAACAACTACACTATTGTTTTTGCAACAACATACAACACCGTCAAATAAACCTACCATTATGAAACGAATATTCATTATAGCAGCATTGTGTGTTATAGTATGCAATGCCTTTGCAGAGGAACTATATACAGTTTGTCTGCCTGTACCGGTAAGCGTATATGAAAACGCTATTACTGACGCGAAAATTATCGGCAGCCTCGCTCCAAAACAAGAAGTAGAAGTATATGTTGTTAATGGTGACTGGGCTATTATCAAGTACAACGGTGGTGTAGGTTATGTAGCAGCAGCATGTTTGAAGAAAGCAGAGACTAAACCAGTAGAAACAAATCAATCAGCTCAACAAATAGCACAACCATCGACACAAGAGCCACAGCAAACAGTTGCAGAGCAACCGTCTGTGCAGCAACCTGTGCAAGAAACGCCCACTACACAGAAAGAACAACCGAAGCCCACTGTTGTTAAAGAAGAGAGCAAACCTACAGCAGAGACCAATACAGGAAGTACTAAAACGACCAAGAACTTGGCTTTGCCTCAAACCGACATATATGAATCATACGACACTTATACTCTTATAAGTAAGAAAAACCGTGTCGCCGACATATTGGAGTGTAAAGGCAATATGTATATAACTTTCGATTATCTATTAGACACCAGGACAGACGGTTATTTGATGCCATATCACAACTCCGGACAGAACAAAATCAACATGCATCTCGGTCAATTCAATTTCGGATGCATCGCTAAACTCTGGGGACCAATAGGTCTTGATTTCGGTTTTGGTCTCGGTGTAGGAGGAAACAAATATGACATGCCTGCTCCTCCTTCTTCAGAAAACGATTGGACAGTTTTTGACAAAACTATAAGATTCAAACTTGATTTTAACCTTTATCTCCGCCCTGTATTCTGGGTTAATGTTACTGATGACATATCTCTGCACCTTGTCACAGGTCCACGTTTTGACATAATATTTCTTGAGAGCGATTATTCCTCGGTTGACGGTGACCGCAAGTTTGCAGGTGACGTGGATTACAACAGTCTCAATAAGAACGATCCTTATAGATTGGTTTCCATACCTTGGGCACTCGGACTCGGTTTTACCTACAATCATATAGGTTTCCGTATTATGTATGAGTGGGAATTGTATGGAGGTTACAGAAATAAATATGCAGCATTGCATCCTGAGTTTGACCGCAATACAATGGATGCTCATCACAACTGTTTAACCGCGTCTATATTCATACCTATTTTATATTTCTAACAACTAAAATCATTTAGATTATGAAAAATTGGCAATGATGCTGATGACAGGTCAGCCATATAGTCTGATACTCTTCATTGGTTTTATCTGTCTGGTTGCTACCACGTTGGTAGCAGCTCTGGGAGTTCCGGGAGGAGCTATCATGGCTGCTTTGCCAGTTATGTCATCTGTGTTAGGGTTCTTTCCGGAGATACAAGCATTGATCATCTCTTTATATATAGCAATGGATAGTTTCGGCACTGCATGCAACGTAATGGGTGACAGAGCTTTGACCGTTATAATCGACAAACTGACTAAATAGAATTATGGCAAATACAAAAGAAATGCGCGGACTGGCTAAGGATACCGCCATCTATGGTCTGAGTAGCATCATCGGCAAATTCCTGAATTGGCTGCTTGTACCACTGTATACATACGTACTCAAACAACAGGCAGATTACGGTATAGTCACCAACCTGTATGCCTGGACCGCTTTGCTGCTCGTAATTCTCACCTACGGTATGGAAACAGGCTTCTTCCGTTTTGCCAACCGTGATGACAAGAGTGCCTCCCAGGTATATACTACCATACTTACATGCATAGGCTTCACTTCGACACTCTTTGCCGTGCTTTGCTGCATCTTCTCGCAGTCAATTGCCAACCTGCTTGGATATGCCGAGCATCGCGAGTTCATCTCGCTGCTTGCCATAGTGGTGTCAATGGATGCATTTGCAAGCATTCCTTTTGCCTATCTCAGATATAAGCAGCGTCCGATTCGCTTTGCAGCACTCAAGTTGCTGTTTGTCGTACTTAACATCATTCTTAACTTATTCTTCCTCGTTCTCTGCCCCAAGATACAAGACTGGAGCATCATCTCGGCATGGTACAACCCCGACTATGGTGTCGGGTATGTGTTTGTGGCCAACATTATAGCCACTGCCATTCAGACACTATGCCTGCTGCCGGCAATCATAGCAGAGAAGTTCAGTTTCTCTTTCTCCCTCCTCAAAGAGATTCTGCATTATTCGCTACCACTGCTGGTGCTTGGTGTGGCAGGTATAATGAATCAGACCTTAGACCGCATTCTGTTTCCATTCCTGTACGCCGGCGATGACGCACAGACTCAGCTGGGCATATACGGAGCTTGCTTCAAAGTGGCAATGGTCATGATGATGTTCACACAAGCATTCCGTTATGCCTATGAACCTTTCGTTTTCAGCAAACACAAAGACAAACAGTCGGTAGAAGCTTATGCAGACGCAATGAAATACTACATCATCTTCTCCTACCTGATACTACTCGGTATGATATTCTACCTTGACATACTGAAGTTTATAGTAGCGGAGAGTTACTGGAGCGGTCTGCGCATAGTGCCTGTAGTTTTGTGGACGTACATCTTCCAAGGTGTATATTTCAACCTCAGTTTCTGGTACAAACTAACCGACAGAACACAGTGGGGCGCATGGTTCAGTCTGATAGGAGTGGCTATCACATTCACATTGCAAATCATTTTCGTACCAAAGATAGGATATATGGCATCAGCAGCAAGCAGCACGGTATGCTACTTTGTGATAATGCTGCTGTCGTATTTTGTCGGCAGGCGGTATCTTGTGATTCCTTATGACCTGAAAAGCATAGGCGGCTACACAGTGCTGACACTGCTATTGCTTGGCATATATTATGCAGTGCGCCAATTGGTGCCGCAACATTCCATGTCGATAAGCATGGCAGTAGGTACTGTCTTGCTGATAATCTATCTTGCGGTTCTGATAAAGAAAGATTTTCCATTATCAGGCCTGCCGATAGTCGGCAAATGGTTCAAGAATAAAACACAAAACCAACAGTAAAACAGTAATAACAAAACAGTCAATATAAATATAGTTATGTTCAGCGGAATAGTAGAAACAATGGCTCGTGTGGTAGCCATACAGCATGACCACACCAATATTCATTTCACCCTCACATGCTCGTTTGCGGATGAACTCAGCATTGACCAGTCAGTGGCTCATAACGGTGTATGTCTTACAGTAGTAAAGGTGGACAAAAAAAAGAAAGAGTATGTAGTAACCGTAATGGAAGAATCTCTTCGCCGGAGCAACCTTGGTCTGCTCAAGGTCGGAGACCATGTGAACGTAGAGCG
Organism: Paludibacteraceae bacterium; assembly: GCA_017477325.1. Classification (GTDB taxonomy): domain Bacteria; phylum Bacteroidota; class Bacteroidia; order Bacteroidales; family Paludibacteraceae; genus Colicola. The sequence continues at coordinate 83,876 of JAFUWV010000001.1, forward strand.
CTCAATGCTTCTTAACGAACGCCTTGACGGGCATATTGTCCAAGGGCATGTTGACCAGACAGCCACATGCATAGAAGCACGTGAAACAGACGGCAGTTGGTACTACCGCTTCTCATACAACTCAACGAAAGAGATGATAAGACGCGGATACTTTTGTGTGGACAAAGGCAGCGTAACTATCAACGGCGTCAGCCTGACCGTATGTGAACCTGATGTAAAAGACAATGAAGGCTTTGTCAGTGTATGCATCATACCGTACACTCATGAGATTACAAACTTCAAGTATATCGAAGAAGGCTCTGTAGTCAACTTAGAGTTCGACATTATAGGCAAATATCTCAGTCGCCTGGCTGAGTTGGGATAACTCATAATGTATAAACACATATAATGCGCCTACGTAAATATTTTTCAATCATATTTTTCTTCTCCTCTCTCAGCATATACGCATCTGACACCCTGACCGTTGCTGTTGTCGGCGATATAATGATGGGTACCACGTATCCTACGGAACAATTACCTCCGGACACCGGCAAGCACCTGTTTGCCGATGTGCGCCATCTCCTTCTCAATGCCGACATAAGCCTTGGTAACCTTGAAGGTACACTTGCTGACGGAGGTCATTCAACCAAAGGCAGCGGACCATATAGTTATGCTTTTCGCACACCTGTCACATTCGCGCCAAGACTGACAGAGGCAGGATTTGACTATCTGTCAATGGCAAACAATCATGCCAACGACTTCGGACAAGAAGGTATAACCTCAACAGAACGATGTCTGCAGCAGCAAGGCATTGCATACTCCGGCATTTTCGGCAGACGACATTGGGCAGTGGTAGAACGAGAGGGCATAAGATTCGGTATTTGTGCATTCGGACATAACCGATATACACTTAAACACAGAGACCTGCAACGAGTAAAGCAGATACTTGATACTCTCAGCACTATGAGCGATGTCATCATAGTTAGTTTTCATGGTGGTGCAGAAGGTAATCAGTACAGCCATCTGCCGGAAGGAGACGAAACTTTTATAGGCGAGGACCGTGGGAACCTGCGTGAGTTTGCTCATTTCTGCATTGATAACGGAGCAGATTTGGTTTATGGTCATGGTCCGCATGTAACACGCTGCGTGGAGGTATACAGAGGTCACCTGATAGCATACAGTCTTGGCAACTTCTGCACACCATACGGAGTGAATCTTGCCGGAGTAAATGCCTATGCACCTGTGCTTGTTGCCACTATCAACAGCAAAGGGCAGCTCTTGGAAGCACAGATACATTCATTCATACAGCAACGCGGCAAAGGACCTATATATGACCCCACCAACAAGGTGGCGCGACATATGAAAGCGCTTACTGAAACAGATGTACCACTCAGCGAAGCAAAGATAGACAGTAACGGGCACATATATAATCCCATATTCAAGACAATCCCAGTACCTAAACAGCACATAAAAGTATCAAGCCTGAAAACAACAAAAACAATCAATGAGCAATAGGCTGATACAAATATTGACATGTGCTGCAGCCATAAGTGTGCTTCAAATAGAAACTATCAGCAGTCAACGACATGCCGCAGACAGTTTGATTAATATTGCACAGCATTATATAGGATGCAAATATAAATATGGAGCAACAGGTCCAAACACTTTCGATTGTTCGGGCTTCACCAAGTATATCTACCACTTTTTTAATTATGACCTGACCCGCTCTGCAGCCTCCCAATCACATGACGGGCGAGAGATCGCCCTCACAGACTTGCAGAAAGGTGACATATTGCTCTTTGGTGCCAGAAAGAACCCTCACGTAGTGGGGCATGTCGGGATATTCATTGAAAAAGACACCGCCAATGGCTCTTTTACCTTCATTCACGCAGCACATAACAGAGTGAAAATAAGCAATAGTAAAGAGACTTATTACAAACAACGCCTGCTTGGTGCCAGACGTATTCTTCGGGACTTCTCAGATGCTCAGAATGATAATGAGGAGGCAACCACTCACCCTGTAAAAGTAGTAGTTGCACTCTCTCCCCAGACAATTAAGATTCCACTTATCACGTGTCATATTCCTTAATGCCTTAACACTTGCGGAAACCATTATACACATCTAAAAATTCTCATTATTATAAAACATAAAAGCTTCATAGTAATTTTATTGACAGCCTTGTGTATCAGTTCATATGCACAGACCGATTCCCTATCTCGCAAACAACGCGCTGCAGAATGGTTCTACAAAGTAGAGGCATATCTTAAGAAGAGCGCTCTCAGCAAGGTAGATACCAACTACCTCGGGCTCCCCGAACATGGATGGGGAGTATCGCTTAACACTAATATAGGGCAGTCTTACATGCATACAACAGGCAAGAACTTCGATATATTAGGAAACCCTGATATGCGCCTTCGTTCAGCTATCAACGCAAGACTTGGTGGTAGCATCGGCTACCAAACGCTACGTATATCTTTCTCTTACGACCTCAACAAAGGTTATTCTTCCCAACTACGCTTCAACATCATGCAGAATGCATGGGGTATAGACGTGCATTGGCACAACAACTCCTCCCTACACGGTATCATATCTTCTCCATTAATAGAGACCACAGATATTAACAAAGGGAATATTCTCACAAACGACTTTGCACTCACTACCTACTACGTGTTCAACTACCGCCGTTTTTCCCTGCCGGCTGCAATCACTCAGTCATATATCCAGCGTCGATCGGCAGGCTCTGCTATAATACATGCAAAATTTACTAATACAGAAACCACTTATGACAATCTGCTTATTGAGATAGCCAATGCCGGTATAAAACAGATAAAACTATATCAAGCATCTATCGGAATTGGCTACGGATACAATTATACGCCAAACAATGGTAAGTTCCTTTTCCATATCTCTGCCGCACCTGTACTTGTATTCATCAATAGAGGTCTAATAACAGCCGACACTTATATCATGCTTAAAGACAGCAGCATACACTACATTGAAGTACAACGAGAGATAAAACCACGTGTACCCGTATATGTGACAGGTACTGCACGGCTTGCTGCTGTCTATTACATCAATCAGCGTTTCGTATTAGCCTTCAATGCCAACTTTAACAACATTAGGTTCAGCTCCGACAATAACATCATTAAGCCAATTGAAACAAGTGCTAACATAGATGAGATGTGGAGAGGAGAACAAGCATCGCTCAAGATGAATAATATATCTTGGAATGCCACAATAACATTTGGTGTGCGCTTTGGACTTCTCAAAAAGCGTCCCCAGGAAGATTGGAAATACGGCAATATCACCTTCTGGGACCTTTTCAAAAAACAGAAATGAAAGATTAAAGATTCCGGAATACTTTAGGACTCACTCCTGTCTCACGACGAAACCAAGTACCAAAATGACTTTGATTAAGGAAACCCAGGGTATCACCTATCTGTTGAATTGTCAGGTTAGTGGTAGTTAGCATTATTTTGGCGTAAATAAGCAGATTCTTGTTTATCCAATCTCCCGCAGACTTGCCTGTTTCATTCTTCACCACATTGGCTATATACTTCGGTGTAAGACACATCTCATGAGCATACCAGTCTATGCTATGGTGCTGTTTGCAATGCATCTCTACCAACGCGAGGTACTGGTGTACAATACTCTCAGAGCGACTCATCTGCGGACGTTGACGTTGCTCTTTGCCATACAAATCTGTCAACAGGTCTATAAACGAACGGACCAAGTTAAGCAACATGCCATGTTTACCGGGTAAGTCCGGCATAAGGACTATAGATTTTATCAGATCCAAATAGGTATTGCAAACCTCCAACCATTCTACCGACATGTTTACTATCGGATCATGAAATAGCCGGTGCATGAAATCATAGTTGAGAGGTATATCCAGTTCATTGGCAAAAGACGCAGACATACAAAATACACGCAAACGACAGTCAGAAGAGTGCTCAAGCAATGAAAGTACATGATCAGGCAAGATCACATAAGCAGCAGGAGCCTTTATCGTGTGAACATTCAAATTGAAACGACCATTCAACCAGCCTTGTTCAACAAACAGTATCACATACTCATGGACACGAAAAAACTCAGGGTAATGCTCACTCCAAACATTCCTATCACCAATTAATAACTCATCACCAAAACGAGTTATGTCCAATATATCCGCACTCGCAGACATAACAGTTATATAGGGATTTTTCTTAGTGCGATCTATTGACATCTTATCATTCTTCATAATATAATATGTAGTTTAGAATAATCATTTGACTGCAAAAGTACAATAAAATCAGCACTCGCACAAGTACTAATATGAAAAATAGAACAATCTTTCATAATAATAGGTTTGTTATATACAGGAAAAAGCATTATCTTTGCAGCCAAATTATAACTAATACTATAAATTCACGTTTAATGTCAATCCACATGAAGATACTTTTCGTAATTGACACTTACGACACTTCCAACAACGGCACAAGCATTTCAGCGCAACGCTTTGCTGCAGAGTTGAGGCGAAGAGGACATGAAGTAAAGATTTTGACAGCAGGTCAAGCAGGAGAAGACCGATTTGCACTTCCCACTTTCAAGATGCCTGTTTTTCAACCATTGATGGATGAACATAATTTCAACTTTGCATACACCGAGATGCAAACCATCTATAGAGCTGTCGAATGGGCTGATGTAATACACTGTTTTCTTCCTTTTGCTATCGAGATAGAAGCAAAGCGCTATGCAGACAAGATCGGCAAGCCTTCTACTGCTGCCTTCCATATACAGCCACAAAATATGACATCATCTGTCAATTTAGGAAAAGTTGACTGGGTCAATGAGATGTTCTATTTCAACTTCAGGAAGCTGCTATACAACAAATTCCGTCACATACATGCACCATCACAATTCATGGCTGACGAGATAAAGAAACGGGGCTACACTGCCAAGATTCACGTTATCTCCAATGGTATTCAGGATGAATTCATGGAAGCGGGTCATAGGAATATGACTCAAGGCAAACCTAAGAAAGACCCTGAGTACATGGGTAAGATACTGATTATGATGGTTGGCAGACTCTCTCAGGAAAAACGTCAGGATGTGATAATCAATTCCGTACAGTACAGTAAATACAAAGACAAGATACAACTTGTGTTTGCCGGACGCGGACCTGAATACGACAAATACGTTGAGATAGGCAAACAATTGGCTAATCCGCCTCAGTTTGTTTACCTCGGAAGAGACGAGTTAATACACATGCTATCTGAGACCGATGTGTATGTGCATGCTTCTGACATGGAAAGCGAAGCAATCTCATGTATTGAAGCCTTCGCAACAGGTCTTGTGCCAGTTATTGCAAACTCCGAGGTAAGTGCTACACCGCAGTTCGCACTTGACGGCCGTAGTCTGTTTATGCCGGGCAGTCCCAAAGACCTGGCTCGGGCTATTGATTATTGGCTGGACCATCCCAATGAGCGTCATTATATGGAAGGGCTATATCAAAAGTCCGCAAAGCACTATTCACTCTCCAACTCTGTCCGTATGTTTGAAGAAATGCTGATGGAAGAAATAGAAGACTGTGCAAAGAATTAGTCTCATACTCTTGTTGTTACTATCACTGAACATCAGTGCTCAGATAGTATCAGTCGAGGTACACTCGGACAACTCTGTCACTTTCCGATATAAAGCTGACAATGTAGTTACTGCACGAGTGAAAAGCGACTGTCTGTTAAATAAAAAAGACAACAGTTGGTTCGGGGGAAAGATGCGCACAAAACGCATGCATCGTGACTCTACCGGTACTTTCACTCTTACAACAAAATCTCTTGAGCCGGAGGTATATCAATACCGATTCATAATAAATGGCATATATCGCCATGACCCATGCAACAAAGACTCAGCCTATGTGCTACTACATCAGGAAAGCATAGTAGTAGTAGGTGGCAACCCACAGGCTGACCTATATCTAGACAGGACTGACATACCTCATGGTAGAATTGACACTGTAAGCTACTACAACGCGACACAAGAATTAACCCGCTACATATTGGTTTACACCCCGCCGACAGAAACAGGAGGACTCTGTCAACAAGACAGCCTTCCGGTCCTTTATCTATTGCACGGTATCAGCGGAGATGAAGTATCATGGCTTGAACTTGGCAGAGTCAGACAGATACTTGACAACATGATTTATGAGGGGCTTGTGCAACCTATGATAGTAGTCATGCCCGACTGTAACGTCAAAAACAAACTCATGCCCAAACGCAGAACCAACCTGCTACATAACATGCTGAACTATGCTGCTCTGCAACGGGGTGATTTTGAAAAAGCATTCCCTGACATGCACCGCTTCATATCAGAAAACTATAAAATAAGTCACAACCGGCAGAACAGATATATAGCTGGACTCAGTTCGGGGGCCAAGCAAGCAGCTAATATAGTGAGAGACAACCCATCTCTATTCTCGGTTGTAGGTCTTTTTTCACCTGTCCTCGGCAAGAAGCAACTGCCCTCAGAACCGGACTCAGCCGTATTCCATATATACGTAGGGAAGAACGACTTATTCTATAAAAACGGTTGTAGATTCAACAGACGACTTGAGAAAGCCAATGTTGCTCATACCTTTTATGAACATGAAGGAGGACACTCTTGGCGCAATTGGAGAATATTCCTGACTGAGATGCTGAAAGTGCTGAATAATGAAGAATAATATGTTAATAGCAACTCTATTACTCAACATTAAACTTCAAACTCTCTACATTACAGCTATTTCCACCCACCATTATTTCGAATTCTCCTTCAGGTTTTTGCCACTCACCGTCAGCATTGTAGAAGCCCAGAGTCTCCTCATCAATACTGAATTTCACCTTCTTACTCTCACCTGCCTTAAGATGAATACGTTGCCAGCCACGCAGCTCCTTTACAGGTCTTGCAGGCATACTCACTATGTCGCGTATATACATCTGCACCACTTCGTCTGCATCTATACTTCCTGTGTTAGTCACAGTCAGAGTAACAACCGCAGGTGAGCTACTTACGGTAAAATGCGAATACTCAAAAGTAGTATAACTCAATCCGTAGCCAAAAGGATATAGAGGTGTTGTAGGCGAATCAATATAAGAGGAGAGGAACTTGGAGAATGTGTCCTGACCATTGGGCAGCGGACGACCTGTGTTATAATGACGATAAGTCATAGGCAATTGTCCTACCGAGCGCGGGAAGGCCGCAGGCAGTTTGCCAGAAGGTGAATAGTCACCAAACAGCACATCAGCCACAGCATCGCCTGTCTCACTACCACCAAACCACACTTGGAGTATTGCAGGCAGATTCTCACTCTCCCAATTAAGTACTACAGGACGACCGGAGAAATTTAGAAGTACTATCGGTTTACCTGTCTTCTTGAGTGCGACTAACAAGTCATGTTGAGAGTCCGGCATGTCAAGATTAGTACGGCAGGCACACTCACCTGAGTACTCAGAAGACTCACCCATAGCAGCCACTATCACATCTGCCTTACGAGCTATACTGAGAGCCTCACGGCGCATCTCTTCTGCGCTACGACTATCGCGCATCTCACGACCAAACATAGTGGCATTAGCCTCAAGTTGTGCATCGTAAGTAAGATTGCAACCTTTGGCGTACAACACTTTTCCCTTGCCCTGCACTGCCTCTGTCAGTCCTTCCTTTAGCGTCTTATATCTCCACGGAGTTGCAGCCACCGCCCATGTGCCGGACATATTCGGACGAGTATCTGCCAAAGGCCCTATAAGAGCAATGGTAGCATTCTTCTTCAACGGAAGCAACTCATTTTCATTTTTCAGGAGTACAAAGGACTCGCGGGCAATACGCCGAGCCTCATCTCTATTCTGCCCGGTGAAAACTTCTTTTGCCACGCGGTCAGGATTGCAATATTTGTAAGGGTTATCAAATAGCCCAAGGCGATATTTGGCCTCAAGAATACGTCTGCAAGCCTTGTTTACAAGCGGCAACATTGTCTTGTCATCCTCCAAAAGGAAGAAACCTTCTGACACCATATCCATATCCAGACCGGCCTCAAGACTGAGCCTTGCAGCCTCACGTTTGTCAGCAGCCACTCCATGTTTAATCAACTCCTGCACAGCTGTATAGTCACTCACCACCATACCATTAAATCCCCAGTCCTCGCGTAACAAATCAGTCAACAGCCAATGATTACACGTAGCAGGCACACCTTCCACAGTGTTGAACGAAGCCATTGCAGACATCGCTCCTGCCTCCACAGCAGCACGATAAGGAGGAAAATAATCGTTGTACATGCGATAGCGGCTCATCTCTGCATTGTTATACTCAAGTCCGCCTTCAACAGCACCATACAGAGCGAAATGCTTTATACATGACATTATTGACGTACTATCAGCAAGATTGTCCGTTTGATAACCTCTCACCATTGCTGCTGCCATCATGCTGCTTAAATAAGGATCCTCGCCAAAGCCCTCACTTATACGACCCCAACGAGCATCTGAGCACACATCTGCCATAGGCGAGAATGTCCAGCATATACCATCAGCCGATGCTTCTTTTGCAGACACCCGGGCCATACACTCAGCCGCCTCAGTGTCAAAAGTGGCTGCTATAGCAAGAGGGATAGGGAACACCGTCTCGTAACCGTGAATAACATCCATACCAAAAAGCAAAGGTATTCCCATGCGGCTCTCTTCCACTGCTATGCGTTGCACCTCACGTATTGCCTGTGCACCCTTCAGGTTGAATAATCCGCCTACACGTCCTTCACGTATCTGCTGTGCGATGTCACTTGACTGTGCCTGACCCGTCACTATATTACCCGTCACAGGAAGATTCATCTGACCTAATTTCTCAGTAAGTGTCATCTCAGACATTACAGAGTCGATAAAATGGTTCATCTTCTGCTCATCAGAAGGACGGGTACAACCAATAAAACATAGCGAGAATACTGCTACTGATGCCAGAATTTGTTTTGTTGCTGTCATAATGGTGAGTATGTGATATTAAGTTTCTGTAATCCTTGTTGCACTTCAGGACAGGACATGAATAGCCTCCACATCAAGCCCGATCGATAGTTCTCTATCATGGGGGCAATGGTCAGTTGGTCTATAGCAAGATACCTCTGCGGATACCAACGCCTGTCTTGCGAGAAAGCATCATAGAAGCCATAAGTGCCCCATAACAGGTTCTTCTTAGTGTAGAAATACTTGGCTGCAGCCATAGATTCATCAGATGTATACGGGAAACTTGACAATGCAGCAGTTGGAGTAATCACACCGAGGTCGTTGTTCGGAGCGTGAGCAGAATAGCCATCCACGCTATAGCTTGCCGTCAGTCCCCAACAACTGTCACAATAATTGATATATCCCTTGGGATTTCTTACACAATACGCATAATTGCTCAAAGCGTGATTCTGCACTACTTTCCAATAGTCAGCATATTGGTCGCTCAAACCCTTCGGACATAAACCGATCCAACTATAGTGTGCCCAGAACAGCGGTCCGCCGGTAGTCTCCGCCCCATTATGTTTTACACCAAGCGGATACCCCTCAGCCACGGCTGTTGAGCTTATTCCCCCACTGCGTGCCCAACCTTTGTGATAGCAGTCTGCAGATACACTGTGAGTAGGTGACGAGGCTGCAAGAATATAGACTATCATACATTCGTTATAGCCCTGCAGAGGAAAGTTCATCTGCCACTCGTAGTCGGGAGACCAATGCCAGTATATCACATCCTGCCCGCCACGTGTAAACCAGTCGAACTCCATCTCATGCCATAATTGGTTGATACCGTCATACACCTTTTTCTCCGCCTCTATTGTAGTGTCCATATACTGGCGGGCAATCAGCAAGCCTTGCATCAAGAAGCAACTCTCCACAAGGTCGGCTCCATTGTCCTCCTGACTGAAAGGAGCCACTCTTCCTGATGGGTAGAGCCAATGAGGCCACACTCCATGAAAACGCCTTGCCCTGGTAAGGAAACTGACTATCTTCTGCAATCGCTCCACACCCTGCCGGTGTGTTATGAAACCTCGGTGCATGGCAGTCACTATGCCTGCTATACCAAATCCAGAGCCACCTGTGGTTATTATTGCAGGGTCATCATAACCATAGTCGCCATCCTCATGTATGCGCTCATAAGCCATACCTGTTTTCTCATCCGCACCTGTCCACATATAGTCAAAATGTGCACGTTGCAATGTGTCAAGGAAGGCACTATCCGTCATCTTATCATCTCCCTGCCGAGAAGGATTGATATTAGGCTGAGGCTGACATGCACTCATCAGCATCATGGAATACAGTAAGGTGAATATATAGGTTGTACTTCTCATTATGAATTATGAATTACAAATTATGAAGTATCATTCCGGTTGTTCTGCAAGATCAGGCAGGTTCATGAGTTGTGTGCCTGGCACAGGCCACCATGCTTTTTCCTTTGTCCACTCACCATTGGCAAAATCCCGCTGAAGGGCAGCGTCATTAAGCACCTCTTCAGCCTTATCCGTACGTACAAGGTCTATATATCTCAGCCCCCATTCACTGCAGAGTTCCATTCGGCGTTCATCCAGTATCTGATCAACAGTAACACCTGTCAGCGTGGGCATTCCTGCACGGGTGCGGACCTCATTGAAACTAGCATCACCACTGCCTCCGTTTCTCACCTTGGCTTCTGCATTCATCAGTAACACCTCTGCATAACGGATCAGACGCACATTATTGTTTCTGCCCCACTCTGTCGAACCTTCAGTCATCTGCTCGTATGGCAGATATGCTTTACCATTATATATAGCAGAACCATCAATAGTGAAGCCTTCTTTTGTTGTCTCTCCTCCTACGAGAAAACTTGTCTCAAGTCTGACTGTCTCTCCGCGAGCCTTTGCCCAGTCAAAGAACTGACGATTATACTGCATGAAGTTCCACCCACCAATGCTGACAGGTTGTCCTCCGACAGTACCATTGAGTGTGGCACCCATTGAGTTGAACCACTGGTCTATACCTATATAATCTCCTGTGGCTGCGCCAAAATCAGTACACTGCACCTCCATCAGGCTCTCCAAGCATAGTTTACCAGGTATCTTGAAAAGGTTGTAGTAATCAGGGTACAACTCAAATCCACCATTGATGATGATATCGTCAGTGTATGTTTCCACCTTCTTATAGTCACCTGTCAATAGAGCAAACCTTGCTGCAAGGGCCTCTGCTGTATAAGCTGTAAATGCTCCCATGTGAGGCATCTCGTTAGGACGCATTCGTTTCATGTCGGGTATCACAGAATCCAATTCGTGGAGAGCATACTCACAGACATGAGCCTGAGTGGAGCGGACAAAGCGTGTCTGACTGTTATCTTTCAGCAACACACAGTCACCAAATGAGGTTACAAGCATATAATATGCCCATGCCTCCATCACTTTCAGTTCGCCTTTATAACTAAGGTAGTTTGCATAGTCATCAGTGCCTGCGGTCAGATACTCTGCATATCTGTCAAGGGCAGTCTGGGCAGAGTTGCAAGTACGGATTATCTCATACGGTGTAACCCAGGCATTATTCAGTGCCCAGAATGAGTTGGGGCGCTGATAACCGCCACGATACCCAAACAGCAAAGCATCACCTTGATCATCTGTACGACCGGAAGTCATATCATCGTCTCTGCCACTCCAGAGCATATTGTTTGCCCAGTGCATACCTGAAGTGCGCAACTGAGAATATGCACCTATCACAGGCTGATACATATCTGCTGTCTTAGAGTAGTCAACCTCAGATGTTGCAATCTTATTCTCTGTGTCTATCTCAAGAAAAGAGCAGGACGAAACTGCACATATCAGAAATAAATAATATATCTTTTTCATATCTTCGCTGATTATACTGTTAGAACTTCATTTGTACTGCAAACGACCAAGTTGATGTAAGAGGATAAACTTCGGTATCCCATCCTTCTGTATCACTAATCTCAGGAGTCATAGAGTGAGCAGAGAATGCGGTGAAAGGCTTCTCCGCACTCAGACTAAGTCTTATGCTCGGCATCTTGTATGTGCCTGTACCTACATTGGTAAAGGTATAGCCCAGAGTGATGTTTTGAATACGGAAATAGTCTGACTTCTCCACGAAATAACTGGCATTCTGACTATCACCTATATTCCAGCTTCGCATCAAGGCAGCCGATGATGGATTAGAGTTTGAGGTACCGGCTCCATGCCAACGGTTTTTGTATTGGTCAAGGTCGAAGTTATAAGTGTTGCTTGCATAGCGAAGAGCACGTTTTCTGTTCCAAAGTTCACCGCCTGCCTGACCGGTGAAGACCACTGTCAGGTCAAGTCCCTTATAGCGGAATCCCATATTCATTCCGTATGTCACATCAGGCACATACGAACCAAGAATCTGCTTGTCGCTCTCATCGATGACATTATCATGATTGACATCTTCATATCTGAAGTCACCAGGCTTCAGCCCGTTTGCTACTGCCACAGGGTCTGCAGCACACTCTTCTTCTGTCTGATAAATACCTTCCACCCGGAAACCATAGTAACTATTCATCTTCTCCCCTACTTTCTGTACTGTCTTGCCGCCCTTTACCATCTGCAGGTTATCACGCAGCGACTTCACTCTGTTCCTGAGCCATGAGACATTACCACCTATGAAGTAAGTCCAGTCTTTATCAACTTTGTGTTCCCAATTGAGATTGATATCAACACCCATGTTCAGTATCTCACCCCAGTTGCCTGCCACTGTCTCATTCTGCATGGGCACTGTAGGAGAGATAACGGCATTCTGTGTCAAGCGATAGTACCAGTCAATATCACCTGTCAGTCTGTTCTTCAAGAAGGCAAAGTTGGCACCGACATTGGTCTCGTTTACCATCTCCCAGCTGAGCCATGAGAAGTTACTTGAGTTGATATAGCCGCTAAGAGCATTGTTAGTACCGAATACGGCACGAGTCACATTGCTGCTTGTTGTACCATAGCTTGCACCTATCTTGTCGTTACCAAGCAGACCCCAGCTTGCACGCAACTTTAGATAATCCACTCCTTCTATTCCCCGCATCCAGTCTTCATTGGTCAGCACCCAGGCCAAACCTACCGAAGGGAATGTGCCCCATTTCTCATTGTACTTGCTACTGCCATCCCTACGGAGTGTGAACATAATCATATAACGGTCTGCATACGAATAGTTAATACGCCCAAAGTATGAAAGGGCACGATTGCGTTCTCCTCCATCACCTGCTGCCCGGCCTTCGGTACTGCCAAGATTGATATACTTGTAACTATCTTTTCCTGCAGGCACATCCTGAGCCACTATCCATTCGTTATAGTTCCTTTCTTCACGCATACTGAGACCCAACATCACTTTCAGAGAGTGCTTGCCCCAGTTGTCTGCATAGGTAAGAGTGTTGTCCCATATCCAGTTGTTGAACGAAGTGGTACTACGGGTCAGGTTGGAGGTCTCATTCATCTGATTGTTGCTAATGTAATATTCAGGAATGAATGTCACAGCCTGCATACCTGTATAGTCGTAGTTGTAAGAAGTACGCAGGAACAGTTTTTCAGGCAGAATATTAAACTGTGCATACACATTCGCCATCATCTGGTTGTTCCTGTTTGTGCTGTCATAGAAGCGGGCTGTTGCAACAGGGTTGTAGAAGTTGCTTGTCAGTTTCAGCGTCAGTGGTGAAGCAAAACCGTCAGTATAGAGGTCAGCTGTTGTAGGGTCATACACAGGGAATATACCGGGCATGTTATAGGCCTGCTGCCATGCTGCATTATTGGGGAATTGCTGCTGACTATTGATAAATATTCCATTGAACCCTACAGTCAGCCAAGTGAAAGGCTTATACTCCACATTGCCGCGGATATTAAGACGCTTATAGCTGTTGTCGGTATTCATTATACCATTCTGATACAAGTAGCTAATACCTACTCCGTAAGTAGCCTTCTCTCCACCACCATTGATGCTCAGGCTGTGATTAGTGATGATAGCCGGACGAAGCAACTCTTTATACCAGTTGGTATTCTGGTCAAGACTATACAGACCCGTAGCTTCATCGTATGTACCACCATACAGCTTCATCGAGTTCTGTATCATACGGGTATAAGAACGTTTGTTGGCTTCCAGCATCATCTCGGCATACTGGCTTGAAGATGCCATCTCAAGCAGATTGCTAACAGTCTGCAAGCCTACATAACCGTCATAGGTTACATCTGCCCTCTGATTTTGCTTGCCACGCTTGGTAGTGATAATAACCACGCCATTGGCAGCACGCACACCATAGATAGCTGCAGCAGAGGCATCCTTCATTATCGACATCTCCTCTATATCACTGTTGTTGAGGAAATTGATATTGTCATAGAACATTCCGTCAACCACATACAGAGGTGTGTTGTTACTAAACGAGCCAATACCGCGTATCTGCACTGTAGGTCCTGCACCGGGGACACCGGAATTGACAATATTCACACCTGACACTTTGCCCTGCAATGCTGACATCGGGCTTGAACTGGGTATAGCCACCAGTTTCTCCCCCTTCACCATCTCAATTGGTGATGTCAGGTCCTTTATTTTGGCAGCACCATAACCGACCACCACAACCTCCTCCAGGTTCTGCGTATCTTCTCTCAGACTCACACGCTGCAGATTCCCGGAAGGTTTGAGTTGCTGAGGCAGATAGCCCATATAACTGACTTCAACAGTAGCATCGTCAGCTACACCTGACAGTTCAAACTGTCCGTCAAAATCGGTTATAGTTCCTACATCAGAGCCTACCACGCGTACTGTAGCACCAATAAGAGGCTCCCCCTGCTCATCTGTCACTACACCGCGCACTGTCTGCTGAGCCATCATCACTAACGGCATTATAAACAGACACAGAGATAAAATGTATTTGTTCATGGTATCTATATATTCAAGGCTTCAAGCCTATAGAAAATACTCAAGCCCTACTTATGATAGGGCTTTGAGTATAATGTTTGTATTTTGTGATTAGAGTTTTGCACCAAGAGCATTGTAGCGCACACCGTTAACTTCAATCTCCAGTTTACCATCTACAATACGCTTATTTGCTTTCTTGTTCGAGATTTCCACCTTCTCAACAGCGGAGTCGGTAGATCTGTAGAAATACGCATTTGCAACACCCACAGCAGTGCCTTCAGCAGAACTGTTATCAGGTTTCTGGAAGCCTTCGAAGATAAGCACCTTAAGGTCTTTGAAGGTATAATCCTGATAAGGAGCATTGAGCAAATCAATGTCAATACTATTCCACTGGTTAGCTTTCAATTCCTGATGTGCTCCGTTTTTCCAACCTGTACCACCGTCAGCAGCTCCCAATGCCTCAAATGTAACCTTCATCTTGCTATCAAGAGTAACATAGATATCTACATGGAACATATCGAAGTCATCTGCAAGCTCTACTAACGTCCAATCCGCATTTGCAAATGCATCCCAACCAAAATTATCAGTAAAGAATACCTCCTGACCATCAGCGTAAGCAGCTTTCTGCCATGAAGCACCCCAGTTCATTGGAACAAAGTTCTTCGTGGTAGAAGCATACTTGCTTGAGAACAAAGGAACAACATTGGCTTCTACGCGTTTAGGAGCTACAGGACCCGGTTCGGGCAGTTTAACAGCCGGAGTCTTCCACCAGTAGATATTGGCGAATGCAAAAGCAGTTCCTTCTGCAGATGTACACTCTTCAACAGTCTCTTTGTCAGCAAGCTTGTAGCCTTCAAAGATAATGTACTTCACGTCTTTCCAGTCATAAGTTATATCTTTCGTGCCATCGTTGTAGTTCCACCAAGCAGGGTCAGCATCGATAGTGTTCCAACCTTCGTTTACCACAAAGTCAACACCATGTTTGTAACCACTGCCTCCATCGGCAACACCGAGAGCCTCGATAGTAAGCATGATGTGTGATTTCTGAGGTACCCATACGTCAAAGTGCAGTTTCTCATAAGCACTTACATCGTATGATGCTTTATCCCAGTTGGTCAAGGCCTCCCATTTCATATCTTGGCATGCAAGTATGTCGGTGCCGTCTATTTGAAGAGTCTGCCATGTGGTAACTCCACCCCAACCAAGGACATTGAACTTGAGGTTGTTTTCATTGTAATGGCTGCAGTAAGCTGCCAGAATATCAGCAGACTCATGAGTAGGAGCTGCAGGAGCTGTTTCGGGCTTCAGAGGAGTCTGCGCCAATACTGAAAGAGAGAAAACTGCTGCAACGGCAGCAAAGAGTAAACGTGTTTTCATGTTTTAATAGTTTTAAAAGTTAATATTATTGTTTATTGCGATTCAATTTCGCGTACAAAGATACAATATTTTTCTCATATACAAAAAATATTTTTCTACATATTTCTTCACAGAACATCCTTCAATTGTCCTATCTCTGCCACTCTGTATGTTGACGGTCGCGGGTCTGTAAGGTCCTTAGTCAGCCAGAGTTGGTCTATACCTGCATTGATTGCCCCCTGAATATCCGAGTTGTAGCTGTCTCCAATCATAAGCACATCCTCTTTTTTGAGACCATTCAGTTGCAAAGCCTTTTCATAGATAAGCGGGTTCGGCTTCTGTGCCCCCACTTCTTCCGAGAGCACTATATGCCTGAAGCAGTTGCTCAGACCAGAGAAGCGTATCTTAGTGTACTGGACCTCCACAAAACCGTTGCTCACTATCGTCAAAGGATATTTCCCAGCCAGATATCTTACCACATCTTCCACATCATCAAGAAGGCGGAAATGGCGGGTTGTATATTTCAGGAAATCCTCTGCCATACGTTTTGCAAGACTCTCTCCGTCAGTCAGGCTCTCTACAGGATGATAGAATCTGAGGAATGCCAGCTCTTCCTTCTTTATCTCACTCCGCCCGTACAATTCCCACAGATGAATATTATATGGATGGTAGCAATTGTAGAAATCATCAAAATTGGCATACAGTCTCTCAAGGTGATATACAGAATAAATATCACGCAGGGCGCAATGCTCTGCGTGATGAAAATCACCTATAGTGTCATCCCAATCAAGGAATATGGCTTTGTATTGCTTCATTGCCTGCCTGCCACACATATCACTATCTCACCTTTGGGAGGTGTCTCTTTGAAATAAGCAGCCAGCTGCTGAAGTGTACCCCGACAGGTCTGTTCATGGAGTTTGCTTATCTCTCTGCTGACAGAGGCCTGTCTCTCTGCACCGAGATACTCAGCCAACTGTTCTAAAGTCTTCTGAAGGCGGAAGGGAGACTCATAGATAATGAATGTATGCTCCAGTTCTGCCAGTTGTCTGAGTCTGGTCTGACGTCCTTTCTTCTGAGGGAGAAAGCCTTCAAAGAAGAAACGGTCGTTGGGTAAACCTGAGTCAACCAGTGCCGGTACAAAAGCAGTAGCACCCGGTAGACACTGAACCTCCACTCCTGCTGCCACAGCCTCTCTCACCAACAGAAATCCGGGGTCAGAGATGGCGGGAGTACCTGCATCCGAGACCAATGCTATAGTCTTTCCCTCAAGCAATTCCTGAACTATACCTGCTGCCGTCTGATGCTCATTGAACTTATGATGTGAGCGGAGAGGGGTATGAATGTCATAATGCTTGAGAAGAACACTGCTGGTGCGAGTATCCTCTGCAAGAATAAGGTCTGCCTCCTTCAGAACCTTTATTGCCCTGAAGGTCATATCTTCAAGATTGCCTACCGGTGTGGGAACAATATAAAGCATTAGAATCTGCGCTTCAAGATGTTCAGGAACAGTTCATACGCCTGGCTCTCAGTATCCCACTGGAAACGTTTGCCTATATACAGCATAGCCTCATCCATATTTTTGAGGCTGTTCAGTTGGTCTATAGTCTTGTTCATCTTCTCCCCGTCACCCTGAAACAACTCTCTTTGGAACAGGAAACGGTCACCAAGCGACATAGCCTTACGCATATCATCCACATGAGGCAGATTGACACCTATGTTGTTCTGACCAACAGACTGACCAGAAGCCGGTTTACTTAGAGCAGGTTCAGGAGCAGGCTCTGTAACAACTTCTGCGGGAGCCTCCGTCTTCTCTTCAACCTTCTCTTCTTCAGGCTGTACCTCCACCTGTTTCGGAGCTTCTTTTTCTATCTCCTCCACCAGAGCGTCTTCCACACTGTCTTCCACCTCCAACTCTTCGTCAGTAAGCAACTCTTCATCCTCCTCACCGAAGATGTCATCCACATAGAACTCCATCTCCACTTCAGGGAGGTTGCTCTCATCGGTGTCTACAGCCTGTTTCTCACACTCTGCGAGTCTCTGTTCAAGTGCATCCAGAGTCTGCTTTATCTGATTGGCACGTTTCTCAGCCAAGTCCAACTCCTCGCGCAACGCATCTATATCATGTTTAAGATTCTCAATAATAATATTCTCCATAGGGGGTGATATTAAGTTTGTTGAGTTTGGGAAGTTTGTAAAGTTTGAGATGTTTGTAAAGTTTGTATAGTTTGTAAAGTTTGCAAAGTTACTTATCAAACTTATCGAACCTATCGAACTTATTTAACTTACCGAACTTCTCTTTTGTTACTTAGTTGCTTCTTCCAGTTTTGGCATCATGACAAACATAAACAGTGCCGATACAAGGCACAATGCCACGAATACTGTCCATACAGCCCACAGTGGCAGACCGCCCCAGAGGAAACCACCGACTGACACGAGGAAGTTACCTATAGCAGTAGCCACAAACCAGCCTCCCATCATCATTCCTTTATACTTCGGAGGAGCAACTTTGGAAACAAATGAGATGCCCATAGGGCTAAGCAGCAGCTCACCGAAAGTAAGTATCAGATAGGTGCCGATAAGCAGGTTAGCAC
The DNA here is from genome assembly GCA_017477325.1 of Paludibacteraceae bacterium. Classification (GTDB taxonomy): domain Bacteria; phylum Bacteroidota; class Bacteroidia; order Bacteroidales; family Paludibacteraceae; genus Colicola. The sequence continues at coordinate 102,655 of JAFUWV010000001.1, forward strand.
CGGTGTATGTCGGGTCACCACCAGCCTCAATGACTGCTTTCTGTTCATCAGGAGTGTTGAGCCCAATACATCCCACAGCCATCACCACATAAGCCAGAGCTGCCACAAGCATACCGTATGCTATCTTTCTTGGAGCACTCGGTTCCTTACCTTTCTTAGCCAATGCTCCGAATATTGCCATAGAGACAGGAGTCAGAGCTACCACATAGAAGGGGTTGAACTGCTGGAAGATAGGAGCAGAGAGAGTGATTCCTTCGGGAGTTATCTTAGTGTATTTGTATGCCAACACTCCACAAGCTGCAGCTATCACTACAGCAGCTACTGATTTACCCCGGACTGATTTGGACTGGAACAAAGCAAAACATCCATACACTATGAATACCAGCATCAGCAGATTGATTATGTCGAATGCCATAGACTGTATGCCTGTACTGACAGGATTGGTAAACTCATTGGCGAAATATGTCAGTGTGAGTCCGTTCTGATGGAATGCCATCCAGAAGAAGATAACCACAGCAAAGACCAGACACAGTGCTATCACACGTTTCTTGGTCTGTTCTGCCGAGAGTTCTTCTACAGCCTGCCCTGCAGCAGCTGCCTGTTTAGCCGTATTCTCTACATGTTTGAACCAAGGACGGCAGGCATAATAAATCACTATAGAGAGCACCAGTGATGCACATGCCACCATGAAAGCAAAGTGGTAGGAGTCGTTTACACTATATCCAAGACCTTTCTGTGCCCATTCCATTATCTTCACAGCAGCAGTAGGAGCAAACATGGCACCTATGTTGATAGCCATATAGAAGATAGAGAATGCTGCATCACGGCGGTCAGCATATTTGGGGTCATCATACAGATTGCCCACCATCACCTGCAGGTTACCTTTGAACAATCCGGTACCGAAGCTGATAAGCACCAGTGCAGCAAGCATGGCAGCCATAGCCACCCCTCCTCCTCCAAGAGGTACTGCAAGCAGCAGATAGCCTATAAACATTATCACGATACCGATAGTCACACACCTGCCATAGCCAATCTTGTCCGCCAAGATACCTCCTACAAGAGGCAGGAAATAGACCAGTGCAAGGAAAGATGAATAGATAGCACCTGCAGCTCCGGGTTCAAGACCAAAATTGGCACGCAGAAAGAGTGCAAACACGGCTAACATAGTGTAGTAGCCAAATCGCTCTCCGGTATTGGCGAGAGCAAGAGCAAATAAACCTTTTGGTTGATTGTCGAACATAATATATTCAGTTTGATGAGTTTGTAAAGTTTGTTGAGTTTGTTGAGTTTGTTGAGTTTGGTTGTAAGGAATCTGTAACAGATAACCATTCACCCTGCAAAGGTACAAATATTTTTCTTTTTGTACAAGTATTAGTATTACCTTATTAAAAAAGCGAGCATATTGCCCGCTTTCTTTTCGATGCATTTTTTAACTTTCCCGGCTTTATTAAATTATGCTTACTATTAGCATTAGCAGCTATCTTTTCATATATTCCACCACTTTTTGGCCAGTAATGGTGTACTGCTGTCCATTATGGAGGATGATAAGTTGCCCATCTATAAGGAGTTTAGAGGCCGACGAATTTGTAGGACTTGACTTGAAACCAGAATCCTGAAACTTGAAACTTTCAACACTTGTGCCTGTACAGGTACATCCTGAGAGGTCTGTGGTAGTGGAGTATTCATGCGAGGTAGTAGAGAGCAACTCCGCGAGGAGGACTTGCTGTGTCTGTCTCTCTCCCCAGATATACTCAGCCAGACAGGGGTAGTCAATGAAAGGGTTGCGGTTGTGCTGTATTCGTGCCACCTCACTCTGTCTTTTTATTTCTTTTTGAGATACAGGGTCTTGCCGATGCCAGTCAAGGAGCAGTTGTTCAGCCCAAGGCTGCAACAGTAAGGGTTTATGCGTGTCAAGGAAGCTTGCAGCAGGAGTAGTCATATCCCACTGAAGGTCAGGATAAGCGGTAAGGATATAGAAGTAAGCTCTCGCGAAATCGCCTTTATACTCATCAGCAGGCGAGAATACCCTTACAGCCGGACAGTCAGCCTGAGGTTGTCCAATAATCATAGAGCCATTGTCAAAGCCGGGATATAGGACCTCCCCTGGTGCATCATTTCCCTTGCTTCGGTTGGCAGAATAGTCAGCAGGAACAAGATGATGAAGGTCTTTGTAGGCATTATTGACTGTGCCTCCCCACCATGACTTGGGGAACATGTGCTCTATATCAAGTTCAGAGACTGAGGCAACGGGGTTTTGCTCTGAGAAATAACGTTTGTTATTGGAATACATATCGAGCACGAGCATACTATTTTCTTCTCTGTCAGTATGATAGAAGGCATCCCATGTATGGTGTGTTCCTGAGCCGTAGGTATATCGTATTCCCCCACTAATGATTCTGCCGAGCAGTCTGAACAGTGCAGTGTCGGAAGAGAGGTTGATGGATGAGTAGTAGTCAGCTTGCAGTTGGCTCCAGTCAGTAGCAGGTATATCCTCACTGACAAGGTGTCCCATATAGACCTCTTTGTGGCTTTGCTTGTATCCCACATAGTTCTGCAGACGGCTGTAAATGAGCAGTGTATCACCTTTGTGAATACTACTCGGCTCAATGATGGCTCCCCCCGCAGCAGTAAGGGCATAGACATAGATAGTATCGTTGTCCCAACAGAGGTTGAATGTGAGTCCTCCTGTAGAAGTGCTGACAGCGATAGTGTCTGATGCCACACATCCTCTGATATACCACCATTCAGTGCTAGTCTCGTTGTCTGTTAGTTCTTCCATCCGGCTGAGGGCGTCTTGCACAGTGTAAGGGTCATCCGCCTCACCTGAGTGATATAATTCAGAGCATACATTGATGCTGACAGGCACTTCTTTTCTGACAAGTTGCTCATCTAATCCTGTGGCAGACATGATGAGAGTGGCACTATACCGTTCTTTCTTTGTAGTACTGAAATTGAGTTGCAGCACTCCTCCTTCTTTAGGCAGTGAACGCATACTGACAGAGAAACAGTGAGTAGTATCAGCCACAGACAGATTGATGTTAGAGGCGAGGTTGCGGCTGCTTACATCTACCTCCACCATTGTCTCAACCCTGCCCGTTGAGAGGTGTTCGTGTCCAAGGTCAATAGTTTTCAGACAGACTATCTCTCCTCTAAGCGGAGCTGGGTCAGGAGCATCTATGACAATCTTACTCAGATAGAAGCGGTTGTAAGAATTGTTTTGTGCGGCAATGGTGATAGTGTTGACCTCTGTATTGCCATCAAACGAGAACTCATAGTCAGTAAGTGTAGCACCCCCTGTGAAGGGCTGAGAGAGGTCACCCAGTAGGAAGGACTTATTGGTAGTGTCTTGTTTGGCACTATATGCGGCAGCTGTGATGGTAATCTTTGTTGGTTGGTATGTATCTTTAAGAGTGACAGTTATACTTCCCGCAGCAGAGGTTGTACCAAGTTTTAATCCATATCCTGTTTTAGCAAGGTAGCAGTTCTGAGAACTGACGCTCTCAGCATAGTCCTCTCCCTGAGCAATATAGTCTGCGGGTGAGGAGGATGTCAGGCGCTGACTCTTGTCAGAACCGGTGCCACTATCTTTGAAGACGAGGGTGTAGTTGTCTGCTAAACATAAATATGAGATGGCAGAGCAGAGGAGTATAACCAATGTGCGCTTCATATAGATTATATATAAGTCAAAGTGATTGCATAAATGTGTCAAACAGCAGTTTCTGACTGCCTGAGACTATGATGTGATGATTTCCTATAGGGTCATTAAGGAAATATCCGGCAGAGCCAGGCAGACTAATCTTGACCTGTGTACGGCAGAGGTGAGTCTCATTCATATTTTCTATAAGCAGTCCTTGTGCGGCATAGTGTCTTTTCAGGTCACCGCTGACTTTCAAGAGTGTAACCAGCCCTGTAGGCATTTTTCCTTTTATAGCGACCCCTATACCGGACTCGAAATGAGTGTCATATTCATAGGATGTTATCATGTCCAGAGGAATAGTGCAGTGAGCAAAGACGCACTCGTCATTCTCGGGATTGATACGTGAAGGATTAGCCTGGAACCCCGTCTGCTGAGTGAGAGCATGAGATATCATCATAGTAACAAGTGCAGGCACATCTCCCTCACAACCTGCAGGTATACCCTCCTGATTAAGCAGAGCCAGAGCCAGGCAGCCAGTGTTTTTGACAGAGGTCAAGAGGTCAAAACAGCGCAGTGTGAGTCCACTGAGATTGTGCTTGTCCACAAGTCTGCGAAGTGCTCCGTATATCTCCAGAGCCCCTATAAAATAGTCACTCGGACAAGTTTTTATCCGTTTTCTTGCAGCAACAGGATAGTCACGCCTGCGTATTTCCTCCAGCAGTTCTGTCATGCTGATTTCCTCTATCCCTACACCCAGTTTCTGTTGTATGGCTTGAGCATCATAATCAGATGAAATAAGCCAGTCGGATGGTTTGCCGATGACACCTATCTTCTTTCCTCTGAGCTGAGCCTTTGCCGCTTCCACCCCGGCAAGCAGCATCATTTGTCTTCCTACATATTCTGCAGTACCATGCAATATCTGCGCCTCTTTGCCTTGTCCTCGGAGCCATGAGAGAATCTCCATGCTGGCAGCCAGAGAGTTGCTTGAGCCTGAAGTGAGTAGCAGGACTTTGCGGCTTCTAACAGCCTCATTCTCACTGAAGAGTGTTTTGAACAGTCCTTCCGTGCCACCTGTGCGGATATAAATAAGACTCAGGTCGGCAGTGCCATAACTGCTATAGTCGTCTTCGTGATTAACAAGAACGCCCTGCCCTGTGATTTTTTCAATAGCACCAAGCCACCGTGCTGTGGCATCAGCTACCGCCTTCTTGTTGTGGATAGGCGATGTAAGAGTAAAGATGTTAATTGTCATTGCTATTAATAGTTTCAAGTTCCAAGTTTCAGGTTTCAGGTTTCAGGTTCCAGGTTTCAGGTCCGAAAAGTACTTTACAAACTTAACTAACCTGAGACGTTCCGGTGCAACGTCTCTACGAACTTTACAAACTCTCCAAACTTTACAAACTTATAAACTTATTTTTTCGTTTGCAAAGATAATACTTTTTTTCTACTTTTGCACTATGAAAAAGAAAATAGGCATTCTCGGAGCTGAATCAACAGGCAAAAGCACTCTTGCAAAGCAGTTGGCAGAACATTTCTCGGGCATATATATAAAGGAGTATGCACGCGAGTATGTTGAGGCACTAAATCACCCATACACAGAGAGAGATGTGGAAACTATTGCCCGAAGACAGATAGAGGAGTTGTCGGAACAGTATGATGCAGACTATGTATTCTTCGATACCGAGCTGATAATCACCAAGGTGTGGTTTCAGGACAAGTACGGTATTGTGCCCGAATGGCTGGAGGAGGCCATGCTCACACTACGCCCTGACTTCTGCCTGCTTCTCATGCCTGACCTAAGGTTTGTAGATGACCCTGTCAGAGAAAACCCCCACAGAAGAGAGTATCTGACCAGGCTATACGAGTCTGAACTGACGCATTATTCCATTCCATACACTTGCATATCGGGCTATGGCGACAAACGACTTCAGTATGCCATCAGAGCTATAGAGAATGTTGCCTGCAAATAATAAAACATTGCTCTATTTTAAGAAATGATTGGATATTTGAAATAAAAGCAGTACCTTTGCACTCTGTATAAGAAAACTTATTCTAATTAGTGGAAAACACATAATCCGAAATGGACGAAGTAAAGATTATTGAAATCAAGAAGAGTATCTTTGCCGATAACGACCTTGATGCTGAACATTTGCGCGGTGAACTGAAGAGCCGCGGAGTATATCTTCTGAACTTGATGTCTGCCCCCGGCAGCGGGAAGACAACCACTCTGATACAGACAATCAACCGCCTGAAAGACCAACTGCATATAGCAGTAATGGAGGCTGATATTGACAGCGATGTGGATGCTGTCAAGATAAAAGAAGCCACAGGCATTCCCTCAATTCAACTTCATACAGGAGGCATGTGCCATCTTGATGCAGAGATGACACGCCAAGGACTGGATAACGTACAGATAGATGGTACGGACCTTGTCATACTGGAAAATGTAGGCAACCTGGTGTGCCCTGCGGAGTTTGACACAGGTGCTGTCAGGAATGCCATGATACTGTCTGTGCCCGAAGGTCATGACAAACCGCTTAAGTACCCATTGATGTTCTCTGTGTGCGATGTGGTGGTCATAAACAAGATAGATGTCATGCCATATTTTGACTTCGACCTTGAGAAGTGCAAAGAATACATCCACATGCGCAACCCCAAGGCAACTGTCATTCCTGTCTGTGCCAAGACGGGTGAAGGAATAGACAAGTTTGCCGACTGGCTCCTGACAGAAGTGAGAAACTGGCAGAAATAATCTTCACAGAGGAGTGCCATTCCCCCTCCAATCTTTAATTTTTAAATCTTTAAATCTCCAAATACTTATATCTACCATGCCCCAGATGTCTGACAAGTTTGTCCCAAAGCACATGGGTGACAAGAATCCGAATCCGAAACTCTTAAAGTTTGTACAACAAGTTACTGACCGTGTCCCTGGAAAGATAAAGATGACCACCGAAGCCCCTGAGTATTGGGGACTGGCTTGCATCTTTGAAGACGAGATGGATGCCACCACCCGTGAAGCCTCTCTTGACCTCCTGCTGGATATGCTCTCGAAAAAGTTCCTGCAGGTGCGCGAGCATCATAAGTATCAGGAACTGGTAGAATGGAACCGTCAGAAACACTATACCCCTGATGACAAGTCGTTTGATGAGTTGCTTCAGACCCTTGCCAACTTAGGTATTGTAGAGTTCGACTATGGAGACCGCTACACCAAAGATGGTCCTATACCGGGCACTACATATAACTTTGAAGACCGTGAATACTGGGTGCCGATGTTTGTTCCGGGTAGTGCTGAATATACCAACATGAGCACCTATCTCATGGACAAACACCCCGAACTGGCAATGTTCTTTGAGCGCATGACCTTCCTGCCGCTGGAGAAGATTACGCCTATGGTACCTATGGGTGGAGCCGGTATAGGTATGCATGTTATTCCTGTAGAGAAAGCCATCTCTATGGAGAACGAGACAGCAGACATAGAACATATCTCCTATTGGATGAAGCGCTATGAAGGTCACTTGGCAGTTGGTATATGTTCATGCCGCTATGGAAGAAAGAAACTTGACGAAGGTTGTGCAGACGACTATCGTGACTGGTGTATAGGTGTAGGAGATATGGCAGAATACTTGGTAGAGACCAATCGTGGACACTATATAACCTACGATGAGGCAATGGCTATCCTGAAGAAAGCGGAAGACAACGGTTTTGTACACCAGATAACCAACATAGACGGTGAAGGTAAGATATTCGCTATCTGCAACTGCAATGTCAAGATATGCAACGCCCTCCGTACTTCACAACTCTTCAACACTCCCAACATGTCCCGCAGTGCATACGTGGCCAAGGTTGACCCCAAGAAATGTGTGGCTTGCGGACGTTGTGTGGAATATTGCCCTGCAGGAGCAGTCAAACTGGGACAGAAACTCTGCACCTCTCATGGTGAGATTCAGTATCCGAAGCAGGAACTGCCTGATGCAGCCAAGTGGGGCCCAGAGAAATGGACAGAAGACTATCGCGACAAGAACCGCATCAACTGCTATCCTACAGGTACTTCACCCTGCAAGACAGCCTGTCCTGCACATATAGCAGTGCAAGGATATCTGAAGAAAGCAGCAGAAGGCAAATATCGTGAGGCTCTTGAACTCATCAAACGTGAGAATCCGTTCCCTGCAGTGTGTGGCCGTATATGCAACCGCCGCTGTGAAGATGCATGTACCCGTGGAACAATAGACAACCCAGTAGCAATAGATGCTGTTAAGAAATTCATTGCAGAACAAGACCTGCATGCTGAGACGCGCTTTGTTCCTGAGATAAATATAGCTTCCAGTGTACAAAAACATTGGGAGGAGAAGATCGCAATCATCGGTGGCGGTCCTGCCGGTCTTAGCTGTGCATATTATCTTGCTGTGGCAGGATACAAACCCACAGTGTTTGAGAAGAACGAAATGCCCGGAGGTATGCTCCGCTATGGCATTCCTTCATATAAACTGGAGAAAGAAGTGATAGATGCCGAGATAGACATCATGCGTGAAATAGGAGTAGAGATAAAAACAGGTGTAGAAGTAGGCAAAGACATCACTATCCAGCAACTGCGAGAACAAGGTTACAAAGGTTTCTATGTAGCCATCGGCTGCCAGGGTGGACGCCTGCCGGGAATACCCGGTGAGACCCTTGAAGGCACTACTACTGCTATTGATTTCCTGCACAATGCCAATTGTGGCAAGGTGAAAGTAAGTGGTAATGTTGTGGTAGTAGGTGGAGGCAATGTGGCTATAGATGCTGCAAGGGTAGCAATGCGCAGTGGTGCTGCTACAGTTACCATGCTCTCGCTTGAGACAGAAGACATCATGCCAGCTTCCCATGAAGAACGCCGTGAGGCAAGAGAAGACGGAGTGGTTATCAATCCAGGCTGGGGACCAATGAAAGTAGAAGGGCAAAAGTCGAAAGTGGAAAGTATCACTTTCAAGAAGTGTGTTTCTGTCTTTGACGACCAGCATCGTTTTGCACCTAAGTTTGACGAGAACGAGACAATCACACTGGATGCAGATATGGTTATCTTCGCCATTGGTCAGACAGTAGTACTGAAAGACCTTCTGAAAGACACCAAGGTAGAATTCTTCCGCGGTGTATATCCTGTGGCAGACAAACTTACATATCAGACAGCAGAACCTGACATCTTCGTAGGCGGTGATGTATTCACAGGTCCCAAGTTTGCCATAGATGCCATTGCTGCAGGCAAAGAAGCAGCCGAGAGCCTTCACCGCTTTGTACAGCATGGCCACATGACAATAGGCAGGAACCGTCGTGACTTCATTGAACTCAACAAACAGGATATAGTTGTAGAGTCGTATGACAACAGCTCCCGCCAACAGGCTGCAGATGTGGCTCAGGCTAACCGTTTTGCCGAGTATAATGGTACTCTTACTGAAGAGCAGGTGCGTCTTGAGACAGCCCGCTGCCTTGGCTGCGGTGCTTCTGTAGTAGATGAGAACCGTTGTATAGGTTGTGGTATTTGTACAACCAAGTGCGGTTTTGATGCTATTCATCTGCACCGTGAGCATCCTGAGGCAAGTCACATGGTAACTTCAGAAGACAAGTTCAGTGCTATTCTGCCCTACATGATCAAGCGTGCAGGCAAGATAGCAATCAAGGGTCTCAGCCCGAAGAAATAATTGTCGCGACATAAACTTGCTCTCACGATGCACGAACTTGGAATAGTCTTTTATATTATCCGCGATGTGAAGAAAGCCGCAGAGGAGAACAGCGTGAAGCATGTCTCAGCTGTGGTGATGAACATAGGTGAGGTATCGACCATTGTGCCCGAGTATCTCACCGACTGTTGGCGTTGGGCGGCAGACAAGGAAGAGTTGCTCAAAGGTTGCGAACTAAAGATAAACACTATTCCGGCTCTTACCCATTGTGACAGTTGCGGCAGAGACTACCCTACAGTCAAGCACGGCAAGACTTGTCCGCATTGCGGCAGCACTGAAACATGGCTTCTCCAAGGAAGAGAAGTAGAGATAAAAGAAATAGAGGTTAAGCCACAGTGCTGTTAAGAAAAAACACAAGAACAAAATACAGAAGAACCAAATACTAATTTATATACTCTCAATACAATCATGGCCTGTTTTATAGTACCCCTTACTCAGGCGATAGCAACCTCGGTCTATCGCAAATATGCAAAGCATACCGACAATTTTGCAGGTCGCAATCTGCTTACCCTTGAGAAGATGCTCTGGGGTGGCTCGGTGATGCTTATTGTTGACCACATCATCAACGGAGAACTCACTTGGCGTTTCCCCTTCTTCACCGCTCTTGAGACAGACGGCGGCGGGGCTGTGATGCTGCATGAGATTCTCACCGTAGGTCTGCCCATCTCTCTTGCAGTCACACTTGTTTGGGCCGCATGGTGTTTCTTTAAAGAACGCCGTGCTGTCAACGCATGACTATAAATAACAACCAATTAACAATAATTTAATAACCAATTAAAACAATCACTTTATGTTTTTTCAAGTTTATGGAGAACATGCCCTTGCACAATGGGGTATGTTGATTGTAGTCCTCGTTGGACTTATTCTCTTCAATGAGTTTGCCCGCCGTACCAAATGGGGCGGAGCTATCACTTTCTTTGCCATTCCTCTGGCACTGACAGTTTATTTCATTGCTATTGCCATCGGTGCACGCATGGGTGCTGAGTGGGCACTGAACAATCAGACCCATGTTTACATGAACGGCTGGTTCCACTACGCAAAACTCTATGCTGCTCTGACAGGCTGTATCGGCTTCATGATGATCAAGTATGAGTGGGGCATCGGCAAGCAACACTGGTTCAAACCATTCCCCTTCATCATCGTGGCTATCAACATTCTGATTGCTGTTTGCTCAGACTTCGAGTCTGCAATCATGGGTTGGAACAAGTGGTGGCTCTCATCAGAAGGCGTTTGGCTCTATGGTGGCTGGCACAATGTATTCAACGGTGTTGCAGGTATCCTCAACATCTTCTGTATGACCGCATGGTGGAATGTGTATCCTTCAAAAGACCGCAAGGATATGATTTGGGCCGACATGACCTGGGTTTACATCCTTGTTTATGACATCTGGAACTTTGCTTACACCTACAACTGTCTGCCTACTCACAGCTGGTATTGCGGTATTGCACTGCTGCTTGCTCCTACAGTTGCTGCTCTGCTTTGGAACCGCGGCGGTTGGATTCAGAACCGTGCTAACACCCTCGCTATCTGGTGCATGTTTGCTCAGGTATTCCCACTCTTCCAAGAGACCTTCTTCAACGGCAAACAATTCTTTAATTGGGCTGTTCTGCCAACACAGTATGTAAACGGTATTGAGACAATCAACGCTATCTACGCACAATCAGGTCTTGGCGAAGAAGTAGTTGCTCACACCACAGTTGCTGCCGAAGGTGCTACAGCAGCAGACCCGACTGCAATGCTTGTAATCAGTGCTTTGGCTCTCATTACCAACGCTGTTGCTCTCTGCTACATCATCTATCAGGCTAAGGTTCGTCATATCAATCCTTACAAGGAAGATGTGTTCATCGACCAGAAGTACTACAAAGATTCTATTGCACGTGCAGAAATCAACTGATAACGTGTGTTACAGAATATAGATTAGCAGATAACCGCTAATTAAAAGAAGAGGCGCCGAGCGTCTCTTCTTTTTTATAAAATATGTAATCAGGAGGAGTTAACCTGCCCAGTTCGAACGGTCGAGAGAACGATATGCAATAGCTTCGCTCAGATGTTTCAGTGAGATATCTACAGGTTTTTCAGGCGTGGACAATGGGTCGAGGTCAGCTATGGTGCGGGCCACCTTGAGTATTCTGTCGTAGGCCCGTGCCGAGAGACCAAGATGCTCTATGGCATTGCGTATGAGAGAGGTGCATTGTTCATTGAGAACGCAGTACTTGCGTAGCATACGAGGCGTCATCTGAGCATTCGAGTGAATATCTGTACCTTGAAAACGCAACTCTTGTATCTGTCGTGCTTTTACAACTCTTTTACGTATGTCTGCACTATGTTCACCGGGCTCTTGCTTGTTGAGTTCGTTGAAAGGCACTGGGGTAATCTCCACCTGAATATCAATGCGGTCAAGTAACGGACCTGATATACGACTCAGGTATCGCTGTCTTATAGCGGGTGTACACGTGCATTCGTGAGTAGGGTCGTTGTAGTGTCCGCATGGGCATGGGTTCATGGCTGCCACAAGCATGAAGGCAGCAGGATACTCAACCGACATCTTCACTCGCGAGATACATATTTTATGGTCTTCCAGCGGCTGACGCATCACTTCTAGTGCAGAGCGCTTATATTCGGGCAACTCGTCAAGAAAGAGAACACCATTGTGTGCAAGGCTTATCTCTCCGGGCATAGGATTGACGCCTCCACCTACCAGTGCAACATCAGACACCGTGTGGTGAGGTGATCGGAACGGACGAATAGTGATAAGCGACTGACGAGCAGCAAGTGCACCGGCCACAGAATGTATCTTGGTTGTCTCTAAAGCCTCGGCAAGTGTAAGCGGAGGCAGTATTCCCGGCAGGCGTTTTGCCATCATACTCTTACCTGCACCCGGAGGGCCGACCATCAGTAAGTTATGAGAGCCTGCTGCTGCCACCTCAAGCGCACGCCTCACATTATGTTGACCTCTAACATCGGAGAAGTCGAGGTCGGTGACACTTTCCTGATGCTCAAAAAGACTCAAGATATCTATATGCATAGGCTCTGGTTGTTGCAAACCATTAAGCATACGAACCACATCTTGCAGTGAATTCATGCCATATATCTCTATACCCTCCACCACTGCGGCTTCGGCGGCATTGTCTCCAGGCAGAATAACACCCTTAAAACCTTCTTGCTTAGCCCTGACTGCAATATTAAGAGCGCCTCTGACAGGTCTCAGTGAACCATCAAGCGACAGCTCGCCAAGAAGCAGATATTGACTGAGGCGCGCTGTAGCAACTTGCTCTGATGCGGCAAGAATGGCTATGGCCAGACTAAGGTCGAACGATGCCCCTTCTTTCTTTAAATCGGCAGGAGCCATGTTGATGACAACACCTTTCTGCGGAAATTGATAAGCATTGACAGCTATCGCTGAGCGTATTCGTTGTTCACTCTCTTTGACTGCATTGTCAGGCAGCCCGACAATGTCAAATTCACCAGCGAAATGTGTAAGATTAGCTTCTACATCGATGATGACCGCATCAATGCCAAGCAAAGCTGCCGTGTAGGTTTTGACGAGCATACAAGGTTAAGTTTTTGATAAGTTTGACAGGTTAGGAAAGTTTGTTAATCTTGATTATCTTATTCTTCTTTAGTCTCTTTAGATGTGCCTACTTTCTTTGTTTTCTTAGGTTTGGCGTCAGCACCATTGAAGTCGTACTTGAACATCAGTCCGACTCCTTGAATAGTGTGCGCCTCGCGCAGAGAGTACTTGTCCACAGTATGCGTGTAAGCCTTTGCCCGCCATCTGCCAGCAGGATCGAGCAAGTACTCCACATCAAGATTACCAAAGACAGGCCTGTTACTGATATCGTTGTATCGGTATCCGAGGTTGCCATTAAGAATCAGCCTGTTGTTAGGAGTATATTGGAACTGAGTCTCATATTCCTGTGATGACTCTTTATCGAACCCTTCTGCGCGTATGTTGAATCCTACAGTGAAGTTGTTGGTGAGTTTTCTTATCCAGTTATTGATTTGGCTGGTTACTGTGTTTGTGAGTAGCGAATAGGTCTCGTTTAGCCCTACATTGGTGTTAGTCTGAAGATATTCAGGTGTGTAGAAGCGGTTGAAAACAAGCAGGTAGATTATCTCGCGCATCATCATCTCGTCAGTGTTGATGATTGATTTCACTTGCGAGGATACCGACTCGTCAGATTGTGGCAGTTCTATACCGAATGAGATGAGCGGGTTAAGAATATTGTCGCGCAGATAGATGATACAGTTGACTGGCACCGATGAGCGATTGGTGGCTACGTTGGAGTAGTCAGAACCGAAAAGATCGCGCAAAGCAGCAGTTGTTGAGTATACAGCAGAAGCGTCTATCTGAAGGTTGAGCGGGTCACCGGAGAAAGTGACGGTAGAGCCATTGCGTATAGTAAACTCCTTACGGATGAGATTTTCCAGCGTAAACTGGAATGTGCCCGAGTTGAGAGTATAAGTGCCATAGAGTGCCACATCGTCAGCACTAACATCATATTGGAAACGCAGGTTGCCTTCGCCACGACCTTTCAACTTGTCACCTGTCTTGGGGTCAATGACAATAGACACTTCGAGGTCTGGTGTTGCTTCAACTTGCACGTCAACATACACTTTGGTTGTAGGCTTTGGTGTCTGAACAACAGGTTTGGCTTGGTTGGTTTGCTTTATGGGCCTATGGTCAACAAAGGTGATGAAATTGTTCTCTTTTGCAGTTGTGGCGGTCGCAGTCGAGAATGCAAAGGTGGAGTTCTTGTTCGTACGCGCATTTGCATTTATGCGGCACTCTTTCTCATTACCTTTGATATTGACCTCTCCCGTACCGAAAATGCGCCCGTAGAACATGTCTTTTTTGTTCTCAGGCAGGTTCATCACAAGAGTGTTCTTGACAGAGGCATTGATTTCATATGAGAAATCTTTAAACTTGTCGTGGTGCACAATGCCGTCAAGATAAAGCAGATTGCCGAGTTCATCATACAATGTAAGGTTTTGGAAAGTGATGTTGTCAAGTCCGAGCACAACAGAGTCGTTGAGATGATAGATTGTGCCTAAGAAAGGTATGCCGATAGTAGCATCTTTAGCAAAAGCACGTCCTTCCACCCAGGTATCCTTACCTATGCCATATACGTGTACCCAGCCGAATCCTCGGCCTGTGATGTTATCAATGAATCCTTCAGTCCAATGGTTGATGAAGGCAAGGTTGGCTGAGTCGGGATAGATGAACAAGTCCCAACGTTTCTCTGCCAGCCGTACTACCCCATCCAGTTTGGCAACAGTGTCTCCCTGTTCTGTCACTCCCGCCCAGATGTCGATAGTCTTCTCTTCCCGATTGAGCATCGCCTTGGCATGTGCATCGCCAAGAACGGCATTGTTGATGGCGGCCTGCTGCATCCATACCTCAGCTTCAAACATAGGCTGCGAGAAAAGCGAATAAGCAGTAGCATGACCGGTTATGGCACCTCCGAAGGAAATAGAATTCTTGACGTTGGTGTACTCAAGAATATAGTCAAGCACAATGTTGCTCAACTCAACATTGATTGAGTCCGTTTCACGGCGTGAAGCAAGTCCATCGGCATACACATACTCATACTCTCCTCCGAAGCGGAAGTCGTTGACTTGCAGCGTAGTGTCTGCTACAGTGTAAACAATATGGCTGTCGCTGATAGTCCAAACCGAGTCGGCAATCATAATCTCAGATGGCAGTATATGGCAGTCAATGAGAGGCTTGCGTGCATATTGGGTAAAGTGAGTAGCGGTACGCAGTATGCCCTCTGTGCGTGATGAGTCCGTATTCTGCAGACCAAGGTCCAGATAGAGCGAGTCGTTACGCGCTACAGCATGCAACAGAAGATCAAGGTCACCCATCTTGTCTCCCGCCGGATTGTCTGACGCATGTTTGTATGCAGACAGACCGAGGTTGAGTTGCTGATGACGGTTGTCGATATTAAGGGTCAGGTCGTCAAACTGCTGCGAACCTGCCTTCAGTCTAGGCACTGCCACCTGCAGAGCATGCTGGTTTGTGTGCTCATTGATAAAGCCTTTCACAGTCGGCATCTGAGGAATCTCAAGAGGAAGGTCAAGCACAGAAGTGATGGAATCCAAGTTCTTGAAATATGCGTAGAAATCCATCTGGTTCAGTTCGCTGTTTTTGACTGCTTCCTGCCGCTCGTTTTCTGCCAAAGCTCTTGGTACATGCTGGGCAATAAGGCGGCGGATAGTGAGAGGCAAGGTGGAATAACGGTAGTTGCCGGCAAGATTTGCATTCAGAAAGTCAGAATTGATTTTGAGTATCGTGGGTTCATCATCATCGGTCTGCGCAAGCACACGAAGTTGACGCATAAATAGACGTTTATCTGTGCGTTGCATTGTCAATGAGTCGATATATATATAGCCGTCAAGGTTGTCAAGACTATTGCCGGAGGCATTCACAGTGACCAAAGCAGAGATATCGGCATCAGCATATTTTTCTGACAGGTTGAGCGGACCAAGACGCAATCGAGAGAGACGCGCCTCCGCATTAACAAGAGGCAACTCCTGAGTCATGTCAAGCAAACCGTCAACTGACAGTTGCAGATTCTCATCGTTGATGCGTATCTCTCCATCAAACTCGTCTGTGCGATATTTACCATTGACATGTATGTTACGATAGTTGTATCCGAGCAGTTGTATGCTGTTGATATCGCCTTTCAGTTTTGCCCGCAGGGGTTCTTCCTCACCAACAGACGCATCAGCTTGCATGCGGAAAGCAATGTTTCCAATCTGCTTCGAGCCTGCAAGCCTGCCTACGTTGAAGCGACGAGTCTGCACAAGTCCCCGGAATTGCATATTCTGATAGTTGCTGTCTGCAAGCAGTTGACCATCAGTCTGTATATTGCCCAATCTGGAAGAAAACTGGCCGTTGAGTGTCAGACTGTCAAGACGACCGTCAACAATACCACGATAGTGCATATCACCGAGCTGGGCAAGATTCTTGGGCAACACAAACGGTTTTCCTTTTATGTCGGAAACAAAATCCTGTATGATAGCCTTGTTCAGCGCAAGATCTGTCAGGTCGGCATGGACATATGAGGTGTCAAGACGAGGCAAACCATAGAAATTAATATCACCTTCAAGAATATTTTTATCTTTGTAGCGCAGGTTGAGATTCTCGGCATGAAGATTCTCCAGTGTTCCGGATACATTTCCGTTGAAACTGATTTTACCGCGCATATTCCTGAGTTCAGGCACAAAGCGACTGATGTCCTTGCCTACCAGTTCCGCCTTGTCTATATCAAGATTGACACTTGCAGATGACAGATTCTCAAGGTCAAACAGATGTGAGAACATGTTTTCAGCAGCAGAATCCATGTGCTGGTGTACAATTGAGTCCATGCTATGGCAGATGCTGCCGCTCAGGTCGAGTTCTGAGTTGGGCAGTTGGATAGCAAGGCGCCGTATCTGTGCCTGCTCTTTGTTAATAAAGACTTCGGTCTGAAGATCATTCAGAGCGAAGCCACCTTGCTCGGTAAGGCTAAGGCTGTTGACAGAAGCATGAAGCGAATCCTTCGAGAAATGATGTAAGTCGAGCGAAGCATTTAAAGGGTTCACATGCCAGTCGTTATATCGCAGTCTAAGGTCAGATAGAGTTACATTTTTCACCTCTACAACCTCTTGCATTTGTTTGTTCTCGTTTGTTGAAGCAGGGATTAGGTCTATTAAAAAGTCATAGTTCATCCGCACTTTGTCAGACTCGCCTGTCACGCCCGATTCGGGCAGTTCGTAGGCATTGACGTAGGCATGCCGCAAAGCCACTTCCCGAAACAGAATCTTTTGGTCGGTGAAGCCGAGAAGTGAAAAGCGGGCATGCAGAGTGTCAGCGTAAAGCAGTGTGTCGCCCTGCTGATCTTCAATGTAAATGCCCGTAGCAGTGAGACTATTGGGAAAATTGTAGTCAACATTACCTATTTGAAGTTGAGTTCCCAAAGCACGCGACAATTCCTGCGTAACCACGCGAACGGCTGCCGTCTGAACCTGACTGCTCTGAACAACGGCAAACAGCATGCCCAGCGTGAGCAAGATGCACGCCAAAACTATCAGCAATATGTAAGCAGCACGCTTCACGGCAATTTATAATACCTTGCAAAGGTACAACAATTATTCCAAACTGACAAAAAGAAAAGATCCTTCTTAAATGAGAAGGAGAATAAGTGAAGGAAAAGAGGGGTAATAAAAGAAAGAAATTGAAAGTAAAAAGCCGAAAAAAACAAAGCCAAAAGAATCCTACTTGGTCTTATTGCGCTTCTTTTGTTGATTTTCTTGCTTCTTTTCTTTGCGTTGTTGCCTCTTTTCTTGTCGTTCTTTTTTGCGTTGTTCGCGTCGAGAGAGTGTGGTATTATCCTCTTGTTGGTCAGAAGTATCCTGCTCTACCGAGGCAGGGTCATCGCTGAGCACATGACGTATTTCTTCGAGTTCTTCTTCGCTAATTTTGTCTTTTCGGTTTTTGGTTGTCATCATTCGTCCGAAACTTGCCTGCATAAGCGATTTAGAGAGTATCTTGACAAAATTGAACTTTTTCCTGGTAGCATCGGCCGATACGGGTGCATTGATGATGACACGGTTTTCTGAGTCGGAAAGCATTTTGACTGTAGAGCGTACCGGCAGAGTTTTGTGTGGTGCTTTGGTGCCTTTCTCTCGCTTATCAACTTGAGCGTTCTCGATGATAATTTTGGTATTGCCATCGAGTTGTCCGGAGATAAAATTCATCTGGCTCTCAAGGTTTAGGATACCGGATATGATAGGGTAGCCCGTATAGTTTCGGCAAGCGGCATCGAAGTCTCTGAGGTCAACATTCTGAAGTGAGAGCGAGATGCGGGTGTTTTGCCTTTTAAAGTTGAGTCCTCCCGTGAATTCACCTTTCAGTCTGGCGTTGCTTGTAAGAGTTGCTGATGCTCTTAGACTATTTCTTCCATTGCTTGCAACATTCTTGCCTTCTACTAGTAGCGATTTGATAGCATAGCACCAGTCGTAGTCCATTGAGTAGTCTTGATAGGTGATATCATGCCCTGTGAGAATGGCTGTTCTGGCTTGCCAGACGAGAGGTTTGGAGGACTTTGAAAATTTGCCCTTACTCAAGGAGGCAACGGGCTCATTTGATTTTAGAAGCCGTGAGAGGGTATTCCAGTTTTTGTGGACTTCGTATTTAGCAGTGAGCCCATAGAGCATCAAGGAATCTAGGATATAAGTGTTGGTGTTGATGTCACAGCGATCAATTACAGCACGCAACTCATTGAGTGAGGCTACTTCGTTATTGTGACCATCTTTCAAGCATAGTCCGTGCATCTTGATGTCGCCACTGACTTGAATACTCTGAATGTTGTCGAGTACTGCCTGCAGTAGCAATCTGCCACTGAGCTTGGCACCCAAACCGGATACATCGATATAGTCTTGCACAAGAGGCAACATGACATCGGAATGAACTTCATACAAATTGAGGATTATTGAGATAATATTGGTTGACATTAGATAATTGGCAGATATGCCAACTCTTCCGCCAGTAGGCAGACAAAACTCAAGACCTGCTTCCGTCTGCTTCTTTCCAAAGTCCAGTCCCTGCACCGACATGCTGATATCTTCAAGCTCCCAATGCTTGTTTTTTGTAACATCAAGATAGCGCACAGTACTATGTGAGATACGAATATCATCAAGAATGACATGCCATTTGCTGTCATCATAGTCATCTGTGTTGTCTGACGAAAAGCGTTTTATCAGGTCGGAAAAGTTTATTTCTCCTTTCTCCTGAAGCACCTGACCATTGAATCCATTGAGATGTATATGCTTAATATTGACGCGCTTGAATAGCAGTTGCGGATAGGCAATCTGCACATATAACTGCTCAAAACTGACGAAATCGGTATCCGTAGAGAGCTCTTTGCAATGAAAATCATGAATCTTGACTTTCCCATTGAACAAATTGGCTGTTACTTTCTCGGCATGCAACTCTCTGCCTAACAGAGCCTCGCCTTTGTGGTTGATTATATACTTGGCAATGGGCGATAAAAGAGTAGCAGCAATAAGAAAAAGAAGAATTATTGCGGCACCGGCAGATAGAGATATTTTAAATGAGCGAGGAAGCATAAAATATTTTGTTTAAATTTTAAGGTGGTTATATCATTTTTTTGCAAAAATAATGTTTTTTGTTAAATTGAGCAATAGGTGGTATAATTTTTGTCAAATTGAGCAACAGGTGGTATAATAATTATACACAAGTATTCGCGGCAGGTTATCGGATTAATAATGAAATATAGCGTTTTTTGTTATTTCAACTATTCTTTGTAACTTTGCACGCTAAAAATCAAAATAGGTATGAATATAGCGATAATAGGTTACGGCAGAATGGGCAGGTTGATTGAGCAGAAGGCTCTTAATCGAGGTCATCAGATAGTCTGCATCATCGACAAGGACAATCTTGACGATTTCTCATCAGAGGCATTCCGAAGTGCCGATGTAGCAATTGAGTTCACCACTCCACAGACGGCTGAAGAGAACATCAGGAAAGCTTGGGCTTCAGGAGTAAACGTGGTCTCCGGAACAACAGGCTGGCAGAATCGGTTGCCTGAGTTGAAACAAGAGTTACTTACCAACGGCAAGGCACTCTTTTGGTCTAGCAACTATTCTATCGGGGTCAATCTGTTTTTTGCCTTGAGCAAACGCATGTCAGAACTCATGCAACCCTACAAAGACTATAGCGCACTCATAACCGAGATTCACCATATTCACAAGTTGGATGCGCCTTCCGGCACTGCTGTCACACTGGCGGAACTCACAGGAATTCAAGCGGAGGAGATAAAGAGTATTCGTCAAGGAGAAGTGCCCGGTACACACATACTCACCTACGAAAGCGATGTTGATAAACTAGAGTTGCGACATGAAGCAAAAAGCCGCGAGGGCTTCGCTGTGGGAGCAGTCTTGGCGGCAGAATATCTGAATGGCAAACGGGGCTTCTACACAATGAACGATTTACTCAAGATACAATAACTCCATAAATCTTATGAAACCGAATCTGAAAGAAAGGCTGAGCAATATCAGCACAAAACAATGGATAAAAGCGGGAGTGTGGGGCACGCTGTATGTACTGTTTCTCCTTTGGCACGGCAACTGGTGGTGGATTTTGCTCTTACCCGTCATATTGGATATGTTCACTACGAAGTTCATCAATTGGACTTGGTGGAAGCGCTATCGACCCGCACGGGAAGGAGAAGAACCTAATCCGAAAGCCAACAAGACACTCTACACCATCTGCTCATGGATTGACGCCATAGTGTTTGCACTCGTCGCCGTGTATTTCATCAACCTGTATCTTTTCCAAAACTATCAGATACCCAGCAGTTCACTCGAGAAAAGTCTTAGAGTGGGCGACTTCTTGTTTGTCTCAAAGGCAAGTTATGGTCCGCGTGTACCAAATACGCCACTCAGTTTCCCCCTTGTTCAGCACACTTTTCCTAAGTGGCTCGGAGGTGGCAAAAGTTACATAGAAAAACCGCAATGGGAATACCGCCGACTCAAAGGCTGGGACAAACCTGAGAAAGGCGACATTGTAGTGTTCAATTTCCCCACAGGAGACACGGTATGCACAAAAATGCAGAACCCCGACTACTACACACTCTGCCATTACTATGGAAAGCAGAATGTGCATCAGCGAAAAAATGTGTTCGGCGATATTGTCTATCGACCTGTCGACCGGCGGGAAAACTATGTAAAGCGCTGTGTAGGAGCTCCGGGCGACACACTACAGATTATTGACAATCAGGTGTATGTCAATGGCATTACGCTTGAGGACAAACAGGGTGTTCAGTATAACTACTACGTTCAAACCAAAGGTGCACTGCTCTCTGCTTATACACTCGACAAACTTGGTATTTCCAAAGATGACCGGCACCTCCTGCCGCAAACTCAGGCGGGTATCGAGGAGAAACTTGCTCTTGGACTTAACCCCGACATGCCCGTCTATCATTTCCCACTTACGCAACAGATGAAACTCAAACTTGAGATGAACCCCTCTATAGATACTATAGTCATTGAGCCCGACTGGCGTGGCGGTGAAGTATATCCGCTTGGTGCAGTCTTCACGCAAGGCGATTCTCTTGTACGCTGGACTCGCGACAACTACGGACCCGTATATATTCCAAAGAAAGGTGAGACCATCACTCTCACGCCCGACAACTATCAGATTTACAGCAGGGTCATTGACGCATACGAGCACGGCACAGCCAAGATTGGAGACAAATATACCTTCAAGATGGACTACTATTGGATGATGGGTGACAACCGTCACAACTCAGCCGACTCACGTTACTGGGGATTCGTACCGGAGGACCACATCGTTGGCAGACCAGTATTCATCTGGCTCTCTATCGAGAAAGACAAACCATGGATGCAAGGGCATATACGCTGGGATCGTCTTTTCCGCAGCGCAGAAGAATAACACGAAATACCCCAAACAGGACTCCAGCATGCTGCTTCTACCTACATCATATTTTGCTCCCACAGCGTGGTATAAGGCTTTCCTTTCCGAGCCTTCTATGATAGAAGTATGTGAGAGTTTTCCCAAGCAAACCTATCGCAATCGCTGTATGATAGCATCACCCAATGGTGAAGTAATGCTCTCCGTACCTGTCTGCAAGGTGGAGAGCAAGCAACTGACGCGTGACGTCCGGATAAGTTATCAGCAGCACTGGCAGCATCAACACAAGATAGCACTCGTCTCGGCATACAAACGTACACCGTATTTTGACTACTATCAAGACTATCTGCTACCCTTATACGATAAACAATTCAAATATCTGAAAGACCTGAATGATGCATGCCACTCTGTGGTGATGAGCCTAATGCAAAACCACCCGCCAATGCAAACACAGTCCCTGCCGGCTACCGATGATTGGCAAAACAAAGACATTGACCAACATTGGGGCAATGGCAGCAGCATACTCAACTTACTGATGCAATATGGACCGCAAACAACCTTATATCTATAGACCTGTATCTGTAAAAGAACAAAGATTATGAAACAAATCGATTGGAGTAAACTGGGATTTCATTATACTGAAACCGACTACATAGTCCGTTGTGAATATCACGACGGCAAATGGGGTGAGCCCTATCCTACAGCTGACAAGACTATTCAGCTGCATCTCAGTGCCACCTGCTTGCAATATGGCCAGGAGGCTTTTGAAGGGCTTAAAGCTTTCCGGGGAGCAGACGGCAAGGTGCGAATATTCCGTATGGAGGAGAATGCAAAACGCCTGGCTCGCTCGGCAGAAGGCTTATATATGGCTCCTGTGCCGGAAGAGCTCTTCCGTCGTTCGGTGCTTATGGCACTTGAAATGAATATGGATTACCTGCCACCCTATGAGACAGGCGCGACACTCTATTTCCGACCTCTGCTTATTGGAACTACCCCGCGTCTGGGAGTAGGACCCGGCAGGGACTTTCTGTTTACTATTATTCCTTCACCGATAGGACCTTATTTCAAGGTTGGTTTCCACGGCACCCCGTTCATTGTGAACAGACATGTTGACCGCGCAGCCCCATTGGGCACCGGACAATTCAAGGTAGGTGGCAACTATGCTGCTTCGTTTCGCGCTACTGAGGCTGCACATGCACAAGGACTCTCGTGCCTTTTCCTCGACTCTGTAGAGAGAAAATATATTGATGAATGCGGGGCAGCTAACTTTTTCGGAATCAAACAAGGCAAATATGTAACGCCAAAATCCACTTCTATTCTGCCAAGCATAACCAACAACTCGCTCATGCAACTGGCAAGAGACAACGGCATTGAGGTAGAACAAAGGCCAATATTGCTTGAAGAATTAGCAGAGATTACGGAATGCGGTGCTTGTGGCACTGCAGCAGTCATTTCACCTATCTCAAGAGTTATCGACCCCGACAACGGGCGAATATACGAGTTTGGGGATGAACCAGGTGAAGTCAGCAAACTTCTGTATAATGCTCTGCAAGATATTCAGTACGGCAGAGCTGAAGACAAGCATCATTGGTGTGCAGTCATCGGATGACAAGAATTTTCCGCTTATTCTCTATCACAACACCCCTATAATACTCATCCACTTCCTGCCCGAGAATATTATACCTCTTGTAGTTGATGCTTTCTGCGGGTGCGATTTGCTCTATGTCGCTTGAGATGGGAGACATATATGTCACTGTCACATCAGAGCCTTTTTTGCTTCTGCCTGCAAACATCATGGTCAGCAGACCATTCTCACGCTTCACACTGAGCGTACCACTAGTCATATAATACGAACGAAGCCAATTCTCCTGCTTGTCAAACTCTGCAAGAAAAGTGCCGTAGTCTGCTTTCTCTGTGCCACCCGGTGAGTAGATAAGAGTGCCCGGCACCGAGTCCGTGTCAATATAATATACGCCGGAAGGAGGCTCATTCTCGGCTGACACCATCTCTATATACATCTGTGTCGTGTCGTTCTGCATGTCAATTGCCAATATGCCGTTGTGGGAGTGATACTCACATTTGTTGAAGGTGTACCTTAGACTTGATTTCTGCTCGGGCTCACCATCATAGGTAAACTCAGGATCAGTCGTGTAAGTCCCCACATACTCGGCAGTTCCTTCGTAATCAACATGTATATGCGAACCGTTATAGGTATATGCATCTACCTCAAACACCCACTGACTGCCTTTCTGACTTATACTCACATTGCCGGAGCGCAGATACCAATAATGCTCCGTAGTCTGATAGAATGAAGGCTGGCTGTAGCCCACAGAAGCAAGCACAGTGTTGGCTGTATGCTGGTCGTTGATTGGGAAAGTGCCGATTGGGAATACTTTTGAAGTATAAAGGTTGAGCCATACGGCAGCACCACTCTCAGTGTAGATAATGATGTCATACATCGTATAGCCGAAAGGCTTATAGCGCAGTATAGTGCCACGCTCATTGATATCTGATTTCGCAGTAGGCTCATCAGTATATGCCGCAGGATTGATGTCTACCACCGCCTGCTCACCTTCACTTTCTGCATTTATACTTATCGCAAAAGCAAATGATAATATCAAGAGTAATGATTTCTTCATAAAGCAATATTAAGGTATATTATAATAGAGAACATACAAAAAAATGATACTGACAACGTACAGAAAAGCTCCTGATTATAACGGATTAAAGAATACAGATTAAGAGAGAAGTTTCCCCTTCTCTAAACTCAACTTAATACTTCTCTAATCTCATTTCTTCTTTTTCTTTTTCTTCTTCTGATTAGGTTGAGCAGAAACTCCTTGAGGGGTCGGCACTTTCTGGGTCAACAAGTCTGCAAACTCCGGAAAATTGCAATCAAGCTGCCCTCCTGACAACATATCAATGTCTTCTCTGAGATGAGCCTCATCAATATAATCTTTGTTCCAGAGCAGAAAATCTTGTCGCATCCGCGAAGCTATGCGTAATATCATCTTTTTCTTCTTCTCTTCATCTTGTTCTGCCACTGCTTCGCTTATCATGTTACTCAGTATTCTTCCATAGTGACGAAACTTAAGAGGAATAGTGGTATTGTAGGGCAATGTGTCCGGATTGTAGCGCAACTCTTCCGGTGTAGGCTGATTGTAAGGAAAATCTATATCAAGTCGGAATCCTGACATAAGAGCCAAATGGTCATACATTTTATGCCGAGACTCTTCATTCTTTAGATAAGGGAACAGATTTTCCATCGTATGCATAATAGCATTCACGCAACGTGTTCGCTCTTCTTTGTCTTCAATAGTGAGAGCATACTCCACCATTCGCTGCACATTTCTGCCATATTCCGGCATTATAAGAGGTTCTTCTTGCATAAAAAGAGAGTCAATGAAGTTTCAAAAGGGTACAAGATATTTCAAGAAATCTCAAAATAGTAGTAAGTCTCATCGGCATTTCTTCTGACAACAACTGGCACCTAATGAAACTTCTTGAATATTTCAATTTCAATTCATTATTTCTGCTTAATGAGATAAATCATTGTGGGATAATGGTCGCCATATCCATCTTGCCAGATGCCACCTTTGTGTGTACGCAACGGAGTCCCCTTGTCTTTGCCTTCCTGCACTGTGAGGAAAGGTTTGTTAAAAATCTGCGCTTTCCAGTAACTCCATTCTTTCTTCGGGTTGGCATTCATAAGTGGCTCGGAGATAATGATCTGGTCGAACAAGTTCCATGAGCCGTTGTATGCCAGCGAACCATTGCCTCGGTCTAACATCTGCCACATTGTGTTAAAATAGCCTTGTTCTTCCACATCTTTGCGCTCCTTGCGAGCACCAAGCACATTCTTGCATGAGTTATTATAAGGGTCATCATTAAGGTCTCCCATAATGATTATTTTGGCACGTGGCTCTTTTCTATATATACTATCGCATATACTCTTGGTGAGCATGGCTGCCGTGTCCCTTGTCGGACGGGAAGACAGTTCGCCACCATAGCGAGAAGGCCAGTGGTTTACAAGAATATGCACCTTCTCACCCTGCAGATAGCCTGAGATAAGCAGTTGCAGACGCGTTTTTACCTCGCCTCCGTCAGCATAATGTGCTTTCAGTTCATGTCCTTTGATATTGACAGGGGTGAACAGGTCCGGGTTATAGAGAAAACCGACATCTACTCCACGACGGTCCGGTCCTTCCAGCAACACGGGTACATAGTTCTTATTATGATTCTCCTTCAATGTCTTTGCCAAGTCCTCCATACAACGCAAATTCTCGACTTCAGCCACACCTACGCATGCTGCACCTTGCGGGGTAACGTCCTCACCAAAACGAGAAATAGCATAAGCCATGTTTTTGAGCTTATGTTCATACTTGAGTGCATCCCATTTCATACCTCCGTCAGGGAGATATTCATAGTCGTTTTTGCCTTCGTCATGAATAGTATCGAAGAGATTCTCCAGGTTGTAGAACGCAACACAACTTACACGATAAGAGGTCTTTTCAGTTGTTTGTTTTTTTTGTGTCTTCTCTTTCTTTGGTTTTTTAGCGTAAGCACCACTTACTGCAACGAGTAAGGAAAGTGCCAGTAACAAAGTTTTCTTCATGGCGTTGGTGAATTTAGAATTTTATTCTGCAAAAGTACAACAATTCTTTTGTATCTGCAAATTATTTTGTATCTTTGCAGCGTAATAGACAACAAAAGCATTATGCTACTTAATTATTTAATCTAAAATTTTATTATCATGTCATCAGTAAACAAAGTAATTTTGATTGGTAACGTTGGCAATGACCCCGAAGTACGTTACCTTGATCGTGGAGTTGCAATCGCCAACTTCAATTTGGCTACAACAGAGCGCGGCTACATTATGCAGAACGGCACCCAAGTACCAGACAGAACAGAGTGGCACAACATTGTACTCTTCCGCAACCTTGCAGAGTGGTCAGAGAGATATCTGAAAAAAGGAATGAAAATCTATGTGGAAGGCAAACTTCAGACTCGTCGTTGGGAAAAAGACGGACAACAAAGACAACGCACTGAGATTGTTGCTGAGAATATTCAAGTGCTCTATCGTCCTCAGCAAAACAATCCTGCCACCCAGACTACAGCAGCAGATCAGGCAGCAGACCAGACTCCTGAAGTTGAGCCACAGAATCCTGAAAGCGACTTTATCTTCTAAGCAAACGAATATAACCACAATCAGAAAACAGAGGTGCATGCATCTCTGTTTTTTTACCTGTCAATGTGGAGTATTTTGATGAATTATGGAAACAATGTTTGTACATTCAAAATAAAAGTAGTACTTTTGCAGCGTCATTGAGTGACAATATGTGAAAATACTAACTATAAAAACAGAACAACTATGGCTTATGTAATTGGTGATGATTGTGTTGCTTGCGGCACATGCATCGACGAGTGCCCCATGGGAGCAATCTCTGAGGGCGAGAAGTATTCAATTGACCCTGATATGTGCACCGAGTGCGGCACATGCGCAGATGTTTGCCCAAGCGGCGCTATCAGCAAATAATTTGAGGCTGAATACAAAAAAATTAAGGCTACCGGACTTTTGTCTGATAGCCTTTTCTTTTTAGCTTACACTCATTATTCGTCACCTTCTCCAACAGAAAATAATTCATTCATAATATTGGCAGAGTCTATATCATAGAAATAGTAGTCAGTAGAATCTCCATTCCACTTGAACTTATAAATTGTAGCTTGTGTGAATAGCCCGTCAAAACCGCAGATGCCGGTATAATAGGTGTGACCTTCTTTAAAGAAATTATTAGAAGTTATGCCATTATTTTCGGTTGCTGTAACTCCAAAGTGAACTTCTGCCTGCTTCGGATTATTAAACTGATCGTACATCCACTCAAGAAGTGTCATGTGCGGGGCTACCTCATCGACATCAGAGTAGGCAGTATCAATATCAAGACTATCGCAAAAAGTGAAAATATAGGGATAGTCGTCGTTGATGTTGCCAAATGTATCAACAGGGTAGATATAATCCCAAAGACCTTTAATGCGATACTCAAAGTGGATGTCAATAATGCTCTCATCGGTAGTATGTACCTTCATAAGATGAAGTTTGCCGACAGGTTGAAGTGTTTCAGGATTGATGATAAATGAATAAATCCAATAGTCAGTGTCAGGCTGCAATCCTGTAAAGAAACGCTTTGTATCGCCATATTGCAAAGAATGGCTGGCAAAAGGAGCCACATTGAACTCTCCCTTCTTAAGCAGTTTGTTTCGCCAACTCAGATATTCTACGTTTGCGGAATCAAGCGCAAGCATCATAAACTGCTTCTGGTGGTCGATAGGATTGAAATCATCGCGCGCCTGATCAATAGCGACAAAGTAGTATGCCTCTCTGTTTGTCGAGAAACTGCACTCCACATATCCTGCCGAGACAACATCAACACACATATCTATCTTTACTCTGTTGTCGTCGGCTGACCATTTGGCTTCCGGTTTGCAACCTGCCAGTGCAAGCATCAGCAGAGGAATATATTTTAGTATCTTTCTCATATTATTAACTTACTCGTATTTTTTCATCTCCTTCTCTTCTTCCTGCAACAAAGATTGCACAGAGTAGATAAACCTAAGTGCAGTCTGAACGTGGGAGCCATAATGCCCGAAATTGTACATTATGTTAGCATTAGTCCAACGCGCTTTGGCATTGGAAGCATTGGTAAAAGGCACAGTCTCATCGTCCATTGAGTGCATGATGTACACACTTGCCTCAGGCACCCAGTCCTGCGAAATGATGGAGTTAATAGTCATGGCTTTGTATAGTTCTGCCACCTTGCCTGAAGTCTGAGTAACACCTTCCGGTGTGAGAAGCTCGTGTGTAACCTTGGTATTGATAAACTTATTGATTTGAGCCGATGTATATTGTTTGCTGTTAATCCACTCGTCCAGTTTATTATAGAGCCAGTCTTGCATAATGTCATTCATCTGAATATTCAGATTGTTTCCTTTTATCATGCCCTGAAGTACAAGTGGCACAGCGACAGGATAACTGGCTGTATCGGTTGTGACAAATCGCTCGTAAGTAGCTTTCACGTCGTATGGTCCACCTCCTGCAAATACGCGGCGGATTTTTGTGTAGTCATCGGTTTCAGGGAAGCAATACTCGGTCTCGATCAGATGCTCAACAGCCATTGCGGTGGCACCTCCCTGACTATAGCCCATCAAATAAATATCATCGTGCTCAGGCTCCATACCTATCGCCTTCAACCATGGACGCACGGCAAGGTACATATCAAACACGTTGCGCGCAGTCTGATCCATGACAAGATAAGGATGAATCTGATTGGCAGTAACTCCATATCCCATGTAATCGGGGATAACCAAACCATAGCCCAATTTAACAAGCACACCCTCAAGCGAGAAGCAATTACTCGGAGCCTCCGCATCAGAGCAAACAGTGTAGTGACTGACGATTATAATACGTTTGGGCCGTTTGCCCTTAGGAAGCATAACCTTACCTGACAGGGTAATATCATTCCACTCGTTGTCGTGACTGGGATATGTGCCAACAATCTCCGTGACACGATTCTGATTGCCATACTTCAGCAGTTGCTGCACAATGTTGGTTCCCGTCGTACTACTGGTCTTCCTTGATACCAAATTGCCGCTACCTTCACCCAAATCAGTTCCATCAGGCAAGTAGCAGTCTGCCGGCAAGCCTTCAGAGAGGTCAGTCTCACGCTGACCTATAACCTTGAACTTGAGATCCTTAGCACCCTCTATGTCAGAGAAATCAACATATTGTTCCTGTTTAAAATAGCAACCGGAGAGAAGTGGCAAAAGTAGTAATATAAATATACTTTTTCTTGACATTATTTTGCTTCTTATGCAGATTGACTTATTCTGTATTACATTAGAATCTAACTCCAAGTCCAACTCTCATAATCTCAGACGATGCAAGAAAGATTGTATTAAGATTCTTGAGAGAATACACACCTCCAAGATCGAGAGTCCAAAACCATCGTTGATAATTAGCGCTAAGGCCTATTACAGAGATGCTTGCAGCTGCTCCGATGTCAGTTTTTTTGCCTTTGGTATTCTTTTCAGAGCCGCCATTTATACCCATACCAAAACCAATACCGAAATACATATTGACATTTGGATGATGAAGATACGTGAAGCGTATAGTCGGCATAAGCAGAATATTGTAGAAATTGTGCCCCGGGTCCCGACTCACCTCGCGACCCTTGCCATCACGCACCACATCAGTCCACCGCACATTACTGAAATCTGCAAGGGCACCATACGAAAACCAATAGTTCGGACGATGCTGATACTCAAACCATACGTGCTGGTCGTAGTGGTAGTTCTCATGGTATGTTGTTTGATAAGACTCCGGCATAGTATTAACAACATGGCTCGAGCGATGCCACACAAGACTCTCGAAGAGTTGGTCACCCCACCCTATACGAAGCTCGTGTCTCATGAACTCGCGATCTTGCTTGGTCTCAGCATAAAGATTAGTAAAGCCGAGACTTATAATCAATATGAACAATAGTTTGTATTTCACACGGCAAAATTACAAAAAAAGATATATATCCACAAATTAATCTACAAAATATAACATTTCTTTGCTATCTGCAGTTTGCAAAAACAGAATATTTGCAGTACCTTTGCACCCTGAAACAAAGGCTGTTTCAGTAACGAATAACGGACAAAAAAATAATTTGGCAACGCATCATGCTTGACGCTTTTTATCAGACTCATAAGTACTTAGTGGAGCACGTAGAGGCTCGCGTCAGGCGCAGATTGATGGATGAAATCAACTGGAGCGACCGACTGATAGGCATAAAAGGCTGTCGGGGCGTGGGGAAAACAACATTCCTGCTTACGTATGCAAAAGAACATTTCGGTGTGTCGAAAGAGTGTTTATATGTAAATCTAAACAATTTTTACTTTACCAAGCACTCGTTGCCTGAGTTCGCCGGTGAGTTTGTTGCCAATGGCGGCAAGACACTACTGCTTGACCAGATATTCAAGTATCCTGACTGGTCGCACGACCTCAGGCAGTGCTATCGCAAATATCCGTCGCTGCATATAGTTTTCACAGGTTCAACAGTAATGCGTCTGACAGAAGAGAATCCCGACTTGCAGGATATAGTCCATATGTACAACTTACGCGGCCTTTCTTTTCGAGAGTACCTTAACCTGCAAGCAGGCAAGTCGTTTCCGGTATATTCGCTGCAAGAGATAATCAACGAACACGAACATATAGCCAAGGACATAGCACAAGAAGTGAATCCGCTGTGGTACTTTCCTGACTATCTGCATCATGGATATTACCCTTTTTTCCTTGAGCCCCGCAATTTCACGGAAACTCTACTGAAAACCATGAACATGATGTTGGAAGTGGACATTCTTCTAATCAAGCAGATAGATATCGCATATTTGGAAAAGATTCGCCAACTGCTGTATATTCTCTTAGAAGAGACACCATGTACACTCAACGTGAGCCGGCTCTCAGAAGAAATAGACACATCACGTGCCACGATAATGAACTATATCAAATATCTGAAAGATGCACGACTCTTAAACCTTCTCTACACAGGTGATAAACAATATCCGCAAAAACCTCAACGAGTGTATATGCAGAACACGAATCTGCTATATGCCCTACCGACACGGCATGTAAGCGAGACGGCAATGGCAGAGACATTTTTCTATAATGCACTACATGTTTGTCACAAAATTAATGCAACCGACCGCTCGGCACAGTTTATTGTGGATGAAAAACACTATTTTAACATCGCCTCACGGCTTTCATCGAAAGCAGGATTCCGTCTGACTGCAGTGGCTAACACAGAGATTGGCAGCGGCAAGCAGATACCGCTCTGGCTATTTGGATTCCTATACTGAGAAGAACGAAATAAATAAAGATAATCAAACAAACAACATAATAACAATAAAACAGGTAACTTTTTATGGCAAAAGAAAAGAAATTCATGACCATGGATGGTAACGCTGCTGCTGCGCATATCGCGTATATGTTCACAGAGGTGGCTGCTATCTATCCTATCACTCCGTCGTCACCGATGGCGGAGAATGTTGACGAGTGGGCTGCTCAAGGCCGCA
>JAFUWV010000002.1 GCA_017477325.1 Paludibacteraceae bacterium
AAGTGAGAGTATTACTAATAAAGTGATGAGAATGATTTTATGAATCTTTATTTTGGCTTGCTTTTGCAAATTTTCCTCCTGTTCGTACATCTCATCATAGTGTTTCACCGTCAGATATGTACCCGCAAGAGGTGTCGTGTCTTCTCTTAGTTTTTTAATATTGTAAAGTTCACTAAGTTTATCGTACGCATACTTATAGTCCTTCTTTTCATATAGCAATCTGGACTCTAACTCGAGGTATTTATCCTTTGTTTCTAATGTTTGGTTATTCTCAGTTCCAAGGATATTTAAATACTTAACAGCAGAATCTAATTGATGCTCTTCTAAGTAAAAATCTGCCACATTATATGCCATATTCCTTAGGCGTGTTTTGGTACAACTGCTTTTTGCAACCTCAAGTTTCTTCACCTTATCAAGAGAATATTTCTGTGCATATATATATTGTAATTCATAGGACATTACCGAATCAGGTTGCTGCCTTGCATAAAAAAGACCCTTATTATAATATTCATCTATCTGCTTTCTACCAACGGAGTCGGAGGCATTTGAGAGCAAGTCTCGATATATATCAGATAAGGGGAATGGATTACCAAGCTTTTCAGCATAAGGTAATGCTTGCAAGGCATATTTAGTAGCCTCACTCTTCATATTATCAAGATAAAAAGCATAAGCCAGACATGAGTAAAGGTTGAGTGAAATCAGCAGTGGAGGTTCTTTGCCTGACAAAAGAAAATAATGTTCAGACTCTTTAAAACAGCTTGCCATTTTCATCTTGTCTAAGTGGTGATAATAGATAGCCTTCAAATATGCAGCTTCCCCCGCGTAGTAATAATCTTTCTTTGATTCAAAGAATGCTATCATCTTATCAACTTTGGCAACATCAAGAATTCTAATATTATTTATGCTTCCTATAGAATATATAAGAAAATCATAGTATGGTCTATCATTTTCACTAATATTTGATGTGTCTATTAAATTAAGATAGTATTTAGAGCTATCAGAACATACAAAACAAAAATTAAGCGCTTTTTGAAGGTTTTCATCGCCTACAGAGTCATTTGTATTCACAGAGCAAGCGGTAGCACACACGCACAAAATAGAGCATAATAACAGCACTCGAACGAAGTCGGTAATTATTGAGCCTTTCATACTGCAAAATGTATTTGATAATCAAGTATATGTAAAATTATGGTTTCTTAATATAGGTAATTGTTAAATTTGTTCATATCAACAAAGAGCCGTAACTTTGCACTGCAAAAGTACAACTTTATGTTTAATCCTCAAAATACAAAGCCATGAAAAAAGAATTTGTTATTTTATTTGGATGTGCTATGATGTTTGTAGCCTTCTATTCATGCTCTAAAGAGCAGAGTGAGATTCATGATATTAATCCACGAATGGAAAGTGGTGAGATGTCTGATGATGAAATCATTAATCCGTATGAAACACTTAATGTTACTACGTATATATCTGAACATTCTTCATTATTTGGTAGTAACATTCAAGTCTTTGATTCATTGGGTGAGGCAGATTCTATATTGAATGAATGGAATTCACTTAGCTATAATGAATTACGAACACAATATTCTTTAAGAGGGTATGATAATTGGAATGTAGAATGCAAAATTACACTTGACTCTTTACTACATTCTATTTATTTACATAATGGTTATTCACTTGAAAATGAGCTAGATGATGACATTGAGAGACAGCTCGATAGCTTATATTATCTGGCAGCAATGCAGTATGATCCGATGTTGTTTTATGAATATTCCGTAACTGAGAATGATGTGGAATCGGAGTATTATGGCCAGACTTATAATGTAATAGAGCCAAGAACAGAACTTGATTTGACAGCATTAATGAATGATCACAGATTATGCATTATTGAAGCTAATGTAGTAAAACTATTATTAGATGGTACACTTATTACATCTCCATTGCTAAATTATCAATATATCTCAGGATATGAGAGTCTGGAACAATTGGAACTGTTAGATACTAATAATGCTTCTTCATTTGCAGATACAACCGCTATTATTTGGCAACCACTATATGAAAATAATATGCATCGCTCTTCTACACAGAAATCTTACAGGGATATTAATTATATATATGACAATTGGTATATGATGACTATTAATTACAAAATGGCAAGATTGTATAATCTTTTTGGTAGTGGTGGAGATTATAACTTATGTGCACACCTCACTATAAAAAACTATAAGAAGGGATGCTTCAATAAATATTGGTTATCACGCCACGACACGAATGGAGAGGTTTATTCAGAAACATATATTGAAACTAATTCTATGCAAGGGTACGCGAACAAGCAGCATTACTTCTATATTGATAGTAAATTTGCAACGTATATAAGATACAAGAGCGCAAACGTATTTGTCGGTTTCTTCAGACCTTATTACGAAATAAACTACATTCATGTTTCTCTAACCAACGGAAGGAATATTATTGACGCAGGAGATCCTGATATAAGAAATCACCAATAAAACAGAAATATTATGAAAACAGAAAATTTATTATCAAATATCCTACTGGTATTTAGTCTTACATCCATGGTTTTTACATTAAAATCATGCGAGGAGCCTAATCATGAGTTACCTTTGGTGATTCCTGAAGTGGAAAATGCCACTCAATACGTTGATATGTATTGCTTACAAAACAACACAAATAATGTTATTTGGCCACTCATATGGGGGATAGATACCCGCGGACATAATATAATGATTGGTCATTCCACAATACTTACACCAACTAAAATGGAGTGTGCCCTCTTCTATATACATGATGAAGACTCCGAAGTAGACAAACCATTGAATTTGACGCAAAGACATAGAATAAACTGGGTGGACTTTGCGTCTGATTTTGCTGGTCTTGAGTTTGATGTTTATGAGTATCATTCTGAGGACTTTCATGAAAACGGCTGGAAAATAATTAATCACGATTTCTTCGATAAAAAAATAGAATCTTCCCATATCAAACCTATCGAGTTGAAAGATATGTTTATCCCGGAGAACTATACAACTACTGAGATAAATAATGATATTGATTTTATTCTTTCCCCTTACGACAAGCAGTTGCTGGACAAGTACTTGACCCAGGTAGAGCCGGGACATGTCAGGCTGCATGTATTCTCTCTAACGGATGAGTATTTAGCAAAAGAATAAACAGCCAGTATAGCGTAACAAAGATGACGTGGGTATAACTACTCACGTCATCTTCTTTTTCTGCACTTTATTTGTCTTCTGTACTATTCCCACCCGTCAAACACGTGCGCATCGTAGGTGTTGTCCTCGTCTGCGTCGTGAAGCGGAGCCCATAGTTGCGCAAAGAAGGGGTTTCGGCGCGCTTCTTTGTCCCATTGCCAAGGACGCTGCTTCTCCTTCGGCTCGTCGGCATAAGGATAAGGGAAACACTCGGGGCACCAGTGCCCGCCAAGCAGAATCAGGCGCGGACTCGCCTTGAATACGTGTCCTTCTGCACACTGCCATTCCAGTTGCGTGTCCCAATCGCCCTGTACCATCGTTGTGCTCAGGCACTTGCCACCCCTGAACTCGGCGGCACGCTGCATGTCCTCTATGGTGAACTCCGACATAGGCTTCGTCTCGTCGTATCCGTGGTCGAGAATGACCGGTGTCTCTGAGTTGTGACTCAGGTCTGTATGCTCCCAGTCCGGAATAGCCTTGTATTTGTCTATGCTGCCGTAATATGCGGCTATACGTTGTTGCTGTCCTTCTTTTATCCATGTCTGAGTGCCGTGTACAGGCTTGTTTGCCATGGCACGCATCGCAAGTTTCACTATGTGGGGCACCAGTTTGGCTGCCTTTGTCAGTTTCGCTATACGTATGCCTGCCGGAACCGACTTGCTCCGGGACATCTGCTCGAAGTACTCCTTTACAGGTATGTTGGCGCGGAAATGCAGATACTGCTCCAGCACGTCTCCGTCTATATACCACATTCCGTGGAAGTTCCGCGTAGTGAACCAGTTCGCATTGAATATCTTCTCCGGTTTCGGGCAGCCTATGGCATCCAACAGCAGCACTTCGAACTCATAGTTTGAGATTCTGTATTCTGCTCCGGAGCCTATATTATAGTATCTGTTCCAGAACTCTTCAGGCACCTCGGGGCGGCACACGCGCTCAAGCAGACGGCCCGAGTCCTCCACCGTAGCCCACTCCAAAACGCCGCGGATGGGCACGTGGAACATTATTGGGTCGTAGTTCTTCAGTATCGCAGGATATAGTATGCCCGACTGTCTGAGGCTGACCCATTTCTTTATGCCGCCGTCTGTCAGTATGCGCTCCGCAAGCACCTTCGTTATTCCGTAGTGGTCGTAGGCGGAGACGCAGATAGGGTCGCCAGTGCGGCCCCAATGCAGAGGCTCGCGGCGGTCACCCATCTGGGCTACGGAGCCTATATATACCACTTTGGGCTGCTGCTCCCCTTGGGCAACCACTGCCTTCCGTATGTTTTCTGCGGCACCGAGGTTGGTCTTTCTTGTCGCACGCGGACGGTAGTCTGCCTGCGGACTTACCATGCCTCCTACGTGAAGCACTATGTCTGCTCCCGTCACGCCGCGGAGCACATCTTCGTACTTGCCGAGGTCGCCCCATACTATATCTATGTCTTTCTCCATTCCGGCAAGCTTCCGTTTGTTCTTCTCGCTCGGTCTGGCAAGTATTCTGATGTTGTAGTTCTCTTTGTGGGCAAGCAGTTCCTGAAGTCCTGCCCATCCCATAGTACCGGTGGCTCCGGTAAGGAATACTGTTGTTTTCATGCTTATGTGGTTGTTTGTTTCTTTGATTTCTGCTTCTTCTGTTTCAGTTGCTGCCTCTGCTTGTTCTGCAGTCTGGCCTGTTTGCGCACTCTCCTGTTCTCACGCACCATGCCGACGAACTCTCGCATGAAGTCGAGCGTATCGTCAAGGAAAGCGGGCTTGTAGCCGTTCTGAGTGTCTTCTATCTGACGGTAGGTGTCTTGCAGTGTCTGCTCGTTGTCTGTGATAACCAGCAGCGCATCGTCGGCTTGCAGTTGCGATTTGCCTGTAGGCACGAAAAACTGCTGCCCGCGTTTGACCATGATGGCGAGAGTGTTCTGAGGGAAACCCAGGTCCATCAGGCGGTTGCCGCGTTGCAGCATGTCCTCTGTAACGCGTATTTCTGTTGCCACCGACTTTATCTCTTCCGGTAGGTCGATGTCGAAATTCTCTACCTTGTTCAGTTGGGGCTCTTTCTCTTCTGCCATACCGAGCCACTCTGCCATCTTTCCCAGTGTCATGCCCTGCAGTAGCAGCGAGATGAGCGTGCAGAGAAATACCACATTGAATATCAACCGCGCATTAGGCACGTCCGCCGCAAGACACAATATGGCAAAAAGTATAGGCGAAGCGCCCTTCAGTCCCACCCAGCTCACAAACGTCTTTGCCTTCAGCGGCAACCTCCTGAAGGGGGCAAGCGAGAGGAAGACGGCTGCCGGACGCGAGACGAATATCATTATCGCACTGGCTACGCTCCCCAGTATTAGCACATTCGGTTGGAACAGTTCTCGCGGATTCACCAGCAACCCGAGCGTGAGGAACATGCTCAGTTGGCAGAGCCAGGTCATGCCGTCAAGAAAGTTCACCGTGCTCCGTTTGTGCGCGAACTTGGAGTTGCCGAACACCAGTCCGCCTATATAGACTGCCAGAAAGGCGTTGCCGGACGTAAAGTGGGTCACGGCAAAGATGAAAATACAGCTCGTCAGTATCAATATCGGATACAGACTCTCGTTTTCTATGTTCACCTTGTTCATCAGCCACACAAGCAGTTTCCCTGCAAAGAAACCCATCAGGAATCCGAACAGCAGCTGGAATACGATAGAGAGTATCAGCATCCACACGTTAGGCTCGCCTGCCGCCTGCACTACTGATATCATCACCGATGTCAGCACCGCTGCCATAGGGTCGTTGCTGCCGCTCTCGAGTTCCAGCATCGGACGTAGTTTGTATTTTAGGTTCAACCCTTTCGAGCGCAGTATCGAGAATACCGACGCCGAGTCGGTTGACGACATGGTGGCGGCCATCAACAGAGCGGTGGGCAGTGCCAGTATTACGCCGGCGTGCGTCCACTTCATCAGCAGCCATATCAGCACACCCTCTATCACTGCCGTCAGCAATACTCCTATGGTTGACAGTATAACGCCTTCTTTTGCCACAGGGCGGATGTCGTCCAGCTTCGTATCCATACCGCCTGAAAACAATATCACGCTCAGTGCTATTGTTCCCACCGATTGGGCGAGTTGTATGTTGTCAAAGTTGATGCCCAATCCGTCGCTGCCGAACAGCATGCCTACAAGCAAGAAGAGCACCAGCGATGGCACTCCGAACTTGCTGCTAACCTTGTCTGTCAGTATGCTGGCAAAAAAGAGTAACGATACTATCAAAAGAAACAGTTCTACACGCATATGCGAAAGAGGTTATTTCCGTAAAGACGTTGCACCGGAACGTCTCATAGATTCTTGTTCCGTAGAGACGTTGCACCGGAACGTCTCATCAAATTAAGACGTTGCTGCACCATAACGTCTCATTATTAAATACGAGTTCTGTACAAATACTATTCATTCTTTATTAGCAGCACCTCCGCAATGGCTTGCTGAAGTGTCTCTTTGGGCAACAGACCCTTTGCCATCTGAGGTCTCCCCTCCATCGGACAGAACAGCAGGGTCGGTATACTGCTTATGCCGAACACTGCGGCAAGCTCTCTTTCTTTCTCTGTATCTACCTTATAGACCACTATCTCGCCGCAGTATTCCTCCGACAGCTCGGCAAGTATGGGGGCAAGACGACGGCAGGGACCGCACCATGTGGTGTAGAAATCAATTATACAAGGCAGCTCACCCTGATACTTCCATTGTTTGTGCTTCGTATAGTCGAATACGCGCTCCTTGAACTGCTCTGTCGTGAGATATGTCACATCTTCTGCCTTAACGCCGGTCAGCACACACAGACAAATAACTCCCACTGCTGCAAATCGATAGATATAGTCCTTCATAAGTGTATATGCTTTTGGTTATGCCTTGCAATATGTCCGTAATAAGGCATATTACAAATTCCGTGCAAAGTTACGGAATTTTGCTTGAATACACAAAAAAGAGTTTCAATTGAGTGAGGTTATTCGTAGCAACGGCAAGGCATCGGCGAGCCTTTGACATTAAAGAGCAATGTCAGACGCAGACCAACAGCTATATTATGCAATTGGTTGGAGGCGGCAGATGGTGCTGCATAAGAGATGATATGCCCGTCTTTAAGAGAAGGTATCACAGCTTCGGTCATAGAGTTGATGACTAACTTGTCTCGCAAGTTCTGCTCCGACTGAGAGACAGGATTGAGGTCGGTGGCGGAATAGTCAATCAGTGACAACTCTGACTTGTTCAGCCGGATATTGTAATCGGCATATACTCCTACCTTGAGCACATTGCTTTTGCCTATGTTCCACATACCTCCTATCTCAAGAGATGGTGTAGCCCAGAGATTTGTTTGTGACGAAGCACCTGAGAAAATGAACTCTGAGCGAGGGTAGAACCCGTAAGTTGGAATATCTGCTATGTAATCTGCCTCCCAACGGTCGTAAAGGCCTGCTGTCTGGAGTTCCGTCGATGCTTTGTGCTTCCCCCACAGAGAGGCTTTGAAGGATATCCCGAGCTGAGCGTAAACATTCTCGTGGAGCCTGTAACCGAATCCCAGACCAATGAGTGCGTTGACTGCATTGTGCCGGTCTTGCATGTTGTAAAGCCTGTATTGATAGATGTGCTCTTCTGCGGCAATGTCGGTAGCCTGCCTTTCTACGAAGACGGAGTCGGCAAAGAGTGCTGTGTTTTGCAGTTCTGCACCCAGAGTAAGGTTGAAGAAGAAGCGGTTCTTTTGGAGTTCATAGTGCAATGCCGCTTTGCCTTCGCCTCCTGGTTTGGCGGAAGCAATGGTATTTAGCGGCAGAGCAAAGTCCAATCCTCCTGCCACGGAGAAACCGAGGTAGTGGGAGGCTGAGTTGTTATATTGCGACCAGAGGTTGCCAAAGACACACAGGCAACAGATGGTCAGCAAGGCTCTATGGAAGAACGAATTTGACTGTTTCATTGTTGTCGGTGTATTTGATAATATAAAGATTGCCTGGCAAGAGATTCGTTATGCGCTGAGCGTTGCCTGTGAAGACCGGAGTGCCGAACACGTTATATACTTCGCAGTCTCTGTTCTGGTTCGTGAGTTGCTCAACTGCAGTGGCAGGATTGCCATATATAACGGGGCACGTACTGATACCTACGGACTCCCCCTCGCGTGTGACGACTACACTGAAGCTGTGTCCTTCGTCTTGCACGGTGACAGGCAGATAAGAGAGGTTTGCCCCTTCTATAAGTTCTCCGTCACGATACCACTGGTACGAGGTGAATTTATATCCTGTCAGTTCTGCATCTAACAGTCCTACCCATCCGTCTTGTCCCTTTTGCGAGAGAACAGAGGCAGGATAGCCTATTTCTATCCATAGAGGTTTTTCCTCGAAGGGACATGTGGCGGTCTTGTATTGAAGTTTTGCAGGATATCTTCCGGGAAGCATATTGTCGGAGA
The DNA here is from genome assembly GCA_017477325.1 of Paludibacteraceae bacterium. Taxonomy (GTDB): domain Bacteria; phylum Bacteroidota; class Bacteroidia; order Bacteroidales; family Paludibacteraceae; genus Colicola. The sequence goes on from JAFUWV010000002.1 coordinate 8,615, forward strand.
GTTTTATAGCAATAGGTTCGTTTGGATCGAAGCAGTATGACTCCTGCCAAGCGGATACGGAATCTGAGAAATCTATAGTGAGGCACATCGTGTCGAGTATGCCTTCTGAGAGCACATAGGGAATATCTATCACGCCTCCGTCAACGCATACTGTTACTGTGTCCGCTGTGAGCACCTCAAGGAAGGGCAGCACTTCAAGGTTCAGTGTTACTATACTGTCGCAGCCGTATCGGTTACGGAAATTGCCAGTGTAAGTGCCCGACATGCGAATCTCCTGCATGGAGGTGCCATTGTTGAACTGATATGGCAATTCTCTGTAACAGATGGTGTCCTCCAGCTGTACGGGAGTATTGTCGTTCTTCTTGATATTCACCACTATGATGCTGTCGCACCCGCACCAACTGGTGTAGTGCAGCGAATCAATGGTATCGGTTGAATATATCTTATTGTTTAATGACCATGTGTCATCACCACATAGTTGCTTATTGAATACAAGGTTTTTAGGTTCTATATTTGGTATCGAGACATTGAACTCTGCCTTATCTACACATTGCCGGTTGGCAGTATATGCATAGAGCGTTACTTTGAACTGCCCTCCTTTAGCCGGGAAAGCGTGAGTGATGGTATCTTTGTTGGTGTTGATAGGCATAGAGCCGTCACCGAAATCCCACACCATATCGTTTATCTTGATGTCTGACACTTGCTCTTTATCGGTTTGCCGCTGGTCGTTACGCACTATCATGTGGGATTTACTGTGGAATGTAACATAGTTTCGGCATGACTCATGACGCTGCTTGTTCTGCTCGTCGATAACAGCTTTGGGATTGTGCGGAAGACTGGAGGCATAAAGCTCGTATTTGCATTTGTTGTTGGTTTTGGATATGACATCCACCACATACTGCATTGTGTCTTTTGCCTCTTTCAGGTCGAAAGTCTGCTCGGTGGAGAGGGTCTGCGAAGGATTGTCTTCGCGATACCATCTATAGTTGAATCCCTCTGGTGCCTCAAAGTGGGTTATAGGTTCGTCAGAGCATGCTAGTCCGCGCAATTCGCCTGTCTCGCATGCGAGTGTGAAGTAGGCATAGCCGTAGTGTCCGCCCTGCGTACAGTCAGACGTGGTGAGACGGATGGTAAGCGTCTGGCCTATGTATCGGCGCAGACTGATAGAGATGGTGGTCCAGTCTTTCCAGAATACTTTGTTAGAGCCGTTACTGCGCTCATACCATACATTATCGTTGTCGTATCCTGCCGCAAAGTCAGCGCTGTTGCATGCACGCTCTTCTTCATTACCTATCGGATTTCCGTTGCCGTCAAGTATGTTCAGTGTGAAGTGCGACTGGTCGGCATCACTATGTTTCATTGAAGGCGATTCCAGCACTACCGCATATTGTACTTTCAGTATGTCGCTTGTGCCCTGCTCTACAACATATTTATATTCTATACGCTCTGCTTGTGATCCATTCCTCCAGTTACCGAGTCGTACTGATCCTATCTCATTGTCGGGAACTGTCTTTAGCATAGGAAGAGACGGGTCATTCAAGTCGGCCGTTCTTGGGTCGTACTCGGTAGTTATGTAGTGAATGGTATGACGGCTGTCAATAGAAGCATAACCATGGTCAATAGCGTTAACCTTGTCGAATCCATCGTTGGTAAGACTGCTTGCTGAACCTGCGCTACCGGCGTAACATACAGCTTTGTGCAGTGAGAGGTAATCTATGCACCTGGCCCCTTCGTAAACAATGAATGACGAATACTGCGTAAAGGGACTTTTGTCTATTCCGCAATATGCTCTGATAGAGAAGAAGTGCATACCCTCAGTCAAACCTGAGATGCGAACCTGGTTTTCAGGGATACTGTCGTAGTAGAACCATTGTCCTGTGGAATAATCTTGTGAGATAACTTGATAAAAATCTGCACCACCATTCCATGACAGAGTTACAACGCCATCGTAAGCAGAGTGTGCTATTTTGCGCGGAATATCGCATCTGCCTTCCGGAAGAATCTCTATGTTGTCTATACGCGGTCCGGGAGGATAAGTGTTTCCTTGAGTATTTCTCCAGACGAAGACAAGTCTGCCCGGAGAACCGTCACTCTCCAACTTCATCTGAGCATACTGCCACGTCATAGAGTGAGCAAGAATAGTATCCAGCGCATAATCCTTCAGTTTACTGTCTGCATCGGCGGCAATACCTGAAGTCACTATCACATTGTCAGCATCAGGAATATAGTAAACATATATCGCATCGCTGCCTGAAGGCTTACCGTTTACCATCCAGTTGAAACACAGCAGGTAGTTGCCCCGGGGAATAGTGAGTGCCCTTACCGCGGTTACAATCATGTTTGTAGCACCGCTATATGATATACTATTGCCATTGTCTGCTGAGATATACAACGAATTGTTTCCTCTGCCTCCATAATTATCCAATGACCCTATATACCAGCGGTTGACAGTGTTGTTCTGATGCGACTGGTTGGCAAAATAGTTGAGTTCCCATTGGGCATTCTCAGCCTGATCTTCAAAGTTGCATTCATAGGCAGGTTGAGCATTCATCAACAATGCACAACCAAATAATAGAACTATAATATGTAAGTTGCGAAACGACATTAATCCGAACAATCATTAAACATTTACTCTTCTTTCTTGATAAGCACTCCCTGCGCATTATAGCATTTGTCATTGACTATGATAATCAGTTGCTGGTTCTCTATGACCTTTCTGTATGCCGACTGTTGCGGTTTGGTATACGATTCAGGATAGAATGCACATGACGTTATGGTGTCACCCTCCACTGTAGTAACTCTAACCTGATAATAACTGCTCATACTCAAACCGCCTTCCTCGTAGTAGTAGGACAATGTAGCCCCTGGTATGTCAATGCTGTCACGCATCCATTGGAACGATGCGAACTCCATAGGCGAGTACTGCGGATACTGCTCTTGCACTACTTGCTGATTCATCACTGACAAAACATCACCCCATCGCTGGAATATGAGATTGCGGCAGGGGTAGTCCATATACTCGGTCTGAGTAGTGTTGCATCCGAAGTCGTTGTAGAACTCAATGATGAACTCCCCTCCGTTGAGACCGGTGATATGAGTGTCTGAGGCAGGGTGATACTCTCCGTTAAGATAATAGTAGGTGTAGCCTGAGCCACTGAAACTGAGTTCTCCGGAGTACTCCTTGTCATCCTCAATATTCTTCATCTCCACCAAAGGTTGTATGCTGTCAAGCACTGTGACATTTATTTGTATAGTGCTGTCGCACCCGTGAGAATTAGTGCGGAACAATACGAACTTACCGGATGAGCGGTATGGATAGCGTTCTCCGTCAATGACGAGTGAATCTTCTCCGCAAATAGTGGTGTCAGGAAGCATTGTCATGCTCTGAGGATAAACATGTATATGCCATTCCTCGACGCTGTCGCAACCTGCTACACTTTGCCAATGCAAGGTTACCGTGGTGTCACTGCCATAGTACCGTGGTCCCGTAGGAGTGGAATATGCGTCACCCAGTTTGATAGGATAGTCTCCATAGCAGATAGTCGTATCGACTACCGTTTTTGTATCAACTATTGCAGGCACATCAAACCACAGTTCTTTCACGTCGTAGCAAGCTTCGGCAGATATGTACGCTGTGAGTGAGGCATGGTATCTGCCTCCTTCATTGGGTACATAGAGAACCGGCGAGCGGTCATCACGATAGATGGTATCGTTGGGTGCATATGTTGTGTTTACTATCTTCCATAAGTATTTCTCGCAGTCTTGGTCGTAGATGTGATTGATGCTATCTTCCGTGAGTTTGGTAATCACGTGGCTGGTATTGACAAAGCGCACCTTGTTCTGGCAATCCGCCGCACTGGACTCGGCAGTGAACTCAGCATATGGATAGTGCGGAATGTTTGCCGTGGAGAGGAAGAATCTGCAGTCCGGATTCTCCTTAGAAGTAAGCATACAGGTGTACGTTGTGGTGTCCGACGATTCCAATTTTAGTGATAGAGATCTGCCCCCTTTAGAGACGGGCACTTCCACTCCCTCGTTATCATACCATTGATACAGAAATCCGTCAGGCGCATCTATGCTTACCTCAGGTTCGTCACCGCAACTGGAGGAATATATCTTTGCATTGGCACATCCGAGGGTGAAATACGCATAGCCGTAGTGCCCTTGCAGAAGACAGTCGTATGTAGTGAGTCGGATGTTTATCCATTGCTGGTCATAGTCAGAGAGGTCAATACCCATGGTAGTCCACTCTTTCCAGTGAACAGCCGTAGGGTATCTGGTATTTTTGTGCCATCCGTTGCCATTGGTGTTCTTTCCTGCCACGAAGTTGGCCTGTCCGCATACAGGGTCGATTACCTCACCGCTCTGATTGATGATTTCAAGTTTGAACTGAGGCTTCTCTTCATCAGAGTGACCGGTGGGGTCTTGTAGCACAATGGCATACTTGAGCAGCAGTATGGCGGCATTCTCCGCATCCACAAAATACCTGAATGAGAGAGCCTCACACTCGGCTTTAACGTTCCAGTTGCCAAGGCGTATTGATGCCAACTCTCCTGGAGGGATGAGTGGTAGTTGGTAATCGGTACGCTTGTCGTACATATCGTGGTCCATATTCACCACGTGCCGGCTATACATATCCCCGCTGCCATAGTCCACAACACGCTGCAGTTGGAAGGGGTTGGTGTACTGACCTACCCATGCTGAACATACACTCGGGTCATTAAGCTGTATGAAGTTGACGCAGTGCATCTCCGGACAATAGACCACAGCATTGTTCTTGCAGCAGTAAGCGCTGTGCACCGTGTCAAGGTCAAGTCCGCGGACGCGATAGTCATATAGTCCTTCCGTCAGACCTTCGAGCATGAAGTATTTCTGCGTAAGTCCCGTATGGGTTATCCAATGTTCGTTTCCATGTTTGCGATACTCAAACTCATAGTATTCATTTTTCCCTTCCCACATCACGAACACGCTGTCGCAACTGATGACGGAGTCGGTCATATTGGTAGGAATAGGACTAAGAGCATTGGATATCTGCAGGTTGTCAATACATGCAGCCAGATTCATGGTGTGTTCTGCCTGTGCGTTTGATGTACTCCATGCAAAGAACAGACGTAGCTGGTTGTTAGGACTCTGCACTCGAAGCATGTTGCTGATGGTGTTCTTCCAGTTCGCACTGGTATATATACCGTTGCAGTCGGGGAAGATAAACGATAGCAACTGTTTGGGCAGAGTGGAACGGCCGCGCACTGCCACCAGCAGTGAGTCCTGTATAGCCGACTTGCGCCCCATACCGGCATAAAACTTGGCACGTTCCGTGCCGAAGCAGCGCCAGTCAAACGACACATAATATACGCCGTCAGGCAGGGTAAGGTCGCAGTAGGCATACTGGACACAGGTGTCAGTACCGAATGTAGGAGTCTCACCGTTGTCCGATGATATATAGAGAGCCTGTTTGCCTTCGTTATATGCAGCATCGCCTATCACCCACTTGTCCTTGCAGACAGTAGCCAGCGGGCCGGGGTTCAGATGCCATCGAAGTCTTATCTCGGCAGAGTCTGCTTTTTCAAAACCTATCTGGTAAGGGATAGCAATAGGTTGTGCATATAGCGATACACTCGCTACTGCACAACCGATCACCATCAACATGTATGTTGCGATTTTTTTCATTAGACTGCTTTTTCTGTCTGAGTCATAGCATATAGGGTAAGGTTTGAGCAGTACGGAAACAGACCTTCCGTGAAGGCTGTTTCCGTACTTGAATCTACTTACTTCACTTCATTGCCGACCACATCGAACCACTTGCCGTTGCGGATGATATAGATGCGGTTGTCCATGAAGACTTTCTGTACTGTTGGCTTGCCGCCTACCAGGTTGCTTACACCTGTAACGGTGCCTACGGTCACATTCAGTGTGATTGGGCCGCAGTCAGAATTCTGCAGGAAGGTGTACAGACGCTCCTCGCCATCGGCGGGTATGAGCTCTTCACCATTGCAGATATACGGCAGGTCAGTCGTAAGCACAGTGTCATTTACCACATTCTCCACGTTGGCAACAAGCAGGTGCAGAGTCACAATGCTGTCGCAGCCGTACTCTGTCTGGAGGTTGAACTCGTAGTCGCCCCTTGCACTGATACCTGACACGTTCTCATCTGTATAGGTGCTGCCGTAGCAGATAGTCTGGACATAGCGTGTGCTTGCTGCCTGAGCGGTATGTACCTTGACGGTAACCACACTGTCGCAACCAAGGAAGTTGGTTATCTGGCGGGTGTAGGTGCCCTCTGTGGTGAGAGTCGTGTCGCCAAGCTGATAGGTTGTGCCAGGGCAGAGCCATACCTCATCCGAGCCTTCCAGTATCGGGCTGATGGTCAGATACAGAGTCACTATACTGTCGCAACCGGTAACTGCGGATACAAGCGTATCCTTGTATGTACCACTTGTGTAGTAACGCTCATTGCCAAGCGAGAAGTACGAACCGTGACACATCGTTGCAAACGTATCCACCTCTACTGCAGGTACCACTTCCAGAGTAAGTGTAGTCACTGAGTCACAACCTTGGCCGGTAGTGCACTGTAGCTTCTGTTGCCATGTGCCTGAACCTGCAGGTATGAAGCTGAAACCGTAGCCATTGTACTCATGACCTGCACATACCTTGTCGCTATATTCGTGGTTCTCCACTGCCTCAACATTCAGACTGACAAGTATCAACTCGTCATCCACTCCGTTAACAGGCGAAGGAGTGAAGATGTCCTTGACCGAAGTGCCCGTCTCTATCTCCATACCATCGATAAATACCTTCTCGTTTTCAAAGTCTTCATACTGGCAAAGCGATGCTGCATACTCGAACTTCTTGTAACTGTTGATTTGTACGTTGCCAAGGTGCAGATAGTGCTTCGTGGCTGTCACCTTTGATACACTGATAAAGGCAAGTGTGATGTTCTTTCCTGCATACTTGCTATAGTCCACATAGAACTTCTTGCCCACATTGCTTACAGGTATCTCACCGTAACTGAAGTCGGCGTTGGAGTCGGTGTTGCTCCACTGAGTAGCGTTCTCTGCAGTCCAAGTCTTGGCGTTGTCCATACTTACCAATACCCAGAACTCGTCGGGCACATCTGCAGTAGTGGTCGCATCACCTGTCATGCTTGTCACTGCAAGGTCAAAGCTTAACATCAGGTCTTTGCCTGTCTGGTCTGTCAGGTCTATCTCAGGAGTTACGAGCCACTGTACTGAAGTAAAGTTGTTGTATGTCTCGCAGTACATGTGACCTTTTGTCATCACGTCTTCTGTCGGATACGGATGCCATTCGTCACCTGTGTCGAAGATGTATGGCTGCTGCATTGGTGTGCCGCTGAATGCTTCCTGAGGAGTGGTGCCGTGGCCATAGGTCCAGTGAGCAGGACGATCATTGCCTATGTACGGGAAGCTCTCTGAGAAGCGTACAGAGTGGTTGGTTACGAAGTCTCCCACATCGCTCCAGTCTGACAACTCTCCGCCATAGCAGTTGTGCTGTATGCGGTAGAAGTATCTTGTGCCTTGGGTAAGGTCGTTCAGTGTGTACTGGCTTACTGTGATGTTCGTGTCAAGCAGCAACTCTGAGAAGTCCTCTACCTGTGACACCTGCAAGTGGAAGTCTGATACACTGGTGAACTCCCAGCTGATAGTTGCACTGTGAGAAGTAATACCCTTTACCTTGATGCTGTACGGAGCCGAACATACATCGTTTGGCACTATCGACAAGTCATCTATGTACAACTGACCTTGGTTGGCCGTTCCTGACACATTACGCAGATAGTTGTAAACCAGACATACTCTGTGATCCTTACCTGTGTATTTATCCAGTGGTAGAACGTATGTATCCCAGAAGCGGTCTGCTCTTTCTGTCTCCTTTGTCTGGAAGGCTACAATCTCAAGCGACTTCTCTATATATACCGTATCCACAGGAACGAAGGTTGACCAGTCGTCACCTATAGTATAGCCCACAACTATATCTGTCGGGAAACTGCTCGAGATAGGACTATAGCGGAATGCACCCAGCGTTGTCTCGTAGTTGCCAAGACGGGCTGAGAAGTGAAGTGCCATAGTGTTGTCTATATCGAACGACATCTCGGGCAGAATAGCATACGAGTTGAAGGTCGGTACCGAATTCTCTGCACCATAGAACATTAAGCAAGATGAACCTCCCACAGCTCCCGATACATTCCTTGAGTAGTGATACGTAGCATTGTCGGTCACTATGCGCGGCATATAGTTGTCTTTCTGTACCGACTCCGTTCCCAATGTCCAGCAACCCGGCTTCTGATAAGTATACGAACTTATCGAATAAGTCTCTATGTTTGACTCGAAGTCCCAACTTGCATCCACTGTATCTACCTTTGCACACAACGTACGGACTGTGCCTTCGGTTACGGTCGAGCGGGCATCGCCTTCGCAGATAGTCTGAACCTTTACCTTATATATAGTGTTGCTTGCAAGGTTGCTCAATGCCAACTTGGCCTGACCTGTGACAGTGTTGTTATATACCTCCTTGTTCTCAGGATCATATACCTGTACTGCCCACTTGTCACCGCCTGACTGCCATGTCACATCCAGACTGTTGTCCGTCTCATTCTCCGAGGCTATATCTATTGCAGCCACACAACCTTCTACAGGCTCTATTGCCACATCGTCAATATATGCTTCGTTGAACAGACCGTTCGAGTAGAACACTATGTACTTGCCGCTCATTCCGTACAGAGGTATCTTTATCTCATCCCACAAGTCGTTCTCGGGCCATGGATTAGGCTTGGTCCCAAAGGCTACATAGTCGGGACCTTCATATTTATATATCTGCTTGATGTTGTTGATGTCACCTATTTGGTCGGGATCATCTATCACACCTATAAAGAAGTTCCTGCTCTGACCATGGTTGAAACCGTCGTTCTGGAAGTTGTCGTTGTTGTTGTTCTCATAGTCCTGCATATATATCATGCGGATGAAGAATCGCAGTTGCAACTCGTTGAAGTTGGCATCAACAAGAGGCATGATTGCGTATGTGTTGTTATCACTACCGCTCTGACCATACAGACGGAGTGCACTCTCACCGTTGTGAGCATAGCGGTTCACATAGCTGCCGGACGGGGTGTTGGTGGATATTCCAAACGAACCATATTGTCCTACCTGACCGACAAACCAGCATGATTGCAAACTTTCAAACGACTCCTCGAAGTCCCATGAAGCGGCTGCATATGGAACAAGACAGTAAGTCGATGCTTCAAATGCAGGAGTCCACTCGCTATAGTTATCACTGCCACAGGCAGCACGGACAAGCACGTTGTATGTCGTTGATGGCTCCAGACCGGTCAGTTTAACCGACTTCTCGTTGCTAACTGCTTTCTTAGCCTCTGAAAGTGTTGAACCAACCGGATAATATGCAATCTCCCATGAGTTGGCAAAGTCGTCAACCCACTGAACTTCAAGGAAGTCCTTTCCACGGCTTACAAGCGAGGTGTTGAACGGCGCTTTGCAAGAAGATGTCGTGTTCACGCTCAAATCATCAATATATATCTGGGCCGACGTGGAAGCATTGTTCTTGTCGCCGCCTACAAAGCCCAATACTATATGCTTTCCTGCACCCGTGTATGTTTGCAGGTCAACATATTTATGCTGCCAGTTGCCGTTGGTGAATACGATAGAATCAACCCATGTAATACTCTCTACCATCGTGGCATAGGGCTCATTCGCTGTAGTTGCACCTACATACAACTTCCTCTCGCTGATTGTACCGCTTGCTGTCTTTGCCGACAACTTCACGCTCAAAGTGTTCAACGGCTCGGCTACCGCAGGAAGCACAGCGTATGAGTTGTTGCCTGTGCTACCTTGTGAAGTCAATAACAAACCGCCTTCACCCGATATCTTTGCCTCTGAAGCCACTCTTGCCTGAGATGCCAACTCACCACCTGCATAGTACAATGCCCAGCAATCTGGCTGAGTATAAGGAGCACCGGTAATGATGGTATAGCCATCGAAGTTTTCTGTCAATGGAAGAGGAGTCGTAACCGGGCACTCCGTAGTTGCCCAACGTACGTTCGACCACTTTGATTCTTTGCTTCCATCCACAGTCTTGATGTAGATGTAATACTTGGTCTGAGGACTCAAGCCGGTGATAATGGCTGTGGTGTCGTTGTCAACAGTTATAGTCTTCAAGCTTGCTTCAACACTGGGGTCGATTGGTTCAGTTGCTACCTTAACCTCAAACTTGTTGCCTAAGCCCTTCTCCCATGATATCTGTATCATGTCGCGGCCTATGGTGTCGAATACCATATCTACTGGTTCCATCACTTCACCCACATATTCAACAGATACATTATCTATATGTATTCTGTCTATTACACCGTTGCTTACCGTGATGAAGTATGGCTGTGTACCAAAGTTGCCATACAAGTCGCCTTCGTAATTGTTGAAACGAACTGTATAACGGAACACTTCGGAGGTCGCTGTAATTGCAGTTACTATCGGAAGTTCCATCTCCTTAACTACAACGGCGGTAGCCATGTTCTGAGGATTGGTCACTACACCTACGTTCAATATGTGTGAGTCACTATATACCGTTCCTGCATGTGCATCAAAACTCAGTTGAATCTTCTTCACGTCAGTGATATCCAACTGTGGAAGCACAGCATATGAACCTTCCGACGATGCATTCGAGTACAGATACAAAGCATTACTATTAATTGTCGCAGCCTGAGTGGTACCTGTCATTATGCCTGTCGTCCAGCAATTCAATACTCCTGCTGCATCAAAGGTCTCCACACCCTCAGTCCCGAAGTCTGCCGGACTTACCGGCTGGCATGACGTGCGGAAACTTACTACCGTTGACCACTCTCCGTTGGAACCGTCACATACACCTCTTACAGATGCATAGTATGTTGTGTAGGGCTCTATCAGTGAAGAAGTAAAAGTAAGAGAATTGGTAGTCGACTCTTGGTTAACCACTACATCTGTCGTGCCTGCTAAAGCTTCATCCGGCGACATGTTCTTTGTCATTACTACAAACTGATACTTCGGAGCACCACTTGCCTTCCAAGTAGCCGTAGCACCATTATGCTTGAGGTCTCCAACACTCAGGTCTCTTACCTTGCGGCAGGCCGCCAAACGACTTACATTTATATCGTCAAACACATAACCGCCTGTGTTCATCGTGTTGGTCATGCAGAATGCTATATATTTCGCTGTGCCTGTGTAAGCTTCAAAATTAACCACACACTCTACGTATGTAGCAGTTATTGGCTTGAAGCATGTAACCTTTTCAAATGTGCTGTTGTCGGACGGGTCAGACATCACACCTACCTCCAATGAGTCATTACCCATGTTACTCGTCGAGTACCTACGCATCCAGAATGTCAACTCAACATCCTGTGGATTAGCGTCAAATAATGGGAGTATAGTGTAAATCTTGCCGCCTGCACTTCTGTACATTCTCATCGACTTGCTGCCGCCATGTGCATAAGAAGCTGTTGCGAAGGCTGCCGTAGTAGTGTTGTTACTGCTGAACAACCAGCACAGTGGCTTGTCGTTTGATGCATATTGCTCAAAGTCAACTATGTAGGGCAAATTAGTTATCTCTGGGCAGTCCGTTGTGAAGTTGCTTACTGAGCCTGATACCACCTCATCGCCGCAGATTGTTGATACACAGTAATAATATGTTGTAGTTGGCTCAAGCCCCGTAACCGTTATCTCTGTCTTGTTCTCTACTGTCTTGCTGAAGACAACCTTCGCAGGGTCAATAGCAGGCAAACCGTTTACGGTAGTCGTGCCTGTTGCCACCTCTACCTTGAACTTCGTCATTCCTGATGCTTCCCATTTCACTACTGCTGAGTCTGCTGCCGGGTCTGCAGTCACTCCCGACGGAGGAATACAGCTTGTCAGTATATCTATCGTCACCCTGTCTATCCTGCCTACTATTGCATACTGACTCGTCCCGCTCACCTGAGTACTCGTTGGCTGGGCGCGGAAGGCAAGCCAGTGACCGTCACCCTTATAGTCCGCAAGCGACAGGTACTGACGGCTGTACTCAGTGTTTGTACCGGGAGTAAACGTGCTTATCACCTCGAATGTCGACTGGTCGTACGGGTCGGTCATTATACCATACTCTATCGGACGTGTTGCCATCGCTGCACTCTGAGCCTTGCTGTATAGTTCCACTCCCAATGTGTTCACCTTCACGTCTGTAGGCAACTGTGACAATGCAAACACTGTGTTCGAATACAACTGCAGTGCTACCGTGCCGTCCATTGTGGTCTTGGCGGCTACCGTACCCGTCGCATAGGCTGCACCGTACATAGCCTGGTCACTGCCCAGCACTACGCACGAGGGCACTTGTGCCGTCTGGTTCGTAGTGCCGGTTTGGAACATGAACATGTTCAACTTCGTATATCTTGGAGCCACGTCCGCTTCAAACGTGAATGTATAAGGTATAGAAGTCACTACGTCTGGAATACGATACTTCACCGGCATCGACCACAGACTCTTCTCATCGCCGTTTACCGCCTGGGCATAAATGATGAAACTCGTTGTCTTGTAGTTGTAACTTGCTGCCAACTCGCTCTTGTTGATGGTCACAGTGTTCCCCGTAAGCCCGTCTTTCCTTAATATTACGTTTGCTGTGGCAGGCTCTGTGCCGTCTTCTATTGTCATGGCTGCCGTGTTACCCGTCGAGAGTATCAGGTTCCAGCTTTGAGCTCCGTGAGTGTTAACCGTGATGTCGAAACTGTCTTCCTTCCAGTTGCCTGCTTGGGCCTGGGTAGGACGGTCACTTGCGGCCGGTTTCTTTATTTCAAGGTCGTCTATCCATATTATATTATCCTTGTTTGCAAAGTCGCTCATGAAGGCTACATACCTGCCCTCACCCGTGTAACTCGACAAATCCACTTCGAAGTATCTGAACTGGTTATAACCGCGGCAATACACTGTCTTCACCGGTGTAAACGATGCCTTGTCTGTCGGGTCAACCATCACACCTACTGTGATGCCGTTGGCTGCATTCATTGCCTGGTACTGATACGACGTTGCCCAGAAGCTCACCTCCACGCCTTGCATGCTCTCTACGTTCAGCTTCGGTGTTGCGGCATAGCCCCAATGACCTGCCGGAAGATATGTCGTAGTCGTGCCGCAAAATTCCAGACAGGTGGTCTTTGTTCTCGAATAGTATCCCATGAATATGGCATTGTTCATCACATCGGTATTCACGTGAGGTATCGGGTACTTCAGGTCGTCCTCGCTCAAAAGGTCAGTGCTCCAATACCAGTCTGTCAGCTGCTCGGGCATGCTGGCTCCTGCAGGACGGTCGAAATCTTGAACGTAAGGCAAATCCACCACATTCGGAGTGCTGAACTTGTAGCATGCCCAGTCTGTCTCCTCGTCGCAATACGCCTTAACATATGCATAATACTGACTCCTTGTCTCCAATCCGCTTACTACGTATGTGAAATCAGGGGTCTTTGCGTGTACTATCACGCTCTCATGCTCACTGTCTATCGTCAGTAGTGAATCTTTGGAGATGATAATTTCAAACTCCTCTGAGTCGAAACTGCCGTTCCAAGTCAGCTGCACAGTGTGAGGGTCTATCTCTGCTGCCTCGAAGTTGTAAGGTACAGCGCATGTCGGCATCGGACGGACACGCACATCGTCTATCACCACTCCATGACCCATCGCGTCTGTGGCTTCGAAAGCAAACTGGTAGGTAGCACTCTTGGCTACCAACTCCAGCGTGTCGTCAACCCAGCGCGGAATCCTTTCTGTGTACTCCTTCATCAGCACCCAGCTCGAACTCTCGCTCGTCCTGTAGTAAACCTTCAGGTGCTCAAAGTCACCCGTACGCTGGGGCTGAGCGTGAGCGAATATCAATATCGGATTGAATACATCGCTCAGATTAATTACCGGAGAAATAAGCTTGGTAGTAAAACCCTGAGTCTGAGTCCCTTCGTTCCTCAATGCTACTCGCTTCTCACCTTCAAAATTCGTCGTCGGATACGAATACGCACTTCCTAATTCCGCTACCCAACTCTGGCTACCGGCCACATTCTCTTGTGTCCATGTTGCGGGAATACCCTGCTCAAAGCCCTCTCGCAACAGAAAGTCCGTAAACTCGGCAGAGAAAGCTGGCGCTGCTAAAGCGCAGACTAACCAAAACAGATAAATTCTCTTCATAACATTATAGTCTGAAGCACTGCACCACATGCCTCATTTTTATTATTTAACCTGCTTATCGACAGTCATTTAATGTACCTTAGTGTAATCAGTCGATAAATGAAAAAACGGAGAACATTGGTGCCTCTGTCTCCATTTTTTACTATTTCCGACTGCAAAGTTAATACTAATTATAAATATGCACAACATTTTTTGACATAATGTAACTTTTTTCTTTACATTTTATGTCTTTTCTCTGCAAAACATTCAATATATTCTCCACTTTGTACCAAAAACACACTCACATACTTTATATTTTTATTTTTCGCCATCTAACAACATATAGCTAAAAATATATTAAAACTTGTCTCACCCCTCCCTCACCCTTCGCCTCCGTAAGCAATTTTCATCCATATTTGCCTATCTCCAAATAATATATTAACTTTGCAACGTCTAACAAACCTGCATCTCAAGATAATAACATTTCAATAATATTACAATGAAAACTAAACACTTATTCCTAATTGCATTGACTCTTATGACAGCATCGTGCAAAAAACAGCAGACAACAGGCATCGACCTCACCAATCTCGACACAACGGCCGTTGCACAAAACGACTTCTACCAATACGCTTGTGGAGGATGGATGGAGCAAAACCCTCTCACTGCCGAGTATAGCCGGTTTGGCAGCTTCGACAAACTCGCAGAAAACAACCGTAAACAACTCAACCTCCTCATTGAGGAAATAGCTGCCAAGCAGCACAAACAGGGCTCTATTGAGCAAAAAATCGGTGACATCTATAATCTGGCCCTCGACACTGCACGTCGCGACAAAGAAGGCATACTCACACTCAAACCCGAGCTCGATGCTATTGCAGCCATCGCTGACCGCAACGACCTCAGTCGCCTTCTTGGAGAAAGCATGACTTACGGCATCTGGGGAATGTATGTTGACGCCGACGAGATGAATAGCTCAATGAATATTCTCAAGACTTATCAGGGCGGCTTCACTCTTGGGCAGAAAGAGTATTATCTCGACCAAGACGAGAACACCGTCAACATTCGTAATGCCTACACCAAACATGTCGAAAACATGTTCCGTCTCTTCGGCTATCAGAACCCCGAGCAACTTGCTCAGACTGTCCTCCGTCTCGAGACTCGGCTCGCTACGGCTGCCAAGTCCAACGTCGAGCTCCGTGACCCTATGGCTAACTATAACAAGATGTCATACGCTGACTTGAAGGCGCTTGTGCCTCAGGTCAACTGGGACCGGTTCTTTGCTGCTATGAAGATCACCACCGACTCTCTCTCTGTCGGACAGATCAATCATCTTCAGGAAGCCGGACGTATGCTTGCCGACGAACCTCTCGAAGACCTCAAAACACTCTTCACGTGGCAGACTATCAACGGAGCGGCCTCATCGCTCTCTACTGAGATATACAACGAGAACTTCAATTTCTATGGCAAAATCCTCTCGGGTCGCGAGGAGCCTTCGCCACTCTGGAAGCGTGCCGTCGGTGTCGTCAATTCTACTCTCGGAGAAGCCGTCGGACAGATGTATGTCAAGAAATATTTCCCGCCAGCTGCCAAACAACGTATGTTGCAACTCGTAAAGAACTTGCAGACAGCTCTTGGAGAACGTATCGACCTGCAGGAATGGATGTCTGACTCCACCAAACAGATGGCGCACGAGAAACTCAATGCCTTCTATGTCAAGATCGGTTACCCTGACAAATGGCGCGACTACTCTGCTCTCGACATCGACTCACACCTCACTTACTACGAGAACCTTCAACGCGCAGCCAAGTTTGAGCAGGAGTACTCGCTCAGCTTCCTCAACAAACCCGTTGACCGCGACAAGTGGTATATGACACCTCAGACCGTCAATGCCTACTACAATCCCTCAACCAACGAGATTTGCTTCCCTGCGGGCATCCTTCAGTACCCCTTCTTCGAT
The DNA here is from genome assembly GCA_017477325.1 of Paludibacteraceae bacterium. Lineage (GTDB taxonomy): Bacteria > Bacteroidota > Bacteroidia > Bacteroidales > Paludibacteraceae > Colicola. The sequence continues at coordinate 24,734 of JAFUWV010000002.1, forward strand.
ATGTCGGCCGACGATGCCTTCAACTACGGAGCCATCGGTGTTGTCATAGGTCACGAGATGACACACGGCTTCGATGACCAGGGCGCACAGTTCGACAAGGTGGGCAATCTCAACAACTGGTGGACCGAAGAGGACCGCACACAGTTCCAACAGCGCACCAAAGTCATGGCCGACTACTTCGATAAAATCGAGGTCGCTCCGGGCGTATTCGGCAACGGACGTCTCACATTGGGGGAGAACATTGCAGACCACGGCGGACTCAACGTATCCTTCCAGGCGTTTAAGAATGCTACTAAAGACTGCCCCCTTCAGACTCGCGATGGTTTCACTCCCGAGCAGCGCTTCTTCCTCGCTTACGCCAACGTATGGGCACAGAACATTCGCCCCGAGCAAATTCTTGTACAAACCAAGTCCGACCCCCACTCTCTCGGTCGCTGGCGTGTCAATGGTGCTTTGCCGCACATTGACGCATGGTACGAAGCATGGAACGTAACCGAGCAATCACCTCTCTTCGTCCCCAAGGAAAACCGTGTAACTATCTGGTAAACCGAACAAAAAACTTTAAACTTATAAACTTCTCTAAACTATAAACTCTAAACTACAATGGTCACCATGTTCATATCTTATGCTATTGTTCTTCACTCCATAGTGCCCGTACGTAGCACTCCCAGTGAAGCCGCCGAGCAGGAGACTCAACTCCTGTTTGGCGAGACCTGCGTCATACAAGAGGAACAAGACGGATGGTACTACATCCGCAACGACTATGACGGTCAAGTCGGATGGGTGGACTGTCTTATGGTCACCAAGATGACTGAGCAGGAGTATCGCGAATACACTGCCTCCCCTCTCGATGCCATTGTCAAAGTGCCTATGGCCTATGCCGTAAGCGAAGGCAACGGGCAGACTTTCCCGCTCAATGCAGGCACACACCTGAGCAACTACCGCGACGGGCAGTTTTCCGTGCTGGGCAGTAAGTTCCGCATCGACCCGCAGATGGTCGCTCAGAAACCTCTCGAACTGACTAAGGACAACTTTATGCAGACCGTACGCTTCTTTCTCAACATACCCTATCTCTGGGGAGGAAAAAATTGCATGGGAATGGACTGCTCCGGCTTCAGCAGTATCATAATGAGTCTTTTCGGAAAGAAGATTCTGCGCAATGCACGCGAACAAGCCACGCAAGGCACAGAAGTAGGGTTCCTTGAGGAGTCACGCTGCGGTGACCTTGTCTTCTTTGGGCATATCACTCCCGAGCAACAGACCAAAGTGACGCATGTCGGCATCCTTCTCTCGCCTGACACTGTCATCCACTGCTCGGGGCGCGTAAAGGCTGAACGCATCGACTCCAACGGTATCATTTCCTCAGAAACAGGTCGCTATACTCACGACTTACTCGCTATACGCCGATACTAAAGTCTTGCCTCATACGTAGAGACCTTGCATTGCAGCAAGGTCCCACCTCTTTCAGCGTAGCGGTCTTTTGTCTTCTTACACCAAATGCAGCCGTATGGCCTTCTCTACCATACCGGCTGTATTTTTTACGCCTAACTTCTGACGCAGATACTTTGTGTACGAGCGAACCGTCTCGAAGCCCAGATATAGAACCTTGGCAGCCTCTCTCGAGGACTTTCCTTCCACTATAAGTTTCAGCACCTCACGCTCTCTTGGGGTCAGTTGGGGTATTGTCTCTGTCAGTGCTGCCGCCTTGCTCGCTGCAGCAGGAGAGATATATTTCTCACCTTTCGACACGTGCTCTATCGCTGCCAATATCTCCTCTGCATCACTGTCTTTCATCAGATACCCGTCCACACCGCTTTTTATCGCACGCTGTATCACCTCCGCCTCACTGTACATCGTAAGGATAATAATCTTTGTATCCTGAGAAGCCTTCCGTAGTTTGGGCAGAGCTTCTATGCCGTCACCGTCAGGCATCGCTATGTCAAGCAATAGCAGGTCCGGCTTTTTCTCTTCCAACTGTCCTGCTGCATCTGCTATTGTCAGAGCTATACCCGTCACTTCGGCTGTGTCTTTTGCCTCGATCACTTGTTTCAATGCCTGAGCCACCATCTTGTGGTCATCTGCGATAATAATACTAATCATTGTCCTTATGTTTTAGTTCTATATTGATTTCCGTACCCTTTCCTGGAGCAGAACTTATTGTCATCTCTCCGCCTATGCTCACTACCCTTTCCTTTATGTTTGCCAGTCCGGTACCTTCGGTATTGCTGTCCACAACAAATCCTCTCCCGTTGTCACTTACGTTGATTGCAGTATAGTCATCTCCCGCCAGCAGCTGCACTGCTATATGCTGTGCCCCGCTCGACTTCACTGCATTATTCACCAGCTCATACACTATGCAGTACACTATCTCCTCGTTCTTTATGTGTCTCTCCTCGCCTGAGAAACTGAAACTCACATTCCTGAATGTCGCGCAATAGTCTCTCAGTGCCACTCTCAGTCCGCTTCGCTTCAGCGAGTTAGGCAGCAGGTGATGAGCCACATTGCGCATCTCTTTTATCGCCTCGTCTGTCAGCCCCGAGGCCGGTGAGTCCTTCTCTTGAAGCAGTTTGATGGCTGTCAGCAGGCCGCCAAGCCTGTCGTGCAAGTCACGCGAGATGCGTATTCGCTCGTCTATCTCTCCTGACAGCTGTGCCTGTATCACATCATGCTTGCGCTTTTGCTTCATCACACGCCATAGCAGCACAAACACTATCACCAGCGTCAGCAGCACTATCACTACCAATACGAACACTATCAGCATCAATTTCCTGTCTCTCTTCAGTTGGTCTATCGCACTCTGCTTCTTGTCTGTCTCATAGGCAACCTCCATCTCTGAGATGCCTGACTGGTAGTGCATCGTGGCAAACTGCTCCATCCCGTTGTATATCTTCACCACCTGCTCCTTTGCCTTCTCTTTCTCCCCCAGCTCTGTATATATCTGCGTCATCCACACGTATGTTCCTATGTCGTCGTATGTCTCTTCGCCGTCGGCATCCACTGCCTTCGCCGCATATTCCAGTGCCTTCGCCCAGTTCTTCTTATCCATCTCTATCTCGCAGCAGAAGTTATACACTGCCGCCACCGTCTCCGCACCTGTGTCCTCCGTTATTCTCGACAACACCTCTGCAGCATACTTCTCTGCAGCCGCCACGTCATGCGTCTTGTGCAACTGACGCCTGCCCAATGCGTTTACTACTTCTATATAAGCGTCGTTCTCAAGGTCTTTGTGAGCCGAGTAGTACTCATACGCCGTGTTCAGGTATTCCTCTGCCTTGTCATACTCACCACCATTGGAATACATCAATCCCAGTCCCTTGTTAGGTAACGCAATCAACAGCGAGTCTTTCGAACGTAATGCCGCATCCAATGAAAGATAATAGTTCTTCTCTGCCTCCTTGCCATTACCCATACAATAATACAGTTCTGCCACATTATGATAGAGCGTAGCTAAGGATTCGTACCACCCGTATTTCTCGAATATCGGCAATGCCAACTGATAATAATGTATTGCCAAATGCAGTTTGTCCTGCATGTTGTACAGGTTGCCTAAGCTGCCATACAGAGTACTCAGGTTGTCGTCGATATCACTCTGTTCGTATCTGTCCGACCCACACATTCTCTCTGTCACCTGCAGAGCCTCATTGAAATACCCGAGGGCCTTCTCATAATCATTGCCACCGTATGCCACCAAACCCATTATACGCAGTGCGTCCGCCTCAGAATTAAGGTAGTCATGTTTCCTGCTCAAGTCTCTTGCCTTGCTTGCATAGTGCGCCGATTTCTTTCCGTCTGTCTGCAGATAACCCCACATCAAGTCCTTATAAATCCTCACTAAATCGTCATCACTCAGAGCCTGTCCGCTGCTTAGCACTGTCTCAAGCGAGTCAACTTTGCGGTTACGGTGGTCTGTGTAGTCTGCCAGCACCAGCGCCGGTATAGCAAAACACAGCAATACTATATTAAAAATTTTATGCTTCATAGTCTCTTTTGTTGTGCAAAGATACAACTTTTTGATAATAAAACAACAAAATACTAATACTTCACCCTAAAATACCCCCATTTGGGGGATATGGAGAGTGGAAAAAATGCCCTAATTTTGCACCGTCAAACCTCTTGCATACAAAAAACCCTCAATTGGGGAATGGTGAGTATTATAAATAAGGCATACCTTTGCCCGCGAATTTCGTAATGCACTAACCAAACATATATACCGTTATGAAACATCTTAGATTCATTACTCTGGCTATCGTAGCGTCTGTGCTCTTTATGCCTGCCAATGCACAATTCCTCAACCGCCTCATTCGCTCTGCTGGCAATGCGGCTGAGAATGCGGTGCAAAGCAATGTCAACCGTCAGATTGACCGCGCTATCGACGATGCCTTCGAAGGCAAACAAAACGAGTCAAAAAAGTCAAAAAAAGACCGTAAACAGCAAGACAACAATCAAGAAGAGCAGACTTATCAACAGCAGCAGTCTGACTCATATTCCCAATCTTCACAAGCTTCGTCCTCACAAGGCTGGCACTGCCCCTCTTGCGGCAACACAGGCAACACAGGCAAGTTCTGTAACGAGTGTGGCACCAAGCGCCCGGAAGAGCAGTCTTCCGTCTGGACTTGTCCTTCTTGCGGTCACGAAGGCAACACCGGCAAGTTCTGCGACGAATGCGGAACCAAACGCGATGGTACCAAACAGGCCGACCGTGCAACGTCGGAATGGAACAAGTTCGACTTTGTGCCCGGCGACGAAGTCATCTTCTACGACCAGCTGGAGAACGAGCAACTCGGCGAGTTCCCCTCCAAATGGGAACTGATAGGCGGCGAAGCGGAGATACAAAAACTGAACGGCGAGAATGTGATAGCCTTGATGGATGGTGTACGCATAATGCCGCTTATCGAGCCTATGTGGAATTATCTCCCCGATGTCTATACCATCGAGTTCGACTACTATGAGGCATTAGAGAAAGAAGGCGAGAACTATGGAGATATAGAATTCAAAGTGATGCCGGAAAATGAGCATGATCTGTATCATGAATTATGGCGGGTAAATTTTCCTACCTTTATTAACGAACCTAATCTTATCCACTATAAAGATGACAACAAGACTATTCACACTTATTTTAGAGAAACTGCTATTACAACAGGACAATACTTCGATAATGATAACAGATTGGATAAGGTGGAGTACAACAAGTGGCATCACATCTCTATCTCGGTGAACAAGCGCGCTGTGAAGATTTATTATGACGAGACACGTGTTGCAAATATACCAAACTACCAAAATCCTAATGGCGGCTACTTCGGCTTCCATTACGCCTGGGCGGAGACGCAATATCCGTTATACATCAAGAATGTACGTTTCGCCAAAGGAGCCAAGCCGCTCTACGACCGCATGATGACGGACGGCAAGTTCATCACCTACGGTATTACGTTTGACGTAGGCAAAGCTATTATCAAACCCGAATCTATGGGCGAGATCAACCGTATCGTCAAACTTATGACCGACGACCCGTCACTCAAATTTGAGGTACAAGGTCACACCGACAACACCGGCAATGCCGCTTCCAACCAGACGCTCTCCGAGCAGCGTGCACAAGCTATTGTTCAGAAACTCGTCGAGATGGGTATCTCCGCCGACCGGCTCACTGCTGTAGGCAAAGGACAGACCAACCCGCTCGCGGATAACAGCACCGATAAAGGACGCGCCAAGAACCGACGCGTGGAATTCATTAAGCAATAAAACAATAATAAGGTCGATATCTCGGAAATCAATCATAAAAAACCACATCATTATGAAACGTATCTCTATCGCACTCATGTGCCTCGCAGCACTGACTATGTTCACATGCTGCAACAAGAAAAAGAACACCACCGAAGATGGCAAGGTTGACATCGAGAAAGTGGCAGACAAAGTAATGCAGAAGGAGTTCTCCGGCGAGAAATACTCCAAAGAGGCGGCCGTGTACTTCTTCAAAGAGGGCTTCGGTATCAACTTCGACGAACTCAAACCCGACTACCCGCTCAACGAAGAAAGCAAGTACACCTACTCCGGCGAGAAAAACCAATACACCGGCAACACCGAGGTCCTTTCTAACTTCAAGATTGCTGACGACACCAAGTATTCCAAAGAAGACCATGAGAACAACGTGCGAAAAATCTATGCACTGACGAAGGCTGTCTCGGACAACGGCATCAACATGTACGGTTTCGAAGAGAAGAATACCAAGGAAGAAGCCATGGCTGAAAAAGACCTCGAGACCATGATTAAAAACGGAAAAGGCTCTTCCTTCATGGGCGTTGAACTCTATATCGGCTCCTATGGCTGGGCATTCCTCCGCAACGGCAAACTCTACCACTGCGAAGTTGACCTGCTCGAGAGTCCTAAGGAAAAAGATGAGGCTGGCAACAAACGCAAGATGGGATATGCCGTCAAAATCTACAAGGCTCTCGACAAGAGTTTCGACGATACTATGCAGGACCTCGACAAAGCCCTCGAAGACCCCGAAGTGCAGAAGCAAGTCGAAAAAGCACTCAAAAACTACTAAACCTGCACCTTAATATATAATTAACACACGTGTTCTTTGACATATTGGATTACCGCAAGATGAGAATATATTATTAAATCTTCATCTTTCAGGAGAAAAATCTACCTTTTATTGCACTATATTATTTTTTTTACTACCTTTGCCGCCGAATAAGTAGTTAAAGGAAATGAGCACTGCAACTTACAGCAATATTATCCCTAAGATAAGTCAGTATTTTGCCACACAGCCTATTGAAAAGGCATGGCTCTTCGGGTCGTTTGCACGAGGAGAAGAAACGCAAAATAGTGATATCGACATATTGTTCATTCCTCAGAAAGGCAAATTCTTCTCTCTACTAACCTACTCACACATTCATAGAGAGTTAGAACAATTATTAGGACGAAAAGTTGACCTGGTGGCTGAAGGAACCTTACGACCTATGGCCGCTAAAACTGCCAATAGAGACAAACTTGTTATTTATGAGAGAAGCAGCTCGTGATTTAGACAGACTCATGCATATCTCTGAAGCTATCGCTAATGTTGAAGAGTTTATGCAAAACAAGTCGTTTGAAGATTTCTCTAACGACAAGATGCTATATTTTGCTGTGGTTAAAAATATAGAAATCTTAGGTGAAGCAGCATACAAACTCACGCATGATTTCTGCAATAATCACCCCGATACTCCTTGGCAAGACATCATAAATATGAGACATGTTTTGGCCCACGGCTACTATACTACAAGTAAAGAGTATATCTGGTCAACTATCCAAGTTGAACTTCCTCTCCTCAAACAACAAATCCTTCTGTATATTCAAGAGTTAAGTTAATTCTTTTTCTAACTCAAATATATAAGCGGTAATCCAATATTCATGGAGTACCGCTTTTCTTGCATATAAACTCTTAATAATACATGTCTTATGAAAACAACCAACTTCCTCACGGCACTCCTTTGCCTCGCAATGCTTGCTCTCGTGCCCGCTTGCAACACAAACCCTCCCGAACAAGGAACAGAACAAGGTGAAAACAACGGAAACCAGGGTAACAACAATGGTAACCAAGGCAATAACAACGAGAATCCATACACCAATGTAGATGACAAAGAACTCACCAACTGGCAGAAATGTCTCAAACACGTTGCACCCGGCATCTACCAGGGTCTCCCCGACCAAATCTACTTCGGTATGGAAATGGACTATGAGAATGAGATACTCGCCGTATGCGCCGATGGTAGTGCATTCTATATAGGTGACCTCACAGCAGGCGATGTCATCGCGCCCTTCACTGCCTTCGATGGCAACCTCACATTCCATGATATATCTGCCAAGAACGACAGCAAACTCGGACTCATCTACGATGATAAGGTAACTGTCTTTTCTAAAGAGAAACTCGAGTCTTTTAATAATGCAGCCGCCTCATGGATTGATGCCCAACTGAAGATATTTGCCGGATACTTCGGCTTTGATGACTACTTATATCAAGGTACGATGATTGAAAAGTACTTCAAGAAGATTGACGAGGCTCCCGACTTCAACACTACCTACGAGAAAATATTCAACCTTGCCAAGAAGCAGGGTGGTTTCGTAGCCATGAATGACTTGTTCCACCCCGTTTATACCATCTATAATGACGGCTGGCACAGCGAGCTCTATCCTGAAGACATGAACACCAAGCGTTGGGTCGTACCATACGATGGCAACGGTAAGATTGAGCGCTTCTGTGTCAAGCGCCAGCGCGGATGGGAAGGAGGTGGCAAACGCTTCATCTTCTACGGACCTTGCGATTGGGGAAATGTCACCTACGTGGAGTGCGATGTTGTCTGCGAGTATGCCGGAGCAAAATACTGGTTCGACAAGATTACTGCTATGAACGACCGATACAACAAAGTCTATGAACCCAATACTCTCTGTGTTGACGGCGATTATGATCTTTTTGGTGATGGGTCCTACGTTGTCAAAATGACAACTGCAGGCTACCAGTATTATTCAGAACCGGAGTCAGATGACAATGGGCATCATTATGGATATGATGCAGAGGGTGTCAGAAGACAGTTTACGGATGATAATGAGGGATTCGGCACGGGAGGATACGTGCATCCGGAATACAAAATGAGTTGGTTGAAACCCACTGCTAGTTATATTACACCTATGACCATCGTGTTTAGTGTCAACTATGTCACTTGGGTATAAATCGTTACTACTCACTTATTTCAAACAAATAATAAAATTTATAGTTATGAAGAAGACGTTCTTTTTTGCGCTTATATGCACTGCAAGTGCAGTATTGTTTACTGCTTGCAATCCAAACAATCCTTCTAACCAATCAGAAAACAGCGGAACTGATGGCGAAGAACTCACTGAAAAAGTGATCATCGCAAATCTGCCTGTAAATGTAAAATTTTCTACAAGCATTATTAAAACACAATCTGCAGGTCGTACTACCATCAACTCTACCATTACCAAAATAGGCGCAGACTGGCTTATGCAGAGTCATGGTGTTCACACGATAAACCTTTTTGACGGTGGCACAAAAACAGAGATAGAGGATGTCACTCTCTATTTGCGCTTCGACAAAGACGGCAATACTCTTAAGGAATATTCGTCAACCGATGGCGGTCTGACATGGTCGGCTACATCCAAATACTCCAAGTTCTCCACTTTTGCATTTATCAATGCCAACAAACCATTCCTTGATCCATCAGTTAACTTGGGATATGGATGCACGATTGATGCAGTTTACAAGAAAACAGTAGAAAAAGGTGAGGTCTGCTCGCGCCCATGTACCAAATATACACGCACTTATGTCGGAGAATATGACTATGAAAACCAAAACTCGGTATATCTGGTTGATGATGCCACACACCTTGTCTTTAGCGAAGAAACAACCGTCGGTTTCGACAACTTTAGAGAAAAAGACGAAGTTACATCATGGGACGAATCTGTCAAGTCCTTCGACGTTGTACTTCCAAAATAAACGGCAACCGACACCTCATCTTCAGTTACCCGCCTCCGACCCAAATTATAGCCGGTTACGTAAAAAAGACGTAAACGACACGTAAACGAGACGTAAACGAGACGTAAACGAATCGAATCACCTACTTACCAATTCACCAATTCACCTGTTCACCATAATTATGAATTGTGAATTATGAATTATGAATTAGTACATCATTTGTGTAGTTGGAAAATAATACCTACCTTTGTGGCGTATTAACCAATAACTCTATCAATGATTTACGACAATAAAATATTGCTTGGTAAAGGCGACCGCCAGGTCTTCCTCTACCCGCGTATGGCTAATCGCCACGGACTCATCGCTGGTGCTACTGGCACAGGTAAGACTATTACACTCGAAGTGATGGCTGAAGCCTTCTCTGACCTCGGTGTACCTGTTTTCCTTGCTGATGTAAAGGGCGATATATCAGGTATGTCTCTCGCTGGACAGATGAACGAAAGTCTGCAGAAACGTCTCTCTAAGATGGGCATCACCGATTTCTCTTTCAAAGCTTTCCCCGTGCGGTTCTGGGATGTATACGGAGAAGCCGGTCACCCCGTACGTACTACAATCAGTGAAATGGGACCCATGCTCCTCTCACGCCTCTTAGGGCTCAGCGAGGTGCAGGAGGGAGTACTCAACATTGTCTTCCGCATCGCTGATGACAAAGGTCTCCTACTCATCGACATGAAGGATCTTCGCTCTATGCTTCAGTATTGCGCACAGCATGCGAAGGATTTTATGACCGACTACGGCACCATGACTTCGCAGTCTCTCGGAGCCATACAACGTGCTCTCTTGGCGCTTGAGAACGAGGGCGGAGAACTGTTCTTCGGAGAACCTGCTCTCGACATCTTCGACTGGATGCAGTGCGATACGCAAGGCAAAGGCTATGTCAATATCCTCAATTGCGTCCGCCTCTTCCAGCACCCGCTCCTCTATTCCACCTTCATACTGTGGCTATTGTCCGAACTGTTCGAACAGCTGCCGGAGGCGGGCGACCTTGACAAACCCAAGATGGTCTTCTTCTTCGATGAAGCACACCTCCTCTTCAACGATGCACCAAAGGTACTTGTCCAGAAGGTCGAGCAAGTGGTGAAACTCATTCGCTCCAAAGGTGTGGGTGTTTATTTCATCACTCAGTCACCCTCCGACCTGCCTCAGACCGTGCTCGCGCAACTCTCCAACCGGGTTCAGCATGCCCTGCGTGCTTACACTCCTGCTGAACAGAAGGCCGTACGTGCTGCCGCACAGTCTTTCCGCCCCAACCCTGCCTTCCGCACAGAAGATGCTATCACCGACCTCGGAGTAGGCGAAGCACTTATCTCCTGTCTCGACGAAGAGGGCAAACCACAAATGGTAGAGCGGACAAAGGTCATCTGCCCGCAGAGCAGCATGTCTGCTATCGACGACCAGACACGTCTGTCTATCATCAGGCAGAGCAACCTCTATGGTAAATACGACCGGCAGGTTGACAGGCAGTCGGCTTACGAAGACCTGCAGAGAATATCTGCAGAGGAAGAGCGCGCTAAACAAGCCGCCCAGCCTACCCCTACTCGTCAGACCACTTACCAGAGGCCGTACACTATGCCACGCACCACTTACACCCAACCTAGACGTACTACCACCCGACGCACCACAGCCAACCCGCTCAACTCAATGGCTAACACCATCGGACGCGAGGTGGGCAAGTCGCTTGTTCGTGGTCTCATGGGACTACTCAAGTTCTAAAATAATCTTAGTATTTCTAGAACATCTATAACTACTAGAACTACTAGAAAGACTATAAAAAACTAACAACAACCAAAAACAACTCAACAATGAAAAAGAATATTCTTACCCTTGCTGCTGTACTCGCTGTAAGCAGCATCTTTGCTCTCGAACCCGTTACGCTCAACGGAAAGTTCAATATCAAGAAGCAGAAAGGCACAGTGGCTCTCTTTAGTTTCGACTGGAGCAAGACGCAAGTAGGCAGTATCGATGACGGAGTGTTTGTCAATACCCCTGTACCCATCGACGAGTATCTTCTCAAACAGGACGAACAGAAAAAGGCCGATGGTAAACCGGAAGATGCCAACTACGTGAAAGACTGGCCTGGTATCAAACAAGAAGCCGAAGAACTCTTCAAGAAAGCTTGGAACAAAGAGTTCAAGAAGGGCATGCAGCTCACTCGTAACGCTGCCGAAGCAGGCTACGAAATCGTCTTTGTTATCGAGGGACTCGACTTTGGAAACATAGCAGGCTCTATGTTCGGATGGGGCAATGCTGGTGGCGCCATCATCAAAGGCTATGCTACTCTCGTTGAAAAAGCCTCTGGTGCAGAAGTGCTCCGTATTGACATCAATCATGTACAAGGTCCGGGACACTTCTCCGACCGCATACGTACCACGTTGGTACTCAATGCCCTGGTTGACGAAATAGAAGATGCTTATTGAAAACCCGGCACTAAAAGTCTGAAACCGGACTCTCAATCCGGACACTAAAAACCAAAGACCGTAAATCTACCACCCAAACGGTCTCTTGATGACGAGTACTTATCCCCCCTTGCCATTGTCTTATCTCGTCATCATACAAGTAGAGGCGTATTCCTTTTAGAATACGCCTCTACTACTTTTTTGCCTCAAAGCAATCTATTCTCCGACAGCGCAGCGGTCTATTCTCCGACAGCGCAGCGGTCTAACCTCTGTTTATTGCTTTACGCGCTCGCAGTAACTGCCGTCACGTGTATCTACGCGTACAATCTCGCCCTCGTTGATAAACAGGGGCACGCGTATCTCAGCACCTGTCTCAAGCTTGGCAGGCTTCAGAGTGTTGGTCGCAGTATCGCCTTTCAAACCGGGCTCAGTATATACTATCTGCAGTTCTACTTTGGTAGGCAGTTCGGCAAACAATACTGTGTCGGTAGAAGCATCACTTACTACGTCGCATACCATACCCTCTTTCAGATAGTCAACACCGGTAATCAGGTCGTGAGCAATAGGAATCTGCTCGTAAGTCTCTTGGTTCATGAAGATGTAGTCTACACCCTCTTGATACAGATACTGATACGGACGACGCTCTACGCGTACATCCTCCAGCTTCTCACCAATATTGAAGCGGCGCTCAAGCACACGGCCGTCAACCACATCTTTGAACTTGACACGCATAATGGTGTTGCCCTTGCCGGGTTTAACATGAAGAAATTCAATTACGAAATACAAACGGCCGTCCATACGAATGCAAACGCCGTTCTTGATGTCTTGGGAGTTAATCATAAAATAATCTATTTAGTTATTTAACATGAGTTCTTTATAAGTAATAATACACATCTTCATTATCAAATATAAATTAGTTAGTTTAGAGTGAATGTTATTGCACAAGCATCATTGGTTGGACTTACAAACTGTTTTTTGTAATAGTTTCAACTTCTTCATTACTATCACAACTCGTCAAGTAAAGTAAAGGGAATAAGTAAGGATATAACTAAATTTTTTTTCATTGTAATTATAATGATAGAATCATACATGAGAATTCTATTAAGATATATATGTTGTATGTTTTATTCCAATCTAACATTGATTTTTTCGACCTAAATAGAGGGAACGCGTTTGATAATAACTTATAGAACAATACAAAATCACACACGTATATGCCATATTTATTTATTGGTGTTGGTAAAGATAATAGAAACAACACTGAATAATCAAGCAACAAAAGTAGCGTGTACGAAAATTTAAGTCGTTTACTATTATCATAGGTGTTTATCATGATGATACCCACAATAAGATATATAGTAAACATTAATATTATACTAACTTTGAAATATACAAAGGGTAAGTGTTGAGATTTGCATACTGAAAAAAAGGGAATCAACAATAATGGTATTGAATCTAAAAATAAAATTTTAAATAAACGAACATGCTCTATTTTCTGTAATGTTTTCATTTTACATTTTTTACGAATAAAAATAGGCATAAAGCCAAAAATTTCCGCTGCAAAGATAATATAAAATCCTCAATCTCACAAATGTTTGTTTCTTTGCTTGTTGGATTCCTACTCTGCAGAGTTTATTCCGTACTTGCATATTTATGCGGAAATTGCTATCTTTGCACTCTCTAATATCAACCTACCAATCTTAAAAACAATCAAACATATCTATGAATTGGACTTATGTGATGCAGATAGCAAGCGCCTTTGTGATGCTCTTCGCTATTATTGACCCTCTTGGCAGTATGCCTATCGTACTCAATCTCGAGCAGAAGGGCGACAAAGTGAATGCCTGGAAAGTTACTATCGCCACCTTTCTCTTGATGCTTGCCTTCCTCTTTGCAGGTGAGTGGATGCTGCGACTCTTCCATATCGATATCGAGTCTTTCGCTGTGGCAGGTGCTTTCGTCATCTTTCTGATGGCTATAGAAATGGTATGCGATGTGGAGATATTCAAAAACAATGGTCCTCAGGGCTCTTCATCTATTGTTCCGCTTGCCTTTCCCCTCTTCGCAGGTCCGGGTGTGATGACAGCATTGCTCTCACTGCGTTCTGAATATGATTCATGGGTTATCGTCATTGCCCTTATGATAAACATGATAGCCGTATGGCTTGTATGCCACTCTACTAAGTTTATCCAGCGTATGCTTGGTGAGAGCGGCATTTATATCATTCGTAAGTTCTTCGGCATCATTGTGATGGCTATTGCTGTCAAGTTGTTTGCCTCCAATGTAATGGTCGCTGTACACAAGTTCCGCAAGGCTACATCTACCGACCCTGTGCAAGTGACCGTAGTGCAACCCGCAACTGATACTGTTGCAATACCTATTGATACTATTAAATAATGAGAAGTGAATAATTAGAGTTAAGAACAAGAATATGAAAAAAATAGTTTTTATCTGCTGTGTGGCAGCAATGGCCGTCTCCTGTACTTCTCCTTCTTTCCGAGTTGAAGGCAGCATAGCCGGTGCAGAAGGCAAAACTCTATATCTCGACCTTCTCGGACTGAACAAAACCGTCACTCTTGACTCTGTTCTTCTGAAAGCCGATGGGCGCTTCCGCTTCAGGCAGCAGTCGCCTGAGTATTCCGAACTCTATCGCCTTCGTCTCGACCGTAATCTTCTCGTCTTTGCTATCGACTCCGCAGAACATCTTTCAGTTAGCACTACCTCTGATAGTCTGACCTATGCTGCGGTCGAAGGGTCAGACAAGACAAACCAAATCACCGCCCTTCGCAAGTCCTTGCGCCAATCTCCTTTAGATGAACATAAGCAGTATGCACGCAAAGTCATTCTGTCCGACCCGCGCTCTATTGTCGCTTATTACGCACTCTTTCAGCAGAAAGCAGGACAGTTTGTCTTCGACCTTTACGACAAATCCGACCGCCCCTACTTCTCTGCAGTGGCAACAGCATGGAATGCTTTTATGCCTGACAACCCGCGAAGCAAGTCTGTGTACCGTCTCACCCTCGATGCTATTCAGCAAGAGCGTCAAGAAGCAAACCGCGAGGCTATGCGACAGTTTATAGCAGCATCAGAAAATAGTTTTCTCGACATCTCTCTCATGGATGAGAATGGCAAACTCCGGTATCTGAGCGACCTTAAGGGAAAACCGTTTGTGCTTGACTTCTCTGCTATCGCAATGGAGAAATCATCTGCCTACATCTTCGAACTTCGGGAACTCTACAACCGGTTCAACCCGAAAGGACTTGAGATATACAGCGTCAGTGCCGACCAGAACAGACTGCTTTGGGAAGATTCCGCTCAGAACCTGCCATGGATAACTGTTCGAGGAGAAAACGCAATGTATGAGCAGTGCTTCACCGACTACAACGTACAATCCATTCCTACCCTCTTCCTTTTCAACAAACGAGGAGAAATAGAAGGACGCTACACCGACTTCACTGCTTTAAGCAAAGCTATAGAGAAATGCTTCAACTGAGCCGTGTGCTTGATATGGCGGCTGCCTCAGGCTTCGATTGTGCAGGGGTAGCCAAAGCCAAGCGACTTGACCATGATGCTCTTATACTGCAGCAGTGGCTGCAATTAGGGCACCACGGCTCAATGGACTATATGACGCGGGATATTGAGAAACGTGTCAATCCTGAAGCATTGGTTCCGGGCTGCAAAAGTGTATTAGTCTGTCTTATCTCTTACCATAAAGCCCTGCACCGGGCAGCTGATGCACCATTTATCTCAGAAAGCGGACTGTCTAAAACCGACTATCACTTAGTGGTAAAAGAGCGGCTGCAACAACTCGAGCAACTCATAACCGCACAATATGGTAACAATGTCGTTTCAACGACTCACCAACACCTCTTTTGCGACTCTGCACCTATACTTGAGCGCCGTTGGGCACAACTGGCCGGACTCGGTGCTATCGGGAAAAACAGACAACTTATAAACCCCGTATTCGGTTCATTCGTACATATCGGTATCTTGCTCTTGAATGAAGAAACTGACAAGTATAGCAGCCCCTTTGAAGAAGATCTCTGCTCCGACTGCCGGCAATGTCTCAAAGCATGCCCTACCGGAGCCCTGCGCTCTGACCCGTTTGACGCAAGGAAATGTATATCATACCTGACCATTGAAAGAAAAGAACAACTGCCTGAAATCTACAAAAAAGCTGTAGAAAACGTACTATATGGCTGCGACACTTGTGCTACAGTATGCCCCTATAACATTCATGCAATGCCTACCACACACACACAACTGACTGCTAACGAGACATTGCTCCGTATGACAGCCGATGACTGGCAACAACTCTCTCGCAGACAAAAACTCAAACTGCTGCATCGATTAGCAAAGGATACACCGTAAATTCAAACAGGAGTGTAACTCCGTTCTAATATAAAAAATCATGAAACCATATTCCGAACTCCGAATTGCTCTTGCATCCGACCATGCAGGCTACAACCTCAAACAAAGCGTCATCAGTTATCTGACTGACAAAGGTGCTACCACTCACGATTTTGGATGCTTCTCCACCGAGAGTTGCGACTATCCTGACTTTGCCCACCCTATGGCTTCTGCTGTAGAGAAAGGCGAATATGATTTTGGCATCACCATCTGCTCTACCGGCAACGGCATCTGCATGACTGCCAACAAACACCAGGGAATCCGCGCTGCCCTCTGTTGGGACATACCTTTGGCACATCTTGCACGCCAACACAACAATGCCAACGTACTCGGACTGCCGGCCAACTTCATCTCCGAGCCGTTGGCTCTTCAACTCGTAGAAACTTTCTTTACCACTGACTTCGAAGGAGGCAGACACCTGAGAAGAATCAATAAGATTCCTGTAAATTATGCAGAGTGAAGGTTGAAAAACAGAGAATGAACAGTACCTTTTCACGCATTGTAAATATTATCCGCTGCCGGCTGAGCTACCTTCTTGGTTGCCTTGGCATATATCACTTCCGCCACATGCCGGAATTTCTGTCGGTAGAGCCTGCCGACTGGTGTATGCTACATTGTCCTCAGTGCCCTGTCGGAATGAAAGAAAAATCTTTATCAGACAGGCACACTATGGATGAGCAGACTCTCAGGAAACTGCTTGATGACTGCCCTACCGTACACACTATTCAGTTCTTTTTTCAGGGAGAACCCCTACTGAACAACCATCTGCCGGAACTCATCCGCCTTGCCGGACAAAGACATATCTACACCATCGTCTCCACCAACGGCCTGCTCCTTACACCGCAATACGCACACCGACTTATTCAGTGCGGAACCGACCGCATCATTCTCTCCATTGATGGCTACACCGAATCTTCTTACTCTGAGTATCGTATTGGTGGCAGTCTCAGCAAAGCCCTTGAAGGACTTCGTCTGTTGGCAGAGGCAAAAACCCGACTGAAGGCTAAGACCATTATAGAATGGCAATGCCTGATGCTCAAAAGCAATCAAGACGAATGGCAACTGCTTCGGGAAAACTATCGCCGCTTGGGTGCTGACAGGCTTACACTCAAGACTGCGCAATTCTACAATTTCGAACACGGCAATCCTCTCATGCCTGACGACGAACGGTTCTCTCGGTATAAACAGACCGCAAAAGGCACATATAAACTTAAGAAACCGTACCGAAACCATTGTCTCAGGTTGTGGAGCGGAGCGGTGATCGATGCAGAGGGGAATGTACTCCCCTGTTGCTTCGACAAGATGCGAGAGCACAGTTTTGGCAATATCCATACCGGGAGTTTTCGTCAGATATGGCACTCGCAAAAAGCATATCTTTTCAGAAAACATATCATGCAGAATAGACAGTCTGTAAGCATTTGTCTTAACTGCACAGAATAAACCTTGTCTATTTGAAAATCTTGCAGTACCTTTGCACAACTAAACAAAGCAAATTCTTCAAACTCATGAAACGTAAAATAGCAATAGTAGCAGGAGGTGACACCTCCGAACATGAAGTGTCACTGCGCAGTGCCGCAGGAATACTCTCTTTCATTGACAAAAACTTATACGATGCCAAGATAGTAGTAATGCGCGGCTCTGATTGGCAAGTATATCTTGATGACACTGAGAAAGTGCCTATCGACAAAAACGATTTCTCATACATGGCCAATGGTGAGCGTCAAGATTTCGACTTTGCATATATCACTATTCATGGAGCTCCCGGCGAAAACGGTCTTCTGCAGGGCTACTTTGATATGCTTCATATTCCATACTCTTGCTGCGGAGTCCTGGCAGCAGCTCTCACTTACAACAAGTTCGCATGCAACCATTATCTTCAGAACTTCGGTTTCAACATCGCACATTCCATATTGCTGCGCAAAGGACATCAAATCAAGAATAAACGCGTTATAGACGAAATCGGTCTGCCCTGTTTCATTAAGAGCAATGTGGGTGGCAGTAGTTTTGGTTGCACCAAAGTGAAAACCGAAGAGCAGATACAACCTGCCATCTCCCTTGCTATGGGAGAAGGCGGCGAAGTGATAATCGAAGCCTTCATGAAAGGTACAGAAGTTACCTGCGGTATGTATAAGACTCAGCAGAAATCTGTCATATTCCCACTCACAGAGGTTGTCTCACACAATGAGTATTTCGACTACAAAGCCAAATACAATGGCGAGTCCGATGAGATAACTCCTGCACGCATCTCCACCGAACTAACTCAGCAAATACAGCAGGCTACATCACAATTGTACGACATCATTGGCTGTCAAGGCATCATTCGTACCGACTATATCATCCTTGAGAACGGACAAGTCAATCTCATGGAAGTCAACACAACTCCCGGAATGACAGCCACCAGTTTCATTCCGCAGCAAGTCCGTGCAGCCGGTATGCAGATGAAAGATGTGCTCACCGACATCATTGAAGATAAGTTTTAATTATAACCCCACCTGCCATGAATGCCATCGAATACATACAACAACATATCCAGTCACTTGATTGGAAACGTGAACCACGTGGTCTGTACGAGCCTATAGAATACGCTTTGCAATCCGGTGGCAAGCGCCTCCGACCTGCTCTTGCCGTCATTGCCTCCGACCTGTTCGATGGTTGCCGTGACGATGTATTACCTGCAGCACTCGCACTTGAAGTGTTCCACAACTTTACCCTCCTGCATGACGACGTCATGGACAATGCGCCAATCAGACGCGGACGCCCTACCGTACACATCCGCTGGAATGAAAACACTGCCATCCTTTCAGGCGACCAGATGCTCATAGAAGCCTACAAACTGCTGTCTGAAGTGAAACCTCAATACCTTCCTCAGGTAATTTCACTATTCAACAAAATGGCAACCGAGATATGCGAAGGACAGCAGTATGATGTCGATTTCGAACACCGGGACGATGTCAGCCGCGACGACTATCTGATGATGATTCGCCTCAAGACTTCTGTCCTTCTTGCCACAGCCCTGCAAATAGGTGCTCTCATTGCAGGCGCTGACAACGATGCCCAGCTTTCTCTCTACAACTATGGCATCAACATTGGTCTCGCCTTCCAGCTGCAGGACGATATTCTCGATGTCTATGGTGACCCTGCAACTTTCGGAAAGGCCATAGGAGGAGATATCCTTTGTGCTAAAAAGACCTACCTTCTCCTTACTGCCTTACTAAAAGCCGATGCCGAACAGAAAAAGCAACTCATGCAGCTTCTTACCGACAAAACTCTGCCCGACCAACATAAAATACAATCTGTTACCGCTTTATATAATCAACTTGGTGTACGTAAGATTTGCGAAGAGGTTATGAATAATTACACTATGCTGGCACTCGCAGAACTTGACAAAATCAATGCTCCGGAAGAAAAAAAACTGATTCTTATAAATTTAGCACAAAAACTTCTTGCACGTAAAGAATAATTTTTATAACTTTGCAGGCGTAATCTGCGAATACTCTCTCCGCAGAAAGTTCTAACCCTCTATTCGCAACAAGATTATGCCATACAGAAGACTTCCTAACACAGACCAGGCACGACTTCGCGCATTGCATGATGCAGTGCAGCAAGCCAGTGCAGCTGACTTTACAGAACAAGTGCTTACCTACAAAACTCTTAACGAAGCACAACGTTTTCTGCTTATCTTTGAGAATCAGGTTCAGCAATACCACCAGAATTTCCAGTCGAAAGTTAATGCTAACAAGCGCTACAAGCACATTGTTAGCAATGCACGTATGTATATCAGCCATTTCATACAGGTTCTTAATCTGGCTGCCATACGAGGAGATATAAAGAAAGAACAAAAAGAACTGTACAAACTCGACCCCAACAACCATATTCTGCCTGACCTCTCGTCTGAAGAAGACCTGCTCGTATGGGGACAAAACATCATTGACGGCGAAACAGAGAGAACCAAGATGGGTGGTTTCCCTATCTACAATCCTACCATTGCCAAAGTCAAAGTACATTACGACATCTTCAAGGAGCACCAGGTAACTCAACGAATGCACAAGAAAACCACCAGTCGTACCTACGAGGATCTTGGTCCGCTCCGCGAAGAAGCTGACAAACTTATACTCGACATCTGGAATCAAGTAGAGTACTACTTCCGCAACAAACTGCCCTACGAGAAGATGCGCTGCTGCCAGAGCTACGGAGTCATATACTACTATCGCACAGGCGAGAAGAAACTCACTCCTGAGACCGACCGCATCATTCAAAAGCGAATTGCTCAGCAACCTACGCTTGACCTTGATGCATAAAGGTGGCAAAGAGTATATGCCAAAAATATAAAAGAGTGTGCCAACCTTTTGGCACACTCTTTCTTTGTTTCTGTTACGTTACTTTCTTCTTGTTAGATTATCGCTGCATAACCTGATGCATCCAGCAGACTGTCAAGCTCTGCTGCATCATTAACAGAAATCTTTATCATCCAGCCCTTGCCGTAAGGATCCGAATTGACAAGCTCAGGGTTGTCGTTAAGCTCTTCATTGAACTCAAGCACTTCGCCGCTGACAGGCATATTCAGATCACTGACAGTCTTCACTGCTTCTACTGTGCCAAACACCTCGCCTTGGGCGATTGTCTCACCTACACTGTCAACATCTACAAACACTATCTCACCCAACTCCGACTGGGCATAATCAGTAATGCCTACATAAGCGGCATCTGCTTCTACGCGAATCCACTCGTGCTCATGAGTGTAACGCAGGTTTTCTGGAATATTAGCCATAAATATACTGTTTATTAGTTAATTTGTCTTATCTTAAATGAAACAAGGCAGACCCGATTTGCCAATTACATCTACGTTGCAAAGGTAGTAATAAATATCGAATTACTAAAACATAATTTCATCATTGACTGCTTTTATAACAAAAAAAGAGATTGCCACATATATGACAATCTCGCTTTTCTGCTACAGGGTTCTTATTAGAGAGCCTCAGCAAGAGCCTTGCCGGCTTTGAATTTAACCACTTTCTTAGCAGCAATCTTGATAGCCTTGCCGTTTGCAGGGTTTACACCATTACGAGCAGCGCGCTGAGCAACTGCAAAGGTACCAAAACCTATAAGTTGTACACTTTCACCCTTCTTCAGAGCACCAGCAACAGCGTTTACACCAGCCTCAAGAGCCTTCTGAGCAGCAGCCTTGGTCAGACCTGCTTCAGCTGCAATAGCAGCAACGAGTTCTACTTTGTTCATAATCTAAAATTTGTTAATTAAACGTTTAATTTCTAATCTGAGTTCCGAATAACACGGAAATCGCTTGCAAATATAGTACAATATTTTCAAACTGACAACTTTTATATTAAAAAAAAACTCATTTTAATACTTTATTTTCTGCCAACTGATAATTTGCACGATTTTTGCTGCTTATCACTTACTTATTTACAATAATATGGAAAATAGAAATACATTTTGGTCTAACATACCGACCGTCACAAAAAACCTGCTGATTATCAACCTTATATTCTGGTTGCTCGACCTTGTATGCAGCAGCAGGTTTAACCTGCCACTTAAGAGCATTCTCGGCCTTAACTACTTTATGGCAGACAGTTTCCGCCTGTGGCAGCCGTTCACGTACATGTTCATGCATTCAGGCTTCTCCCACCTGTTCTTCAATATGTTTGCCGTCTTTATGTTTGCAACACCTCTTGAACAACAGTGGGGAAGCAAGCGCTTTCTTGTATATTACCTCATATCCGGTATTGGTGCCGGACTTGTTCAGGAGTTCGTATGGTGGCTCATGTACGGAAGCGCACCCGTAGCAGCGCTTACCATCGGTGCCAGTGGAGCTGTCTTCGGTATACTCTTTGCTTTTGGCTGGCTCTTTCCTGACACTCGCCTCTTCATTTTCCCCATTCCTTTTCCTATACGGGCACGCATATTCGTAATCATCTATGCTGTTGTCGAGCTCTTTGCAGGTGTTGCCAACTTCTCGGGAGACAACGTGGCACACTTTGCTCACCTCGGAGGTTTGCTCTTTGGTTGGCTGCTGATACTCTGGTGGAAACACTTTGACAAGAGTTTCGGAGCTACCCCTTCCAACTTTAATCTGAAGCAATGGTGGAGCCGAATCAAGCAAAAATTCTCCAATAGACACAAAGAGAACAATCCTCACGAAGGCTACCACTATCAAGAGCCTGTCAGCGGCAATACTGATACTGATGATACCGGGGAAGACGAAGCCGAAAAACGTGAGATGGACCGGATTCTTGATAAGATTCGCAAGTCAGGATACGATAGTCTGACCCAAGAAGAGAAAGAAAAACTGTTCAGAAAGAAATAGTTATTTCCAGTTGATGCTGTTCAGTTTGCCTTTATATACATCGCTGAACACTTCTGTTCTGGACTTGCCTCCGACTATATAGATGTTGTTATTCGAGTCAGTCATTACCGACTGATAGGCACGTGCTTTGTACGATTCAGGCAGACTGTTGTGGGTGCTGTCAGGCACTGACCAATTCATTCCTTCGTCAAAAGACTCAAGAATCGCATTGTCTTCCAATTTATTCTCAGCATCCACGCCTCCGAACATCAGAAAGTGCTTGTCATAATATATGATACTCACTCCTGTCAGTGCTGCAAACCATGGTTGCTCTATCGAAAAGTTCTCCCAGTTGTACCCCGAACCGGGGGCATACTCCACATTCCACCTCGTGTTCAGGCATTTTCCTTCTTCATTGAAGCCGCCTACTATCATGCCGCGCTCACGACCTGTGGGCGACAGAAACTTTAATGCGGCAAAGTCCGACATCGGAAAGTCTTCTTTCAGTTCGCCTTCTCCTTCCCACCCGCCGAACTCTTCACCTATGCTCACCAGATAATTCTTCTCCTCGGTTTTGTTCCAAGCTATTGCCCACAGATATCCGTTAAATTCAAACACCAGCTGCTTCAACTCATAATCACCTTTCTCTTCTGTCATAGCTTCCCATGCTGCGTTGCATGAACTGAGTCGTCTTGTCTCTCCATCATTCATACAGTATATCTTTCCCGCATAAACAACAGTGTTCTTTACGTCAAAGTTCGTAAAAGGTACCTCCTTCTCTATCCAGTCTTCTCCTCCTGCTGAGTATAGCAACTTCGTCTGCAGGCCATCGCTTGCAAACATATACATCGTATCTCGCAGCATCACTGTCTTCTGGTTGCTATAGGCACCCGGGAGCACATTGTCAGATATCTTCTCCCACACATACAGGTCAGGGTCGGTCTGATGGACATTCACTCGTATCTCATACCACTTCTCAAATGCGCCGTCTTCCGAGACTGTATGCAGATAAACCGGCCTTTGAGAAAAATCTATAGCCTCTTTTCCTGAGAGATATACCGTGTCATTGGGGGTCAGTATCACAGCCGAACTGACTACAGAACCGTTGAATGTGAACTTTGGTATCACGCTGTCTATCCTTGTCCCGTACTTCAGAGAGTCCACGTTAAATATAAGACCTGTGTCTATCCTGCCTTCCACGGTAAACACTGCCTTGGCCAAAGCAGGGAAACTGTCATTGGCAGTGAATGTCATTGTAGCCACTGTCGGGTCATACGAAGGCGTGTATGTTGTACTCGAACTGTTTGTGCACGACAATGCCGACAGCATTACCATACACATTATTATATATATAACCTTGCTTCTCATAAACAAATTCCAACTAAAGCAGCGCAAAGTTAGTGTAAATTTTGTAAATAGACAAATTTATACTAATTTTGCAGTACTTTTATCTTATACTACACCCATACTGCCATGTACATGTTTCAAAGCGTCATAGAGGACATTAAGAAACTCTTGCCTTCTTATAAGACACAAAAGCAGAAGAAAGACCTTAGAGCACACTTGCTTCAGAAACGCAGATTGCTCACTGCAGATGTTGTCGCTACATGCTCCGACGAAGTAGTAACACAACTGCTCGGCAACCCGGCATACCAACAGGCTAAAACTGTCATGTTCTACTACCCTGCCAACAATGAGATCAACCTCTTGCGCCTTGCTGAAATCAATCCGGAGAAGCAGTTTCTCTTACCTGTCACACATCGGCACTCTATCGAAGTCAGACCTTTCGTAGGAAAAGACAATCTCAAACGGGGGAAATTCGGTATTCCTGAACCGCAGACACCTACCTTCCGCGGAAACATCGATCTTCTGCTCGTTCCTGGAGTCGGATATGACAATCAGCTGTATCGTCTCGGACGCGGAGGCGGATACTACGACCGGTTCATCTCTTCTCTTAAGAAGGCTCACAAGATAGGTATCGGCTACCGGTTTCAACTCGTAGAGCATATTCCGCACAACCATCATGACAGAAAGATGGACGAAATAATTCTCTCACAGACCAATTAGCCGGCAACCACTGCCTCTCTTATTGCAGCTATGGCAGTCTCTTGGTCGGCGAAATCACTCATCTTCACCTCCTTGCCTATATGCATGCTTACTTTATTCGTATGTTTTGCATATAGTCTTCCTTTCGGCAGCAACTCGTAGCAACCATGCAGAGTTATCGGTATTATCGGCAGGTTCAAGTCTTCTGCTATACCGAAAGCACCACGTTTGAATCTGCCTACCTCGCCGTTATTAGTGCGTGTACCTTCAGGGAATATCACTACGCATACTCCGTCATGCAGCACGCGCTCTGCCTGCTTGACCGTACCTACCACCGATTTGGTCCTGCCCCTCTCCAGGAAGATATGCCCTGCTGCTGCACAGGCAGTGCCTACAAATGGTATCTTCCGCAGCTCTTTCTTCATTATCCATTTGAATATCACGGGTAACCAGCCATATATCAAAAACACATCCGACATCGACTGATGGTTGCTGACAAACACGTATGACTGCCCTTTGCGTATGTTCTCCGTGCCCTGTATCTCTACCTTGACAAACAACAGATAGAAGAAACTTCTCGACCAGAACTGCTGTATCTTGTGCAGCCACTCCGAGTTGCGCCAATGAATAAAAATCATTGTTGTGATTGCAGTGAACAGCGTTATCAGAGCAAATACCGGCACTGCTACCAGCCATTGCCAAACAATGTAAAACACTTGTACTATCTTCTTCATAGCTTTCCGTCTCCTCTCACGAATTAGCCACCATCATAAATCCTCTGTACAATGCGCACAGACGTCTTATCTCTTCCCATGTCTCCTCTGAAAGCTTTGTGCCTACTATCTCCACCACTCTGCCTGCGGCCAGGGTTCCTATCTCTGCACAACGGCGTATGTCAAACCCGTTGCTCAGTCCGTGCAGAAAACCTGCTGCATACAGGTCGCCTGCACCTGTCGAATCCAGACATTGCGAGGTGATGGCACCTATGTGGTGGCACTCCGTCCCGCATTGCACATAGCTGCCTTTCCTGCCCACTTTCACTACCGCAATCTCGCATTGCTGGGCTATCGCATTCACTGCATCCTCAGGTTGCAATTTCGTATAAGCAAAACTCTCGTCCTCGTTGGCAAACACTATATCTACATATTGTTTTACCAGACCCTCCAGAAAATCTCTGTTCTCATTCACTACGTTGTACGAGGCGAGGTCTATCGATATCAGCAGCCCCGCCTCTTTGGCAAGACGCAATGCCTTTTTTATCAGGTTATGGTTCTGAACCATATAACCTTCTATGTGGAATATGTCGTAACCGAGAAAGTTCTCCGGACGTATATCTTCTGTCCTCAGGTCTGCCGAAGCTCCGAGATAGGTGCAGAAAGTCCGCTCTCCGTCAGGCGTGATGAGCACTGTGCAGCAACCTGACATCAGAGACGATGGAAGCAATATCGGCTGAACGCCGTTCTTCTCAAGGTCGGCACGATAAAACTCACCTACCTCATCGTTGCCCAACTTGCCAAAAAACGCCGCCTTGCCTCCTAAAGCAGAGATGCCGTTTATCGTGTTGCTTGCACTACCGCCCGCTACCATTGTCTTCCTGACACTGATAAACCTGTTCTGAACCTGCATAGCGGTGTCAAAATCAATAAGGTTCATGCTCCCCTTCGGAAGACCCAATTCTCTGAGATCGTCTTCAGACACTTGTAACAAAATATCTGTCAACGCATTACCCAGACCAAGAACTTTTTTCATACGTATTCTGAAATTGCTGTGAGAATTATGGTGCAAAGATAAGCATTTTTTTCTGAAAACAAAAGTAAAAACCGTATATAATACTTCTTCAGGCGGATTGCGCGCTTGCGTAGCCTCTTTTTATGTAAAAAAACAACACATAAATCATTTTTTTCTTGCGTATATAAAATATTTGCACTACTTTTGCACCCGCTTTCCAAAAGAAAGCCTCGCAGAATGTCAATCTGTCCGGGTTCGGACTAACTGCGATGAAGCTTCCTTAGCTCAGTCGGTTAGAGCATCTGACTGTTAATCAGGGGGTCCTAGGTTCAAGTCCTAGAGGGAGCGCAAACAGCACAAGCACTTATGAGCAATCATAGGTGCTTGTTGTTTTATTCAGTCTCCTGCTGCCTTTAAACAGCCTTTCGTTTCGTAACCCCAACACTTTCATTTACCCTTATAATAAATTTAACAAAAAGTCGTTTTTCCGACTTATGCGTCAAGCAAGCGTCAAGCATACTCTAAGCAAAGTGTAAGCAATCTCTAAAATTAACAATTTGTCGCTTTTCTCTCCCCCTGACCTTTCTCCATCTTCTCTCTTCCGAAACATTCCGAAACCTCTATGCTCTTTCGAAACTCACAACTGTCACGTTCTCAGTGTTCTATATGCTTTCGAAAAGTATGGTTTATCTTATCTGCAAGCTTCATTTGCAAACATTCCCTGCAAAAAACTTGCAAACTTCATCTTTACTGCTGTATCTTTGCAACCAATAACCTGAAATACATCTCTTATGAAACTGACACGTTTTACTTTCATTCCGGCATTGCTTCTGCTTGCCGCCACGGTATGTGCCAAAGTAGACATTGTTTACAACGGCGACACTCTTGCCTTCAACAATGATTTCGTCCGCCAATCCAGCGGCTATGTCAAGACTTCGACTGTCCTGCCCGAAATATCGGGTATAGCCTGCTCCCGTGTCACTCCGGGTTACATCTGGATGGAGAGCGACGACTATCGTAATGTAGTTGCGTCTGACGAGAAGGGCAGCATGGCCTATCTCAAACTCAGTTTCACCAATCTTCCTTCGCGTTGGGACTGGGAGGACATGTGCGGAGGTGTCTATGACGGCAAAAACTACCTCTTCATAGGTGCTTTCGGTGACAATAACGAGACCACAGGCAATTACCACATCATCTATTTCGAAGAGCCCGAAATTACGGCAGGCTCGACTACCGAAAAGCGTACCATTGCCGCATCATATATCAAGTATGAGTATCCCGACGGCTTGCACAACGCCGAGGCTATCATGTATGATAACATCGAGCAGACTATCTACATCATAACCAAAGTGTACTACAACGTATGCTCGGTCTATTCTCTGCCTATGAGTCTTGACTACGGAACCGAAGTGCAAACCCTGACCAAGGTATGCGACCTCGGAGTCAAAGCCGACCTCGGCGAAGACGGTAAACACGGCTTTCATCTCGTCACCGCAGCAGATATATCTCCCGACGGCAGCCTTATTCTCATCAAGAACCATAACAACAATCTCCCCAACCTCTCCGTTACCTTGCTCTGGAAGCGCGAAGGCGAAGAGAGTATATCGGAGACGCTGAAGCGGCAGCCTGAGAACCTGGCATGCTACAAATCCGAATGGCAAGGCGAAGCTATTTGCTGGCTTGACACAACTACTTTCTATACCACGAGCGATGAAGACGAGGGCGACCCGCCAATATACAAATATACCAAACGTAGTGCTACGGCTCTTGACGATCTGCCTGCCGGGAACATGTCCGGAGCGCAGTTGGTTATGCTCAATGGCAATATCTATATCCGGCAGAAAGACAACCTCTTCTCACTGCAAGGCCAACGCCTCCCTGCAGCCGCACAATAAACAAGAAAGGACTCACACGAGTCCTTTCTCTTTTGCTAATTTCATCAGGTATTCTTTTGCTGCGTCATAATCATTGGGTATCACCCCGTCAAGTATTGCATCTTTTATCTCCGACTTCAACTCCCCTACAAGGCTGCAGGGTTCCAAGCCGAGCAGTTTCATTATCTCCTCTCCGCGTACCGGAGGCTGGAAATTCCTTATTCTGTCCCTCTCCTCCAGTTCCACCATCTTCTGCTTTACCAGCTCGTAGTTCTGCTTGAAACGCTTTACTTTCTCCTCGTTCTTCGATGTTATATCAGCATTGCAGAGTATCATCAGGTCGTCTATATCGTCTCCTGCCTCGAACAGCAGTCGTCTTACGGCGCTGTCCGTCACCGTGTCTTCTATAAGATTGATAGGGCGCATGTGCAGGTCAACCAGTTTAACCACATAGTCCATCTTCTCGTTCTGAGGCAGTTTCATCTTCTTGAAGATCTTCGGAATCATCTTTGCCCCCAGGTAATTGTGGTTGCGGAAAGTCCAGCCTGCCCCTGCTTCCCACTGTTTTGACTTCGGCTTGCCTATGTCATGCAGCAGTGCCGCCCATCTGAGCCACAGGTTATCCGACTCTGCAGCCACATTATCAAGCACCTGAAGCGTATGCAGAAACACATCCTTATGCCCTCTGCCATCCTTCGTCTCCACTCCGCGCAACTCAGCCAACTCAGGGAATATCAGTTCCAGCAGCCCTGTTTTGTCTAACAGATTCCAGCCTACAGAGGGCTTTCTTGAGAGCATTATCTTGTTCAGTTCGTCCGCTATCCTCTCCTTTGTTATTATCTCTATCCTCGCTCTGTTCCTGCATATAGCCTCGAAGGTCTCTCGTGA
This sequence comes from Paludibacteraceae bacterium, assembly GCA_017477325.1. Lineage (GTDB taxonomy): Bacteria > Bacteroidota > Bacteroidia > Bacteroidales > Paludibacteraceae > Colicola. Next base: position 53,906 of record JAFUWV010000002.1, read on the forward strand.
GAGATAGAAACCCAGTTGCGAGGCGAACCTTATTCCGCGCATCATTCTGAGCGGGTCGTCAGAAAAGGTTATATCGGGGTCAAGCGGAGTCCTTATTGTGCAGTCCTCCAGGTCCTCTATACCCCCGAACGGGTCAAGCAACTCGCCATACCTCTCACTGTTAAGACATATCGCAAGAGCGTTGATGGTGAAGTCTCTGCGGTTCTGATCCTCTTCCAAGGTGCCGTTTTCCACTATCGGATTACGGCTGTCGTGTCTGTAACTCTCACGTCTGGCACCGACGAATTCCAGTTCCAGGTCCCCTTTCTTTACTTGTGCAGTGCCGTATGTCTTGAACACGGCCAGATGTGCACCTTTTCCAAGGCGCTTGCTTACCGCTTCGGCAAGTTCTATACCCGAACCTACCACCACCACATCGATGTCCTTCGACGGCCTGTGCAGCAGCAGGTCACGCACCCAACCGCCTATCACGTAGCACTCCAGACCGAGTCTGTCCGCCTCTTCACCTATAAGCAGAAACTCCTTTGACCGTATCTTATCGTTGTCGATTATCATTCATTCCGTGAGGTGAAATCCTCCATTAAAATAACGTGCAAAGATAATACTTTTTTGTAATTGGCACAAATATTGTATCTTTGCAGTCGAAACAGACAGGTATGAAACGACTTTGGCTTCATATTATACTTATTGTCAGCCTTTGCCTGAGCACTCTTCCTTGCAAGGCGGAAGACAAGACCCGTGAACATCTCGACTCGCTTGCCGTACAGATAAAAGGCACAGACACTCTCTTTCTTGCCTTCCTGCACGACGTATACATCTTCCCTCCCATGCGCTTCAAGAGCAAGAAGCAGGAGAAGTTCTACTGGCGCACAGTTCGCGACGTCAAGAAGACTCTGCCGATAGCCAAGATACTGAACAAGGAGATGATAAAAACAGACCAGGTTATGTCCCGCATGTCCAAGCGCGAACAGCGCAAGTTCTGGAAGCAGTACGAGAGAGTACTCTATGACCAGTATGAAGACCAGTTCCGCCAGATGACAGCAGCACAGGGACAGATGCTTATGAAACTCATTGACAGGGAGTCCGGACGCACGTCCTACGATGTCATAAAATACTACAAAGGTTCATTTGTAGCCAACTTCTGGCAGGGTATAGCCAAGATGGTGGGTAACAATCTCAAAGAAGAATACGACGGCAACGACAAGGACAAAATCACAGAACGTATAATATTGCTTGTAGAAGCGGGCCAGCTCTGAACAAGCAAAGTTAGTTCTTGCGGTATTCTTTTGGTGTTGTTCCTGTGTGCGACTTGAAGAAGCGGTTGAAGAAGGCTACATTGTCAAAGCCAAGCGACATCGCTATCTCTTTTATCTGCAGGTTGGTTATCTTCAGTTGCGCCTTAGCATCGGTGAGTATGGCATCTATTATCAGGTCTCCTGCCGTTTTCCCGCTTACAGACTTCACTGTAGAACACAGGTGCGGCAGCGACAGCCGCATTGCCTCGGCATACTGCGCCACATGATGCCACTCGTGATAGTGTGCGAGCACCAGCTTCTGGTAGTCCTGATATACCTCTGTTTTGCGGTCTTGCGGCCGGATCGGGTGAGGCTGTTGCTGACGTGCGAAGTCAACATAAAACAACTGAAACATGTTGAACACATGCACCATTTTCTCTGTGCTGAGCAGCGAGGGCGTGCAATTAAGCGCATCAAGCAGCACTTTGAAAGTCTGGCTTATCACGTTTGCAACCTCATCAGTCATGTGTATGGTCGGATTACTCAGATGCAGCGCCTGGGTAGATATTCTTGCGCTATAGGAATACTTGTCGAGGAAAGAAGACGAGAACAGGACGTAGTAAACAAGCGCATCTTCCGAGAACTCATGTATAAGAAGGAAAGTTCCGGGTTCAATGAGCAGCAGGTCGTTCTGCTTGAAGTCCATCTGAGTGATATTAAGCGTGGCTTTTGCACATCCGCGCACCATATAAGCGTACACACCGCACTTGATTTTACACGGGAAGCGTCCGTATTCATTCATTATCTTACCGCTTGCATCACCTATCAAATAGTCGGTGGGGCAATCCAAAAGGGGTATATTAGGCTCCATACTGTTGAGTTTATGTGTTATTCCGGGTTGTCAGCAAACCTTTCTGTGTTTGCGACTGCAAAGGTAATAAAAACTTTTATATCTACAAACAGATATTAAAAAAAGTATGGTTTTTGAGCAATAATAATAACCTTTTCTTATGTTATACATTAAAAACAGTACTAATTAGCAAAGAGTGACCTGAATAGCAAACTCACTTTGGTAGTATGCAAGCATCAGGGAGGCGTTGGCCTTGCAGTGAGAACAGGTCGTCTTTCTGCCGGATATAGATATTGCCGTTGAGCATAACCAGCTGCGCTCCGGACATATTCCCGACAGGCAGGTCGTCAAGAGCACGGGAGGCAAAAACAACAAAAGGGCAGCCTGAAAGACTGCCCTCTATCAATATAAGAGAACTCTGTTGCTTACGCGAGTTTGTTAACGTAGATAGCCAGACTCGACTTGAGGTTAGCTGCTTTGTTTTTGTGGATGATGTTGCGTTTTGCAAGTTTGTCCAGCATAGAGCTAACTTTGGGCAGCATAGCGGCTGCTTCGGTCTTGTCGGTAGTAGCACGTACTTTGCGCACAGCATTGCGTGCTGTCTTTGCATAGTAGTGATTGTGGAGTTTACGGGTCTCGGTTTGACGAATTCTCTTCAAAGATGATTTATGGTTTGCCATCTTAATTCTGTTTTAGTTGTTTAGTTACTAATCTGTTATTTGTAGCCCATAGCAGAATCGAACTGCTCTTTTAAGAATGAAAATCTTACGTCCTAGCCGATAGACGAATGGGCCGATAGATGCTCCGATTTCACGAAAGCGGCTGCAAAGGTACTGCAACTTTTTGAATTACGCAAATATTTGAAGAAAAAAAGTTGATTTATTTTACTTTTATATACAAATTTAGCGCTTTTTCAACCCTATTCAAGGCAGGATAATATGCATAAAAAAGAGACAGTTTATGCACAACTGTCTCCGCATAGAAAATATATTGAGGTTAATGGGTGGTCAAGGTTAATGGAACCTGATAGCAGATAGTGTTTGTTGAAGGTTGTAAGGTTGTGTAATGACAACACTTTGTTATCGGTTGCAAAGGTACGGCAAAACCGTGATAACGCAATTAACATTATCTTACAAAAGGAAGAAAGAGTTTTGACAATTTCTTACAAAATACGTCTTCTGAAGGTTTTATAAGCCTATTTCAGTGCCGAGACTACTTGTTTTGCTTGCGGAAGTCGGATGGCGAGACCCCATGGAAACGCTTGAAACTGCGTGAGAAGGTGCTTATCTCGTCGTATCCGCACGCCAGTGCCACGTCGGAGACAGAGACGGCTGTGTCGGCTTTAAGCATCTGTCCCGCTTTCTGCATTCTCACTGCATTGATGAAGGCGTTGGGCAGTTCTCCGGTAAGGCTGAATATGCGTCTGCGGAAGGTCTGAGGTGTCATGTTGAAATGCGCAGCCACGGACTCGACAGAATAGCAGGCTTCCGCCTTTGCTTCTCTGACCACCTGCACCACTTCAGCAAGAAACAATTTCTCTTCCTCGGTGAGCGAGGAATATATTTCGTTGGCTGTTGCGTCGTCTGCATCATCTTGGTTTTCCGCACTTTCCTTCTTCAGTTGCGCCTGCAGCAGTTCTATTTCCTGAAGCAGCTTCTCGAGACGGCGGTGATGGCGCCTTCTTGACACAATGAATGTGACGGGGGCGACTACCAGCAGTATCACAAGAACAGCGACAAGCAGGATGACGCGCTCGGTGTTCTTCCGGCGGAGGTCTCTGTTCTGCATCTGGAGGTGATAGTTGTCGTACTCGGCAGCATATTTGGAGAGCAGCATGCCCGTCTCGTTGTCATAGAGCGAGTCGCGCAACTGGTTGTAGCAGTCGCCGTGATAGAGAGCCTGTTCCACGTCGATATGCCGCAGTGCATCATGCAGCCCTTTGTGCGTCTGGCAGAGGTTGAAGATGTCGTTCTGTCCGGCGAAGATGCCGAGAGCCTCTTTATAATAGCGTACAGCGGCGGAGTCGTTGCCTTGTGCGTGCATGAGTATCCCCATCTGGTTGCAGGCTATGCCGAGCGAGTGTCGGTTGCCGTCGCTGCGGAACTCGGGTATAGCCTCGTTGAGTGCGCCCTGGGCTTCGGTGTATCTTCCCATGGCGATGAGAGCGGAGGCACGCTGGGCCTGGCGTATGGCCGCCTTGTTTTTTCTGCCGAGCGAGGTCTCTATATGGTATGCTTCGGTGGCATACTGCAGCGACCGGAGGTTGTCGCCCTTGCGGAAGAAGACCTCCGATGCCGTACCCTTGACCAGCGCCACCTTGCACAGGTTGCCTGTCTGCTCGGCATACTTGACGGACTCGAGAATAAACTTTTCGGCTTCGTCGAACTGGCGTGTCATGATGTAAATGGCAGCCAGTGTGTTCAGGGAGCTGCTGATATGGTCGGGGTCGCCTTCCGTCAGATCCATATCGTAGCACTGCTTGGCATACTGTGCCGCCTGCTCGAACTGCCCCAGGCGGATGTTGACAACAGCAAGCAGACCGAGTGCATCTGCCTTCTGCCCGGGAGTACCGAAGAATGATTCGAGCGCCCTCACGCCATACTCTTCAGCCGTCTTGTAACGCTGCTGTTCGTTGTACCATTCGGTTGCCCAATAGCAGACGTTGAAATTGATTTCCTCTGCGGAAGAATATATATCGAACGATATGGTGTCGTCCGTGAGACCCTCCTGAAGCAGTACCTCGAAGAAGGAGTTGGCATTGCTGACCGACTGCACAGAGTCGTATGCGGCAAGAGCCGTATCCACGTCCTGAGGCGAGGCGGACAGGCACGCACAGAACGTGAGCAAAAGAGATGCAATATAGACTCTGAGAAAATTCATCTTTGCTGTATTTACATCTGCCTTGACTCGTATCTGCTGAGCACAACGGAGTCGAAGACGGTGTCCGCATCGGCATTCCAGGTGTTGACTCTGATGCTGTCCCGATAGACTTTGACATCCTCGAAGACACGCATATAGGCGGCATGGCTGTCAGCATGCAAATCCTCTTTGGGCGGATAAAACTTGTCTGACGAGTTGGTGAGTATATACACGGGCTTGCCGCTCTGGGCGGCAGTACGCATATAGTTGTGGTCGTGTCCGGCAAAGACGAGGTCCGCCTTTATGTCTGACTGTTCGAATATACGCTGAAAGGCGAGCCGGAGGAGTGTGTTGCTCCGGTTGGAAGAAGCAGAGAAGAGCGGATGGTGCATCACAATGATCTTCCATACTTCGGGCCGCCGGGCGAGCACCATACGGAGCCAGGTCTGCATAATGGTGTAGTCCGGTACGGACTGCAGTGCATCAGTGTCCAGGACGATGATTCTGGCATACGGGAAATCCAGGAAATATGTAGTCTCAGAGAAGCGTTCCGGTCCGTTCCCGGGATTACCGAACACGTGCGTCCACCTCCGGTCGAGGGTCTTGTGTATTCCTTTAAGGTACTCATGGTTGCCGGTGGCGGCTATGACGGGTGTGACAGTCTGCCTGTCGCCAAGCGAGTTGAAGAAGAGCTGCCAGTAGTGGTCGGTGGGCCGCTCGATGATGTCACCCACAAAAACCATAGCCGCGGGCAGTGCGTTGCCAAGCACTTGGGCAGAGAAGGCTGTGTTGAACAAAGCACTTGAGGCTGCACCCTGCTTGTCCTGTATGTCACCAAAGACGAGGAACTGCTGCATATTGTTCTGCGAAGCTCTGTCAGCAAAGTAGAGGTTGTACCACTGTGAGGCATGGCCGGCAGCGATGCACCGGTAGGAGTAGTTGCCTGCGATGACGGAGTCGAGCACGGCACGATAGAACGCAGCCTTGCCGGCGCGGGAGCTGACTATGGTGCCGTGCGCAGGAAAAACGAGCGTGTCCCGCGTGGTCCAATTGAGCAACTCCACGCATGCAGGCGCTGTCACGGTGTCGCATCTGAAACTCACAATACGCGTACTCTGCGTCTTCTCGCCGTATGAGAGAACTATGTTGTGCGGCACTGCCGGGACGCTGTAAGGCTGCTCCGGCTGATTGCCGAACCATGCTTTCCAGCGCAGCGCACAAACTATTGCTGCCGCCACCACAAGGATGACGGCAACAACAGAAAGCGATATCTTGGCTGCCCGGGACAATTTCTTTAGAACGGCAGGTCAGTGCCGTCATCTACGGGTGCGTCATTCTTTATCTGGTCGAAGGTCTGCAAGTTGCTTACTGCAGGCTGCGGCTGCACGGGCTGGGCAGTCTTTTCAGGCTGCCCTTGCGCTGAAGGTTCGGCCGCTACTATTCCCTGCTGCACTTTCCATGCACGGATACTTGTGTACCAACGTCCGTTGAATTCGCGGGACTCGATGTCAAAACTAACCGTCACCAGATCGTCTATTTTGCAGGGATTGGCTTTGATTCGTTCTTCTCCGAAGATTTCGAAGCATACTTTCTTCGGGTACTGCTCTTGCGTCTCCAGAACGTATGACTGCACCTGCCACGGGTTACCCGTACGGGTGGAGGTTCCTTCCTGAAGCGGCAGCACTTGTATGATTTTACCTGATACTTCCATGATTCGTTTAAAGTTTAAAGTTGAAAGTTTAAAGTTGAGAGAAGTTCTTAAGTTTAAAGTTGAAAGTTGAGAGAAGTTTTATAGTTGAGAGTGGAAAGTTTCTTAAGATACTTAAGTCACTTAAGATACTTTCGTTTCTTTAGTTTATACTATTCTCCTTTGATAGCGGCTACTCCGGGCAGTACTTTTCCTTCGATGGCTTCGAGCAGCGCTCCGCCTCCTGTAGAGATGTAACTTACGCGGTCAGCCATGCCGAACTTGTTGATGCAAGCCACCGAGTCGCCTCCGCCTATAAGCGAGTAGGCACCCTCGTCGGTAGCTTTTGCGATAGCCTCTGCTATGGCGCGAGAGCCGGCGGTGAAGTTGTCGAACTCGAACACTCCTGCGGGTCCGTTCCACAGAATGGTCTTGGCACCCTCTATTGCCTTGGCGAATGCTTTCTGAGTCTCAGGACCGGCATCCATGCCTTCCCAACCGTCGGGGACATCGTTGGCGGGGCAAACGATCTGCTTGGCATCGTTGCTGAACTCGTCTCCTGCCACGCAGTCGGTACCGAGCACGAGGTTCACGCCCTTCTCTTTTGCCTGACGAATGATGTCAAGTGCGAGGTCCAGTTTGTCGTCCTCACAGATGGAATTGCCTATCTTTCCACCCTGGGCCTTTGCGAAGGTGTAGGTCATGCCACCACAGAGAATCAGGTTGTCCACCTTGTCCATCAGGTTCTCAATGATGCCTATCTTGGTTGACACTTTGGAGCCGCCCATGATAGCGGTGAAGGGGCGTTTGATATTGCTGAGTATATTGTCCACAGCCTCTACTTCTTTCTCCATAAGCAGTCCGAGCATCTTGTTGTCCTGCGAGAAATAGTCGGCGATGACGGCTGTGCTGGCATGTTTGCGGTGAGCAGTACCGAAGGCGTCGTTGACGTAGCAGTCTGCATAAGAAGCCAGAGTCTTGGCGAACTCTTTCTGGCGTGCCTTCATCTGCTTCTTAGCCTCTTCGTAAGCAGGGTCTTCCTTGTCGATACCTACAGGCTTGCCCTCTTCTTCGGGATAGAAACGCAGGTTCTCGAGCAGCAGCACCTGTCCGGGCTTGAGTTGGTCTGCTGCGGCCTTTGCGTCGGCACAGTCGGGCGCGAAAAGCACCTCCGTGCCAAGGGCGGCAGCCACTGCGTCTTTTATCTGCGAGAGCGACATTTTCGGGTTGACCTTGCCTTTAGGTTTGCCCATGTGAGACATGATGATGAGAGCACCGCCGTCGGCCAGTATCTTCTTAAGAGTAGGAAGAGCACCGCGGATACGGGTGTCGTCGGTTATCTGTCCGTTTTCATCGAGTGGTACATTGAAGTCCACGCGTACTATTGCCTTCTTTCCGGCAAAATTGTAGTTGTTCAGTGTCATGATTGTATATTGTTTTTTGTTTGTTAGCGTTTGATATTGGGTCACCTGGAACCTGGACCTTGCCGGCTCCGCCGATCGTTCCCGAAGGGATAAGAAACCTGGAACATGAAACCTGGATCCTGAAACACCATTTCTTACAGCCTACAAAGATACAACGATTTTTTGTTTTATACAAGTTTTAGTTTCACCTTAATTATTATAATGAAAAAAAATAGCCGTTACCCTATGTATCTCTCTTCTCAAATGTTCTCCTCCTTATAGCGAAGCTGTCATTGCCCTCCCAACCAAAATAGCTATCTGCGAGTTATTCCACCATCGGTAACTTCACACTGAAGGCGTAGTAAAATGCTTAAGATAAACTATGTGGGGATGATTTTTGAGGTTCGAAGGTTGGTCAATTGGTAGGTTGTGGTATTAACACAAAAAAACAAAGCGGACAGGTTGTCTGTCCGCTTCCCGTTAAACTGTATCTGCGACTTGCGTTTTACATATAGTTCTCCCAGCGCGTGTTACGCATGTCGCCTGAAGCGAGGAACTCCTGGTGCATGGCAGTCGCCAGACGCAGGTTGTGGGGAGTATGGGCTTTCTTGCAGTTCTGAAGATAGTCTCTGAGCATTTGCTTGTACTCCGGTGCCACGCAGTTCTCGATGATGCATTCGGCACGCTGTATCGGGCTTTTACCGCGCAGGTCTGCTATGCCCTGCTCCGTGATGATGACCTTCACGGAGTGCTCGGAGTGGTCGAGGTGGCTTACCATAGGCACGAAGGACGAGATGGCGCCGCCCTTTGCCGTGGACGGCGTGGTGAAGATGGATATATAAGCGTTGCGCGTGAAGTCGCCGCTGCCGCCTATGCCGTTCATCATCTTCGTGCCGCAAACGTGGGTCGAGTTGATATTGCCATAGATGTCCGCCTCAAGAGCCGTGTTGATGGTGATGAGGCCCAGACGGCGGGCCACCTCGGGGTTGTTAGATATCTCTTGCGGACGGAGAACAATACGGCGGCGGAAGAAGTCCATGTGGTCGATGATGTCCTGCAGTTTGTCCGCACCTACAGTCAGCGAGCATCCCGAAGCGAACGTCACACGGCCGTCCTTCATCAGTTGAACCACCGAGTCCTGAATGACCTCCGTGTACATCTGGAAAGGAGGTATGTGAGGGTTCTCTCCCAGAGCGGCAAGCACCGCATTGGCTATGTTGCCCACGCCGGACTGGATAGGCAGGAACGACTTGGGGATACGGCCCGCATGCATCTCTTCTTCGAGGAACTTGGCCACGTTGGCGCCTATCTTCTCAGTCGTCTCGTCCAGAGGCGAGAACTTGCCTACCTCATTCGGACGGTTGGTCCTGACGATAGCTATAATCTTGCTCGGGTCAACCTTTATGCAGTCAGTGCCGATGCGGTCACCCACATGATAGATAGGTATCTCGCGGCGCATAGGCGGATCAGCAGGCTCGTAGATATCGTGTATGCCACGCATCACCGGAGGCATAGCCTCGTTCAGTTCCACTATTATATGGTCCGCCAGACGGCAGATGGTGGGCATGATACCCACTCCGGCGGTGGGTATTATTTCTCCCAGTTCGGTCACCTCACACGCCTCAATGATGGCGAACTTGGGTCGCGGCAGGAAGCCGTAGCGCAGTTCCTGGGCGAGTTGGCTCAGGTGCATGTCGAAGTAGTGGGCATCCTGGTTGTTCAGTTCCGTCCGCAAGTCTTTGTTCGACTGGTAAGGGGCGCGGAACAGAATGGCATGAGCACGTGCCAGCATGCCGTCACACGAGTCACCCGTGGAGGCTCCTGTGTAGATACCTATTTTAAACTCTTCGCCTCGAGCGTGTGCTTCTTCGGCACACTTGGCTATAGCCGTAGGGACGTCTTTCGGAGCACCGGCGGGAGTGAATCCGCCCATGCCCACTACGTCACCGTTCTGAATGAATTGGGCAGCCTCTTCGGCTGACATGAACTTGTACATAATATATTGAGTTTTATAAGTTTTACAAGAGTCAAAAGGAACTAAGTTCCAGGTTTGATGAGTTCGTCAAGTTTGTCAGGTTTGTAAAGTTTGTCAGGTTTGTAAAGTTTGTCAGGTTTGTAAAGTTTGTAAAGTTTGTCAGGTTTGTAAAGTTTGTTTCAGCCCACAAAGTTACTACATTTTTCATAATTACGCAAACCCCCTGAAACAGCCTCATAGAGGCGTGGACCCTGCACAGCGCAGCAGATCGTTCCGTAAGGATAAGAAACTTGAAACTTGGATCCTGCCTCCCTCACAGTCCGAGTGAGAACCGTGCACGTATAGCCCACCATGGAGTGGTAGTGTTCTTGAAGTCGGTCAGGCGGAAGATGGCATACACGTCTGCCACACGCAGAATGTTGCCTATGCCCACGCCGGCCTCCACATAAGGCACACGCATCCGCCCCAGTGTCTCAGGCAAAGGAATGACTGACTGATGCTTGTCAGAGAGCGAGCCGTACGCCACCTTCAGCTCCAGCAGCTCTCTCAGACGAAGGCGCTGTATGTAAGGTATCCGGTTGAAAACGGCTCCCTGCATGTTCCAGTGCACGTGTGCATAGATGAACTTGTCGGCAGCATACTGGTAACTGTTCAGCAGGGTGAAGCGGTACGGGTCGTATGTATAACTCTGGTTACCGACAAAATGTTCGAGCAGCGGATATGGCACTGCGCCGAATACCAGACCCCCCTGCACGGAGTAGTCAAGCCGGCCGAGCAAACCCAGGGAGACCGTCTGCTGAACCTGCAGTGTGAGCCGCGCATACGGAGTGGACGGCTTTTCAGGCAGAGAATATGAGCCTACTTCGGCATTGAGGCGCACTATGGGATAGTTGCTGTGAACATGGTGGCGGCGCATGAAGAAGTCTATTTTTCTCTCGTTCCAACCCAGACGTAGCGTAGCCTGCAGTGTGCGATAGGTATAGTACGGGATGTTGTGGTATCCGACGTATGGTGACCCGTAGCCCATGGTGCCCATACGGAATGCTATGTTCGTCTCGACAATGTCGTTCCACTCGGCTTCCCACCACAGCTTGCCTTCCCTGCGCCGAGTGTCGGTATTGGCTGCCTGATTGGCATACCGTATGCCCGAGAAGACCATGTGAGCAAAGTCCTGGTCGGCATAGAAGATATCGTTCTCGCGGAGCAGATAGTAGGACGATGAGAGGTCTGAATGGACATAGCTGTCCCAATAGTAAGCCCCGAGCATGTGCCTCCGCTTGGTGGGCAGCAGCACTCTTATCTGCCCCTTGCCCTTGAGGGCACGATCCCGGAAACCGTATGCCACATAGCCCGACAGCTCTACGTTCTTCCACAGTTTTTCATTGGTAGTGAGCGGTATGCCGAGGTGGAATCCCTCCTGACGGCTACCCCCAAGCAGTTCTACAGCATTGCCTATATCGACTTTCTCTCCGGTAGGTATGTTGCCCGTGTTGATGATGTGGGCCAGCGTCCTGCCCAACCTGATAATAGGCGAGTCCTGAAGACGCATCATTGCGGAGTCAACTTGACTCATCATAGCCGAGTCAGCCTGACCCACACCCATAGTCTCCGGCATAAGTGCTGCGGGAGTGGCAGTAGTCAGTGCTGCCATGGTGGTAGTGTTGTCGGTGACGGTGTTGCGCGTGAGCAGTACGGTAGGGAAGACGTGCGATGTGTCCGCTTTGATAGCGAAATCGAATATCATAGACAGATTCTCGCGGAGCGGGACAAGGTTTCTGTCGAAAGTCTGTGTTATCTGCAGCGAGGTGAGGTAGTTGACGCCTACTTCTCTAGGGATGGAGGCCTCGATACTCATAAGCGCATAGGTGGCGGAATCGATGTGCATCTGTCCGTTGAAAGAGGGTTGATATGGGTTCTTGCTGCGGAAGTGAACCACATAGGTTTTTCCGATGGAATCGGAGGAAATGCTGTCAGCGAGGTAGTACAGATAGTGGCTGTTGCCTGACGAAGCGAGCGGTGAGATGAAACTGTGCGAGAAGACGGAGACGGTGTTCTGATAGAAGTCGAAGGGCTCCGGCAGACCTTGCAGCAGAAGCTGATAGTCGGTCTCGGTGAGCATGAGACTTCTTGTCTCGGGAGCAGAAACAAGTGACCTGCCCGAGCCTGCTATTTGGCTTCTTGTATTACATATATACAGCGGCAGGAGCAGAGTGCTGTCTTCAACCGAGAGCATACCGCTTCGTAGACTCTTCCATAAAAGTCGCTTGAGATGCTTCTGTCTGATATCACTTATAAAGAGACATTTTTGCTCCGTGGTATTGTAGGTGACGGCAGGGTTGAGTGTGACATCATTAGCTTTTCTATGCAGTCTGACCTGCTCCATGAGAGCAAGTGCAGGATTCTCTCCCGGCATGATGAACACATCCTGCAACTGTGTGTTCTGCTCCTCCATCTCCACCTCAATGCCTGCATACTGCCCCGGCTCAATCTGGTACCGTTGGGTCTTGTATCCTATGGCAGATATGACGAGTGTGCGCTTCTTTGTGAGGTCGGTCCGCACCATGAACAGTCCTTCATCGTTGGTGGCACAGCCTATGCCCGTGTGTCTGTAATAGACATTGGCATTGGTGATAGGCAGCCCTGTTGCAGCATCGCGCACGGTACCTACAACAATGGTTTCCTGAGCGTACAGCGAGAGAGCTGACATCAGAAAGAGCAGTATATTTAGACAGATATTCTTCAACGATGATTCTTAGGGTGATACTTGAGAATGGCCCGGCGCAGGTCTTCCACGTTGATATGGGTATATATTTCCGTTGTCGTGATACTCTCGTGCCCGAGCAGCTGCTGAATGATGCGCAGGTCGGCCCCGTTTTGCAGCAGGTGAGTGGCAAAGCTATGCCGCAGAGTGTGCGGTGAGATATTTTTCTTGATGCCTGCCTCTGCCGCCAACTCTTTTATTATATGAAAAATCATAGAGCGGGTAAGTGCCCTGCCGTACCGGTTGAGAAAAGCATAGTCGGCATACTCGGGTTTGATGTCGAGCATTGCTCTGTCGTCCATCCACAGGTCGAACTGCTTCTCTGCTTCATCGGAAACAGGTACGAGGCGCTGTTTGCTGCCTTTGCCCTCGACGAGCATGTATGCCTGTTTGCGATACATATTACTCAGCCGCAGGTTGACCAGTTCACTCACCCGCAGGCCTGAGCCATAGAGCATCTCGATGATAGCGCGATTGCGTCTGCCTTCCGGCTTGCTGAGGTCGATACATGCTATCATGCTGTCTATCTCCTCGACAGAGAGCACCTCGGGCAGGTGACTGCCCAGTTTGGGTTGTGCAAGCAGTTCGGCAGGGTTCTGCTCGATATATTTATTATATAGGAGAAACTTGTAGAAAGAGCGGATGCCGGAGATGATACGTGCTTGCGAGCGCGGGTTGGTGTCGGTCTTGAACTGTGTATAAAGAAACTCCTGCAGGTCGTCGAATGTGGCCTTCACCGGGTCAATACCGTTTTTAGCACAATAGTCACGCAGTTTCATGAGGTCTTGCTCATAACTCTCGACAGTGTTGTCAGAGAGTGAGCGCTCAAGACGAAGATACGTATGGTATTGACGATAAATCATTGCTTCTCGTAGTCAATCACTCCGTGAAAGTCAGCCTCATAGGTAAGAGGAACATTGCCCTGAGTGTATTTCAGAGTGAAGTGTATGTGAGTGGAATCAGCCTCTCTGTTCACTACGAACGAACCCTCAGTGAAGATAGTGTAAGACGTGAGGTTGCCGTCAGTGATGTTAAGAAGGTATGCTCCGCTGATATTGCTATCGTAGTCAACGCCGGGGAGAAATGTATATTCAGCAGCCGTCGTGTCCGAAACAAAGGTCTCGGCAAGCAGCGTGTCTTCGCTCTCAGGCAGAAAGATGTCTGAAAGATAGAGGTTGGTGCCTGTGCCCACAATGTGATGAAGCGAGTCAAGCGAGAGGTTCTCGGAATAGAGGTCGAGGTCGATAACATTCTGCCTGACTCCCCTTGACAGGTAGTGCTGGCCGTATTGTGTGGAGTATGCCTTGCCGAAAGTAGTGTCAGCAAGCGGTCTGCGCTCAGGTCGTTGAGTATTGTTACAAGCAACGAAGAGTGTCAGCAAGAGCAATATGCAGAGTCTTGTTCTCATAATTTTCTGTTCGTTATCTGTTGTCTTCTGTCTTCAGTTTTCTGCTGGGAATCCACGCAGCAAGCCAGCCGAGCAGGCATACCGTAGCAGCCACGAGAAGTATATCAAGCGCCTGCACCTCGACAGGGTATGAGCTGACGATATATTCCGTGCCCGTGCCAAGTTTTATCCATCCGAAATATTGCTGCCCCAGAGACACTGCCAGACCGAGAATCAACCCGGCAGCGGCTCCAAGAAGAGATATCATCCAGCCCTCATAAAGGAATATTCTGCTCAGCATCCGCCTGTCTGCACCGAGACTGCCAAGAATCAGCGTATCTTCACGCTTGTCTATCATAAGCATCGAGAGAGAGCCTATGATATTGAACGACGCGAGAAGCAGTATGAATATCAGCAATATAACGGTAAGTGCCTTCTCTATTTGCATTATCTTGAAGAAGTCTTCCTGCTGCTCATATCTGTCTTTCACACTAAAGTCAGAGCCGAGCAGAGCCGATATCTCACGCTTGGCTTTCTTCTGACTGACGCCCGCAGATAGTTTCAGTTCGATGGCTGTTGCCTGATTGGCGGTGTAGTCGAACAGGTGGCGGGCAAGAGGAAGTGATATAAGCATATACTTGTCGTCATACTTGGTCTGGTTCACGGCGAAGATGCCCGAGATGAACGCACTCGACTGATTGAAACTCTTGTCAGGGCGGAGCATGTTCACTCTGCCCTCGCGCTTGGGGGCATACAACCGCAGCCCGCCGACAAAATGCGCCCCTATGCCCAACTGATTGGCAAGTCCCAGGCCAAGCACACACCGCTCAAGCCTGAGAACTGACTCACCTGCGCCATCGTCGTACTTGTTGACTACAAGAAACTCACCATCGGTCATGATGGAGTCGATCTGCGTTAGTTCTGCAAAGTTGTAGTCCACACCCTTGAGCAATGCCGGCACTTGCTTGCCTGCGAACTCGCACAAACCCGTCTCTTCTACTGTCTCGGAATACACGGCTACATACGGCAAAGTCCGCAGTTGCTCTATCTGCTCTGTGTCTGTATAGAAATGTTTGCCTGAGGTAGCGGTTATCTTCAGGTCCGGGTCGAAGGCGGAAAACATGCGCTCAACCAGCGACCCGAAACCGTTCATCACCGACAACACTACCACCATGGCAGCACTGACTACTGCCACTCCCGCAGCACTGATGCCGGAGACTATGTTGATTGCATTATGACTCTTCTTGGCAAACAAGTACCGCCATGCTATGCGAAGCGATGTCGAGTTCACTGACTTGTTGAAAGACTATTGTTTGAGCAGTTGGTCGATGCGCTCCATCTTGTCCATTGTTTCGTCAAGATGGAAATTCAGTTCCGGTATTATACGCAATTGATGGCGCTCAAGCGTACCCATCTCTCCGCGTATCTTGCCATGCTCTTGTTCTATAAGCGTCATCACCTCCTTTTGGCGGTCAGTGGGAAATATGCTCAGATAGACATGAGCGATGCTCAGGTCCGGAGATATGCGCACCTCACTCACTGAGATAAGAACGCCGTGCAGGCGGCGGGTATAACCAAGAAAAATGTCGCTCAAGTCCTTCTGGATAAGCCTCTCTATTTTTTGTTGTCTTGTTGTTTGCATGTCAGGTATGAGTTATATATTGCTTCGATGTTTGTCTTTAATAGCAAAATAAGGGAAAGGAGACGCACACATCTCTTTTCCCTAAGAGTCTCTTGTCGCACGTAGAGTTATGGCTCTACTCTTGACTGACTGAAACAATCGCTATTAATATTTGTGGCGTCCTTCGTCGGCAACGGTCAGTTTCTTGCGACCTTTAGCACGACGTGCTGCCAATACGCGGCGGCCATTAGCGGTAGCCATTCTCTCACGGAATCCGTGTTTGTTGCGTCTCTTGCGCTGTGAGGGTTGGAATGTTCTTTTCATCGTTTTTATCGTTTTACGTCTTCTCCCGAAGACAGGTTACTGTATTTACTTTCTGACTGATTGCTCTTTACTATTCGGCGAAAAAGCGTGCAAAGGTACAACAAGTTTTTGATATACACAACAAAATGATGTTTTTTTTGCTTTTTTATCAACTACATACCTCATTTTCGACAAAATTCTGCAGCCTTCTGAGCGCTTCTTCGAGAATTGTTTCCGACGTCGCAAGATTGATTCTTATATAGTCCGCACAGCCGTACATCTCGGAAGGATTGAACAACACATTCTGTTTCTCGGCAAGCTGGTGGCAGAACGTCTCCGCACGCATTCCCGTCTTCTTGATGCCTACCCACGCAAGATATGTGCCCTCCATTTCCGTCAGAGTGAGTTGCTTAAGATTGGTCTCGAGAAACGATTTCAGAAGCTGATAATTGCTGCATATCTTCGCATTCAGCTCTTTGAGCCACTCCTCGCTCTCGTTGTACGCCGCAATGGTTGCCACCACACCGAACGGATTCAGGTCGCACACCTCATGAACATTGATGGCACGGTCTATCTCTGCGTACATCTGCTTGTCCGGAACAAAGATACAAGCGCACTGCAGACCGGCTATGTTAAACGCTTTCGAGGCCGAGGTCAACACACAATAGTAGTCATCATCCGGCTCCATGAGCGAGGCATATGGAATATAATCATGCCCCGGCATGGTGATTTCGCAGTGTATCTCATCTGAGATGACAAACACACCGTAAAACTCGCAAATACCCATTATGCGGACTATCTCATCACGCGTCCACACCCGTCCTGTCGGGTTGTGGGGGTTGCAGAAGATAAAGACTTCAGACTGCTCTGCCTTCTTCTCGAAATCTAACCAGTCTATCTCATAATGCCCGTTGTTGTTCACAAGAGCACTTTCTATGAGTTCTGCCTCCAGGTTGCGAACACTGCTGAAAAAGCAGTTGTATGCAGGAGTCAGAGTCAGCACGCGCATCTTTCCTCCATTTAGCCATGGCCTGTCTCTCCAACTCAACGCTCTCAGTACTGCCGACAAGGCAGGCACTACACCTATAGTCGGTATCAGCTGTTCACGCTTGATACCATGCCAGCCATGACGGCGGCTGAACCAGTTGCTCACTGCATCGAAATACTCTTCAGGTATCACGTTATACCCGAACACACCATGGTCGAGGCGCCGCTGCATCGCGCTCAGAATGGCAGGTGCCGCCTTGAAATCCATGTCGGCTACCCACAATGGCAACTTGCCCACAGCTCCTTCCGAGTCCCACTTGTAGCAGTTGGAACCTGCTCTCTCAACGTAAGTTAACATATTATTGACAATTGGTTATTGCACTATTCTTTATTTAAAATTTCTATCACGCAGTCCGCAGGTTGCTTCTGATTGCTGTCGATGATTATCTCGCCTACCGACTCCACACGTATGTGCCCGCTCGTGGGGTTCTTGATGCTCAACACATGACCCTTGATTGTTGCCTCTACCGTCGAATACTCCAGTGCAAGGTCTGCGTCAGAGCCGAATGTGCAGTCTTCAAGCACAAGGTTGTCGCAGTAGCACAAGGGCTGAGTGCCGGTGATGTGGCAACGTACAAGCCGCAAGTGCGAGGAGTACCAACCCAAATACTCGCCGTTGATCTCGCAGTCGTAGAGCGTGCAATACTTCGCCTCCCAAAACGAGTCCTTCGAGTTGATGACTGCATTACGTATCACCACGTTACGCGCATACTGAAAACTGTAGTTGCCGTCTTGCTTGTAGTCGGATATCTCTATGTTCTCCGAGTGCATGAACAGGTAGTCGGCATTCTGTATCTCCACATTCTTTAGGCTTATCCCCGAGCAGTCCCAGAACGTCTCCTCCGCATTCGGCATCTTCACGTTCTCAAGCGTTATGTTATGTGCACGACGAAACATCTTGGGCGCCTCTACAAGGCTGTCTTTGTAATGCAGATTCTTGCTGTACCATGCTGACGAACGGGCTGACTCCGTGAATAGGCAGCCTGTGCACTCCACACCGTCGTTCTCCCAAAAAACATACTTGCCCTCAAAACGGCACTCTTCTGCACGTATATTGCGGCACTCTTTGATAGAAGACTCTCCCGCATGAATGGTCACTCCACGAAGCAGCAGGTCCTCCGACTTATAGAGCGGGCGCTCGCCGCCAAACTCTTCATTGATGATTTGTTTCATTTATCTTTTGTCTTTTGTCCTTTATCTTTTGTCTTTTGTCTTTTATCTTTTGTCTTTTATCTTCAGTCTTGTCAAAAATATCAGCCCCCTGAAGCACAGTTCTGCGCACATCGCTATCCACACTCCTCTCAAACCAAGACTCCGGGCAAGCAGCCAGGCCAAAGGCAAGCGCACTACCCACATCGAGCCAAGATTCATCGCTGCCGGAATACGGGTGTCGCCCGCACCGACAAATATGCTGTATATCACTATCGACGCTGCATACATGGGCTCGGCAAACGCCTCTATGCGCAAGCACTCTACCGTCAGCGACTGCACTGCCGCATCCGGAGTCATCAGAGGCATCAGATATGGCACACCCGCATACATCAGCACACCCATGAAAGTCATAAATGCCACACCAAGCAGCAGTGTTATATACGAGAACGAATGACGCAGGTCCTCGCGCTTAGCACCTATCGACTGACCCACAAGAGTGGTCGCGGCATCACCTATACCGTAACCCGGCATATAACACAACCCCTCAATTGTTATGCCAAACGAGTGCGCTGCTATCGCTATCGTACCAAGTGGAGCCACTATTAGCGTTGACACTATATGAGCACTGCACATCGCCACGTGCTGAACCGCCATCGGAATACCTATATTCAATGCCGGACGAAGTATAGGTGAACTCTTCTGATAAGCCACGCTCTCTGAACTCTCTGGTTTCACACGCTTCAGCTCAGAGAAGAAAAGAACATACAACGTCAACACCAGAGCTGAGAGAAACATTGAACACAACGTACCTATCGCTGCACCCAACACTCCCATACCCAACACAAAAATAAACACGTAGTTGAACAGCACGTCAAGCAGACAAGCACATATATTGACCACACTCGGCACCAGCATGTTACCCGTACTGCGGAGCATCGACGCCATCAGAAAATTCATCTCCCACACCGGTATCGAGGCTGCAAACACAAGAAAATACAGTGTCGCATCACGTCTTATATCTTCACCGCCTCCAAGCCACTGAGGAAGAAAAGGGGATATCAACACTCCGACAAGACCTAAACAACCGCTCACAAGCAGCGTGAAACGGATGGCTTTGCGCAGTATCTGTCTCGCACGTGCATAGTCGTTAGCGCCAATGCTCTGCGCCACTAACACTGCAAAACCGCCTGCAAGAGATGAACACAAACCGCCCATCAGCCATGTCGAGGTGCTCACAAGACCTATCGAAGCAGAAGCAGAAGCACCCAGATGACCCACCATCGCCGTGTCAACATATTCCATCACTATCGTCACCAACTGGGAGATGATGGCGGGCAGAGCAAGCAGGAGAGCAAGTCGCGCTTGCTCTCCTCCTGTCATAGGCTGACCTTCACGGACCTTACCTAAAAGAATATGTGTCTGTTCCGACTCGATATAACTACTTTGTTGAGTTTGTAGAGTTTGTAAAGTTTGTTGAGTTTGTAAAGTTTGTTGAGTTTGTTGAGTTTCTTGTCAAACTTCCCGAACTCGACAAACTTGTCAAACTTCCCGAACTTGTCAAACTTCCCAAACTTCCTCTAACTTACGCTTTTCCGTCACTGCCAAGCACGTTGATGATCTTGTGCTTGTACAACTCCGTCATCAGGTCGCGGGCAGGACCGCAGTACTTCCTCGGGTCAAACTCACCAGGCTTCTCCCAGAACACTTTACGCACTGCTGCCGTGAATGCAAGACGTGAGTCAGAGTCGATATTGATCTTGCATACTGCCGACTTCGCTGCCTTGCGAAGTTGCTCCTCAGGAATACCTACTGCGTCTGGCAACTTGCCGCCGTACTTATTGATCATATCAACATACTCCTGCGGAACAGAAGAAGAACCATGAAGTACGATTGGGAATCCCGGAAGCTTCTCCATGATAGCATCAAGCACGTCGAATGCCAATGGAGGAGGAACAAGACGACCGGTCTTCGGGTCACGAGTGCACTGCTCGGGTTTGAACTTATATGCACCGTGGCTCGTGCCGATAGAGATGGCAAGTGAGTCGCAACCTGTGCGGGTAGCGAAGTCTATAACCTCCTCAGGCTTTGTATAGTGGCTCTCTTCTGCCTTTACCTCGTCCTCTACACCTGCCAGCACACCAAGTTCTGCCTCTACGGTCACGTCGTACTGATGAGCATAATCTACCACCTTCTTCGTCAAGGCTATGTTCTCCTCGTAAGGAAGCGAACTCGCATCTATCATCACACTCGAGAAACCGAAGTCCACGCAGCTCTTGCACAGCTCGAAGCTGTCACCGTGGTCAAGATGCAAGCATATCTGAGGGTTCTCCCAACCAAGCTCCTTGGCATACTCTACAGCACCCTGTGCCATGTAGCGGAGAAGTGTCTGGTTAGCGTAATTACGGGCACCTTTCGACACTTGAAGAATAACGGGTGACTTCGTCTCTGCTGAAGCTTTGATGATGGCTTGAAGCTGCTCCATGTTGTTGAAGTTGAAAGCGGGGATTGCATATCCGCCGTTGATGGCCTTGCGGAACATCTCACGAGTGTTCACCAGACCTAATTCTTTGTAGTTTACCATAATGATATGTTGTTTGTTTGTTAATTATTGCAAAATATACTTCGCTCCTAATAGCATGCAAAATTACTGCTTTTATCTTATATACGCAAATCTTATCGAAGAATAAATACAATTCAACATAACACTACCTCATATCCATTCCACGCACCAACACCTCACCGCAACACCCTCCGCAAAATATACGATTATTAAGATTATCCACTTTCCTGCATAAAACAGAACATTGCTCACACTTTGCTTAGTGTATGCTTGACGAGAGCACAGGGAAAAGTGCGTTTTTTTAAGATTTATGCATAATTATACAGTTTTCCTGTATAATTATGCATAAATCTAATTCTATCCTGTTTTATTTCACCTCAGCGCCGAGCAGATTGTAACGTTTGGCGCCAAGGATGATGAAGATCTGGTCGTTCTCTATATATTTTGTTGCAACCGGCTCTTTTGAAATGATATCTTCCACCTTTGACGGATTATAATTCTCCATATTGCAACCATATTTCACGGCATCTCCTGATTGATACAAAAGACTTTCGTCTACACTGCACATAATATAGTAAAACCATCTCCACAAGTAGAAATATCTGATACAGGAGACAAGAAGCCTGAAAGATTTCCAACTTGAACCTATCTTTTAATTGTTTGCATATATTGCAGCCTCTACGCACTTGTCATATCTGCCGAAAACCGTATTGCCCTCCCAATCAACATTTATGTCCGGTCGCAAAGGGTAATAAAACGACTCTGCTTCTTTATTGCCAACATCTATTACAGGATAAGTAAAATACACATTACTTATTTGTGACAGGCAGATTGTTCTGCATATTGCCCCATAACCGCCACTTTGTGAACGGCTGACAATTTTAACATTGGGCAACGAAGACAATACGTATGCCGCTATGTTGTAAAGGCCTACTGTGCCCTCATTGACAATTATATAGACAGAAGTATTCTCACCAATAGTATTTTTCCCGATAAACGACATTTCATCTACCGAATGTAACGATTTCAGATAATACAAACCGCCCTTTGAAGGATAAAAATAAGAAAAGAAATCAACGAACCCTTCAAAACCTACTATATTACCGGAACTTCGTAAATCTATTATATATCCTGAAGGATTTTCTTCCTTCATTGCATATATCAACGAATCGACCCTCTGCTTGGGAACTTTCTCATACGCATTAGAAAACGAGATGAGAATATAATTACCCTCTTCTTCTCCCGCTGCATTTGTTTTGCATATGTGATGTACAAAAAACGCATCTATTTCTTTATAGTCTTTTACTGCATAGGTATCAAAAGTCCTTGCATAT
This sequence comes from Paludibacteraceae bacterium, assembly GCA_017477325.1. Classification (GTDB taxonomy): domain Bacteria; phylum Bacteroidota; class Bacteroidia; order Bacteroidales; family Paludibacteraceae; genus Colicola. The sequence goes on from JAFUWV010000002.1 coordinate 76,080, forward strand.
AACATTGATTGCACATCTCCGGGGCGCGGCATTTCATATCTTATCGATTTTTTGCCTGTATACATTGACAATAAGGGATCTTTTACTTCATTAAATATGCTCTGTACTATTTCCACAAAATCTTCTGATGAGGAGGACTTATTTATCTTTTTCATATATTTCTGACGCAAATCTTTCATCTGTGTATCACTCATGTCTGCATAGACATAAGACGTATCCATGATATTGAACATCTTGTACAAAAGATATCCATATTGACCATAGTTTAATTCTATCTGCCCTTCACCTGTTCCTATCAATTGTGGCGTTCCTGAACACGAACATAAAATATAACAACCTATTAATATAGAAATTATCAAATCGATACTTGGGGTTTTCATAATATTACATTTTGTATAAACAACACAGATACTTTTCTACATATTTTTTACTAATACCATTGTGAATCGTGCCATAGCTCCAGAGACAACAGTGTATAATTGATGTATTTGTTCCGTCTCTATCAAAATTTCATATACTCTTGACCAATCTACATCTTCTATTTGAACTTCTGAATCATCAAGAGTTACCTCTATAAAATTAGCCCTAACTAACATTAATGTTACCAAAGCACCATCTGGCATATCATCAAACAAATTATTATTTAAAACCGCTGACCCATTGTCATTTACAACATCTACATGCACCACTGTTTGTTGTACAGCTGGCTCATCAAAATATGTACCATTCCACATTGTAATAATATATAAATTCTTATCTGGATCTATATTAGCATTCCAATCTATTTGCATATTTTCATAATAACAATATGGAATGGTATTGCAATTGGAAAAATAAGGAGAATATATGTATATAGGCTCAACAGATTGTAATGTAACGATATAATTATTTAATAATATATCTTCACTTGCATCTTCTTCATTATTTTCTGCTACTATCTTTTTTGATATCCTTCTATTGATACCTATTACTTTCAGCGAAGAATCTGAATATTGCAAGTTATAAGAATTGCTTATACATACATTATAAGGAATGCCATCAATAATATATGTATTGTCGCCCCAATGATTTTGATATTCGATTTCATTTTCGTTGGAAGGAAAAGAATAATCTTTAACTTTCAAATTTACCCATATTGGATGTTCCATATTCGACGAATAAATATTATCTATTTCGTTCTCAAACCATTTATAATTATGTGTATCTTGTTCTTTATTGCAAGATATTGATAATATTAAGATGTTACATAACATCATTATGCGTATAAAATAATTTTTCATCGATTTAATTGTTTAGTGAAATTCATAATTATTACCTACATAAATCATCCTTAAACCATTATTCTCAAATTTGGACTTAAAGATTGCCATAGAATTTAATGATAAAGCCTGAAACAAAGTTTCACCAGTATATGCCCCCTGCCAAATTATTGTACCTGGTTGACCATACATATTCATCTGATTAAAAACAGATATTTCTAATGTTGCCAAAACATTTTTGTGAATTATATCATCTGTCATAGATTCATTGACTGTAAATTGATTAGCATTTACATCACCATAAAATAATGTGGTACTATGATCGTACATTGTAAACTCATCACATCCTAAACCTATTACTGACCAAACCAATTGGGAATTATCAGGAAATGCTGAAAAAATATCATCCAACATCATTATTGGAAGACTAACATTACTCAAATTACATTCACATGCAGTACTAATATCTAAATTTACATGTGCAAAACTCACGTCTACTCCACTCCAGGAACAATTGGGAAGTTGAATGGAATTACATCCATATTGAATAACTGAAAGTGCTATAATTGAAATTTTAACAAACTTCTTCATAATTTATAAAATTATATACTGAAATTAAAAATCCTTTCTAACTATTTGGTACACGTACGTACATACATATTACACACATACACACGTGCGCATACCATAGTCATTCTGTTTACTCCACTTCGAAGAAGCCTTGCAGAGGGGCATAGCTTTCCGAAATTATGTCAATCTGGTAGTTGCCAACTACGAATTGTTCTTCCATTTCCTGAGATACTTGCTTAGAAATGACAATACTGTTGTTGGTCAGATCGGTAACTATTACGGTCACCACTTCATCTGCATCATTCACTACATTCAAAATGTCATCCGTGATGGTGGCGGTAAAACAATTGTCACAAGTCGGATTCGTTCCTACTTCAATATCCGGACCGCCTTGAGGATTGTAAACAACCGCTTCACTAAGATTGATGACTTGCGGGACACCGGCGTTAACGACTGTGCTTAGACCTATCAGGCAAAGACACAAAAGAATCTGTTTTTTAATCATGGCTATTAAAAATTTGTTGTTATTTATTAGTTTTTTTTGACGCTGCAAAATTACAACCATTTTGCCTGAAGTAAAGAATTTTTCGTGTGGCAAATGCAAATCGTTAAAAGCCTGAAAATGAGCCCTTTTGTTATTTTACCGTGTGGCAATTTAAGGAGGCAATATTCTATGATTAATCATAAAAATACCCCCCCCCATACGGAAATCGCTGATTTTCAATCATATATAGCGATCCCTGCAAAAATAAGACTTTTGTGGGATTTTAAAGAAAAGGTAGAAGATATTGCAAATCTCAAAAACGGTTAGTGAAGCGCTATTTCTATCAATAAGTCGTGCAAATTAGCACCGGTAGTGCCAAGTTTTGCTGCTATGCGCTTCTTCGTCTTGCTTATACCGCTTCTGGCACAATTCATATATTCAGATATTATGCTGTAATCGGAATAAAGCAAAACTGCAATGCAGAACTTCAATTCAACTGCACTAAGGCATTTCTTAGATTCAAGTTTGTCAATAAGTTGGAAGAGATTTGAATTGACTTCTTGAAACAATGCTGTTTCATTCTTTTGTGCAAAAGAACTTGCTGATAATGATTCTCGCAAATAAGCAATATTATCCTCTACTACCTGTTTCCTTTCACCTATACGATCTTTCTCATATTGAATTTGTTGGTCTATAATTCTATCCTTCTCCTTCAAAACGTTTTCTTGACGAATGATAGTTCTTCTGGATTTTCTCCTGACGAAAAAAACAATGACTGAAAATAACACTATAAGAAAAGACGCTAATACAATCAGTAGTTTGTCGGCAAGAGTGATAGGATTTCGAGGATGGAGAAGATAATCTTCTATTTTGGAGATAGCCAAAACACGTTGGTTATTGTTTTTACGTGCTATATATTCCCAGTCGTTTCGTTTGTCTGCATAATATGCAACTTTTTTTATGTCATTATCTTTCTCCGCCTTCTGTCCAAGGAAGAAATATGCATCCATCACATGTGCTGCATTGGAAGAAATCTGAATAAGCTTTTCCGCATAATAAGCAGATGAATCTGTATTACCTAAATAATAATGAGACACTGCATACTGCCAATATAGAAAAGTCTTATCAGGATCTAAAACTGCCCTGTTCAAACATATAATTGCTGAATCTGGTATATGCATGTTATTATAATAACGAGCACGGTATTTGTATGCTTTTATTAGGAAAACAGGATTCTTATTTATTTCTACTGCCATCTTCCATACACTGTCAGATTCCTGAAAAGATTTTAACGACGAATATGAGTAACTGATAGAAAGCAACGTATTTGAATAACGAATTGTATCTTTTGCTATCAAAAAATAATTAGCTGCTATAGAGTCAAATATGACTGCCAAACTATCTTTTTTCTGCTGCGCACAAATATATGCCATGTTGCCATTAAGACGACCGCGCAGTTGAGCATCTTGAGGTCTCAGCCGGTCGGCTGCTATATAACAATCCACAGCCGTGGCATCCAGGTTAGCCAAACTATAGTTGCGGCCCAGATAATACAAGGCTTTGGCTTTCTCTGTACGGTGAAAATAAGGGGAAAGCATATCGGCAGCATCACGCAGAAGCAGAGTGTCAGCATACAACACACCTTGTCTGTCTAAACTGTCAGCCTCGGCAATAGTCCGCAATGCAGCAGCATGCTCATTCACCATGGTGCATGAACAAATAAACAACGATACTATGATTAATATACTGAAAGACTTGAATGACATGCTTAGGACTGCAGCGTGTTATTTAGTTAATGTTGGTCCGTGAGGAGAATAGTATTACTATGGTATTACTCTAAAGACAAAATATACAACAGAACGGTATCTAACTCTTCATGTTAACTCAAGGCTTGTAGTGCGACCGCTCCAGTATCAGCTGCGCATCACCCTCCGACATCAGTTCCTGCAGAGTCACGCTGCGGTTGGTCTCCATATATGACTTAGCTATCTGCCAACCTATGTATGTGCCCAGACGGGGCGGAGCTTCCTGAGAGATCTCCGCCGTGAAAGGACCGTCGTTCAGGTAGGACGTCAGAACAGGACTCTCCGTCTTCCACAAGTCACGCTTGTCCACTATCATCTGCCACACCTGCTTCTCGTTGCGCTTCGCCCACTGCCACTGCTGCTTCGTATAACCCATAATCTCATACTCCGGCTCCGCAGAGAAGATGCATGAGAGCAGATACATCACCTTGCCGCGATATATCATGTTCTCCAAAAGACGGCTCTTGCTACTCGTGAAGGGCAGCATGCGGAACAGATAAGCCGAGACCACATCGGCAGGGATGCACTCGCGGCGCATGGTCTGCTTCTGATAGTTCCACACCACGCGGTTGTAGTACTCATAGTCGGTGCCCAGATACATGTCGGTGCCCAAAGCCATGCGCACCCGCTGCTGAACAGAGGCGTCCTCCAACCCGTTCACAGGTTCCCAGAAGAGCAGTGAGGCATTGAAGCCTGAGACGAAGAAGGTGATCTGAGGCAGAGGCAGGTCAGGGTACAGATAATGAACCTTGGCAAACGCTTCAGACAGACTCCCCCTGAGGTCACGTATATCCGCAAAAGTACTCATAACCTGCCGGTTGACCTCTGCAAAATGGTAGATGGTGTCGCTCAGATATTTCGGTAGAGCCTCAAGCATAAAGGCTGTGTCTGTCGCCTCTATGCCGAGAATGTTCTCCGAGTAGAAACCCATAAAGCCGGGGTAATCCGCATACAGACGAAGTATGTCTTCAGAGCCCCGCACACTGAGCAGAGCACTGTCGAAACGCACTATCTCTATCTCTGCAGGCGGCAGTTGCTTGGGGAAATACTGCCTCGTATTGTTACAGCCTGCCAGCATAAGCAGTATAAGAGCCGATATGGCTGTCTTCAAATTCTTCATTCTATTCACTTTTTTGCAGATACAGACCCGACGTCTTCTGCCACTACAACGAATATTCGCCATTCACAACCCTGCCGTCTTTCATTTCTATCACGCGGTCCGCTATCTTGGCTGTCTCTTTGTCGTGAGTGACGACGATGATGGTCTGGCCGTAGCGTTCTCTCATGTCGAGAAGCAGCCGGTGCAGTTCTTCTTTGTTTTGCGAGTCGAGCGAGCCTGATGGTTCGTCTGCCAGAATGACACTGGGCTGCATCATCATCGCCCTTGCTGCAGCCACACGCTGCTTCTCCCCTCCTGAGAGTTGCTGAGGCTTGTGCTCGCTGCGGTCGCGCAACCCCAGGTCTGCGAGCAGTGCCAGTGCCCGTTCTTGAGCTTTCCTGTATTCCCAACCCGCTATCAGAGCCGGCATCATCACATTCTCCACAGCGGTGAACTCCGGCAGCAGCTGGTGAGCCTGATAGATGAAGCCTATATGCTTGTTGCGGAACTCAGCCAGCTGCTTCTGCCTGAGAGCGAAGACATCAGTGCCGTTGATTACCACCCGGCCGCGGTCGGGAGTGAGCAGCGTGCCTACTATCTGCAGCAGTGTGGTCTTGCCGGCTCCGCTCTTGCCTACTATACCGAGTATCTCGCCCTTGCTCACGCCGAGACTCACACCTTTCAGCACCTCGAGGCTGCCAAAACGCTTTTCTATGTTGGTTACCTGTATCATAAAGTTTCCGTTTTATGGGGTTAGCCCTTATGTTTCTCTTCTATCAGTTGCACCGCGGTCTCTATGAGGTCATCCTTGAAAAATGACTTCTGCTCTCGCTTTATATCAGGCTCTATGCCTTCTTCTATCGACTTCATCTGCTTGTCATACATCTTGACCGACGAGAACCGCAGCATCCAGCCGCAAGGCAGCTCGTAGCTCATCGGCATTCCCCCGCCGCCACCCGTGGTGATACCCACTATGGTGCAATTGTCGGCATAACGCATGGCACTCACAAAAAAGTTCGTGGCAGAGTAGCTGTGACGGTCGCACAGCACCACCACAGGCTTCAGCCAGCGCGTCTCCGCATAGGCTGTCGTATCAACCCGCATCTGCTCAGGCTTGCTCAGGTCATAATGCCCTTCGCCCGTCTTATGGCTCCACCAGCCTACATGCTGAGGCTCACTCATGAAGGTGGAAGCGAGACTCTTGGCATATTCCAACGAGCCACCGCCATTCTGCCTGACATCAACAATGATGCCGTCGCAAAGATCGAAATAGCCAAGCACAAAGAGCATGTTCATTGCCGTAAATCCCGATGAGAACGAAGGATAGCGAATCAGCCCGATGCTGTTTCCATGAATAAGAGCATACTGCATTCCGCCTGCCACCATATAGTCCTTGCCCAGATACTGCTCGCTATATACTATCTCTTGAGAGTACGCCTCCGGGTAGCCTTCGTACCAGTCACGGTTGCGGGAGACATCAAAATCGGTGTACAGATTCACGTGGCCATCGTGCAACTTGTCAAGCATCGACGACATCAGGGCAAACATCTCACGCACGTTCTTCACAGTGTCCGCATAGGCGAGATACTCCGTCTTGACTGCATCCCAATCTACTCCTTTCTCCTCCACAAAGCAGTACCGTTTGTCTATTATGTCCCACAATGCCTCCACGTTGCCACGGGCCGTATTCTCATACGTGTATTGCGGCTCCTGCATGCAACTCGTCATCAGAAATACCGGAATGAATAATATGGCTGACACTTTCTTCATCGCATCTTGCGTATCTTCGTTGTGTAGTTGAACAGTGCAGCGACCACCAGGCTCACCTGCTCCCGCTGAAAACTTAGATTGTTCATGCTGTGGCGTACGTATTCGTGCTCCACACCCAGACGCCAGGCAGAGTGCGGAAACTGCATGTCAAAAGTCAACTCATGCCTCAGCGTCAGACGGTTATGCAGACTGCTGAAGCCTACGGCACCGCCGATGATACCCTCCGTCACCTCATAGTAGCTCTGACCGTATTCCGGTACAAACTGAGCACCAAGCACACCGGTCATAACAGTGTAGCCTATTCTGTAAGAACTACGCTTGGCAGCGAAAGAATATCTGATACCGGCATGAGCCTTCAGGTCGATACAGAGGTCTATGGAGTATGGCTTGTTCACATTCTGAGATATCTCTTTGACAAAGAAGTCAAAGTCGAGATACGGCCCTGCGAAAAGGCTGAGTCCCTCCACATTCATCAGGCGGCAGAAGTCATAATGCGCTCCCCAACCGCCTTGCACGCCCAAAGCGTATATCATATTGGTGTATGCGCGGTTGAAGAGTCTTGCACCCTGCAACTTCACCTTGCCCGCATGACCCCAGTCACCAGTCGCCTGTAGCCCGTCACCTGTCACCGCACCGAACCTCTGCCACCACTCGTTCTGCAAGGCTACAAACTGACCAGTGTAGAGCAGCGGACTCAGATACTCGTCATACTGCCGTATCCCTCCCCAACGAACAGAAAGCACATCCTCATGCATACGCCCCTCATATACAACCTCCTGAGAGCAGATGCAGATTGTAAACAGACTGAACAATATGGCGAGAGCACTCTTTCTCATTCTACTGTGAGTATCCTGTCGGAGTCAGTATCAGAGGGTATGATTATGATGTTTACCGTATCTTCCGGCAGCAGGTCTTGTATCATCTCCGGCCACTCGATGAAGCAATAGTTGCCCGAGTAGAGGTATTCCTCCGCTCCGAGGTCAAGCGCCTCCTGAATATTCTTGAGGCGGTAGCAGTCAAAATGATATATCTCCTCTTGTAACCCCCCACCTGCAACCTCTAACCTTTCATACACATTCACAATGGCAAAAGTGGGTGAGTTGACCACGTCTTTCACTCCCATCTGCTCGCACAAGGCCTTGATGAATGTGGTTTTGCCTGCACCCATCTGCCCATAGAAAGCGTACACACGTCGGTCGGGATACACCTGCAAAACGTCTGTCACGCTTTGCTGTACGCCTGCCTCATCGGTCAGCAGCAACCTGCCGTCTCTCTCTGTTAAACTATATCTTTTCATCTCTTGTCGGAAATAACTCTGCAAAGGTACACTTTCTTTTTCAATTATACAAAATTGCACCCTCACCCTCTGCCCCACTGCAGCAAATACACAAACAAAGCCGCTTTCGAAAGCGGCTTTGTACAGAACAGATTACTCTCTGCTATTGATTATTTGTCGTTAGCAGCCTTGCAATCTTCTTCGTTCTTCAGCACCTTTATCTGGGTAACCTTAGCTTCACCGCCTGCTGCTTCGAGCAGTTTTTTGAAGTCTTGTTTTGCTTTGTCAATGTCTTCACCCTCACCATAAACATACATAGGATCAGCGTCAATAGTTACACCTGAAAGAGTTACTTTGGCATCCAGACGATAGCAACCTTCGCCCTTGTTGCAAGAAGTCATAATTCCGGCTGCAAGCACAATAGCCACAGCTATAAGCATTTTCTTCATAATAAATAATTTTAATTGTTATTATTCTCTTCTTTAGATAATATTTTATCTAACCGGCTGCAAAATTAGTAAAAAATCCAAGTCCGCACAATATTTTTCTCCATTTTTATACACTAACCATATCTGCTACCTGCAAATGACGCATGCTTTCTTTTCTTTCAGACCTATTAAGGCGGTGAACTTTATGCCTATGGTCAGGCCATGAACATCAGCAGTTATCTCGTTGGTTGACAATATGTCTGTTATCTTCACACCTGAACTCATATCCTCGGTGTTGAATGTCTCAGGAAGAACGATGCTCTGTTTTGTACCCCTGCTTACTCTATTGAGCAACCCATAATCTGCAAAGACCGCAATACGATACATGTTTTTATACTTTGGCACATCAAACCCTTTTTCAGAACTATATTCTCCAAACACATATCCCAACTCCACAGATGGCATTATGTCAGGACGAAAACTAACTGAAGATTTGGTTGTGACAGGCATACCTGAATAATACAGATGCTCAGGCATATCAGTAAAATCGTCTATAAACTTATCATAATCGCCGGCAGATGATATTTGTGCCTTAGCATTGCTTCTGCCCAACATACTTATTGACAGTTTGGCTCCGGCAAGGAAATAGAAATTATTAACATGCGTGCCAATCATAACCGGCAACTGGAACGACAAGTTGGTATATGCATCCTTACGATTGGTTTGCATAAACACGTAATTCAACAAATCGCCTTCATCATCATATACTCCGGACAACTTGCTCTCAGTATCCGGCACCCTAAAAACAGTATGAGAGACATCTATCTGCAGACCTGTACTTAGAATGAATCTGTTGACACTCATCTCATACCCGGCACCTATGCCAAAACCGGCTCCGCCACTTATAGCTGATTTGTCCAACTTGGTCATTAAAGAACTCTCTGCCACTTCTGACCAGAGACTGACATAACTCTTCACTTGACCGGTACAAGGAAGGCACAACAGCAAACTAACTATATATAATATATATCGTTTCATCACAAAAAACTTATTCACCTTTTTTACGTATATATTCTTGCGGTGACACATTATATTTCTTCTTAAACAAAGTGGAAAAATACTTAGGATCATTGAATCCCACAAGATATGCCAACTCTGACACTCTGATATTCCCCTTCTGCTCCTCAAGCAAACGACAGGCAGTACGCAACCGTATATCATTAATAAATCTTGAAGGAGTCATACCTGTCAGGCTTTTCAACTTGTCAGACAGTGTGGTTCTCGACATATTCATTTCATCCACAAAATCAGAAATCGAGAACTCGCTATCAGTCAGATGTTCGTTGACATAATCCACAGCCTTCTGCATGAATTGCTCATCCATACTTGTGTAACTCAGCTCCTTGACATTGAAGACCAACTGCCTGCTATAATCAATCACTTGCCTCTCTTTCTTCTTTATTTGGTTTGATATCAGAGCATCCAGTTCTGCCAAATTAACAGGTTTGGTTAGGTAAGCATCTGCCCCTACTTCATAACCTGCTATTTTATCTGCAGACGTCTGCTTGGCAGTAAGCAGTATGACAGGAATATGACAAAACTCCAAAGTGTTCTTTACGTATGCACACAAGTCATAACCATTCATTCCAGGCATCATGATATCTGATACTACTATATCTATAGCATTTTCCTGCTGAAGCATTTTTATTGCAGCCTCAGCATTGTTTACTGATATCACGCTGAAGTTGGTAAGCAAATGGCGCTGCAGCAGAAAACGCATATCGTCATTGTCTTCTACCAAAAGTAGTCTGACTTTGCTACCGTTATAAGTTATTGCTTCTTCTGTCCCCTGGTCTTGACCTTGCAGACTGACTTCATTTGTTTTTCTTCTGAGCTTTTCATCATCCGTCTCAACTTGCTCTACGTTTGCCTTCTCACTTTCCAGATATTCTTCTTCTTGCACAGGCAGACTTACCGTGAATGTCGTACCCACATTATGCTTCGATTCAACAGAGATTCTTCCATGATGAATATCAACCAGATTCTTCACAAGAGACAGCCCTATGCCTGTTCCTATAGTATGATACTGACGATAATTGCCATCATAAAACCGCTTGAAAAGATTTGACAATGCCTCATCTGTCATACCATAACCGGTATCAGTAACTGTTATTATAACATTATCTTGGTCCTCATCCAATCCTACCTCCACCATTACAGATCCATCATCTCTGTTATATTTTTCCGCATTAGATAGCAGATTATACATTATCTTGTCTAACTTATCGGTATCAAACAGACAACGGTAACTATCGCCTATTCGGCTATTGAAAGAATAACTAATTCCGCGTTGGTTAGCCAACGGTCTGAAGGCATCCACACAATTTCTGAGAAACTCAACAATATCCCCTTCTGACACTTTTAGTCTAAGATTGCCACTTTCCGCCTTTCTAAACTCCAGTATCTGCTGTATCAGCCTCATTAAGCGCAGAGCATTGTTGGTTATCAAATCATACTCTTTGATATCTCTATTTTTAGTTTTTAATTCATCAACGGCAGCAACAATAATAGAAAGAGGTGTTAACAGTTCATGAGTTATATTAGTAAAGAACTGCAATTTCACTTGATTCAATTCTTCTGATGTCTTCCTGTCCATTTCGCTGAGTTCTACTGCTTTCTCAAGGCGTATTCTGTGACTTTGCATTCTAAACAATAAATATACTACACCACCTACGAGGAACAGATAAATCATAAATGCCCACCAAGTTAACCATGGAGCAGGCTTTATTTTGACAGTGAATTCACGCCTGGCGGGATTCTGCAGGTTACCGGCATTGCTTGCCTCCAAGACAAACTTATATGTTCCCGCAGGTAAGTTATTATAGTATGCAAAACGATGCTTGGCATCAGTATATATCATTTCTTTATCATAACCCTCCAAGCAATAAGCATATCTACTTTTGGCTGCATCACGAAAACTCAGCAGAGCATATTCTATGCTGAAATTATTCATATCGTAAGGCAGCACTATCTTTTCTGTATATTCAATAGCTTCCTTTGTTATCTTTTCTTTCTTGCCAAGAGGCAGTTCGCGTATTGAATGATTAAATATGCGAAAATCTGTAATACTTACGTTAGCCCCATCATTCTCCAGTAGGTTTTCATTTACTGGTATAAAATTGATGCCATGCATACTACCTATCAACAGATTACCATCAGATGTGGAGCAGAATGCATTCTGATGAAAATAGTCATCAAGCAGACCATCCTCAGAAGTATACAACCTAATATAATCAGGTTCTTTGTTATCAGTCAAATGCATTTCAAGTATTCCGTTATTAGTAGCCAACCAAAGATTGCGCTTTCTGTCCTCCCATATTCCGTTTATGTATGTGCCACCATAGAATGACATTTCCTTACTGCGGAAAGAATCAAACGACTCTGTCTCTTTATTATATAGCAGCAATCCTGTTTCTGTCCCAACCCAAATATTGTCTCTGCTATCAATATGCAGACATAGTCCTCCCTCTGTGAATATGTTTCCTATGGATTTTGACCAATGATAAAGATGCCAGCCGTCCTCTGCTTCTGATGCACAATAAATACCATTGCTCCTTGTTGCTATCCAAACATTACCATGTCTGTCTTCATCCATTCCATAGACCATACCACTTTCCATTGGCATCTCACCCTCGGCAAGCATATTGTTGAGAGCAGAATATTTTCCTTCAGCTGTCAGACATCCTATATCGGCACGAGTACATATCCACATGTTACCCTTTCGGTCAAAGTCAATAGAGCGCACATAATCGTCTTTCATTCTTGCTCCTGTAGAGTTGGAGAATAAACGAACATGGCGTGTTTGCCTATTGTAAAAGACTAATCCTTGTTCTGTTCCGAAACAGAACTCTCCGGTGTGTTCATTATATAATATATCATGAACATATAGCAATTGGTCTAAATGAGAAAGACCTTCTATATTACGAAAATTCTTGAAGTCGCCTGTTTTGGGAGAGTATAATGTCAATCCATAACCGGCAAGACCTATCCAATACATTCCGTCAGACTGATCTTCCAGTATACGAGATACTGAATTAGTACCGAAATGCTCATATACTTTTTGCATTCTGTCGCCTGCAATCTTCTTTTCTTTTATATCAACAAAGTACACTCCGCCACCAAGAAAACCAAGCCACATAATGTTGTCCTTTGTCATTATAATACTATTCAGTTCGTTGTAAGGCAAGCCGTTACCATTCTTACCAGGAACATAGTTGACAAATTGAGGTGTATCATTATTGGCTGACATAATTGTCAAGCCGGACCGTGAACCTATCCACAGATTGCCAGACACAGGGTCTTGAGATATACAATATATTATATTATCTATTAAAGAATTATCATTAGTATCATCATGTTGATATAGTACATAATCCTGACGCTGCATATTGTAAGGGTCAACAAGTTTTATAAGGCCTGAACCAAATGTACCTATCCACACATTATCGTCTTTGTCGAGAAAAATAGTATGAGAGGATCGCAACTCTGGTATTTTCCAATATTTATGTGCTTTTCTTCGCTCTGCATCGTATCTTATCAAACCATCTGACCATGTACCAATCCACAAATATCCTTGTTTGTCTTGCATTAGAGACTTCATGTCGGTCGGATCCAGATCCCAGCCTTGACCTGTGCAATATTCAAATTCATCCCCGCCTGTTTTTTTCACAAACAGTCCCTTATCTGTTGCAAACCATATATTACCGTCTTTTGAGGGTAGTATATCTTCGACACGGCAATGATTAAGTACGGGAAAATCTATTTTTATTACATTTTCTTTAAGCTTATCAAGTTTATACAGTCCGTCATGCGTTCCTATCCAGATATTTTTATTGATATCTTCTTTTACTAAATTTACATAACTGTCAAGCACTTGTTCACCTGTAGAAGGATCTATTTTATATTGTAAACAGTCGTATCCGTCATACCGAACCAAACCACTATACGTACTTATCCATAAATACCCGTCTTCATCTTGATGAAGTTTCCTTATTTCATTTGTAGGAAGCGGAGACAGAGTATTGATAGGTTTGAAGATAAGTGAATTAGCCAGATCTGCAGCATTACATACAAGAGATATTGTTAATGCCAACAGAATAACCAAACAATCTATTATATAATTTGTTTGACGATGTGTCATCATAATATTTTATTGATTATTAGTAGGATCAGACTTGTTTTCCTTTCGACAGGTTCTCTCTATCTACTACCTTTCAGGCTGCATATCAGCCTCCATAGGCCAATATGGATTTTGATATAAAGGAGAAGTCTCTTTGCTAGAACCATCTGCTGATGTCAGAAGAAACTCTTTTATATTTATAGGCGACAAATAGTATGCCATGTGCCAGCTTAGGCCATCGTATCCTTGCTGCTTTGTTGTCATTCTATACGGACGGAACCACTCACTATCAGATGGAGATGACACATTAGCCTGCTCTGTTCCGTACTTCAACGAGAAAGCACTGTTTTCTACAGCAAGACTATCATATATATACTTCATCCCTGCGCTCCAGATGTGTATTCCTTCAACATGATACGGAGTTGACACCATTTGGTCTAACGAACGCCAACGAATAAGGTCCATCCAACGTTGACCTTCTGCTATAAACTCGTTTCTGCGTTCGCGACGAATATTGTATCTTGTAGCATCCACTAATTGTCCGGCTGTATAAGCTCCCCAGTCATTTTCCGCCTCTTTTGCCATATTAGTGGCAGCAATTGTTGCATTAAAGTCTTCGCTTACACCTGCCCTACGACGCAATTGTTTCCAATAGTTTTCAGCCTTACTATCCAGTGAACCGTTTTTCTCATAACATGCCTCAATATAGTTTAAGAGAGCTTCTGCAGACCGCATTGTAATACATCCTGTCGTTGAGCCGGCTTGCTTACATTGCTTTTGATAGACTGAGTTGCCTTTGCGTAGCGAATAGCCAGTAGCATAGGTCTCAACCACTCCCTTGGGCAGAGGATAAGGCTCTATCTCGATTGCACTGTTTGCTTCTGTTGTCGGATAAACATAGTTATGCTGCCCTGGTTCCTTCAAGAAACATGACAACCGTGTATCTCTATCTTGACGTACGTTGGCAAATGTTTCATCTCCTTTGTATAAAGGACTGGCATATATAGGCAGTCCATCTTTCATAAGGTAACTATCAACCAATCCTCGTGTGACCCCTGTTCCGCCATTTCCTCTTTGAGCATAATATACCACACTATGTCCTACCATATTACTTCCGTATGGACACCAAAGAATAACTTCCGGATTAGACAACAGATCTTCCGAAGCAAACATATCCATGTATGGATTGGGAGCATCTGTCTCAGCTTGTTGTACAAGACCTGTATTTTCTGTCAACTGGGCAGAAGAAGCCACTTCGTCTGCAGCATCCATTGCCTGCTGAAAAAACCAATTGGCTTCTGCCTGTATGTCTCCATGAGGGAAAGTGTAGTTGCGTGAATACTCTTTCTGCATACCAGGCCACTCAGCAGTACCAGGAACAAAAGCCGTTCCTTGGAAGTTCTTGAGCCATGATCCCTCAAACAATGCAACTCGTGACTTAAGCAGTCTGGCTGCATCGGCACTTATGCGTGTATTCGGCATACTTGCACCTGACATCAACTCTATAGCCTTGTCCAAATCAGATAATATGAATCGAGCCACCGAATCGCGCGGAGCGCGCTTGGAGGCTGCAATAAGTACTTCACGGCTATCCTGCAAAGGTTCGGTCACTATAGGATAATCACCTACATTGCGCAACTTGGAGAAGTAGGCATATGCACGCAAGAAATACATCTCACCTATATAGTGATCAATATTTGCCTTTACACCGCTTATTTCTCCTGCTTTATATTTATCAAGCACCTGAGAAAAGAACCAGTTGCATTTATATATATTACCAAATCCATAATCTCCACCTGTTTGTGGAGTAAGCCATAGTCCAAGATACTTATCGCCAGGACTTGAAGCGCTTATCTGATTGTCGGTTGTAGCATCTGTCTGAAACATACCATAATCCCAACCTGTTGTGCTTGACCAGCCTCCATGTCCTGGTAGAATATCAGTATATCGTCCGTCAACAAACGTAAGTATTGCCGACTCGCTAGTGAAATACTGTTCAGGGGTAACAGATGACATAGGTTCTTTTGTAAGCCAATCGTTACACGATGCAAACACTATAGTGAGTAGTGATAGTGCTAATATATATACTTTTCTTTTCATATTGCGTATAATTTTAGAATGTTAAACTAAGACCACATGAGAGTTCTGTTGACAGAGGATAAGCATTACCATTGTTCCATGTACGCCAATCTTTCTCTGTATTGTTATTACCACCATCAATTGTCTCCGGATCAAACATAGAGGCCATTTTCGTGCCCACCCAAAGATTCTCTGCTGAAAAATACAGACGAAGTTTCTGTATATGCGCCTTGCTCATCCATTTGTCCGGAAAAGTGTAACCTACTTGCAGGTTTTTCAGACGAATATATGCTGCATTCTGCAGGTAACGTGTTTGAGGCTGATGGTTTCTGCCGCTATATCCATGCCTTTCTCCACCACGGTCAAAACTGGGACGGGGATAATAAGCATTGGTATTGGCTTCCATTACACCATTCTTTACCAATAGCGAATTCTCATCTCTCCAGAAGTCAAGATGCTGAACAAGAGCTATCGACCAAGTGTTGTCAGTATTGGCTCCCCAGAAATACGAACTGCTTTGCCAATAGTCGCGCTTCATCACACCTTGGAAGAACAAACGCAAATCCACTCCATACCATGAAGCATTCAAATCTATTCCAAATTGATACCTTGGAGTGGAATTGCCTATCACTTTTAAGTCGCCATGGTTCTGCATCGTATATTCACCCTCAGACACTCTGCCATCACCATTTATATCTTTGTACATTATATCACCTGCTCCCCAACCTGAACCAAGAGCCGACTGACCTTGGCGCAAGTCATTGGGGAATGTGCCGTGAGTATTGAAATAATTCATATCCAATTGGTCTAGATATGCATCCATTTCTTCTTGTGTCTGCGCTATGCCAATAGTCTCATATCCATAAATATTGCCAAGTTTCTCTCCTTGAACATACTTGTCAAGTGAGCCGGTCGTGTTGTTCGGATACTTTGTTACAACTGTTTGTGCATCTGACAACAAGAACTTTACACTGTATTGGAATCCATTCTTCAGGCGGTCTTGCCAGCCTATCTCCAGTTCCCATCCATAAGTCTTCAAGTTGGTATTGTTTGTACGAGGAGCCGAATAACCAAGTATAGAGGGCAATTCTTCAGCAGCACCCATCATATCGACTGTATATCGTGTGTAGTAGTCAAATGAACCTGTGAGACGGTTTTTCAGCAGTCCCCAGTCAAGACCTACGTTCCAGTTGCGGACTTTCTCCCATGTGAGTTCTGTCGATATGGCACTTGGCACACCGGTAGTAGTGGTACGCTGTCCGTTCTGTAGCCATAGACCACTATTATTGGAAGGCGACAATGTGACATACGTAGGATACCAACCATTGGTATTCTGGTTACCAAGTTCACCATAAGAACCGCGAAGTTTAAGTGTGCTTGCTATCTGCTCATATGGTTCCCAGAAGGCCTCTTTTGCTATGTTCCAACCAAGAGATACAGAGGGATAAACATTCCATCGAAGATTTCCGCGATAGCGCGAAGTACCATCATACCGAAGATTGAACTCTGCCAAATATCTGCCAAGATAATCATAGTTGATACGACCAAAGATACCGGCTGTGCTCCATGAATTGCGCGAACCATAAGGAGTGAGTTCACGTTTTTCCCACTCATTGTTGGCACTATTCCACACCAAACCAGTTGTAAGGTCTATCTCTGGTTTGTCTTCTGATACTAGTCCATAGGCAGTCACGCCATACTGCTTTTGCCACAGATTCTCCGCTTGAGCACCTATCATGATTGATATATTGTGTGCATCATTAATACTGAAGCTATATTGCGAACGTAAATTAGCAATAATATAATCCTCACGATAGCGTTGTTCGGAAATACTGGTTGTAGCAACATCTTTATCAATAGGATTTCCATATATATCGCAGTTGTATGTTGCCAGCGAATATGATTTTGTGTCCTGCGACTTTAGACGATAGTTGAAATCTGCTGTTGTTACCCAGTTCTTTATCGGCTCAAGAGTGATAGATACTTGTTGATAGAGATGATCAGATATCTTGTCATATTGTCCTCCTTGCAGGAAATCTCGTCCCGGCCAAGTTGCGGAATAAAGATTGCCATTATTGTCATATAGTGGCAAGTTTGGCCAATTCTGGCGGGCAAGGTTCTCATAGAGACCATCGTTCATTGCCGACGGCTTTGTATAATCTTCACGTATGAAGCGGGCTGTATAGCCTATTTTCAGCCAATCTGTCAGGCGAGCATTCACCTTTCCTGTACCACTGAAGCGCTGTTTATTCTCCTTGCCAAGGTTCAAAAGTCCTTCCTGCTTCATGTAGTTGAGCGATACATAATAATTGATTTTCTCATTTCCTCCGCTTGCACTTAGGTTATGCTCATGAGAGAAATTGAAATCTTTAAAGAAGATGTCGTACCAGTCTGTATTAGCATTGGCTGTTGTGAATGCGTTTTGCCACTGTGTACCCGACTCAGGCATAGGCAGTACAGTCGTTATCAGTCCGTCTTGATAGGCCTTTATGCGGTCAACCGTCTCCTGAGTGAACACTACCTCCGTCATGTTATTCTGAGTGTTTCGTGCTGCCTCATTATAATAGTTGGCAAACATGTAAGAGTCCATCTGGTGCATCTTTCTTGTTGGTGTACCCCAACGGAAGTTATTGTTGTAGTTTATCTGCACCTTACCTTCTTTACCATTCTTCGTAGTTATAAGTATTACACCGAATGGTGCACGTGAACCGTAGATTGAAGAAGCCGCAGCATCTTTCAGCACACTGACAGACTCTATATCCTGCGGGTTAATAGTGTTGATATCACCCTCCATACCATCTATCAATATGAGTGGGCTACCGCTCGAACCCTCACCAATAGTGGCTGTACCACGGATGTTGATGTTCGCCGTCTTCTCCATACTACCGCTATTGTTGGTAATCTGCAAACCGGGTACAAGTCCTTGCAGTGCCTGAGTGGCTGTTACTACCGGACGAGCCTCTATAGCCTCTGCCGAAGCCACACCAACCGCACCCGTCAAGTTCACTTTCTTCTGTGTTCCATAACCAACCACTACCACCTCTTCCAATGCCTGAGTATCCTCCTTTAGAGTCACTTTTACTGTTGTCTTGCCTTTTAGCGGTATTTCTTGAGTGACATAACCCAAGTAACTGAATACCAACGTAGCATCAGAAGCGGAATTAATACTGAAGTTTCCGTCATAATCGGTAATAGTACCTACCGTGGTACCTTTCACTTGCACCGCCGCACCGATAACGGGCTCGCCATTGCTGTCAACCACTGTACCCTGCACCGTGTTCTGAGCAAACACCATTATCGGCACGAATAGCAGTAGTAACAGCCATTTGTAACGTGTTGTTTTCATCTGTATATGATTTTTATTTTTGTATTATTCTAATGGTCTTGTTGTAAGACTTACCTGCTAGCCTTACTATATATAATCCACATTGCAACTGTGGAAGACTAACTCTCTCTTCGTCAGTCAAGAAAGAAGTCAGTTCCCTTCCCTCCGTATTGTATATCGTCACATTCAGTGGCTCTATTGAATTTCTATACAAGATATTCATTCTCATGTCATAATACACTTTGATATCCTTGTTATTATCCAACGCATCTGATGTCGTATCAGCAGGCATTTCCTTTACTGGTATTAATGCCCAACGGCGATTGCTTGACGAAGACGACTTACTCGCATCATATGCTATCACCTGAGTGCCGTTAGCAGAAGCTCCTCCTTCATTGTTAAACCCATAACCTGAAGCCTTGTTGATTATCATATACCAATCATCACCCGCATTATACAACTCCCACATCTGCTGCTCACTTATCGTGTCAGCCTCAGCAAGCATAAGAACCGTCTTTCCGTTCAAATAATCTTGTACTGCCAATTGTGCCGCATAGTTAAGTATTTGATAATATCCATTTTGTAACTTTTTGAAATACCATAGTTGTGTCTCTCTGCTCGAAGTTGCCTCCCATGAGACAAGTTTGGTTTCTACTGCGACATTCTGGTCAAGCAAATCTATGTTCTTGCCTGAAGTCTTGCTCTTAATATTATATAGCCAATTTTGTTTTATACTACCTTCTTCAGGCTTTGTCTGCTCACCGGTACCATCATCTGCAGTGGCAAAATTATCCGATAGGAAGAATATACGCTGACTTAGATATGTCTTCAAGTAGTCAACATTTTCTTTCCATGTAGAGAATAGTTTTTGCTCGCGATACACACGGGTAGATATATTATTCCATTTCTCAAAGTTCTTTTGCGCCGAAGCACTTATCTCCGTACGTTTTAGTTCTATGTAGTCATCCAACTCTTTCTCTACTCCTTGTGAGAGTATCTCTTGCAGACGTCTGTTGGCTGCATGCCTAAACCATGGGTCTTTCCATAGTTGCTGTATCCAAGTCTTCGGGTTGTGTGCGTTGTCGCGCATAGTGAGGCGAGTTGCTTCGCCAAGACGATTATCATTGTTGAATGCTATATCATAGTCCCACATGGGACCGAAATACAAGTGCCCGTCCTGAGGTTTCTTGTATATAAACGTACTCCAGAATGCATCCGGATTGCCAACCAATTCTATTGCCACATACCAGTCTATAAGCGATATTGTGTCTGCCATTGCACGCCATCCTTCCTTCGGGTCTGTGAAGTTACTGCTGAACAATCGATTCTCAAAGTCCTGAATGAACTTCTTGATATAAGTGTTCTGCTTAGTTGTTATATTTTCAGGATAATGTATCGTTATAGGCATGCTCTTGCTTGTAGTGAAGTTCTGTGGTTCTGATGATGCCCAACCATCTATCTCAAGGAAATATCCACAATCCTCGGCTGCAGCCTGACTGGGATTATTTACTGCAACAGGCACACGATCTACTGCAGCCTCCATGTGGTCAGTGATGTGATAATTACCTACATACGTACCATTGACATACACATCTGCAAAACGCTCGTCTGGAGTAAACTCCATCTGCATCCACTTGCCAAGATGAAATGACACTGCGCCACGCATAAGCGACTTGTCCGCATAATCAGCAATAAAGTCCCAACAGCGGGCATTAGCATTCATACTGAGAAAATGTTGAGGCTCAGCAAGACGGATGCTATATGGCTTCTTCTCCATGTTCCACGTGCTATTTCCGCGACCTTTTATCTCAAACAGGGCTTCTGCCATACATTCCTCTGCCACACTACTCACCACCGTTATTGTACCACTTGTGTAAGTATCGTGTTGTACAGATGCCCCACCATTGGTCGTAATGTATATCGTCGGGATATTAGTCAGTTGTTTATAATCTGTAGCTGGTAGCACAAAGCAAAACACTGAGAAAACCATTAATATATTCAATCTCTTACGCATATATCTTATTTTGTTGTTTCTGTTATCTTTTCTATTCTGCGGTCAAGAAAACTCATCATATCCATATATGAATATTGTTTCTTAATATCAGGTGCACCCCATCGTTTGTGGTTCTCTAACCATGAATATTCCAATTGCCGACCTTGCTGCCATACGTAATTGTCAATATCTGACACGGCTGGCAATACTCGTTGCCACTCTTGCTTGTACAACTCTCTAAACTCCGGAATCCTAAAGAAGCGAGAGAAGAAATTGCCTCCGGCACCACCCAATTGCAAAGGATTGCGAGTGAGGTCAAACATCAAGTTGTCAGCATTCTGAAAATATACATATTGCGTTCCTACGTATCCGAATGCCCAGTCATAATCCCATGCCGGACCCCATTCTATAGGCACCTCTCTGCTACGACAAAAACAATACACACTCTTCGGATGACCAAACTCGCCATTATATACCAAGTCGTTAAGCAACATATATCGGGCAAGTGAAGGCATATCTATCAAAGCCGACAACTTATCATAATCAGGATTACTCTGTGCTAACAAACGCTCTATCTCTACGAATATAGTTCTTACTTCATTCATAGCACTGCTGTTCTCAGGCTGTTTGAGCATAACCGGCACCTTGTATATTGGGGTCTTGAATTGAAACTGTTCATCATAGTTCAAATCCAGTTCCACTAAAAAACCACCTTTCAGTGTATCTGCCTCCACACGACCTTTGTGCACTTGTATCTGCTCCGTGAGGAAATAGTTTCCTGCGTATGCTCCATTTATGTATAGTTCTACATGCTGCCCATGATTAGTACAAGGCAGTTCCATGCGCCTAGCCAGTTCTAACCCTACTGTATTGGTTATTAGTGATGCATCTAAAGCGTTCGCAAGTAGCACCCACGAACGTGCTTTGTGCATACCAAACAGCGATACCGATTCCGTCAGTTTTATTCTATATGGTTTCTTCTTTTGCCACCATGTACTATTTCCACGACCACGTATCTCAAGAGTACCCATCAATGTAGAATCAGCAGTGCTGAGTACGTACGTAGCAGGCAGATATGTCTCTTTGTCTTCTACCGTCTTACCCCCTGCTATGTCTATTCTCAATATAGGCAGACCTGTTGTCTGAGGAGAAACAATGCTCACTGTGCATTTCTGTTGTGTCATCTGCCTTGTGTTACGCACTACATATTCCACCTCACGCTTGGAGAAATTACAAGAAGTGATACCAGGCAGTTGCTCCACGTCCTCTATATAGGCCTCACCATCAGCAAAGAATGTAGGTCGCAGGCTGTCTATGCCATCTATCCAACGCTGCGTCTCAAAAGTAAACCTACGATTCAGTGAGTCATATTCAAACTGTATATCCTCTTTCAACTGCTTATTCTCTGTCTTGGCTATGAAGAATCGCTGCATCAGTCTCTGCTCCGACTCCGCATACACCGTCTCCGGCTGCTCACGCACGGAACAACTTGCAAACAACAGAACTGCCGCAACAAACAATATGTACAATATCTTCTTCATTTATTCCTCACTCTTCCGGCAAACGCTTCCTTTGCCATACTACCTATTTACAATATCGTAAATTCCACTCGTCTGTTCTGCTGACGCCCCTCGTCTGTTGAGTTATCGGCAATAGGTTCGCTTTCGCCCTTGCCTTCATATTCCAAACGGCTGTCATCTATCCCCCTCTCTATCAGATTGTCATGAACTGACTTTGCACGTCCTTCCGAAAGAATCATATTTGCTTCATCCTTACCCACATCATCAGTATGACCGATTATTCGTATCCTTACTTCAGGATTGTCCTTCAAGAACTGGGCAAGATCCTCCAATGCCTGCTCCGACTCCGGCAATATACGTGTCTTGTTGGTAGCAAAATATAGATTATGCAGCACTACTTTCGTACCTTGCTTTACTGCCAGCAAACTAATTATTACCGTATCTTTTACAAACACTATACTCTCCGAATAAGGCAGATAACCCTGTTTTGTCACGTATGTGCCGTATGTGCCCGGACGCAACTTTGTACTAAATATACCCTGTTCTGTGGCATTGCCTCCATACAGGCGTTCTGCTCCGTCATGCGTAAACAATTCTACAGAAGCGTCCAGCACTTTGCCTGTCTCTGCATCACGCACTATACCACACAAGTAGTATTGAGGTTCTGGTTTAGGTCTGGGCTGAACAGGTGTCTTCGGCTTCTGCTGTGGTTTATGTTGTGGACGAGCCTGAGGTTTCTTCTTTTTCTTTACCGGTGGTTGCACTTCATATTGTATAGTGAACTTGGCTCCTACGAAGAACGGATGCGCCGCTGCATTATTCAGTCCGAGCGAACTGCCTGCTACTTTTGCTTCTGTACTTTCATCCGGAAAATTGATAAGTGCCGCAGACGCAATCTCATTTTTGCTATAATTATTCACATTCAGCACTCCATACTCGGCAAATATCGAAGCACGATAGTGCAGACACTCCTTAAACGATTTTTTTCTGTTTCTGTTGCCTCTACGAAACCTGCTCTTCGGTTTGTATGCCAACCACTCGTCCAAGTCAATACCAAACTCTGCCGCAACTGCGGTGTTGAAGTTCCATTTAAGAGAGCCTTTTTCAGACAAACGTCTATCATCAAGCATGTGGTTGGGCATACCTGCCAATGGGTCCACAAACTCCGAATCATAAGCAGAGATTGTTAAGTTTGCCTTGCTTCTATAATTGCCCGCCAAACCATATCCCAAATTCACTCCGGCTAGGAAATAGAAATTGTTCCATTGCCCGCCAAGCATCAACGGTATAGCCAACTGACCCATATTCCTTGCCTCACGATAGTCTGAAAAATCGTAATTATAAGTCATCGTAGGATATGGCGCTGTCATCTGCCTTGACAGACGAAAATCCCCTATCTTTGAAGTCGAATTCAACCAGTCAAACTCCAAACCAGTATCAAAAAGCAGATGTCTCCTGCGCAGTTCATAGCCGAAACCTATTCCCAGGCCATAGCCGCCTATAGTCTTTGCATCGCTCAAGTTATCAAACATGGCAGCATAACCAACCTTTCCATATAAACCCAGACGATGTTCTAAGGGAACTTTCTGTTTCTCCTGTTCTTCATTACTCTGAGCAAACGTTAAGCTCACTCCAAGCAATAAGAGTAATACCATTGTAATACCTTTCTGCATACTCTATTATATCTGTTCTATATAATTTACTCCTCTATTTCACTATCTTCAGCGTACTTCGTCTTCCGCCTTCGCCACTCAGACTGACAAACAACATACCTCCCGCTTGATAAGGTAGGTCATATTGCTCAGCACTCGAGTTAATCACATCCTTGTATATTGACCGACCTGTTATATCAAACACTTCTAACCTGTCTCCTACTCTCACATCTGTCAACATCAAGGTGTTGCCAATAAAGAAAGCGTGCTGTTTTTGAGCCGAATTGCTTTCCACTGCTGTCTGCATTTTCTCTGTGCCTACCACTTTCCTCTTTATTACATATGGCTTTAACGGATTGTTTATGTTAGCAGAAATGGCAGAACCTGTCACTGCTCCTGTTTTTCCATAGTTCTTCATCTGCAGCACAATACTATCTGAATACACATATATCATCAATGCTTGTATTACAGGAGAGTCACTTGTGCCGGGGCTTGAGTTACTATCAAAACTGTTATATCTCATCGAACCCATAAAACATGTCACCATTCCCACATTGCTCTTTGGTTGCTCTGGCTGTGTAGGCTCTATCGTTTCACCGGTTGATCCGCTTCCGGTTGATGCCTGAGCATCACTTATATTCCATATTATGCCGTTCGTCGCAGAAGACGAAGCATTGTACCAACCTGACGAAGACGTATATGTAAAGGTGGAATCATTCGGATACTTCAGTGAGGAAGATGACCCCAGCGAACCGCTCTTGTTCTCATCGCTCATTACGTAATCTTTACCTCCGCTTGCACCAACTATTATGTACTGTTCCGATAAGTCTAAATCCGATGCTTTTTTTGTCACGCGCACACCAGTCACCCATGGTGACTCGGTCTTCGATGTAGCAGTAAGACGGAATAATTTCAAGTCTGTAGCTGTCTGCGAAAGTGAGAATGTACCACCGCAATTCACATACATTCCGCTTGACGCCAATTGCAAAGTGTAATAACCCTCCTCACTATCTTTCAGCACAAAACGCATTGCCTCTGTGCCTGACTTAAGAGTACCGCCGGAACCCTGCAAACATGGTTGCTCTCCAAAAGTATTGCAAAGGTAAACAGTCCTACCGCCAGACACGACAATAGTATCCTCTTTCTGTGGTACAATAGGCTCAGTCTGCTTTATTATCTTTCCGTTCAGGTCATATTCTGTCACACGCTGACGTGTATCTTCTCTGATAAAACTGTTCTGTGTAGAGTGATCATGACCATAAAGATATATCAGTTTGGGGTATTTTGTCAGTACTTGCTCCAGCAATGTTGTAGATGCAACTCCGCTTTGCAGTGTCTTACCGCTCTGCACACCATTTTGATTTGGCAACGGTAGATGGTGCATGAAGAATACCGTCTTCTCTGGATTCTCACTATATATTTCAGCTAATTTCCTGTCTATCCAATTTACTGTATTCTTTGTAACTTGATAATCCCATGCAGAAGCAAAGAAATACTTTCCTGGATTAAGTACAACAAAGTCAAAACCGCATACTACATAATGAAAGGCACCCAATATACGCATTTTCTCTGCGCTACTGTTATCGGCTGTCTCATAGTAACACTCGTCTTCTGTCAGTTCTCCTATATCAGTCTTCATCGGGTAGCTATAGTAGTCGGAAGCATTCCATTGTTTTGGCAGTGCATCAAAATTAGCAACTTCATAGTCATGATTACCTGTTAAATATATTACCGGTTTTGCTTGCTCTGCTGCAAACACATTCCTGGTAGCATTCACCATCAAGTCACGTACTTGCTTCCATTGTGTTTCACTTATTGTCACATCACTTGTATAATCTCCTCCTAGAATAAGCATATCCACTCCTTCTTTGCGCATACTATCCAATGTTGTGAGAAACGATTGCCTAATGCGTATCATACTAATATCCGCATTTATCATAGACTGCTGGTTGTGAATGTCAGACAAACAACCTATCGTAAGCATAGGCTTACTTGCTTCCGTCTTCGTAGCATTTGCTTGCTGCAACATTAAACACAGCAACGCAATCAATATGAAACAACTTTTTTTCATGTCTTTGTCTTTTATTGCTTTACTACTATTTTACGCTTAATCGTCCCATTCGCTGATACTACATGCAGCACATAGACACCTTCCTCGTCAGGTGCAGATAACACTTGCTCACCAGACAATAACACATGTTCCATCACTCTTCCGCTCATATTTACTATCATTGCATCAGCATCATCCATTTCAAGCTTAATCCTTTCCTTTGGTCTATACATGGTTTGCGCAGGTCTTTTTACTTCAGGAGTAAAATCACAGGTGAACAATGCGACCCCGTCTTCACGTGTCAGCAACACACTATATACATCATCTGCCGACAGTTTTGTATCCTCCAAATGAATATATGTTCCGGTTTCTCCTTCTAATGGTTGTCCGTTCTTGTACCACTGTTGTGAAATAAACTTATATCCTCCATTATATTTTGAATTGTATAGCGCTATCACGTTGTCCCATTTTTGCTGCATGACAGATGCAGAGGCATAGTTGATAGTAAATGGAACGGAAATAATCTGTCGACCCCCGCAATAACTTACTCCATATAGCGTTAACTGTGCTTCATACTGACCAGGACGCACTTTCTCCGGCAAAGGAACAATTATCTCACTCTCATCAAACTCCAGACTATCAACATCTGCGAACCCTGCAGTCCTGGCATCAGCTGAATAACTGACGCTTACTTTACCTAATTCTCCTGCTGTAACAGAATATGAAATCATGAAATCAGTTTCATCAGAACATATCTGCGGAACTGCCCTTGTCGTACCTTGAATACTTATACCGTTATCTATACGCTTCGTAGCTTTACCTGTACATATTCCTTCTGCATCTATCACGGTTATCTCATACAAACCAGGTTCATTAACTTGAAGACTGCGTGACTCTGACAACACTGCAGCAGAGCCAACCTTTTTCCATTGATATGAAGAATAACCATCCTCTGCTTCTATAACTGCCTTATTCTCGCACAGATACTCATCTCCTGAAATCTGAGGCTCTGGCAATGGTCTTACATTGACTGTAACAGTATCCGGCACCTCAAATATCTCAGACATCCGTATTTCTTCTATATCCACATATGCTCCTGCAGGCGACTGCTGATCTGCATCTATTGAGAATAAAACTTTCGTACTTACTCCTCCTTGCCATACTTGCCTGTATGTTGTCCACTGTGATGTGGCAGTAATTGTCTGCCCGATCTTCTGTCCTCTGATGCCAAAGTTAAGCATTGCTGCCGATGTAGTTCCAGGTGTTATACGCATCCTGCATGACAACTCATATTGTGTAGCAACATTAACATCCTGCTGTATTGAATATACACTGCGTCCCACCTGCACTTCTGCATTGCTCACTCTAGCATTGTTCACTGTATCTACAATGATGTTCTGCCCTGTACGCTTGGAACTTAGTTCATAGTCTGTCGTGTCTTGAGGAGTGACTGTCTGTGTTGTACTACCATCTGACGAAGTGATGGTTATCTGCTCGTCCTTGCAGTTTTCTTCGTAAGTATGACTCGAGCGGAACACATTTGCTACTACGTATGCGTCTGAATTAATAGTGCATCCGTCCACATGTGTGGCACTAACACTGTACATTCCTGCATCAGACTCCTTAACCGGATATATCTCCAACGGATTACCGGTTATTACTCTTCCGTCAGGACATTGCCACACTACGTCTGTATAAGACAAAGCATCATATAGCCCCAACTTAAGCGTGTCGCCTGCCATGTAATATGGAACTGATGAAGCAGCACTCAGTTGCGCACCTTTGAAATCTGAGAAATATGCAAGAGATGACGAATTACCGCGCATATCGTACATTCCTAAGTGAAAATATCCCTTCGTATTCTTGACACGCAATACCGTACCTGCCGTGAATTGTTTCTTAGCGTAATACCACCTACCATATGTTCCTGGCACAGTATCAAAATCTGCTATCGTCAGAACTGTTGCATCATTATTGACCAAAAAGCCGTCTATATAGTCTGCCTTAACGAGTATATCCGCCCAAACTTTATCCAATACAGACTGAAAACTTACTTCTGTTGAACCTGTACACTCCAACTGAGGCAGTATCGCACCTGCCGGCTCAACACCTGTCATCTGAAATACTACTATAGGTTTGTCAGACTCAATATACACCGCCTTCCATTTCTGGTCTGACTTCTTCTGAGAGAATGCGTATCTTGATACCTTGGGACCAAACTCACCACGATTAAGTGTATATTGCTTTTCTATCACACCATTTGTTGATCCCGAATAAACAGATATGTGAGTATCATCTTCCGAAGCAAAGAAATACAGATAATTGAAATTGTCTTTATCATCACTACCTCCATAATTGTTTACTGCAATATACTTCGTACCTAACATACTGACAGGTAATATCTGGTCACCCATCAAGTCACCCGGTTCAACACCATCGTCCGTACTATTTACTGCTATTGGTTTATTGGAAGTAATTACTGTATTTTGTAAATGGTATCTCCCTTCATCGCTCATTGAACGAATGGAATATATCCAACCGCGTTGCATTGTTACGTGGACCTTGTTTTGAGCATCAACATTTATAGCATTTGTTGTTATTCCAGATGGCAACTGAATCTCAACATCTGTATTATCTTCCGTAGCAACTATCTCTATCCAATTGTGTCCACTATATGAATTTTTATAATCATATTGCATTGGTACTATAAATTCTGTACCAAGTGCATTCTGTCCTTTAAGTGTATATGCTTCACAATCGTCACTTGTATTGATAAAATATGCCATTATCTCATGGTCCGCCTCAATGTAGAGTCCATAAGGTTTTAACAATCCTGTATTATCCTTCAACTGTGACTTATATGGAGTCAAATTAACCGTATAAAGTTGGTTGGGCATAATCTGCACAGTAATAGGAGAAAAATATGAAAATTGTGATGGGTCGGCAGCAGGTTGTGAGATTTTCACCGTTGTCAGTTCATCATAACTTATCAAACACAACTTCATATGATTGTCAGAGTGTGAACCAGTACCACTAACAATATTAGGTACGGCAAACCAGAACTCTGTATCACGCTGAGCATATAAGTCGTACTGCACCAACACGACAAATACACATAATAGTAATATCTTTTTTATGTTTTTCATTATAGGTATCATAAGCAAAGTACTATTGTACTATTATTTTGAAAACATAGTCCTTGTCTGTACCGCAAACACGCAACAGATACATTCCTACTTCTTGAGGAGCACACATTGAAGCATTATCTGCATCAAGCAACGCACTTATCACACTCTGACCATGCAGGTTATATATAGTTGCTTTGGTTTGCTCAGGCATATTACGCACAATTATCATACCTGCAGGTTGAACTATATTCTGACTGAGTTTAATTTCTGATTTGGCAGCAGGGTCGTTAATAGGGCTATAATCACAAGAAAAAAGTGAAGTACCATCCTCACGCGTAAGCAGTACATTATACACATCTGTAGTATCAAACTCTGCTCCTCCAAGATAATACCATGAACCTGTTGCACCTTCTATCGGACTGCCATTCCTGTACCACTGATAACCACTGAAACTATAACCTCCGTTTACATCACTATTGCGAACTCCTATCACATCATTCCACCGCTGGGTAATCATTGCAGCATAACGGACCGGTATATCAAACTTTAATTCTGCTCTTTCTTGACATATTGGCTCTATGAAACTCAGTCGGGCGTGGTATATATTAGGCTTCAATCCTGCAGGTAAATCTATCTGCAGTTCACCTGCTGAAGGATATAACCCTGTCACATCTGTAAAACCTGCACCATGTGCCACCGAGTCAAACAACAAGTCATATGCCTCTATTGTCCCTGACAGTATTTCATACTTTAGTGTGACGGCAGCATCTCCCTCACATATTCCTGGAAGGGAATCCAGTTTGATCGCAGTTTCTGCTGGGTCCTTCACTGTAAAATATCCGGTGCCACTACAATCATCCTTAGTTGCTCTCAGCCATACATCGCCTGCTTCTGTAAATGTAGCATTCTTAGTTGTCTGCCCATTGCTCCACAAATAAGTATCATAATCTGTTTCTGCTGTAAGAGATGCCTTCCCTGAACATATATACTCATCGCCAGATATCACTGGACGCAAACTATCTCGTACCGTAACGTGGAAAGTATCGGCAACGGCATATATCGGAGCAAGCGTAATGTCTTTTATATGCAAAGGAGCGCCTGCCGAAGATGATGATGTAGCACTTATCAATACTTCTGCCGCCTCTGTCACATTTATCCACTCTGCCATCATACTTGTCCCCGCCGGTGTAGCCTCAATAGGACTTCCTATTATCTGACCATTTATTTTCACACTTAGTGTGGGTTGTTGCGCACCTTCTTCCGACATGAACATTGCACTGAAAGCATAACGGTTTGTTGTTGGAATATCACGTATGAGGACCTTATATACCGTACTCCCCGGATTACATGAAGCCACATCTTTCTGAGTTGAATACAACATGTTCACTCCCATCTGCTGACTTGTCACTACGTACATTCCATCTTGAGTGGTGTTGATTGCTACTTTCTTTTCATTTGGTAGCGTTGACGGCATCCATTCATATGGGGCAAGCCCTGGAGCTTCTATTGAATCCACATTCCCGTAACATACACTAAGTTCATGACTACGTGGTCTAAAGATACTTACTCTAAGTGTATCTGCAGGTGTGTCACATCCCTCCAGATGGTCGGCCGTTACTACATATACTCCTGCATCTTTCTCTGTTATCTTTTCTATCACAGGTTCTGCATCTGTAGAATAAAAGCCGTTGGGACCATACCACTGAATATTTGTGAACTGTGAGGCATTTTGAATACCTAAATGCAAATCACCGCCTTCAAGATAATAACTCTTGTCGCTCCCAACTCCAAGTGGTACACTGTTGAAATTTGAGAAATAGCCCAACGAACATGTCGTACCCGGATTATCTATCACTCCCATATGGAAGATTCCTTTTGAGTTTTTTACTCTTAGTATATCAGCAACAGGAGCAGGTTTGAAAGTATATGACCATTCAGGAGCACCGGGCACCGGCGAAAAATATTCTTGAGGCATTAAGTATGCCTGTCCGTTGACTGTAAAAGCATCTGTGTATTCTGTCTTTGTAACAATACTTATTGCTGCTCCGCTCGTCTGTGTGTATTTGTATGCTATTTCGTCAGATCCGGTACAAACTATCGGAGGAATAATGGCAGAACCAAGTTCTGGATGACTGTCTACATTACTCGTTATCTGCAGTATTTGCACAGGATGATCAGCTGTTATAAAACTTGCACCTGCTGGCAAAATGAACTTGCAGCGTCCTGCTTTCATCGGGTCTGCAGCACCTGCTATGTATGCTATCTCTGTCCCATTGGCATAAATATGAGTAGAATCGTCTGACACTGGAAAAATATATACCTCCTCTGTTGCGTGCATATAGTTTATAGCAACATATTGTGTTCCTGCAAGATGAGTGGGCACGAGTTGATCTCCTATGAGATCTGCACCAGGACCTGCTACTCCGTCATCTGTATAATTTACTGCTATTGGTCGATTGCTTCTAATACGAGTATTGGAAGGATGTGAAACCCCAGTCATTCCTTTACTACGCACTTCGTAAGCTTCGCCACGATTCAAGTTTATTGTAAATGGCACACCTGCAGGAAAACCGACACAGGCTTTTGTGGGAGTAACAGTTACTTCCGTTCCGTCTTCAGTTGCCACAAACTCAAAATTACAAACACCACCATATGTATCGCTGTTGTCATAAGTGTATTGAGCTGGCAGAATGAAGTCCGTACCCAACGCATTTCTTCCCTTCAGAGAATATATCTCAGAGTTATCACAATAGTTGGCATAATACACTGTTATCTTCGATGTTGACTGTATCAAAAGTCCTGTTTTCCGCACTGCCCCCGGCGTAGTTTCAACTTGTGCCTTCAAGTCACGCAAATTGATATTGGCATAACTATTTGCTGATACCTGTTGAGTTATCGTAGTAAAACTTGGATTAGCAGGTTGGCTGATAGTAACTGTTGCAGCCTCGTCAAATGTAGTAACACATAATCGAATGCAATAGTCAAAATGTGATTCGCTTAAATCTGGACATGCAAACCAAAACTCAGTATCCACTTGTGCATACGCGCACGCGCATGAAAGAATTGTTGCACACAATATGGGGAATAACCTCTTCATAAACAAAACACTAATAAAACATTACTTAAATACACTCAGATCCCAATTGTCTTTCCATTCAAGATATGGCATACCATCTGCTCCAAACTGCACGGGAAGCCATATATACGTTCCCTCCGTATGTTTCTCAGGCTTCCAGCGATCTGCCATAAAAATAAACGCATTATGCTTGCCTTCAATTGGCAAAACAAACGTACTCTGACTGTGAAAAGTGAGGTCTGCATCAGCACCAACACACGGATTCTCATGTAGAGTCCACTCCCCCATCAAAGAATCAGCTGTCAACAGGCGGGCGGCATTAGGTGCCCAACCTGTGCAACCGGAGGTAATCATATAGTACTTGCCGGCTTTCTTGAATAGAGCAGGAGCTTCATTATGTCCTGCCGGCTGAATACGCTTGTATCTACCTGTATACCCTAGATAGTCAGGCGTAAGTTCTGCTATCTGAAGTGTTAGGTTCTCTTCAGAGGCGTATATATGATACGCTTTGCCATCGTCGTCAACATATAGTGCCATATCTCGCGACATCTGCCCTGTGTGTAAATCCCTCCATGTAAAAAGCCCCTGCCTTACTGCTGCTACCCACTCTGCCGACCAACCTTCATAATGACTTTCGTCTTTGTCCAAGCCGGCCTCAGAAGGCATATTCAAGGGTAATATGTCTGCATTTGGTCTGAGAGAGCGAATGAAAGTGAAAGGTCCTGTTGGTGTTTCGCTCACTGCTATTCCTACCCGAGCAGCAGAATAACCCTGACCCTTTAGTTCAAGGTGAAAATACATCACAAACTTACCGGTACTTTCGTTGAAAATAACCTTCGGACGCTCAAGAATACATCCTCTTTGAATGTCTGATTCCGGACTATCACTAACAGGTAATACTATCCCTTCGTTATGCCAAGTGTACAAGTCTTGTGAACTATAACAGCTGACACCGGTCATAGCATTGCTCGTGGTGTCCGACTTATACTCTCCGTACCAATAATATGTGTTTTTATATGAAAGTATGCCTCCGCCATGCGCATTTATAAGCGCACCGCTGTCATCATACCAGAATTGTCCTGGAGAAAAATAGTTGGCTTCTGCATTATGCTTGCTACAGCCAGACAACAATATTGCAACTGCCATAAAAGGCAGAATAATATCTTTTTTCATAACTGCACCTCTTCTTCCGTTATCATAGTCCGGTTTGGGTTTATTCTTGCAAAATGCTACGGACGCACCATCATCATGCATCCGTAGCATTAATGTTCTTATTTCAAAATAACTTTCATTGAGCCTGCACCACTCACATGCACAATGTACATGCCGTTTGCAAGTTCTATTGTCTCATTGTCACTTACACTACGGTTCAATATCATTCGTCCTGTAATGTCAGCAATACCAACAATAGCATTAGCCGTTCCGGATATGCGAATTCCATTTGCAGTGCGTTCTACACTGATTCCGTTCATCATCAGGTCTTCCACACCTGTCTCAGGACGTACATAGTCGCAAGCAACCACTTCTATTGCTTTCTTGCCTGAGTTAGTGTTGTTTATTGCATAGCAAGCAGACTCTGTTACATCGTTTACATTCTCTGTCTGCAAACCGCTTGCACCCCATGTATTGCCGTTGTTGACTACGAAACTCAGTTTCTCTGTCTCCATAGCAAAACCATACCAATTACCGTCTTTCTGACCTTCAACCCATGCTCCATCTTCATCATTCGTCCATACCCAGAAATATACGCCCTTAGTCAAATCCCAATCGTTCAGAGTGTTGTCGGCAAACACTTTCACTTCAATCTGTTTCTTAGGATCAGGAGTGGTGCTTCCGTCGCTCACCTTCTGACCATTAATCTCAACCTCTGCTTTATTGCCGACTGACTCAGGTAGCCAGAAATATAGTTTTCCTTCCTCGTCTGTATATACATCGTTTATTCCGTAGTCCTTACCAAGAACATAATTCTTAATATGGCCTTCTGTTACCTTTACACCTTCTTCACCTGTCAATGTATAGGTGAATAATTTCACTTCGTCAGTACCATTGGTAGGGTTGAGCACTGCGCCGTCATCAGCACCTTTTTCTCCTAATGCTCTTATGCTACCACCATTGATTACTACCGACACCGTACCGCTATGAGTACCATTGCCTTTGCCTATCGATGCATTCTTGCAATAGTAACCCGAGCGTGCTATCACTGTTCCCCCGTTGATGGTGATTGTAACGGTTCCCTTGCTTATATAACTACCGCCTATACCGGATGAATAAGCATCACCTCTCGCAGTTATCTGACCACCATTGATTGTGATATTACCCAATTTACCGGCGTTGCTTGCACCAATTCCTGCACTCTCGCTACCTGCCTTGGCTGTAATCACACCACCATTAATTGTTATATCACCACCTACAGACGTACTTTTTATGGTGCCTATAGCCGCTGCACGACCAGAACCAGTACATGTGAGAGATGTTGTCTCATTACCATTGATTACCAGTGCACCTGCCACCTCTATTCCGCAACCTTCTGTCTTACCGGCAAGAATACTCTCACTCTCTTCGCCTATCAGATTCAGTACAACCACAGTGTTCTCACCTATCTTCATTGCACTATTCTGCTCCGTTGGCTTGATATTTATGTCTTGAATATCAACATACACTGTATCTGCAATATCTGCACTTACAACAATAGGTACTGCCGTCTGCAAAGCATAGTCGTTATATACACGATAATGGCCTGCTGCTGTAATGTTAATTGCCTCTGCTTCGTCAGTATTAAATTCTGCAGTATATGTCTGGGCTGACATGGTAAGAGCCGACATCATAGCTGCTACCATCAAGTAAAACTTTTTCATATCTATTCCTTTTTTTTTAATTGTTCTCACGTTAAAAAAGCAGTGCCCGTGCCTCTCGCACAGGCACTGCTTCAACACAATCTTTATTAACCCTTATTTAACAACCACACCGGTAGTTGTATATTTCTTTTCTCCGCGAAGGATATATATTACTCCGTTCTCAACTACTTTTCTTACCTCAATATTCAGTTTTGTATTGTCTATTGAAGTGGATGTATCTTTTTTGAACACTGCGACTATTGTTGTTTCAGCATTAATCGTCAGCTTCAATTCTGCAGTTGCACCTTCTTGTTTCTCTCCGTTTACTGTCCAGTAGTCGAACTCGTAACCTGTCTCTGCTGTGGCGGTGAAGGTCAGCTCTGTACCTTCTTCCACAGTCACCTTGCCGTCTGTCAATGTCTGTTCTGTGCAACTTATTGTACCATTCTCAGCACTTACCGTCACATCGTAATTAACAATAGGTTTGGTTGTGATGAGGTTAACTGCTGCACCTTCGGCCTGTTCCGGAATATAGAACCACAGATAACCCTCAGCATCGGTATATACATCGTTCATTCCATAGCCACCCTCACCAAGAGTAACAGTACCTATCGTACCACCATATACGCGAGTGGCAGCTGTAGTCTCTGCAAGTTGTGTCTTGAAGAGTTTGATTGCAGAACCATCTGCTGCCTGAGGAACGGTTTTATTTAGTTCAATTTCTGCACCTGATGCGTTGAGAGCATTGACACTACCACCATTGATAACTAATTTTACCTTCTTACTACTACCATTGCCACGACCAATTGAATACTCGCCTTCACCTGCTCTTGCTTTAATTGTACCGCCATTGATAGTTATAATTGTTGAGTCTGCATCATTATTGCGCGCCTTGCCTACATAAGAAAGACCTATTCCGGCAGCATAGGTGCCACCCTTGGCTTCTATAGTACCACCATTGATGGTAACATTTCCCATACCTTTGGTTCCATCATTATTCTGATGCTGACCACCTATACCGGCACCTGTATTGCCTTCTGCATAAAGCGATCCGGGACCTTCTATGATAAGTTCGCCTTCTACAATGATACCTGTGTTGTAAGTACTTCCTGCACGAGCTGTATTAGCACCTTCCAGTTTCATTGTTACTACACTACCCGGATAGATACGGATTGCCCAACCTTTGCTTGGACGGATATAAGCATTCTTCAGAGTAATGGTTACGTTGCCTGCATTCTCAAGCACATTAACTTTTCCGTATGTGCGCTCACCTGTACCTGTGAGTAGATAAGCACCCTCGCTGTCGATATTGATATCTGCATCGCCGTTAGCATCAAGATCTATTTCTTCAAGTTGGTTGAAAAGTGCTATGGCATCTGCAGGAAGAGTAACAGGTACATACAAGTAAACTTTGCCTTCGCTTGTGCTGTACATGTCAGTAAGTATGTAGTTGTTTTTAAGGATGAACTCATAGTCAGTACCTTTAACGAAACCATTCTTAACCTGAGCACCGGCTTTCAGTTCTCCCACTATCATCTCGAGAGATTCACCCTTGCCATTCTTTACTCCTGTCCATTTCAGGTCGGCACCTGTGGCATCAAGTGTCTGGATGTTACCGCCGTTAACAACAATGTTGGCAGTAGGTTGGGCACCTTTGAACATGTGTGTACCACCATTTAAGGTGAGTGTGCCTGCACCAGCTATATTGCCTACAACACTCATCTTACCAGCATTCATTGTTACATTGCCTGCTATTTCGGCATTGCCGTTCACGGTTAGTTCTCCGGAGAGAGCAACATTTGTTCCTGCGCCTACACTAAGAGAAGAAGCAACTGCTGCATTTGCTGACAAAGTAACGTTGCCAAGTCCACCTGCTACGGTAACGGTGTTTGTTCCGTTTGCTATAACATATTCTCCGGCTTCTGTGATGTTGGCAGCAG
The DNA here is from genome assembly GCA_017477325.1 of Paludibacteraceae bacterium. Classification (GTDB taxonomy): domain Bacteria; phylum Bacteroidota; class Bacteroidia; order Bacteroidales; family Paludibacteraceae; genus Colicola. The sequence goes on from JAFUWV010000002.1 coordinate 113,547, forward strand.
TAGTGCTCAAGTCAATTTTGTTGGTTTGGAAAGTGGCAACTGCATCTGCAGGTGCATTTGCAAGCCAGAAGAATACTTTTCCTTCTGCATCCGAATTAACATCCTTAATTCCGTAGTCTGTACCAAGAGTTACATTGAAGTCAGTACCTGTAATCGTACCTCCTTTGATTTGCAAACCGGGATCGGTAGTAGCAACAAATTGTGCCACCGCTGTGCCTGATGCATTCTCGGGATGATAACTTTCATTGAGCGCATCTCCCGAACTTGCATTCAGTTTGCCGATAGTTGAGTTTATACTACCACCGGTAATAATAACTTTTCCTTCAAAAGAAGTCCAACCGCCGATACCGGGATAAACCTGAGAGTATTTCGTACTTATTGCAACCACAGTACCACCGTTTATTTCAACGTTACCGCCGTTTACATACTTTATACCACCGATAGCAGATGCATCACCTATACCTTTGGCATACACATAACCTCCGTTGATAACTATTTTCTTGTATGGGAGGAAAGTTGATACGTTCTTACTCGAAGTTCCGTAATATCCTACACCGATACCTGCGGCATGATCATATGCATCACCACCACCTTCTGAAACAGCAGTTACATGACCACCGTTGATAGTGATTACACCTACTTTTGAAGCGTCGCTACTGGCACGGCTGCTGCCGATACCTGCACTTCTGCGTCCACCACCTGCGTAAACAGCACCACCGTTGATAGTGATGTCGCCACCTTCTGCAAAAGCCCAAACTCCAATACCGGGGCCATACTCACCTTTGGCATACAACGAGTCCGTCAATGAGTTATTTACCGAAGCTACTACAAGATTACCAAGAACCTCTATTCCGCTACCTGCCGAGTGGCCCTGGTAGTGATTGGTTCCGTCAAGTTGCAACGTAACGGTTGTACCTGCACCAACTGTCATGGCGTGAGTGTTGGCAGATGGATACACTTTCACGTTCTTCGTGGTAATAGTGACATTACCAAGATTTTCAGCTACTATCACGGGATACTTGCAAGCCGTAAAGTCACCGTCGAGTACGTAATCACCGGCTGCGGTGATTTCAATATTTGCTGTCACGGCTGAGTTCACCGTGATAGTCTCTGCGGCAAAACTTGCCGTCAGACTCATGGCTATTGCCAATAGAGAGAAATAAATCTTTTTCATGATCGTTTGATTTATTAGTTATTATTGATATTTGATTTCTGTTTACTTGACTATCACTTTTCTGGTCTTGTCACCTATTCTTACACAATACAAACCTTTGTTCAGTTCTACACTGAAACTATTGCTTCCTACGCGCTGTGCAACTACCTGACGACCACTTATGTCAAACACTAACAACTGCCTGCCTTCTGCATTACTTATGTTCAGGCCTGTTTCTGATGCAATAACCAGTACGTTATCAACCGAATTATTCTCAACAGCCGACCCTGCCTCTGCATTCAGTTCTACTGACACATCACTCGCCATCTCGGGCAGATATAGATACAACCAACCTGCACCATCTGTATACACGTCTTTCATTCCGTAGCCGCCTTCTCCAAGTACTACATCACCCACTTTTCCGCTCAACACGCGTGTTGGAGCTACTGTATTTGCTAATTGAGTCTTGAACAATACAAGCGAAGTACCACTCTTGTCCGTAGCTGCAATAGGCTTTGCTGTAAACTCCGACTTGTCAGAACGCATTGCCTTTATGCTTCCTCCGTTTATCTTTACCTCAACAGAAGCCTTTGTGCCTGATACCACTCCAAGAGGCACCAGTCCGTCATCTGCTCCCCAACTTGACTCGTTGCTGCCTGCAACAGCCTCCACTGTACCACCATTGATAGTTATTGTGCCGGAACCTGTCGATTCGCCCCATTGTGAATAACCTGTTCCTATACCGGCACCCTGAGCACCACCTTGAGCCAAAATACGACCGCCATTGATAGTGATGTTGTGCATCGGGCAATCTACAGAAGCACCTATGCCCGGCGACTCCCAGTCTGCCAGAGCCTCTATTATACCACTGTTAATCGTGATATCACCTGCCACCAATGTCTTGCCTTTCGGACGAGGAGTACTGCCAATAGCTGCTGCCCAACCCTTGGCACTGCATCGAAGAGTTGCATCGTCGTCACCGTTCAAAACAATGTTTCCGGCGGCCTCTATACCGCAACCCGGGTCACAACTGCTCAGCAGTATATTCTGACCCTTGAATTTAATCGTGGCTGTCGTTCCTGCACCTATAACCAGTGCACTCACACCGGCATCTTTAGCACCTGTCACTTCCACATCCACGTTCTCCAATGTCAATATTACATCGCCAAGGTTCTCTGCAACAAGTATCTGCTGCGTACACTTACTGCCATCACCCTGAAGCAGATATTCGCCTGCTGCCGTTATCTCCACTGCTGCACTCAAAGAAGAATTAATCTGAATAGTCTCTGCTGCCGACATGGCTACTGCCATTGTTGCAACAAACAAAGTAGATAAAAGTTTTCTCATGATAATTTTGATTTAATAGTTAGTAATATTTTGTGTTTCTATTATTTATTCACCATTCCGGTGACTTTTGGTGAGACAGGCAGGTAGTCAACCTACCTGTCCCTAGTAATTAGAATTTATTGTTCCGGAGTATAAGTTCTGTCTGCGCAGAATTGGAAAGGTTTCTTTCCACTTTCCCATGCCAGATAACCTTTGCAGTTTACAAGAGTAAAGCTGCCGTCTGCTGGATTGTAATATGCACTGCCGGGAGTACTTGTATAACTTGCCCAATCAAGATATGCACCTAAGTTTGTGGTAATAACTTCCATTTTCTTCATACCCGGGTGAGCAGGGTCATCTTCGTTGGTCAGCAAAAGAGCAATAGCAGCATGACCATACTCATTTGTGCCCTCATAGCCTAAACCTGCACACAAGAATACATTGTCATCATCTTGCAATGCAAAGAAATCCTTAGTAGAACTATCTGCTTTGTAACTTGTAGAATTCATCTTGTTGCTATCATAGTCACGCTTTGTGCAAATAGGAGTATGCTCATAAGTCTTCGGACCTTTATAATTTGCCCATGTATTACCCCATTCATCACCTTGATAACTCCACTCGTCAGCTGTACTTGTTATAGTGTAAAGCACATCAGTACGAATATTATTATCAGTTGATGACATCACTTGAACAGAAAGTGGTTTAACTTTAGTTGCTTTATCAACCACAGTGATGGTTGTTGAGCCTGCCTTTATACCTTTCACACTTACTGTTGTTCCGCTCACCTCTGCTACTGCTACTTCCTCGTTGGCTGACTTAACGGTGTAACCACCATTACCTTGTGTGATTTCTACAGTCACTGTCAAGCCCTCGTTTACTGATACTGAACTCTGAGCCAATACCAATTCTACTGCATTCTCAGGATCTACATTTGTTCCTCCTTCATTGTTTTTAGGATTGCATGAAGCAAAACCGATTGTCAGTACAATGGCTGACATAAAGAAAGCACTCGCTTTCATAATTACATTCTTTTTCATGATTGATTAATTTTGTTGGTTGTTAATATTATTTGTTGATTAAGTTGTCTTCACAATCTCTATTAGCTTTTCGCTATTCACTATTACTATTTTTCCAATATTATCGCTCCGTCTGCGGGCAGTCTCTGCTTCTGATATACACGCACGTAATCAATGAGATACTCTGCCGGGAACAGCGAGTTGTCTATTGTGCCGCCGTTGTTTCCTCCCAATGCCAGATTTAGCCACAAGTAATGACCAAAACCTGCAGTGTGGTACAAATAAGGATTCTCGTAGTTGCCCTGATGACCGTTGTTGTACATCTTTGATGTCTTGGCGTCGTTCATCAGTTCATCATCAAGGAATATCTGCAACTGCTCTTCGTCCCACTCCAGTACCCATGTGTGGAACTCATTTCTCCAATTCGGGTTCTGTGTCTCAAAATAACTCATTGGTTTGCTCGAACCGTCCCATACAGCCTGCCATGCAGTTGCACTACCCCAAGCAAAATTGGCGAGAATCTTCTCTCTGTAGTACTCCATTATGTCCAATTCACCGTTGCTCGGCCAGCTGTATTTGTTACCCACTTGCCATATTGCAGGCCACATGCCGCCGCCTGTCGGTATCTTAGCACGCACTTCCACTCTACCGTAGCAATATACGAAACTCTTCGATGTCGTCAACGAAGCAGATGTGTAATTATGCGTCTTGCCATCACTGCCCAAATGATTCCTGAATGCTATAATATGCAGATAACCATCCTTCGTGAACGCATTTTCTTTGCTCTTCGAATAGAACTGATTCTCATTATTACGAATCTTTTCTCCCTCTTCAAACGACCACACCTTCGTCAAGTCCTGATTGTCTTCGTTAAACTCTTGTTGGAACACCAACTGATAGTCGCCTATCAGGTTTATGTCTCCTGTAAACACTTCAAGTGGGTCGCTATAAAGGAACAACTGCTCTCCGTTATCATCCACCGTTGCCATTGCCTTGAACACATACGTTATGTTCTTTTTCAGGTTGTCAAGTGTGTATGTATCTTCATCACCCTCGAAATATACAGTGGCTGCATCTTTCTCTTTCGTGGTCTTCTCTCTCCATGTGAAACCCTTCAGATATACTGTGCGAGGTGTATTCACACTCACCTGCACCGTAATCGAATTATCTGTCTTCTCTAAACATGTTATCTCCACCGGATCATGTGTCGTTGCTTCTTTTGTTGCTCCGTAGATATAGTCATCTTCTCCATTCAATAGTGCAAATGGAGTGAAGTAATACTTTGTGTGCTTGTACAGATTCTGGAAGATGTACACCGTCTCACCTTCGTCAAGTATCACCTCCCTGTTCTTGTCTTCACCCTCTGCTTTATAGCGGATACCGCGAATAAGAACCAACTTGTCAGTCGTGATGTCCACACTGCAAGTCACTGCATCAGACTGCACATCTACAACTGTCAAACTTATGTCCTTATTTCCTTCTGTCGGAGGGTTTGAGTTACAAGTGCTTAAAGTCAACAATAATACGGGTAATGCAAGCATCATCACCCATGAATAAACTCGTTTTATCGAACTATTGTTTTCCATTTTTGTGTATCTTTTTGTCATTTTCGTTGCTTTCTTTAGTTTTACGCAGCAAAATTACTACTCATTATTTATATAAAGGTTGAAAATATCCCGAATGATTTCTCTTATATCACGAAATGCATTTTTCTTGCAAATTTTCTACCTTTTCATCATATTTTTTCCACCCTGCTTTTTGCTGCAATAATGCTATCGGTATGCTAAGTGTATGCTATCTCTTCCTACTCTAAAGCACATCTTCTTACTCACTTTTTCATGCCCTATTTCTTCGTTTGATTCATTTCAATTGTTACAATACTCAGTGCAGGCAACGTCACTTCCACCACACTGCCTTTCTGCTTCATATCCTCAAACTTTTCTGTCTTTACCATATCTGGTTTATCAAACGTGTTGTGAGCGTTTATTTCATTTGCCGTCAGTATCTCTCCACCTGCAAGCACCGGTCCCCTCCCTATGTTCAAACGCACTTTCTCTGCTTTCTCGGGAGACGTATTTACAAGAGATATATGCATTCTTCCGCTTTCGTCTGCCGATGCTGTCACACTAACCTGTGGCACTTGTGCACACACTCCTTCTGCAGCTTTCATCTCTGCTGTCACTATCTCAGCCGGTATATATCTTGCATTCTGATGCACCTTGTACATCTTGAATACATGGTACGTTGGTGTCAGCAGCATCTTCTCACCCTTCGTAAGAATCATGGCCTGAAGAACATTCACTACCTGTGCAATGTTGGCCATTCCTATCCTGTCTGTATATTTATGGAAAGTATTCAGTGACAGTGCAGCCACCATTGCATCTCTCATGGTGTTCTGCTGAAACAGATGCCCGCGTATTGTTCCCGGCTCCTCATCCCACCATGTGCCCCACTCATCAACAAACAATTGAACACGCTTCTCCGGATCATACTTGTCCATTATGCTTATATGACGTTTCAATACAGGCTCTATTCCAAGACACTTACCAAGTGTCCACCAGTAGTTCTCTTGCGTAAAATCTGTAGCACTACCTTTCGGACCATCCCACGTGAACACAGTGTAATAATGAAGTGAAAGTGCATTCATCCTCCTGCCCACCTGCTGCATCAATACGTCAGTCCAGTTATAGTCATAGTCACTGGCTCCACTAGCCACCTTAAATAGTGTGTTTCCACTGAAACTTCTGGCATATTCCGCATATCTGCGATACAAATCACTATAGTATTCCGGCCTCATCTGTCCGCCGCAACCCCAACTCTCATTTCCTATACCTATATATTTCACTTTCCACGCTTTCTCCCTACCGTTTTGCCTTCTTAGATTTGCCATCGGGGCATTATCATCTGACGTCATATATTCTACCCACTCTGCTGTTTCCTGCACTGTACCGCTGCCTATGTTCATACTCACGTATGGTTCACAACCTAACAACTCACACAAATTCAAAAACTCATGAGTGCCAAACGAATTATCCTCCGTTGTACCACCCCAATATGTATTAACTATTGCAGGGCGCCTCTCACGCGGTCCTATTCCGTCCCGCCAGTGATAGTCATCTGCGAAACAGCCTCCGGGCCAACGTAGTACAGGTATCTGTAAGTCCTTCAGTGCTTGAAGTACATCATTTCTATAACCCTGTGTATTAGGGACATTCGAATCTTCGCCGACCCATAATCCGCCATATATGCACGAACCGAGATGTTCTGCAAACTGACCGTATATCTCTACGGGAATTATGTTCTTTGCCTCATCTCTATGAAGCGTTACCACTGTCTCGGCTTTTGCACTTGCCCAAAAGCACATCGCAAGCATCGTTGCAAATACAATTCTTTGTTTTTCCATGATTATACTGGTTTTATGTTTATTCCATCATAAGCACATACACTCCCTGTGCTTCATTTTCCACAACTTTTTCTCCGTCTCCCTGCATCGTGTTCTCAACAAACATTACTATTTTACCCTTCTCCTGCCATAATGTATAATCTATTATAGGCTCCCATGCATTCACTGCAAAACTCGTCAAATCCTTGCGTTTCCATCGAGCATTATTGACTTTTATGTCTTTTGTACAATACATTGCAGCCATACCTCCATATTCCTCTTCTCTAACAAACAGCCATGCTTTCTTGTCTTTAACCAACAGCTTCGGACGCGCTATAGGAATCATCTTTGTCCCACCACCGCTCAGCGAAAACTCTTGCTTTCTATTGCTAACTTGCTGCATCTTCCATTCTTCACCATCTTTATATATTATTTTGTATTGCGGTACATCCGATTTCTTATCGCACCAATATGTAGCTATATAAGGATTGTCATCTCCATCCACAGTCATTGATGTTTGATTTATCAACTCGCTACTTTGTGGTATTTCCCATATTTTTTCTGCATTTTCCAAAGTAATTGGAAGTTCATAGTCAGTCCCATCCGACTTTTTCCATGTCTTTCCTCCGTCATGCGAACATGCATAACACATATCATGATTAGTCTCTACTAACCAACTCTCTCTCCATACCCACGAAACATGTATTGTCCCTTGTCTGCTCGTGCACATCTGCCAATATGCACTTCTCTCGCCTTCCCCGTCTATCAGATTGCTTTGCACTCTTTCCCAATTCTTTTCTTTGAGGTTATACCTATTCATAACCATACTTCCTCTTCCTGAAGCTCCATCTCGGTATACGAACAACAGAGTCGTATCCATCGGGTAAAACTCAGGATATGTAACCCTCTTTTCTCTCATGCCGGTCATTGGCATTAGCGTGTCTAACTGAAGTGAGTATGGTTCAACTGAACGTGTATAACTCAAAGGTGAATCATGATGATTAAAAGCAACATGCAAATAACCGGAGTCATCAACAGCTATTGAGATTGTCCTATGAGCATCAGTTACTTCACCCTTGTATTGGGTCTTCTGTATGCTCCATGCTGTATCTTTTAAAAACCTTTCACCAAGTGTGAGATATCCATCCTTGTCATAAAAAGATATATATTCCTTTCCTTCTTTTGTACATAGTGCATCTCGCCTGAATGCCGCGGTATTAACCGATGTGCTTGCGTAACCATCAGAAACATACAAGAGTTGGAAAGATTTTTCTCCTCTCTTCAAGCATATACTATAAGCACAGATAAGCAAGAGCATAACTATACTAAGCAGTAGATATATCTCTGTTTTATTCATAACTCTTCTTAAAACAAATCATGAGTCTGAATCTCATCACTCCATCTATGATCTTTCTCAAACTCTTTCCCCCTCCAAACCCGAACAGAGGTCCATGATTGCGCTGCATCTGTCCAAAACTCATGTGTGGCAGGCAAACCAAGAGGAAGAAAAACAAGTGACGTCATATACAGCGAACCATTGTTTGTGTACCAGTCAGCTATGCCTGGCTGCTTACCATTAAATCCTATTGTCAAGTATTTACTCTCATTAAAGTTCTGCTGACCATCGAACATATTATGCAGTATTGCAGTTAATGCAGCTCTCACTTGACCATTTTGCATTCCTGCAGGTAATTTCTCTTGCCATGCCATCATGGCAAGAGGTTGCATTGCAGCTGCACGATAAGTTGAGGACCTTCCAAACACAGGAAACGTACCTTCTGGAGAAATGAAGCGCTCGAGAATAATACTAAAACGTTGTGTGCGCATCAAAGCACGTTCATAATATTTTTTATAGTCTATTCTGGTATAAATATCTGACTCTGCCATCGTCTGCAACACTTCAAGATACATCGGATGTAGTACATAACTATTATAATAGTCAAACGCAAAATCCTGTCCATCGCCATACCAACCATCTCCTACATACCATTCTTCCATCTTCCTTATAGCAGAATTTATTCTATACACATCATACTCTGCTCCTGCTTTTGCAAGAAACGACTCTATTAAAGCAGAAAATAACAACCAATTGGTATATGGAGGATCTACACGCCTAAGCAATGTAAACTCATTAATATATCTTGCTTTCGTTACACTATCAAGTGGAACCCATAATGCATCCCATCCGCGGATAAAACTCTCTGCTATATATGCTGCATCTACAAGTGGTTGCCCCTCTTTTCTCCATAATAGATAATCGTTACTTTTCTCATCTACAGCCTGTTTATATGACTCAAGTGCCCACAATCGCAGTTGTTTGCGTTGCTTTCCTTCTACAGTATTGTCATCAGGTAAACTCAGCCATGGTGCCAATCCCGCCATAAGCCTGCCAAATGCCTCCATATATGTTACTCTGACATCTCTTCCGTCCCACGTTGGACTTGTCTCTACCTGCATTGTCTGCTGCAACCGCCCTTCCGACATATTGCTCAGCACAGGTTCTGCTATATTGTATAATGTCTGAGCCCAAAACTTTCGATCACTCTGTGAAAAGTTCTTTTCATTTTCAATATCGCTACTTTCCAAATATCTGACATACTCGCATGCTGCTAACAAAAAAGCCCCAACACCAAAGTTTGCCGTTGATTTTCTGTTCACCACTTGCCCTGGAATTGCCTTCTCTCCTATTGGCTGTACATATCCTATTGTACCATCTTTCTGTAAAGCTGTTTTACTTAGATAGTTCCAGGCTCTTTTTATAGCTGGTAACGTCTCTTCCTTATCTAACAAACCATTATTCATTCCCCATAGCAATCCATATGTGAAAAAAGCAGTACCACTTGTTTCACATCCCGGAGCATGTCCACTATCTAGCAGTGAGCGGGTCCACCAACCCTCCTGTTGCTGACATGACATCACTGCCGCTGACATTTCTTTATACTTATTGGCGAAGAAACTATAGTATTTACTTCCATGAGGCAGGTCTTGAAGCACTCTTGCCAATCCTGCTAATACCCAACCATCACCTCTCGCCCAAAAGTCTTTTTTGCCATTTTGACTCTTATGCTCGGGATATACATATTTTGCGTCACGATAGTATAGGTGGCATTCTTTATCATACATTATGCTGTCCGAGTATTGAATATACTCGTATAACTTATCTAAATACAGACTATCTCCTGTTATCTTGTATAGTTTCGTCATCACAGGCATGACCATAAACAAACCATCTGCCCACCACCAATAGTCATTTCTTGGTGTATGCATCTCATACTCCATCACCTCTCGTGCACGTTTTATCCTCTTTTCATCAGGGAAAATTTGATACAAGTCAGCATAGATCTGAAAACAAATCTGCCAGTCCCCAAACAAGACATGTTCATCTGTTTCACCATAATCAAGTCTCCATTCTTGCTTGTTTGTACTCTTTGCTCCCTTCCATTCGTTGTATTCTGCCCAATCTATTGAGTATTTTAAGTACTCTTCTTTCCCAGTCAGTTTATATGCTTCAATATTGCCGGTATGATATGCAGCATTATCCCAAAATGCACGGACCTTTGAATGGTTATTCTTCTGCCATGTGGAATTCACTTGCTCTATCATAGAGCGCACTCGCTCTGCTTCACTCTGCTGTTTTGCAGAGATTTTAATACACAGTGTAAAGCTGAGCAACAAAGTCGATAAAAATAAACATGTGTTTCGCATAATATTATATTTTGTCACTGCAAAATTATCTGTTTTCTAATTTAAAAACAATACTTCCTGCCTGTATTTAGCCTTATTCTACCTTATTCGGAAATAAGTAGAACTAATTTTATTGAAGAAAATTTGTCATTTGGTAATTAATACCTACCTTTGCCACATTAAATACTATGTCTAATCAAAAACTATGTACCATGAAACATTTTCTTGCATGTACTTCACTTCTTCTGGCAGCTTTCCTTCAGGCTACACCCATGTGGCAAGATCCACAGGTAAACCAACTGAACAGACTTCCTGCACGTGCCGATTACTTTGCTTTTGAATCTGCAGAGAAGGCTTCATTAAACAATATGGAAGAGTCCGAACGTTTCCTTTCACTTAATGGTAAATGGCGTTTCCTCTGGTCAGAACATCTCAATAATCGTCCACAAGACTTTTATAGTACCTCTCTAAATGATAATTCTTGGGATGAAATCGTAGTACCATCGTGTCAGGAACTCCTCGGATATGGAAAACCTATGTATAGAAATATTGGTTACGTCTGGATGGACCAATACACAAACAATCCTCCATTTGCACCTGAAGAAAACAATCATGTTGGTACATACCGTCGCCACTTCTCTGTTCCTGCTTCATGGAAAGGAATGGATATATTTCTATGTATAGGCTCTGCTACGTCCAATGTCTCAGTGTGGATTAATGGCAAGCAAGCTGGGTATAGCGAGGATAGTAAAACTGCTGCTCATTTTAATATCACCCAATTTATCAAGCAAGGGGACAATCTTATTGCTCTGCAAATCATGCGTTGGTGCGATGGTACATATGTTGAGGATCAGGATTTCTGGCGTTTATCAGGTCTCAGTCGCGATGTGTATCTTTATGCACGCCCTAAAACCAGATTCAATGATATCTTTGTCCACCAAGATCTAACGCCTGATATGCAAAACGGCCTGTTCTCTGCACAACTTTCTTTTAATAATCCTGCAGGGTGTACGCTTCAATATATATTAAAAGACGATGCCGACAATATTCTTATAGAGCATTCTATTCCTGTAAAAACCATTGTTTCCCTTCAGCAAGAACAAGTCCCGAATATTAAAGCTTGGTCTGCAGAATGTCCGACACTATATCACCTATACCTTACCATAAAAGACAAAAACGGAAAAACAATAGAAACTGTACATCAACCCATCGGATTCCGTCACATAGAAATAATCAATAACCAACTACTCATTAACGGGCAGCCTATTCTTATTAAAGGTATCAACCGTCATGAACTTGACCCTCGGACAGGCTATGTTGTAAGCCGCATACGTATGGAAAGCGACATACAGACTCTTAAGCAGTTCAACTTTAATGCCGTTCGTACCTGTCACTATCCTGACGACCCTTATTGGTATCAACTCTGCGATAAATATGGACTATATATGGTTGCTGAAGCCAATATAGAAGCACATGGACTCGGTTATGAAGAAGATGCCATTGCAAAAAACAAAGATTACGAACATACCATACTTGAACGCAACATTACCAATATCGAACTTCACAAAAATCACCCTGCTATAATTATCTGGTCACTTGGAAACGAATCAGGCGATGGAAGCAACTTTGAGAAAGCATATCAATGGATTAAACAGCGTGACACATCTCGTCCTGTACAATATGAGCAGGCTGCTATGCGCGAGCATACAGACATTTTCTGTCCTATGTACTATGACTACGAACATACAGAGATGTTTGCCGCATCACCTGTTAAACCTATGATACAATGTGAATATGCACACGCCATGGGCAATTCCCTCGGTGGATTCAAAGAATACTGGGATCTTTATCGCAAATATCCTGCTCTACAAGGCGGATTCATCTGGGACTTTGCCGATCAAGCTCTATGGACAAGAAACAATAAGGGACAATGGATATATGCCTACTCTGGAGACTTTGAACCTGTCTTGCATTCTGATCATAACTTCAACTGCAACGGCGTCTTTTCACCCAATCGCACTCCTAATCCACACGCCTGGGAAGCAAAATACGTCCAGCAAAATATCTGGACCTCACTCATTGACTCTATAGAAGGAAACATTGAAATATACAACGAGAATTTCTTTACTGACCTCAGTAATGTAATGCTCACATGGACTCTGCTTTCCAATGGAAAACCGCTTGCATCTGGAAACATAGACAATTTAGAAGTAGCTCCACAGACAAAACAGACATATACTCTCGATGGCTACAAACAGGCTGTTTCTTCTGCCAAAGGTGAAATACTGCTTAACATTAGTTATACTTTGAAACAATCACAACTACTTTGTCCTGCACACCATGAAATCGCCAAACAGCAATTCGTAGTATCTCACCTAAATGCTGATTATTACTCACAACTACTCTCGTCCGATAAACAAACCGAATATTCATCTCTCCTCACACAGACAACCGGTACTTATGAGTTCTTGGTAGGACCTAATACATACGTCTTCAGCAAACAAACCGGATGGCTAATACAGATTCTCAATAATGGTATGCAGCTCTTCAAGGAGGGATCATCCCTTTCTCCCTCCACATGGCGGGCACCTACTGACAATGACTACGGAGCACATATGCAACAAGATTTTGCAGTATGGAAACGACCCCAATGGAAACTCATTTCACTCACTGCATCTGATACCACCCTTACCGCTGAGTATTCTTATAAAAGTAATAAAGGCTCCGCCACTCTGCAGATGAAGTATCATATACTCCCTGATGGTGCATTGCAAATATGCGAAAATCTCTATAAACCCGGGCTTCCTAATCTGCTTAGATTTGGTATGCAAGTAAGTCTACATGCTCAACTCAACCTGCTTGAATACTATGGACGTGGACCTGAAGAAAATTATTGCGACCGCCATTTCTCTTCCTTTATCGGACTTTATCAGCAAACTGTTCAAGAGCAATACTATCCCTATGTTCGACCACAAGAAACTGGCAATCACACTGACATGCGCTACCTTAAACTAACTGACAATGCTGATTGTGGAATAATTGTCACGTCTCCCACTCCCTTCTCCGCTTCCGCTCTTAATAGAACTATGCAGAGTCTTGACGATGGAATGATAAAAGAAGCACATCAAAGTCATGGAAATATTGTACCGGTAAGCAATTCTACTGAACTGCATATCGATGCCTGTCAACAAGGCTTAGGATGCATCAACTCATGGGGAGCATATCCTATAGAAAAATATATGCTTAACTCTGATACTTACAACTTTATCTTTACTATACATCCCAACTGACAACCATCTTTGAGAGTTTACAAGATAATAAAGGGTCATTCTTACATGACCCTTTATTATCTTACTCTCTTGCGCTGTTCTGTTTAGAATCTTGAAGAAGTCAGAGTACGCACTTTTTCATTGAACTTGTCTGCCTTCAGCAAGTCTTCTACATTCAAGTGCATACGATAACACCAGAAGTGCCGCGGATTGTCAGGCATATTGATGCGCTCTGCATGCTGATCTGCCAGTCTGAGGTCTGCATCGATAGCCAACCAGTCCTGAAGCGGCAAAATCACCCACATGGCAGGTGAATACATGTGCTGATTGATGATGAATGAGGCTATCTCAGGAGACATCTCTTTTGGTGCTTCTCCCCACCAGCCCATTTGCTCGTTATAGAAACGCTGAGTCTTCTCTCTGTCCTCTTCCCACCATGCACGAAGCGGATTCATATCGTGCGTACCGGTAGTACATACCGAGAGATATGGAGCATCGGCAGGATGAGCAAAAGTGACTGTCGGGTCCTTGGGCATACGCTGAATCTCAAGCGAGAGTATCTGCAACTTATGCATCACGTCAGGCACACACGCAGGCACCATACCAAGGTCCTCGCCGCATACCAGCATATTGGTGGCATTGATCAGCGTAGGCAGTTTGCGCATTGCTGATTCACGCCAGAACTCATTGTGACGATGATAGAAATAGTCGTCATGTATGCGTGCAAGCAGTTGTCTCTGGTCTTCCCACAGTTCGCTGTAAGAGTGTGACTGATAAAGAGCAATACGCGGATGCAGAATCTCTGCATTGTCCTTGTCCGGAACAAACAACACCTCGCAATGCAAGTACATCAGGCCGTTCATCACATTGCGCTTCTGTTCCTGCTCTGTGATGCTTAAGCCTTCGAACCACTGCTGTATCTTCTGCTGGGTGTCAAACTCTTCTTTGAACCAATAGATGTATCCGTCGTTCGTGTTGAAGAAAGTCTGCTTGGCATACTCAGTGTCATAGCCGAACACATCTCCCATGAAGTTGCTTCTGATATACGGTTTCACGAGTCTGTCTCTGTCTACTGCCACACCCATGTTCCACAAATCCTGTATCGTGTAACCCATGGCAGGAGAGAAGTGTCCGCAAAGACCCCACACTGCTGTCTTGGGCATTTGCCATATACGGAAGAAACCGAGTATATGGTCTATGCGGTATGCATCGAAGTAGTCTTGCATCTTCGTAAAGCGTCTTCTCCACCAGCGGAATCCGTCTTGAGCCATCACGTCCCAGTTGTATGTCGGGAATCCCCAGTTCTGACCTGAGATGGAGAAGTCATCTGGCGGAGCACCTGCCGAAGCATCCAGATTGAATAGTTGAGGATCTGTCCATGCGTCCACCGAGTCTGGAGAAATACCGATAGGTATATCACCCTTCAGAGCCACACCTTTCGAGTGAGCATACGCCACAGCCTCACTCAGTTGCTTGTCAAGATGGAACTGCAAGAAATAGAAGAAACTTACCTTGTCATAGTCCTTTGCCTCCGGTGAAGACAGTTTCTCCAGGTCTTTCTGACTGAACTTGCTGTATCGCTTCCAGTCATAGAAATGCGGAGTGCCGTATTTGTCACGCAGATAGCAGAACACGGCGTATGGCACAAGCCATTCTTTGTTTTTATCGAAGAAGGTCTTGTATTCCTCCGAGGAGAACACAGCCTCTTTCTCTGCCTTGAAGATTGCCTGGTAAAACCACATCTTCTCGTCATATACCGTCTGATAGTCGGCTATTGTCTTCTTGTTCAGTTCCGCTTTCTTTGCTTCGTATTTCTTCTTCTGTGCCGGTGTCAGCCTGCCCATCTTTTCTATGTTAAGATAGACGGGGTGCAAGGCAAACACGCTGACAGCATTGTACGGATACGAGTCACGATTCGTATGCAGCAGTGTTGTATCATTGATAGGCAATGTTTGAATCATCTTCTGACCTGTCAATGCTGCCCAATCTGCCAGCTTCTTCAGATCCTGGAATTCGCCAATGCCGAATCCCTCGTCTGTACGGAGCGAGAATACCGGCACTGCCACACCTGCTCCTTTCCAACGGGGTTGTGTGCGGCGGAAACTGCGGTCATTCTGAACTATCACCACTCCCTTGCTCAATCCCCATACCTGCCTGTTCTCGCCATATTCGATATCTACAACCTTACCTGTGCGCAGGTCGTATATCACATATTTATACTCTATCACCTGGTCCGGCTTAACCTTTATCTCCTGATGCCAGACAGGGAAACCGCAGTCGCACATCGGCAGTTTGTCATCTGTGTTCCAACTGCCAAGTTCCGGAATATTGCCTACAATAGCCACACCTTGTGAAGGCAGTATCTGCGGAAGGTCTATTGAGAAATGCACGTTGCCCTCTGCTTTCTTTGAGGTCTTTTCCGGCTTCTGCTCTCTGTGGAACAGAGCCTTGAGAAAGGCTGTTGTGTAGAACGCCTTCTCATAGTCCACTGCCTGCCAGAAGTCGTGAAGTACTACTTTCTTGTCGGCTGCATGCAATTTAAGATGACGCTGCTGACCTGCCTCATATACGTAGGTGCCGTCTTGCAAACGCAGTGCATACCGATAGCTTAGTTCACCTGCAAAATCTGTAACGGGAATAGTGGCAGTCCAGAAGTCGCTGCCTTGACAATCCAGGGTCAGAGGAGTCTGCTCTGTCCAGCCCAGCAAAGGATTGTCGCTGATAACACAGAGTGTTTGTCCCCACTCTGCACGATAATTAATACAAAATGTCAGTGTCATGGTATAGTTGTGTTTTTTATAATGATATTGCCTGTCAAATGCTCTGCAATCAACGGCATCGCTACATCCTGTAGCCTGCAAAGTTACACAAAATATTTTATAGTGTCAAACTTTTTTTACTCCTCTGTTGTTTCTTCATCCTCCAATTGTTTTCTTCTCCATTCTGCCGGAGTCATACCAGTAAACTGCTTGAAACTGCGGTAGAAAGTGCTTTCAAAAGAAAATCCTGTCTTTGCCAGCGCCACTGATACTGCCTCTTTGAATGTCTTATAGCGCCTGTCTGTCAGTATCTTTTTCGCTTCATCCACACGATACATGTTCACGAAAGAAGCAAAGTTCATGTTCATCTCTGTCCGCAAATAAGATGACAGATAGGTCCGGTTCGTGTAAAGCATACCAGCAAGCTCGGTAAGCGTAAAATTAGGGTTCGTAAAAGGCTTGGTTTCTGTCATTACCCTTTCTACGTCTTCACGCCTCAGTAACACCGAAAACTGACCCCTTTCAGAATTATGATTAGCATCATCTCCGGTTTCTTCCACATCTTCTGCCAACTGATAAACAGATTCTGGCAACGATAGTCTTGACGTAACATAACCGAGCAGATAGAGCAATACCGACATCAGCACCGCAGGCACTGCCACCAGACTCTTACCCGCAAACCATTCCCTGCCTATCAGATTGCTCAGTATTGCAAGAATGGATATAATGGCAAACAATACCACCAACCATACCACAGGACGCAGACTGTTACTCCTGTCATCACTGTACTGATCGTCAAGCGACTCACGCAGTTGATTCAGCAATCTCGGCCCGCATATTGCTGTATATACCACCTCTGCCGCAAAACACAGCCTCGCCGTTATGTACATTGCCCTGTGCCCCTCTTTCCAGTCAAACACGTAACTCAAAATATAGAACACTGCCAGCACAACTGCCGGCAACAACCACCAGTATTCCTTGCCCGGCTTCTTTCCTGCCAGACGTATTATATAAAACCAAAACAACGGATACACCAGCAGATTGCAAATGCCATACACTGTCTCCAGCACAGGATGCACTGTTCCGCTGAAATAAAGATAGTGCATCGTGTATAGTACAAAACTCGCAAGGAAAAAGTACGTCATCATCCTCCGGGCACTATCCGACTGTCTGTACGACAACATAAACCACAATAGCCAAAACAACGTGGTCAGCATCGGAAGAGATATAACAAGTCTCAGCATCTTTCTTCTCCTTTCTTATCTTTCATACCGGTCAAAACCGTACCTACAAGCATGGGCAGAATAGTGTTCAGCATCCATAGCAGTATCGCAGCTATTGCTATCTGGGGCACACTCTCCGTGAACTGCGAAAATATCACTACTGACCAACTGCCTCTCACTGCCGCATCCGCCACAGGCACCGATGGAGTTACCGTCACCAATAAATAATATGCAGGTATCGCTACCAGCGCTTCGCACAAACTCAACTCTATGCCGCAGAACAACAGCACCAGCCACAACTGCAAGCAATATACCGCATACCTCAATGCAGACAACAATAATGTCATGCCAAATCTCTTGTGAGAAAACTTGCTCAGTACCACCAGCGTATCCCTCATCTTACCTTCCTCCGTCCTCTCTGCCAGCCTTCTTGACAAGGCAGGATAAAACACTATCACCACTATCTGCACAATCAGTACCAGTACGCACAGCCACTCCAGCCATACCAACCCTCCTACACGCTCCAACAGACTGATGCAAGACGGCATACCGGCCATCACCTGCAGAAAGGCTAATGCCAGTGTACCCACAAAACCCAGTGCCACTGCCTCCGCCCAACGGCTCTTGTTCTCCATCATCGTCACCCTGGCAGGATAATCACCCAGCCTGCTCGGAGTCAGAAAAGCACCTATAAAACCAAAATAGGTCTGACGCTGGGCATCACGCAAACTCATCTTCTCTATATCACTCATCAGGTAGCGCCACTTCATCGATTCAAACAAGATGTTCACAGGAAACAGCAGAACAGCTACCATCAAACTTATATATTGCCTCCAACCCGCACCCCGGAAATACTCCGACAGCGAACCCCAGTCATCATACACTGCCAGACGATAAGCCAAATAACCGTAAGCAGACACAACTAGCAGCCACTGAATCACTTTTAATGGTTTTATCGCCTTCATCCTATTCGCTTTTCCTTACCCTGAACGAATAATATTTCTGCCCGAAATACGACACTGCCACCGTGACTACCGTGATTATCATCTTCGACGGTGTAGGATACACACCGCATACCTCTACCAGCAACTTCAATCCGAAATAGTTAATCGCAAGATTCACAGCCACTATCGACACATATCGCAAAAACTGTCTCACACCATGCAAGTCCGACTGGGTAAACGTCACATACTTGTTTAGCCAGAAACCCGTCAGCAATGTTATCGGAAACACTATGCACAGCGCTGCTATGTGAGGAGTCAGGCACCACTCCCTGCCAAGTGCCGTGAAATATACCAACTCATGACCCACAACAAAATTGTACATCAAAAAATACAGCACCCAGTCAAGCACCATGTTTCCCGCTCCGCAAGCACCATACCTGAAAAACTGCTCCGAACATATCCTGCGGAACGGAGGATAGAAAAAGTCTATCACTTTCCTTATATAATCGCCTAAGATTTGCATATTCAAAATATTTGTACTACTTTTGCACCGCAAAGTTAAGCTATTTTCCTTAACTATGCAAATTAAGTTTAACCAATTCACTGTTATATGGACTATCACGCGGATGCTCAAAGTACGTGCCAAGAAAGCGCTGGGTCAGCACTTCCTTCGGGATCTGAGTGTTGCTCAGCAAATAGCCGAAAGTCTGGTATTCCTGTCGAATAGAATGCCTGTCTTGGAAGTAGGGCCGGGAATGGGAGTGCTTACCCAATTCCTGCTCCAGAATCCTCGTGTACAACTCACAGCCGTAGAACTTGACAGAGAATCGGTTGACTACCTCAAAGTCAATTTCCCGCAATTACATCTTATTCAAGGAGATTTCCTCCGTCTTGACCTTAACTTGCTCTATCCGGAGGGAGAATTCTGCGTAATAGGCAACTACCCATACAATATCTCATCGCAGATATTCTTCAAAGTACTCGAATATAAAGACCGTATCCCCTGCTGCTCCGGCATGATTCAGAAAGAAGTGGCTGAACGCCTCGCTGCTAAACCGGGAAACAAACAATATGGCATACTCTCCGTACTCATGCAAGCATGGTACGATATAGAATATATCTTCACTGTACACGAACACGTCTTCGACCCACCTCCAAAGGTCAAGTCTGCTGTTGTCCGTTTCACACGTAATAAACGACGACGGCTTGAGTGTGACGAACAACTCTTCAAACAAGTGGTCAAGACTGCTTTCAACCAACGGCGGAAACAAATGCGTAACTCACTTATGCCGCTAATCGGAAAAGGTAATCCCATACTCGAACAAGATGTATTTAAACTCCGACCTGAACAACTCTCCGTCGAACAGTTCATCGCTCTCACCAACCTCATTGCAACCAGTAACCAGTAACCACTCACCAGTAACCACTCACCACCATGTCAGAACTGAGAATATTCTATAAAGACAAAGAGAAAATCAAAATCTCTAAGTCACTCGACATACTCCAGAAAATCGAAAAGAAAGACATTATCTGGATTGACCTGCTCGATGTCAAGGAAGAAGTAGAAACCGAACTCGAGCAGTTCCTCAAAATCTATATCCAGGAAGACGAGGAAATGGAGGAAATCGAGATGTCAAGCCGGTATATGCAAACCGATGACTCTATCGTCGTTAACTCCAACTTCCTCAAAGACACTTTCGAAATATGCCCCGTTAACTTTATTATCAAACAGGGCGTACTGGTCACTGTGCGTGATGATGAACTCGGAACCTTCAATGAAACCGTCAAGAAGATGTTCGTCAATACACGCAATTTCCCCACTGGTTTCCATGTATTTGTTGCACTTATGGAAACACGAGTTGAATACGATGCCGACCTTATCGAGGATACCACTGACCTCATCACCAACCTATCCACTGATATCAATAAGGCATCCGACCATGTGGACGAAGATATCCTCATTCAAATCAAGGACTTGCAGGAAAAAGTAACCATCATCCGACAGAATGTCATGGACAAACAGCGAGTCATCTCCAATGTCCTCAAGTGTGACTTCTTCCCAAAAGACTTGCAGGCGCGCCTCACCATGATTATCAAAGATATCAATTCACTCTTCGAATATACACGGTTCGGATTTGACCGTCTGGACTACCTGCAGGATACCTTCCTTGGTCTCGTCAATATCGAACAGAACAAGATTATCAAAATATTCACTATCGTAAATATCGTCTTCCTCCCGCCTACACTCATCGCATCTATGTATGGCATGAACTTCGACTTTATGCCTGAACTACATTGGCACTACGGATACCCCTTCGCAATCGGACTCATGATAGTCTTCACTCTCTTCATTATGCTCATCTTCCGACTCAAGAAGTGGCTCTGACAACGCATATATGACCTGCTCCTTCCGCACCCGCATGTAACACCACTGGACTCTACAACTAACTCCGCCTGTGTGTTCGAGCAACTCCGGAAGACAAGAATCTGTAGATTATAGTTTATGCATATTTATGCAATCTCACTGCATAAATATGCATAAATCTTAAAAAAACGCACTTTTCTCTATGCTCTCGTCAAGCATACTCTAAGCTAAGTGTAAGCCATCTCCTCCTTTATGCAGAAAAATGCATAATCTTAATAATCGTACTTTTTCTTGAAGCCTGATGCCTCCTGCAATTTAGTATTCTGTGATAGTGACACTGAAAGGACCTGCGTATGTATTTGCCCAATCAAAAGATATTTTAGCACCTTCGCCTGTTCGTAAACTATAGTCGTCTGACTGCCACTCACAAGAGAATGTATAAGGTTTTACCTTCAACATATTCACCATGTCTTCATAAGCGGTTACTGTCACTGCATCGCTCTTAAGAGACATCTTTATTCTACCTTCTTTAAAGGATACCAGTTTGCCGCTCTTCAGTGTATAGTCTGAACCTATCTTCTCAAGGTAAGCAAGCGCCTCTTCATACGAAACTATTGATTCACCTGATGCTTGGGCAGCTTTTGTTGCTTCTGAATAAGCCGTCATGTCACTTATTTGCTCCGTTGTACCAAATTCTACGTGATAAGCAACACTATTTGTTTCTTTCTTGTCACCGGATACCTGAATATAGTCCATTACGTAATTGTCAAAACCTCTATATCCGCTTATTCCATAATCTTGTGAGGTTCCGTCTTGCTTGATGCGGACATAGCCGTAAGAAACTATTTTCCTTAATGCATCGTCTTTCTGAAGATCAAGAAAATTGTTCAATGTGTCTATTGGAATAGGATATACATCTTTCATCACAGAGGGTTCAACATTGGTTGGAATACCGCTTGAACAAGACGCAATAATGATTGCAAGTACAGCAATCGGAAAAACTTTTGCTTTCATAATGCCTTATATTATATTTAACGATTTATTGATACATGACCGTTATGTATTATTTCTTTTGTCCTGAATTTATTGAGTCTATACAGGCAAGAGCTGTTGATATATATGAGTCGGTAAAACGGAGTATTATCCCATATTTAAAATTAGCATCATATTCTTGCTCTACATCAAAACTGTATGATATTTTCACCATAGGTTCCAATGATTTTTCAAAGGTTTCGTACTTTTCATTATTTAAATGTATTGCCGGATAATAGATTGCGGAATTTATCTCACCTTCTAATATTTTTCTTTCTCTTAGCCCTCCTCCACCCCTTGTTTGTTCTGCACTTACTGTCACCGTTTTATCTCTACTCGTCATAATATAAGACATTACATTTGCTTCATTAGAAGTTCTCTTATCAAATAACACTATTATTGGTTTGAAGGCAAATATTCCATACCCATCCAATACGTAAGGCTCCGGAGTGCTCAGTTGATAACGATTTTCTGGTACTACTCTCCTTGATTGATAGCAAATTATATTTTCGCCTTGAGGGTAGAAATATCTTAATATCTCTAACATCATCTCAGGGATCAATTCGTTGTAATTTGCCCTTAGGTCAAGAATAATTCCTTGCAATTCCGGAACATTACGCTTTTCTAGTAGATATTGTATTCGTTCTCTTTTATATAACCATTGGGCAGTTGTATATCCTCTATTGGCAGGAACACAGTATAAATAAGGCAATAGCCTACATGTATCAGATTTTCTATATAAATCTCTAACTATAAACTGGTCAAAAGGTTCATCTTCAATACTATCATTCCACACATAAGTTTCATTCCTATTTATCTGTGTCCGCTTGTAATCTATCATTCTAATAGTGTCATTATAACTACAATACCTATATGGCAGCCCGCCAACACTTATTAATAAACTTACTTCTTGCATTTCATAGAGAAGAGAGTCTATCAAACTTATGCATGCTGTATCATTATGAGCTTTCTCTATTAATTTCAAATATTTATTTCTGTACGCATCCCAATCATATCTTTTCTCCTTAAAAAACACATAGTTTGAATCTAACTCGTTCCATATTGCTTCGAACACACCTGAAGCAGCCTTACGGGCATACTTTTCTTCAATAGACTGCTCTATCGAATCACAACTTATCAACAATAAGAACAAAAATAGAAAATAATAATATCTCTTCATTAACTTAGGAAAGAATACTATAAAATAAAATATATATGCAATACATGCTACACTTATGTAATGTAAAATTAATACCTATACGAAACGGAACAATTATGTTTTAATCTAAGTGAAAGTTAAACCTTATTCCTAGACCTAAACCATAGTCGCCTAGATTTAATTCACACAAATCTTAACTGGTCTTTTTTATAAATATCTAATCTTTAACTAACCTTTATTCTGGTCTATGTTAACCATCTATGGTTGTCGTCTCCATGATTCTGTAATAGTGGTAGTATATACCACTTCTGATGATATTACTCCACCATTTACCTTCGTTTCTTTTTTCGTTTCACTACGCTCTATTTTCATCGTATTATTATCGATTTCTATGAATTTTAAACCTTGGCTTTCCAAAGTATAAGTCCCATCTTTATTTTGTTTTGGCAAATAACACTCGAAAAATCCATGTAGTACATCGTCTGCTCCAATACTCAATGAATACATTTGTTTACCTTCTGTCTTATATTTATTGCTTGAAGGAGTTATATCATACGTTGCCTTGCCGTTTTTATAAGTTCCTATGCGGAAAGTGGATGGTTGGTCATTGGTTGCCGGAATATGTTCCTTGTTTATCTTTAAAGCAGGATATGTTTCGGCATAATTTGTCGTAGTTTCCGTATGGATTTCATCATTTTCTGATGTATAACCATTCTCGTAATCTGTCATAGTACTCATCTTCTCCATATACCACTCACCTATGATTTTCCGTTGAGCTGATGCTATCTTTTCATTCTCTACCTTGGTTATTTCATCTATAGAATCTCTGAAACTCTCGAAATCAAACTTGCAGAAATAATAATCTGTTTTTAGATATGTATAAGATGATGTATCGTATCTGGATGTGAATCTTGATTTCTCTTCTATATACAACGAATCAGTATTTATATTCATTATCTTGGCATAATGATATGTATATAAACCTGTCTTGCGTTCAAAATCACTCATCATATCAAAAAAAACGCCGTTTTCATCTGTATAATCAAGTTTATATGAATTCTTCTCCGAATAATTAATAACCCCTCTTTTATGTTTTCCTACTTGATATGTCTTACGACCAAATCGCCAAACTGCTGCGGTTTGTGTAATATCCGGTTCCACATACTCACTTTCTATTGCTTTCTGCTCACTTCCACGAAAAGTTACATTCGCAGACGCTCTCTTATACATTACCCAATCCACATTCTCAAGCAACTGCCGCACCTCTTCCACTTCTATTTGAGGCTCTTCTGTATTACAACTTATCAACATTAGCCCTATTAAGACTATTACTGACCATAATAATTCATTCTTTTTCATAACACACATTATTAATGATTAACATATATCTTTTGAGTCTTAATTCCATCTAAAGTATTTGAAATCACAATATATTGATTTTCTGGAAGATTTCTTATCTGCAAAGGCGAGAGTCTCCCTACAAGAATTCCTAAAATATTATATACTTCAAGTTCTTTTACTTCATTTTCATTAAATAACTCTTTCTCTTCAAGATATTCCTCAGAAAAAGGCATATATAAAGGAATTATTCTAGGTCGAGGCTTTCCGGTAGAACTTATTAAACCTGACAAATACAAGGACGGGTCACCCAAAAGATTATATAATTTAACTTGTTTTTGCTTGAGAGGAGATGTTCTACATGCATCATAATATTTTCGAGCTCCTTTTGCTACCATTTGTCCTATTGTCAAACTCTTATCAAATTGTTTGAAAACAGATTTTTCTAATTTATCATTGCTATCTCTATTTGAATCATCTGAGGCTCCATAGAAAGTTGCATCTCCAAAATCACTTGTTTCTACGATTATCTGTGAACCAAAACCATACCCACTATAAGGATTATTGCTACAAGAAAATGAAAAACCAAATGGAATAAAATTATTATAAAAAGCATAATTACTACCCTCTAAAAAATAAGGTGAGCCTATGAAATATTCATTAGCATGACCTCGATATATCCACATATCATTAGAATTATTCATTAGTGAATTATAAAATTGTGTGGGAGCATAAATATTAGTTCCAACTATAATATTGCAACTTACTCCATTATCAACTAATATATCTGCTACTTTTGAATTTGTTTTTTTAAAATTATCACTCCCATCACCATCTCCAGATGCTAAGGTAACGTAATTATACCTTATCGCTGTTTCTGTATATATAGTCTTTTCAATTACATTACTTAAATAACCAGAACTAGGAACTATCCATCTGCCTATATAGACTTCAGGAAGTAAAAACAAATTTGGGAGAAGATGAGACTTCAATGCTGCATAAAAAATATCTGAATCTATATCTTCATCAGATGACGGAATCACACCTTCTTGACTAACAAGTAAGACATATTTTAAGTATTCCTCTTCTTCTTTTTTACTTTTTATTGCATACCTTATTTTTTCTGCAAGCGACAATGAACTCGTATTTATATTATGTTCATTCGCATAAGCCGTCCCTTCTAATACTGCTTCTGACAAAGTTAACATTGTCACGTGATAGCCATACTTTATCTTATGTGCTACAAAATCTTCCATATCATCTTCATATGCATCCTGCACTATTATCAAATAATCACCCTTGAATGTTGTGTTGAGAGTTTCGTAGCCGGAATGATTTTCATCAGGATAATCTCCTATATTAATTTCTACCTCAGCTGCATTATATTCGTCTCCTTCGTAATTGTCAAAAAAACTGATAGCATCTTGTCCCCATATCGGATTCATTGGGGTCTCAACCTCCATCCAGCATAAATCTCCGCAAGATGGTGTTATTATAAATTGTGTAGCTGGCATTTGACGTAAACAATTATATTCCGGATTATAATGCAAGGGAAGAATATTGAGAGTAATACATCCAAAACCCATAAATGAAACAGGAATAGTATCATAATAGTAATTATTTGCCATCCATGAGGTATCATAATTAAAGTAAAAATCATAATTATATTCTGCAAAACAAGCGTATGAACATTCTTGAGTTGGATAATATAATAGACCATCAGGTATTGGGATACTATTATCTGTATTTCCTAAATTATTATTCGGGTAAATAGGATAAGCATAAACACTTACTTCACAATCTTCATCTTCTATTATTGGTACTTGTAGAGTTATAGAGTATATCGGCAACTCAGGATAACCAACATCTTCTGTATATTCTACATGCGACATATCTGCAAATCCGGCACGATAAAAATATTGACCGCCTTGCTCCACTGTGTCGAATATTACACTTTGAGGCCTATATTCAATTATATATTCTTCACATGTTTTTGTCAGTTTAATATTTTCAGACAACATTATTATTTCTTGGGCATTTAATGTTGTTATTACACCAAGTATAGAAATACTGATTAAGAAAGTTAAAAAATGTTTCATATCTGATGCAAAGTTATATTAAAACTATTGAATATGCAAATTAAAATTATTTTAGTTATGGTGTGCACTCATACGAGTGCACACCACAACAATTATTCCACTTCGAAGAAGCCCTGCAGAGGGGCATAGCTTTCCGGAATTATGTCAATCTGGTAGTTGCCAACTACGAATTGTTCTTCCATTTCCTGAGATACTTGCTTAGAAATGACAATACTGTTGTTGGTCAGATCGGTAACTATTACGGTCACCACTTCATCTGCATCATTCACTACATTCAGAATGTCACCGGTTATGGTTGCAGAGAAACAATAGTCACAGGGAAGAATCCCTCCAGTCCCTTCTTGAGGACCACCTTGTGGCCCATAAACTACTACTTCACTTAGTTCAATCACTTGCGGGTTACCCGCTTTAATGCATGTGCATAGCCATATCAGGCAAAAGCACAAAAGAATTTTCATTTTACCATAATACTTAAAAGTTTTGGGGGGTAAATTGTTAATAAATGAATTTCGCTGCAAAGATATATATAAAACATGTAGACCTCCAAAAATCAGAGGTCTACAAATGCATAGCTATATCGCTGATTATCAATGACAGCTGGTATACATTTCCATAAGATTATTATTTACCACCCTTCTTCAGTACAAAATCTGTCAAAAAAACAGATAACTCTTGCGGAAAAATACCTATTTTCAGAGAAATTCTTTTCTTTAACGTCTTCATACCAGAATATGAGTATGGAAGATTTTCAGATATATACTTGCTATCAAATTTAAGCAATAACATTGTACAATAACGTATATCAACCACATTCAACTTATATTCATCTTTCAGACGCTGTGCCATGTTGTTGAGGTAGATATTTATTTTAAATATCGAATCATCAATATCTTTCCAATTAAGAATTGTTTTCCAATCTCTTGAAAAACTTAATTTGTTTATATTGTTTTTGACATTGTCTATCTGTTCTTGAGAAATAGAATTTATATTAATTTCCCTTTCTTTAAGTATCTTACTTTTTTCTTTCAGTTCTATAGAGCGTTTTTGATTTAAGAACAACCATAATACAAGAGCTGAAATAATACAAGCAATAGATATAATACTAAATAATATCCACTTTCTTATTTTAAATTCGGGATGAGCCAAATAATATTCAATTTTTACAGCAGCACGAATTCTTTCTTCATTTTCTACATCTATATAGTTTTGCATATTTTCAACATTATCATGCATTTTTTGTGCTGTACAAATATCATTATCTTTATAAGCCTTCTCCCTTAATACTGTGTAGGCAATGATTTTATTTCTTGAAGAGGAAATAGATTTTATAATATTGCTTGCATAACTTGCTGCAGAATCAGGTTGGTCAGTATAAAACAAGGCTATCGCACGTTGTGCATTATAAAAATCAAGACTTGATACTTGAGATAAATCCACTTTATTAAGATAATATAATGCAGAATCATACTTATGAACTACATTATAGTAGTAAGCCCTTACCCCCATTGCTCGTGAATAGCATTTTGAATTAAGATTTTTAGAAACCACTCCATTCCACACACTGTCTGCCGCCTTAAAATCACGCACATTGCAATATGCCAAACTTACATCTAAAGCAATAGAAATAAGGCGTAAAGAATCATTTGTTTTCTCATAGAATGGAATAGTTCTACCATACATTATAAGAGCTAAACTATCCTTGTTTTGCTGCTTACAAATATATGCCATATTTCCATTTAGTCTCCCGCACAGTTGATAATCTTTCGGTTTAAGCCGGTCGGCTGCTATATAACAATCCACTGCTGTGGCATCCAGGTTAGCCAAACTATAGTTGCGGCCAAGATAATACAAGGCTTTGGCTTTCTCTGTACGATGGTTCAATGCGCATAAGTCACAGGCAGCCTTACGCAAAGCCGAAGTATCGTTATATAGGCTCCCTATCCGATCAAGACTGTCAGCCAATGCCACTGTTTGAAGAGCATACTTCCGCTCCCCACTTTTTGTACAAGAACAAAAACATAATGCACAAAAGACAATAATATAACAGACGAAATGTTTTATAGAATTAGAATGTACGTAAAATGTAAATATTTCGGATAATTATAGATGACCGACAAAAATATTCAATTCTCAAGTAGGATTTTCACCATGAAAATAGTCATATATGATTGATGCTCTGCTCTTTCCGACTACTTCCTCTATCTCTGACTTTTCTGCCTCTCTAATGCGTTTTACACTCTTAAAGTGTTTCAATAGCGCTAACTTCGTCTTTTCACCTACACCTCGCACTTCATCCAGCTCACTCCGAGTCTGGGCCTTACTTCTCAGCTGCTTATGATAACTGATGGCAAACCTATGCACCTCATCCTGTATCTGTGTCAGAAAACGGAACACTTCGTCTGTCACTCTCAGACCTATCTCCTTTGGAGGAAAGCCAAACAGCAACGACTGAGTCCTGTGCTTGTCATTCTTCACCAAACCGGCTATCGGAATCTTCAACCCTAACTGGTCCTCCACTGCCTCCCTTATCGCATGCATCTGACCTATACCACCGTCAGCTATGATTAAATCAGGCAAACTTGCGCTTTCATCCAGCATTCTTTTGTACTTCCTGTACACCACCTCTCGCATACTCGCATAGTCATCTTGTCCCTCTACTGTCTTGATAATGAAACGCTTATAATCTGCCTTACTCGGTTTGGCCATCTTGAACACAACACAACCTGCCACTGCATTTGTCCCCTGAATATTAGAGTTGTCAAAACTGTCTATTACTACAGGCATTTTCTCCATCTGCAACAGCTGCTGCAGCCTGCCCAGTATTCTTGTAGCACGCTGGTCGGGATTAAGTTTGTCCTGTTGCTTTACTCTGTCGTTCGCATACTGTCTTACATTCTGCATAGCCAAGTCCAGAAGTTTCTTCCTGTCACCCTGAGTGGGCGTTGCTGCATGAATATCCGAGTCGATGAAATCAGGCATAAACGGTACAATAATCTCCTTCGTCTGACTTCCCAATTGAGACCTCAACTCCATCACAGCCCTACCCAGTGTCTCTTCTTTCTCCTCCTCAACCATACGCCTGTATTCAACCGTCTGACCCTGGACTATGCTCCCGTTGTGTATCCTCAACATAGACACATACACATACTCGCCTTGCTCCATATACCCGAAAGCATCTACATCGCGCATAGACGTGTTGGCAACAATAGTCTTGCTCTTGAACTTCTCTATCAGGTCATACTTACGCTTCAACTCCTGAGCCTCCTCAAAACGCATCTCTTGTGACAATCGCCCCATTTCATCGAGAAGTTTTTTACTTATCTCATGAGCGTCACCCCTAATTATCTGTCTCACCTCCTCTATCTGCTGCAAATATTTCTCTCTGCTCTCATGCCCTTCACATACTCCGGAACACCTGTGGATATAATACTTCAGACATACCTTCCACTTGCCTTCCTCCACACCCTTCTCTGTCAATGGCAATCTGCATGTCCTGAGCGGATACAAGTCATGTATAAGTTCCAAGACAAGGTCTACCGTATTCCCGAAACTGTATGGCCCATAGTACTCACCCGCACCCTTAACCAGGTTCCTCGTCTTGAATATGCGCGGATACTCCTCTTTGGTAATACATATACTCGGATAACTCTTGCCGTCCTTCAGCAGAATGTTGTAGTAAGGCTGATACTGCTTTATCAAATTATTCTCCAGCAAAAACGCATCTTGCTCCGAATCCACTACTATGTAGTGGATATCCTCTATTTTGCTCACCAGCTGGCGAGTCTTAAGCGAGTCATGCTCCTTCTGGAAATAGCTGCTTACACGCCTTTTCAGATTCTTCGCCTTACCCACATAGATTATCTCACCATCTTTGTTCAGATGCTGATACACTCCGGGCTTCTCAGGTAGAGAACTCAGTATTTGCCTTATATGCTCAGTAAGTGGCATTCCTCTTTCCGCTAAACACTATTTATTCCGCAGCGAAACTGACTTTCCTTTAATACTGTATAAGCGAAAGCACTTCTACATCATCATCGAACTTGCTGCGCCCCTTCAGGTCTTCCAGTTCTACCAGAAAATTTACATATATCTTCTTTACTCCGAATTTCCTCACAAGTGATATTGCTGCTGCCATGGTGCCCCCTGTTGCAAGCAGGTCATCATGTATAATCACAACATCGTCTTCTTTCAAACTGTCTTTGTGTATTTCTATTGCATCTGTGCCATACTCCTTTTCATAACTCTGTCCAATCACATCTGCCGGCAATCTTCCCCTTTTCCTTACGGGTACAAAACCAGCATTCAGGTCATTTGCCAGTATAGGAGCCATTATAAAGCCGCGCGACTCCAAACCCAGCACTTTTGTCACTCCTTTGTTCTTATAGGCATTGGTAAGCTCTGCTTCAAACCAACGCATACACTCAGGATTGATAAACGCTGTGGTTAAATCCTTAAATAGTATGCCCTTCTTCGGAAAATCAGGCACATCACGAATGATTTTCTTTACTTCTTCTTGTGTCATAATATATCTTGTTTTTAGTTTTATTCTCATTCAGTGTTCCACGTGGAACAATCATCTTCCAAACAACACCAGCAATACTGATACGTCATTAGGCGATACTCCGGGTATTCTGCTTGCCTGCCCTATTGTCTTTGGTTGAATTCTTGCAAGTTTCTGACGAGCCTCTGTCGAAAGTGACTGCACTTCTTCATAATTGTAGTCTTCAGGAATCTTAACAATGTCTAATCTCTGCAACTTGTCAGCTGCCAGCCTTTCCCTCTCAATATAACCCTTATACTTTATTCCTATCTCTGTGCTTTCAAGTATCTCATCTCTTATAAGTGATGGCAGCGTGTCAGAATACTGATGTAGTTCTTGCACATTGTCAATCAAATCTTCAATACTAACCTGAGGCCTTAGCAGCAAATCTTTCAGCTTCACACCATGATCAACTTCAGGTGTACCCAATTTTGCAAGAATAGGATTAATCACATTGGGCTTGACCGTAAAACCGCTAATAAAATCAGTCAGTCCGGACACTGCCTGCTCTTTCTGCTTCAACAAACCATATCTCTCCTCATCTGCAAGACCTATTTTATACGACTTCTCTGTCAGTCTCACGTCCGCATTATCTTGTCTCAGCAATATCCTATATTCTGCACGCGATGTGAACATTCTGTAAGGCTCGTCAACACCCTTTGTAACCAAGTCATCTATCAGCACCCCTATATAAGCCTCATCTCTTGACAACACAAACTCATCTCCTCCATGAACCTTCTGATGAGCGTTTATGCCGGCTATTATACCTTGTCCTGCAGCCTCTTCATAACCGGTCGTGCCATTTATCTGACCGGCAAAAAACAAGTTCTTTACAAGCTTGGTCTCAAGAGTATGATTAAGCTGAGTGGGGTCAAAAAAGTCATACTCTATAGCATATCCTGGTCTGTAAAGCACTACATTCTCTAAGCCGGGTACTGTCTTTAATGCTGACAATTGTACATCAAGAGGCAAAGAACTGCTGAACCCGTTCACGTAATACTCATTTGAGTCAACACCCTCTGGCTCTATGAACAACTGATGCGCATCTTTTTCAGCAAATGTAACTATCTTTGTCTCAATACTCGGACAATATCGCGGACCTATACTCTTTATCTGACCGTTGTACAGCGGACTTCTGTCAAG
This sequence comes from Paludibacteraceae bacterium, assembly GCA_017477325.1. Taxonomy (GTDB): domain Bacteria; phylum Bacteroidota; class Bacteroidia; order Bacteroidales; family Paludibacteraceae; genus Colicola. The sequence goes on from JAFUWV010000002.1 coordinate 145,979, forward strand.
ACCCTTTCTTAGTGCATCATGAGTGTCTGTATTGGTATAAGTTATCCAGCACGACATCTGCTTAAGCTGCCTCCTGACACTTGGCAAATAAGAAAAATGGTGGCTGTCATCATCACCCAACTGCTCTGTCATCTTGCTGAAATCTATACTCCTTGCATCCACTCTGCATGGTGTACCGGTTTTCATCCTGTCAGCGCTAAAACCTAACTCCTTCAATTGCTCGGTAATACCAAATGATGCAGGCTCTGAGATTCTGCCGCCTCGTATCTGCGTCTGACCAAAGTGCAATAATCCGTTCAAAAACGTACCATTGGTCAATACTACTGCCTTTGCTTCTATATCAATACCTAAAGCAGTACGCACCCCGCATACCTGTTTATTCCTGATTATGAGAGAGATAACAACATCTTGCCAGATAAAGAGATTATCGGTGGAACTAACAACTTTCACCCACTCTTCTATAAAACGCTTTCTGTCACTCTGACTCCTTGGACTCCACATAGCAGGACCTTTCGACCTGTTAAGCATACGAAACTGTATCGCAGACCTGTCAGTGACTATTCCCATCTGACCACCAAGTGCATCTATCTCTCTCACTATCTGACCCTTAGCTATACCTCCTACTGCCGGATTGCAACTCATCTGAGCAATCTTGTTCATATCCATAGTAACAAGCAGGGTCTTGCTGCCAAGCCTTGCTGATGCACTTGCTGCTTCGCAACCTGCATGACCTGCACCTACTACTATAACATCATACTTGAAATCCATAATCGTCACTTATCTCATTTTCTCTACTCGGGAAGCATCAAGTTTAAGTAATATAAACAGCAGAAGAGAAAACCCTAACATCGAAGAACCTCCATAACTGAAGAAAGGCAATGGAATACCTATCACAGGCAAAAGTCCCAGCACCATTCCTACATTAATTGCAAGGTGCGTAAAGAAGATGAAAGCCACAGAATAGGCATATATCCGGCTGAACCTGTCTTTCTGTCTCTCTGCTAAATATATTAACCTCAGAATAAATATCAAATATAATATCAACACCATTGACGTACCCACAAAACCCCACTCTTCTCCCACTGTGCAGAATATGAAGTCTGTCGCTTGTTCAGGCACAAACTGCAACTTTGTCTGAGTCCCTTGCTTGAATCCTTTCCCCAAAAAACCTCCGGAACTGATCGCTATCTTTGCCTGATTCACATTATACCCTGCTCCGCTCGGATCATCCTTTAGTCCTAAAAGCACTTCAATACGCTCCCTTTGGTGCGTCTTTAGCAACTTATGAAAGACCAAGTCACAACTATGGCAATATACAACAGAAAACAATGAGAACAGCAGCAGAAACAGCAATTCTCTGTGTCTCCACCTGAGTGCCAGCACACCAAGATACAACACTGATATGCCTGCAATTACAGTACTTGCTATGTCAAAGTTAACATTAAACCAAATCAGTAGCAGGCAGCTCACACCATACGCTGCTATCACTCCACCACCCAGTATCAGTGCCTCCTTCTTCATCCTTATTGTAAAGAAAAGAAAATACAGTTCTATCAAAAGTATCAGTAGCATAGCTATCAGCATACCGGCCGTACCTGTTCCAAAAGGCAAAGAGACCACACTCAGACGTATTACTAAAATAAAGAAAAACACTGCCGCAGCGCCTATCAGCAATACATAACCACTCATTCCTTCACGGTAAAACATAAAGAAGAAAGCTGCAAATACAAGTGCGGAACCTGTCTCTTTCTGCAGCACCATTATGATAAACATCGGAACTATCAGCAGCATCATCGGAACTATCATGTCTCTCAAATCCCTTAGCCTATACTCATACCTGCTCATATACTTTGCTATAGCCAGAGCTGTGAAGCACTTGGCAAACTCTGCAGGCTGCATCTGCAGCGGACCTATTACCAACCATGAGAGAGAACCCTTGATATCTCTCGTCACAAAAGGTGTGATAAACAGCACAACTATCCATAATGCATATATTATGTATGCCAATATGTCATACGTCTTACTGTCTATCAGCAGCACTATGCTGCCCATCAGCAACGAGACGGCTATCCACACTATCTGCTTGCCCGAACGACTCGAGAAAGCAAAGAAGTCGGTATGCTCGAAATCGTAGCTGGCTCCGTAGATATTCAGCAAACCGAAAACCGACAGTGCCAAAAACATACCTACTGTCAGCCAGTCGATTGACTTTAATATGCTCCCGTTTCTTGACATTTATAATTATCTCTTTCTTTTCACTATCTTCACCTCAGGATTTATCACGGAATTTGCCATGCGGTTATACAAATCCTGACGTTTAATCTCTCCCGTTAAGTACTGCTCCATCACCAGACTTGCAATAGGAGCAGCCCATGTCGCACCAAAACCTGAGTTCTCAACAACCACCATCACCACTATCTCCGGATCCTCCAAAGGAGCCATTCCGACAAATAATGCATGATCTTTGTTGCCTTTTCCCGCTTGTGCAGTACCTGTCTTACCTCCCGAACTTATGCTGTCAAGCTGATACCACCTGCCTGTTCCGTTTGTCATCACACGCCCCATTCCTTCTTTCACTATGGGGAACCAACGCTTGTCGATCTTTGTGTGGTGAATATGCGATTTCATCGAGTCATTTTTGTTCAAATGAGGTGTTATATACCAGCCGTCATTGGCTATAGCAGCTACCATGTTGCATAGCTGGAGCGGAGTCACAAGTATCTCACCCTGCCCTATTGAAAGCGGTCTTATCGTTATCGCTTTCCAACCTTTCTTGCCATAATACTTGTCAAAATACTTGTCTTTTGGTATGTTGCCTGTTGATTGCTCACTTGTGCTTATATCTGTATCCGTAAACTTTTGCCCGAGACCGAACGACATCACATCATCTCGCCATATATTAAAATTGCGCTTGAAGTTCTCATTGTTCATGCCATAGCCGTCTTTCTCAAGCAAATCACGGTATGCACACCAGAAATACGGGTTGCAACTCTGCTCAATTGCCCCTAGCAAACTCACTGGCGAACCGTGAAAGTGCGTACAGCTTATCGGTTTTGTACCTTTTCCGCTGCATGGATACATTGTACTTTTGGATATGGCTTTCTCTTGCAGACATACCAGTGCCTGCAGTGTTTTGAATGTGGAACCGGGAGGATACTGAGCGTATGTAGCTCTGTTAAAAAGCGGCTTTGTGGGGTCATTCAGCAGCATGTTGTAGTTCTGAGAGCGCTGTCTGCCTACCAATATTGATGGATCCCAGGTCGGATTACTTGCCAGCACCAGTATCTCACCTGTCTTTGGCTCTATCGCCACCACACTGCCTATCTTACCTTGCAGCAACTCTTCAGCAGTCATCTGCAGTTTTATGTCTAACGTCAGGGTTATATCTTCTCCTGCCCTGGCAGGCTCATCTATCTCTCCGTCCTTATAACTGCCCTGAATAACGCCTTTTGCATCACGCATAAGCACTTCTACACCTTTTTCTCCTCTCAATACTTCTTCGTAAGTTCGCTCTATTCCGTCCCTGCCACTATAGTCACCAACTGCATAATATGGATCTTTGTCTATGTCGCGTTGCGATACTTCTCCCACACTTCCAAGCACTTGTGCTGCTGCAGGGTAAGCATAATCCCTAAGTGTACGTTTTCTTATATTAATACCTTTGAACTTATACAGCGACTCCTGCAGAACGGCTATATCTTCTTTACCCAACTGTGATAGAAACACTTGCGGGGTGTACTGTGAGTAGCCGCGATTCTTTTTTTTGTTCTTTATCTCCTCCACCCTGCTCTCAAACATCTCCGGAGTGATGGAGAGAGCATTGCAAAAACCTATGGTATCAAAGCCGCTACGCATCTCGCGCATTATCATTGTCACTTCATATATAGGCTGATTGAACACAAGCAACTCACCGTTTCTGTCGTATATCAAACCTCTCGGCGGATACACTGTCTGTTTTACAAGAGCGTTTGTCTCTGCCTTGCTGCCAGTTGTGTTGTCTACTATCTGAAGAACAAACAACCGGCATATATAAACAATTACAACCACCACAATGATGGCTGTAAGCACATAACGTCTCTTATAAAACTCATCGTTTATCATTTTCAGTCAGTTGTAGGTTTATCAGCGTTTCAACAGGTCAAGCCCAAGTATAACTAACACGGTAAACAGACTGCTTACAACAATCTGAATCAGTGTCATCCACCAGTTATGAAAACTGAATGCCAGCAAAGAGAACATGGCAGTATGATGAAGCACTACCAGTATTGCTACTATACGAATATATGTAAGCCTCCCGAAACTTGTCCCGGAAGGAGTGTCCGTCAGTCGTTCATTGTCTTGTATCATATTCTTTATCAGCAGCGGACGCACGTATGCCACCATCGTACATGCCGCTGTCTGCACTCCAAGTGTATTGCAGAATATGTCCAAAATGAAACCTGCGGCAAAACCTATCAGCAGCTCTACCCAACGGGGAAGAGTGGGAGGAAGAGCTATCAGAAACAGCACGTACACACATGGAGTGCACAAGCCAAAAAACTGCAAGTTGTTAAATAACAGCACCTGCAACAGTAGTAGCACTACAAAACGTAATATGTTCTCTATCCACTGGTTCATTTGTTTTGTGTTACTCCTTCAAGCAACTTCTGCTCTTCTCTGTTTTTGTTTTCTATAACTGACACATACTCTATCGTTTTGAAGTTTACAGCAAGCCTTACTTTTATGTTATAGTATGCGTCACTCTCAGTAAGTTCAGCCTTGTCAATTATACCAACTGGCAGATTCTCCGGAAAAACGTCAGAATATCCGCTTGTTACAATCGTATCTCCTTCATTAACATCTATGTGACGCGCTATATCCTGCAACTCGGCAAACCTGTAATCCTTTCCGTCCCAATGCAGCGTACCAACATATCCATTCTTCCTGAGCTTGCAACTTATAGAAACTTTGGGATTCAACACAGGTATTACAACAGCATATTTTTCCGACACCGCACTCACTATTCCTACCACACCTTCCTTGCTCACCACACCCATATCTATTCCTACACCGTCTCTTTCGCCCTTATTCAGAGTCATATAGTTGCGCTGAAGATGCGTCGAATTGTTTATTACTTTAGCGGCACGAACCTCTATATTCTTGTCTGCATACACATACTGCGCAAGCGAGTCCTCTTCAACACCCTCCAACTTGTTTTCCAGTGCTGCTATTCTGTTACGCAACTCCGCATTCTCATCCATCAAAACTCTGTTCTGAGTGCGTAAACTGAAATAGTCCGACACCGTACTGCCTGCTTCATATAAGGTTGCTGACACGCGGTTAGCCGAACTTAATACTGCACTCTGAGGGTAATTGTTGTGACGCACCAAAAGTATAAATGCTACTATTTCCAACACAAGAAACAATAGCAATATACTGTATTTAACCAAAAACTGTAGCAGTGTACGCATCAGTAATAGTTCAATGTTGGTATGCCAACTTTTATTTTACTTATATTATCTTATAAGGAAATTGAAGTTATTTACATTCTTCAGTGCCACACCTGTACCTCTTGCCACTGCATGCAACGGGTCATCGGCTACATGGAATGGTATAGTAATCTTGTTGGTCAGGCGGGTTGCCAATCCGTGAAGCAATGCACCACCGCCTGTTAGGAAGATGCCGTTCTTCACAATATCAGCATACAACTCCGGAGGAGTCTGCTCAAGAGCCTGCAGAATAGCATTCTCTATCTTTGATATACTCTTCTCAAGGCAGTGTGCTATCTCTTGATACGAAATAGGTACCTCTGTCGGAAGAGCTGTTACCTTGTTCGGACCAATCACTATGTAATCCTCAGGCGCATCCTCCAACTCTGTAAGAGCTGAACCTACCTGTATCTTTATTCTCTCTGCAGTAGGTTCGTCTATACGCAAGTTGTGCATACGACCCATATAATCAATAATATCTGCATTCAAGTCATCTCCCGCTGTCTTTATCGATTTGTTCGCTACTATTCCGCCAAGAGATATAACTGCTATCTCTGTTGTACCACCACCTATATCAACTATCATACAGCCTTCCGGACTCTCCACGTCTATTCCTATACCTATCGCTGCTGCCATCGGCTCATATATCATATACACATCCCTGCCGCCTGCATGCTCCGACGAGTCGCGTACCGCACGGATTTCAACCTCTGTCGAACCTGATGGAATACATACTACCATACGAATCGACGGAGTAAACAATCTGTTACGCTGCGGAATCATCTTTATCATTCCGCGAATCATCATCTCACAAGCATAAAAGTCTGCTATCACACCGTCACGCAGCGGACGCACTGTACGAATCATAGTGCCCCCACGGCCTATCATCTGTTGTGCCTTTCTGCCTACTGCAACCATTCTGTTATCCGACTGACTGATAGCCACTACCGAAGGCTCATCCACCACAACCTTATCATCACAAATGATAATAGTGTTCGCAGTTCCCAAGTCAATAGCAATCTCTTGTGTAAAGGAAAATAAACCCATTTTAATATTAGTTTTAGTATGTTATTATTGTTATTTATTCAAAGTAAATATCTGTGTTTCAAAATATAAACATTTCTGCAGACAACAAGCCTGAATAGGCATTTTAATCACCTGCAAAAATACTAAAAAATATACTAACACGCAAGAGAAAAAGTATTTTTTATTTAATATGCACTTGTCATCAATCAAACACTTCTTTCAGCACATCTAATGACTTTGGTGTGAAGAAATCTGTAAGATGACATTCATAATACATACAAAGTTTATCCAGCAACGATTGTCTCTCTCGTCTCCCTATCTCAATCTTCTCTTCGTTCATAAGCCTTACAAGCGTTTCTGTCTCTTTTACATTGAAACAGTCTTCAGCTTCATGCTCGCATACCATCAATCCTGTCGCTATATCAAGCATCTTACCCTGTTCATCCAAAGATGGCATTATACCTAAAAAATATGTATATTGAAGCATAAATCGCAAATGAAAATTCTCAGAATCATCGGTGGAATCAAGACTTCTTACTGCATTACTCAAAAAATCAAACAATATTTCATCAGGCTCTGGGTGTGAAAGCGTGCGATATAATATTTCTGAAATAAACATACTCACTGCCTTCTTCTTAAACTCATTTGCAGAATTTCTTATATAACTCAGTGATATTGCATTTAATGTTTGTATTTCACGTCCAATACTGTGTGTCGCTTCGATTTCAACAAGTGATAAAGGCTCTGTTGCTGACACTAACTGACTCCTCTTTTTACCGCTTATCCCGTACAGCATATAGGTCATCCGTCCATACTTGCGGGTATAAGTATGAACTATCGCAGCTTTGTCGGAATATTTCGAAAGATGCAGCACTATTGCCTCTGTTGTTATCTTCATTTCGCTGCAAAGATACAAATAAATTTGGATATTCGCGTAATTTACACTACCTTTGCGCAAAATTATGAATTACTGAAATGATACGTCACCTCAAAACTTTATTTCTTATTATATCTATATCCACTTGCTCTTTTGCGCAAGAGGCTAAAAATCAAATAGACTTTTCCGAGCAAGAGCAACAACAGCGTGCTGCTCAAGAGGCTGCATACAAATTCTCTGTTGATTATCGGCTTCAAGTAGGATATCTGCAAGAATGGCAACATAGTAAAACTACTACTTATCCTGATCTTTACCTGCATGGTACCAAACTTGGTGTCACTTTCGACTTCAACCTCCCTTATAGTTTCACTATTCAGACAGGTCTTTTATATACTCTTACCTATGGCTCTACTACCCAACACTGGAGAAACGTACAAACAAACGATTATGACATTCAGACTATTAAGCACCGCATCCTGTCTCACCAGTTTAATATACCTTTGTTCGCTACTGCTAATATTAAACTCTGGAGAAAACTCTCACTTATATTCTACACCGGTCCTGAACTCAATATCGGACTCGCACAAACTGACTATCTGAAAACTAATCTCAATGAAAAAACAAAAAATTGGCTCATTGATAATAATATTCATACTGAAAAATACGATAGATATACCGATGGAGAACTTATAAGAGCTGATATCGGTTATAGCCTTGGTGCAGGAATCCAGTGGGATAGATACCGACTGCAAGGAGGTTATACTTTCGGACTTAATAATCTGAAAAAAGAACAACAAAAATATGTTGACCAACACATGTGGAATTGGAAATGGAATGTTTCATTCAGCTACAGGTTCTGAAACATTCCTTGTGTTAATGTTAATAATTATGTTGAAAACTGTTCATAATCTCAATTACTGTTGTTAAGCAAATTATTTTTCATAAACTCAACTTACTTACACTTATATTTATCAACACATTTAATTTTCTAATAACCTTAACTTTATACTACTTATAAACAAAATTGACGCTATATAACCAACACAGAAAATTATTAAATTAAACTATTTATATATTCTTATGTTGACAAAAGAGCAGCTTATTGAACAAATTAACTTACTGCGAACTCAGAAAAACGCAGTCATAATGGCGCATTATTATCAAAGAGCGGAACTGCAGGATATAGCCGACTTTGTTGGAGATAGTCTTGCACTTGCCAGGCAGGCTGCTAAAACAGATGCAGATATTATTGTTCTCTGTGGAGTACATTTCATGGGGGAAACAGCTAAAATAATTTGTCCTAATAAGAAAGTGCTTATTCCTGATCCTCAGGCTGGGTGTAGTCTTGCCGACTCATGTAAGGCGGAAGAACTTGCTGAATGGAAACAGCAGCATCCTGAATATATGGTTGTAAGTTATGTAAATACTTCTGCTGCAGTAAAAGCTCTTACTGATATTGTTGTTACATCAAGTAATGCTCTTAAGATTGTTAAACAATTACCTGAAGATCAACCTATACTTTTTGCTCCTGACAAGAATCTTGGTAACTATATAAATAGTATAACAGGACGTAATATGGCGCTCTGGGATGGTGCATGTCATGTTCATAGTCGCTTCAGTGTTCAGGCTCTGCTGCAACTTAAAAAAGACTATCCTCAGGCAAAAGTGCTCGCTCACCCTGAGTGTAAGAAGATAATAGTTGATATAGCCGACGTTGTAGGTTCAACGGAAGCATTGCTCAACTATGCTAAAAACTCTGATGAAAACGTGTTTATTGTAGCTACAGAGAGCGGAATTCTTCATAAAATGCAACTCTCTTGTCCGCAAAAAACATTAATTGCCGTGCCGCCTGAAGCTACTGAAATAATAGTCGATGGAAAACTCACGCCCTGCTCTTGCAACGAGTGTGAATATATGCGGCTTAACACTCTTCAAAAATTGTATGAGTGCCTCCGTGACGAAAAATATGAAATAAAAGTGGATTCTTTCCTTGCTCAGCAAGCAATCAAACCTATAGAAAAAATGCTCCGCATGTCATAAAACTATCATGCTCTGAGCATATTTTAATCCAGCATTAAGCTGTTTTCAAGCAATATCTAAGCATACTGTAAGCTCTCGGTGTAATACCATTCTCCTTACTGCTTGCTTACTCTTCAATCACTTTTCCTATCAATGTAGCTGCCGTAGCTGACTCTATAAGCACTTTTACTGTTTCACCTATATGTCTTCCTTGCCGGGCAAATACTACGGTCTTGTATTGTGATGTACGACCTGCCATTTGCTCTTTGCTACGCTTTGCAAACCCCTCGATAAGCACCTCTACTGTCTTTCCTATTTCTCTTTTGTTACTCTCCAAAGATAGTTGCTGCTGCAAAGCAATTATCTCGTTGAGTCTGCGTATTTTCACCTCTTCAGGTATGTCGTCTTTAAGATGTTTGCTTGCATAAGTACCTTCTCTTTCAGAGTATTTGAACATAAAAGCCGTGTCAAAACCTACCTCTCGCATCAAACTCAGTGTCTGTTCGTGATCCTCTTCTGTCTCTGAATGGAATCCGCAGAATACATCTGTCCCTATAGTTGCCTCTGGTAGTATTCTTCTGATGGCGGCAATTCTGTCCAGATACCATTCACGGGTGTATTTTCTGTTCATCAGTTTCAGTATTCTGTTGCTTCCACTCTGTACAGGCAGGTGTATAAACTTACAAAGATTCTTATGGCGTGCTATAACCTCAAGTGTCTCATCCGACATATCTTTTGGATGTGAAGTGGTAAATCGTATTCTCATCTCAGGCACTGCTTCTGCCACTGTCTCTAATAACTGCGGAAAAGTAATTACAGTTTTCTCTTCTTCGCCGTTATCCTCACTTTCACCTTTCTGTTTTCTGTCTTCTACTGCATATCTGTATGAATTTACATTCTGGCCAAGCAATGTAACTTCTTTGTATCCCTTATTATATAGATCTCTTACTTCATTCAGTATGCTCTCCACATCCCTGCTTCTTTCTCTTCCTCTTGTATATGGTACCACGCAGTAGGAGCAAAAGTTGTTACAGCCGCGCATTATACTGACAAAACCGGAAATAGTCTTGCCTATACGCGCAGGTATTATCTCTCTGTATGTTTCCGTTGTTGAAAGTTCAATGTTGATAGCTTTGTTTCCGGCTTCTGCCTGGGCTATCAGATTTGGTATGTCAAGATATGCATCCGGACCTGCAACAAAACTTACTCCGTACTTATTTATAAGTTCCTCTCCAAGACGCTCGGCCATGCAACCTATCACTCCTATAATAATACCCCTTTCTTCCTTGTTATTACCCATTAGCGCCTTTCCCTTAGCCTTTAAGCCGTTCAGTTCTCTTAGCCTTGAAAATATCTTCTGTTCGGCATTATCACGTATAGAACATGTGTTGAGAATTATTATCTGTGCCTTGCTTATATCCTCTGTCAGTTCATACTCGGTGGTCTGTATCACTGCTGCCACCACTTCAGAGTCTGCCACATTCATCTGGCAGCCGTATGTCTCTATGTAAAAATACTTATCCATGTTTGCAAAGATATGGAAAAACTACGAAATTTTACCTCTGAACACATTAAAAACTCATAAAAACATCACTTTTTTCTAAGAAAATGCATTTTTTTTGCTCAAATATTTGGTTAGTATTGGAAAAAGTACTATCTTTGCACTCGAAAACAAATAAAATTTTCATAGTTAAGGTTTAGGTTTAATGGCAACACGTGGCTGGGAAGTTACGTGTTGTTTTTAACTTTACGGTGAAAACAGTTATAATTCAATACTATACATCAAGTATTAAGAATTATAAATATGTAATTATTCAATATTAATTAGAGCAATATGGCAGCATTTATTTCTATATTTATAGTTTTCGGAGGGTTCTTTCTCTTCATATTTGCTGTCATATCCAAACTCAAAAAGCATAATCAGGAGGCAATACGCCGTCATAATGAAAGAGTAGCAACTACAGTTACTGACCCTTCTCATTCAAATCCGTATGTTGAAACAACATTTACAGAGGGCGCTGCCACTGTCAAAAAGGTAAAACCAAAGAAACATAATGTCCAACCTGTTTCTAATATTGTAGTCGAAGAGCCTGATGAAGATGAAGATTTACTGCCTGACTTCACTGACGAAGATGAAATAAGGAAGGCAGTTATAAGTACTGAAATATTAAATAGAAAATACCAATAAACTACATAAATTATAGCAAAGCATCTTTTTATTAACTCTAAATTAAAAACATAAACTATATATCATGGCAATCGTATATTTGTCTGCAGAGGGACTGCAGAAACTGAAAGAAGAACTCGTTTATCTTGAAGGCGTTGAGCGTCCGCGCGTAATTGCTGCTATTCAAGAGGCACGAGACAAAGGCGACCTGAGCGAGAATGCTGAATATGATGCCGCCAAAGAGGAACAAGGTAAACTGGAAAGCAAAATAGCCTTGCTGAAGGAAAAAATTATGGATGCACGTGTTATTGACGAAAGTCGTATCAACACCGATGAAGTACAAGTGCTTACCAAAGTGAAAATTAAAAACCTGAAGACCGGACAAGTAATGAACTACCAACTTGTTACCGAAGGCGAGGCCAATTTCAAGGAAGGCAAACTCTCCGTTAGCACTCCTATAGCTAAAGGTCTGCTTGGAAAGAAAGTAGGGGAAATAGCTAAAGTCAACGTGCCGGCAGGTACTATTGAGTTCGAAATACTGGAGATAAGCTTCTAAATTCTGATAGTATTCTTCAAAAGTAAAACAGTAAACATCTAAATAGTAAATTCTCATGACTCTTTTCACACGCATCATCAATGGTGAGATACCTTCCTACAAGGTAGCCGAGAACGATAAGTTCTATGCTTTTCTCGACATCAATCCTCTGACAAAAGGTCACACTCTGGTTATTCCCAAACTGCCGGAGCCTGAAGCTGATTATATCTTCGACTTGGATGATGACACCCTGAGCGAGATGATTGTCTTTGCAAAACAGGTGGCTGTCGGTATGAAGAAAGCTATCTCATGCAAGCGTATAGGTATGGCAGTCCTTGGCATGGAGGTTAATCATGTGCATATTCATCTTATCCCGCTCAAGAAAGAGAGCGATATGCTCTTCAGCAATCCTAAACTCAAACTTGAGCCTGCTGAGATGGCACAAATAGCCAACTCTATCGCCATCGCTATTGACGGTGAGGCCTGAAAGAGTGTAGTATTGTAATATTAAGTAAAAAGAAAACGTCATACTTGAGTATGGCGTTTTTCTTATATGATAAATCTTTGTCTTATATGCTGTTTAAAAGGCATAACTTACTCCTAACATAAAGTTTATTCCCTGTGACTGGTAGCCGTAGAATATGTCATGCTTGCGATGCAGTAAGTTATTAAGTTGCAGATATGCAGATAACCATTTGTTTATGTTATATTGCGCTCCCACATTTATATCCAGTGTAGGTTTCAGCGCCACTGCTGTTACAGAAGCGCTTGTATCAAGTGCATATCTTCCTCCTGAGAAATAATTTACCGTATATACCGACCATTTATTGTCTATCTTTCCGTCTATACGCAAATTCACACCCCACGTTGGTCTGTCAAGAATATGGTTATTAGGTATGTTATATAGTTTATTGAAGTCTTCGTCACCTTTCCATATATTGTAATATCCGTCCAGTGAAATGAATATTATATCTTGGTAATGGTAGTGGAATCGTGCTCCGATCTGCCAGCGTTGGTATGGCTCTGATATTATATCGAAATACCCTGTTGGATGATTGTCTGCATCTGTGTGAGGCATGAAGAATACGTCATACTTGGTATATTTATAGTCTGCATATATGTCCATCAGCAGATTGGCATGCGGACGGATCTTGAAACCGAGGAATGCATTTATCGGAGTATATGTACGGTTTGCTCTGGTTGTTATCTCATTCTCTGCATATAAATATCTCAGTATTCCGAAATGCTCTCTTACGCTGCTTGTTGCATACTGGCCTGTTGCGCCGCCATACAATGCCAGCCAGGTAGGAGTCAGTTTGGCTTCAAATGTAACGTTGGGAGAGGGTAGGAAAGGCTTGCCCTTACCTATGCATGCATCAAGGTTTATACCTAAATGTATATTGAATCTGCGACCATTGTATGCGTAGTAAGGCTCCAGCTTTATTGCGTGATATGTGGTTGAGTCAGCAGAGTGAATTTTATTGTCATGCAATGGGTCGTTTATGAAAGCAAGTATCGAGTCCCTGTTGAAACTGTATATATGGTTCTCCATCCTCAAGTTTGCTCCCACATGGTGTACGTCCTTCTGCCACTCAAACATTGCCTTTGTGTTTATTGTGTGCTCCACCATGTTCTGTCCCATCACGAATGCCTCATAACCTGTCTGTATAAGATATTTTACATCTGCATTGGGTAGCGACCTTACTCCTATCTTTGTGTCTATCTCCCATTGTGATGCCTTGTCACCTTTGGTAAAGTCAGAGTAGTGCTTCAGTGTATCATAAGTCGGCACAAGCGGATCCGTTTCATATATGAAGTCACCGCGCATCTTGTCAAAGTCTGTGTATGTGAAATACTTTCCGTATCTGGTAAAGTACACATTCTTTGCATTCACTCCGAAGAACAAATCCGCTTTGTCAAACAAGCGGTTGATGTCCATTCCCAGAGATGAATTTGAAAGTGTCTTTCTTCCCCACTGGCCAAGGTGATGGGCATTTATATTAAGCGCAAGGTTCTTCTTCTCTGTAAGTGTGTAGTTGAAGTCAAACAGTGTGGCACTGTGTCCTATTCCGCCTCTCAGGAAGCCGTTTAGCGAACGGGGCATCATAAAGTTTGTGGGAGAAAAACCAAGCACCGACGGGTCGGCAGGTGGAAGTTCTGATATAGGTTCTGTGTAGTCTGAGAATTGTGCCTTTTGTGGTTTCGATGGTGCTTCATATACGGACGGCTTCACGTCCAGCTTGCCTGCACCCTCTATTATAGGCTGATATTCTCTTTCTACTTCCACCACACGGCTTATCGTGTCTGTCTGGGCATATACACCGGCAGAGAGTAGTGCTAAACCAAAAGTCAATATTTTAATCTTCATCTTCGTCCTCCTCCTCTGTTTTGGTTTGTTCTGCTTCTTCTATCTTCTTCAGTCTGTCTTCTACCAATGTCTGCACATCATCCTGTACGCGATAATTCTGTTTCAGCGAAAGCAGATATTGTTTTGCTTGGAATAAGTCGTCACGCACTATATAAATGTCTGCCAGCAGTACAAAGCTTCTTGCTAACCAGTATTGCTGCTGGGTGTTCATTGAGGCAAACTCCATTATCTGTGCTTCCGAACTGTCTAAGTCACCTTTCTTGAATAGCAGTTCTGCCAGCAGATACTTTGACTCGGCTCCCGCTGCCGTGCGTACTTGGCTGCCGGTCTCTTGCAGATCTTTTATTGCAAGGTCTGCTTCACCGAGTGCTATATATGCTTTGGCACGGTTGTATTGTGCTTCTTGTCTCAGGTCTACCGAGGTGCTGTTGTCGTTGAGTATCTCACTTGCTATGTTCACTGTGGTTGGGTTGTCTCCCAGGTAGTAACTGCAGCGCAGTACTCCCAGTCGTGCAGCATTAACCTTGTCTTTCTTGTCTGCCACTGACTGTAGCCGCTTGAAGTATGCGAGTGCCGTTGTGTAATCCTCTTTGTCATAACTTATTTCTGCCACACGTGTCAGTGCTTCTTCCATATACTGATTGCCGTTGATGTCTGCCAGAGTCATAAACTCTTGCATGGCATCATCTTTATGACCAAGCCTGTAATGGCTGTCTGCAAGATAATAACGTGCAGTGGTGCAATATCTTCCTCCCGGACAATATTGCGACACATATTTGCTCAAACCGGCAATGGCCTGTGTGTAGTTCTGCAAGATATACTGACGCTCTGCAGCCACGTATGTAAGCGAGTCTTCCCTGGCATCTGTCTTCATGTTGATTCTGCCAAGCGACTTCGTATATGCCAGATATTCCGACACGTTGTCTGTCTCTATGTATGCAGCTTCAAGTCCGTCAAGTGCACTGTATGCTTCGTCACTGCCGGGATATGACTTTATCACTTGTTTGTAGCTCTCAATGGCTTTCGCATACTGCTTCTCGTTATAGTATATCATAGCCTTCTCCAGTGCGGCCTTTCTTGCCATGTTGGAGCGTGGATATGTACTCAGCAGACGCTCGTATGCGTTTATTGCACCGTCATTGTTGTTGCGCTGCAACTCTGCACGCGCTGTCTCATATAGTGCATCGTCTGCATAGTCCGAGTTGGGGTATTTCTTTACAAGACTCTCAAGCACGGTGATTTTGTCTTGATAGCGTTTCATCAGTCCCAGTGCATATCCCCTTTGGAAATAGGCATAGTCTGCCCCTGCACCTCCTGCCTGTGCCACTTTGCTGTAGCAACTCTCAGCCTCTACAAACCGTCGTGCATTGAAATAGCAGTCGCCTGCACGGTTCATTGCATCGCTGTATGTCGCATATCCTGCATCAGCAGTCTTGGTATAGTTGAGGAAACACTCCAGTGCTTCGTTGTACTTCTTTTGCAGGAAAAGTGCATACCCCAATGAGTAGTCAGCCAGCTCGTAGTTGCTACTTTGCTTTGCGTCAGCCTGACGCAGCATTGTCCTTATGTCCTGCTCTGCCTGAACGTATTTACCTTGTTTGTAAGCACTTTCTGCTCTGAAGAAGTAACTCTCTGTCCTGTATAGACGCATCGCGTCTGTCTCGTTCGGAGGCGCTTTCTCCCCGTTCTCTATCACTTCTGTGAACCAGTGCTCAGCCTCCTCTGTCTTGCCTTGCATATAGGCATCCGCACCCAACTGGTATCTCAAGTATTGTTTTGTCTCCTCCATCTTCTGTGTCGGCGACTCTATACTGTCGAGCGCAGCAAGGGCTGACGCATAGTTCTTTGAGCGGGTGAAGGCATCGCAGAGCAGTTCATATATATGCTCTCTGTATGCCGATTGGGGATATTCTTTCAGGAAGTCTGTGAAGGCTGTGACACTCTCGCCAAGTGCTGACGAGCTGTTGTAGGTGGTCAGGGCATAGTTGTACATAGCCTCCTCCCTCACTTTGTCATTGTACTCGTAGCGCATAGCTGCGGCGTATGCCATCTTTGCAGCCTCTGTGTTGTTGGTGGCTACGTATGCATTGCCAAGATGATAGCATGTGTTCTGAGTCAGCTCATCATCTTCTTTCTTCACTTTCAGTAGATAGGTGATCGAGTTGTGCCAGTCTTCCAGACTATAGTATGACATTCCAAGTAGATACATGTCGCTGCGCATTGGCTCTTTGTTCTGCTCGGCTATCTCTCGTTCATATAGCGACAACTGGTCAACAGCTGCCTTGTAGTTCTCCTGGCGGTAGTATATCTCGCCTGTCATGCGGTGAAGCTCGCCGTTGTTAGGGTTGTCCGGAAAATCGGCAAGCAGACTCTCGGCACGTTCTTGCACTTCGTCAAGCTGACCCTGGGCATAGTATATCTGGATGATATAATAAGGTACAATATCTTTGTATGCCTCCGTGTGCTCTATCTCGAGAAACTCCGGTAATGCTCTGCCGTAGTTCTGTATCGAGTACTGGCAGAAAGCATAGTAATACTTTGCTTGCAAAGCATAGCGGCTGTTCATATCCTTCAGTTTCTGAAAACTGCTGGCTGCCTTCTGCGGCTCGTTCATCTTCAGATGGGCATAACCTCTGTGGAAATAGAAGTCTGCTTGGTGTGGGCGGAACAATTCTTTTACGTGCACCTTCTCAAACTCTCTCAGTGCCTGCTTGTTCTTGTTCTGCTCGGTAAGCATTGTACCAAGCATGAAATGCACTTCCGATGCGTATGGTGTGTATGCATTGTCCTTTAGATATGCCTGAAGCTGCTTGCGCGCATCCTTGCGGCGCATCTCAAACGCATTGGCAGCAAGATAAAATTGTGCCTGAGCCTTGTGCGATTCACCCTTGTATGCTTTCAGTGCCCGCTCCGAAGCTCCCCATTTGCCCTGCATGTATAACTCTACACCTTCCGCAAACTGAGCATTCTGCGAACTGTAGAGTTCGCTATATTGTGCCATACTCTTCGCACACGACAGTGCTGTCGCAAGTGCTAAAATGGCTATGTATCTCAGTTTGTTCATCTTATGCTAATCTCGTGTAGGGTAGAGAACACTATTCTTCCCCGCCGACAAAGTTACAACTTTCTTTGAAAACATGCAAGACAAAATTTTCAATAAAAACTTTTTTATTCCAAACTTTTGCCTTATCTTTGCAACGTGAAACCCTATAAAACAGTATTAATATGCAAAAGAAATGGATGTGTAGTGTGTGCGGATACGTACACGAAGGGCCCGAACCACCGGAGCGCTGCCCGCAGTGCAAACAGCCCAAAGAGAAATTTGTAGAGATAAAGAGTGATAAACTCGAGTTTGGAACAGAACACGTTGTCGGTGTTGCCAAAGGTTGCGACGATGAGATGATCGCTGACCTGCGTGCACATTTCACTGCCGAGTGCTCGGAAGTTGGTATGTATATCGCTATGGCTCGCCAGGCTGACCGCGAAGGATACCCCGAGATTGCTGCCGCTTTCCGTCAGTATGCTTATGAGGAAGCTGACCACGCTTCCAAGTTTGCTGAGCTTCTCGGTGATGTCGTTTGGGATACAAAAACCAATCTCGAGAAGCGTATGCTTGCTGAACAAGGCGCCTGCGAGGACAAGTTCCGTATTGCCAAGCGTGCTAAGGCCCTCGACCTTGATGCTATTCACGACACCGTTCACGAAATGGCAAAAGACGAGGCTCGTCACGGACGCGGATTCGAAGGACTCTTCAACCGCTTCTTCGGTAAGAAATAACAGTCTGTAACACACTTTGCTAAAAAGACACACTACCTACCTGGCAGTGTGTCTTCTTTGTATATAGCATTGCATTGCTATCGTGTACGTATTAAAAGTGACACTTATATTTTTTTTCTCTTGTATAATATATATAATGTAGCCCCCGCACCTACCATCACTCCCGCTATATCTGCTGCCCAGTCAAGCCACTCTCCTGTCCTTGGGGCAAAACAGTACTCTTGCAGTATCTCTATCAATCCCCCGTACAACGATGGCAGCACAATGGCCGGCAATGCCGCTGTCGGCAGCCTTACCCCGTCTCTCCTGAGGTCAAACGTAAACACTATTCCAAGCACCATGTACATCAACCCGTGTACCCACTTGTCGAGATATGCAATGCTTATCTCAGGCAACTGAAAATGCGGCTCTCGCAGCAAACTCAGATACATTATCAAGCCTGCTGCGAGAATCGTTGGTATATAGTTAAGAATACGTTTCACAATATTCTTAATAGTCACTGTTCACTATCTATTAACTATTGCTAATCAGGCAGTGCCCGGTCATCTCTGCCGGCTGCTCAATGCCCAATATGTGCAGCAGCGACGGAGCCACATCTGCCAGTATGCCGTCCTCCACCTTTATGTTCTTCTTGTCGCTTATATATACAAACGGCACGGGGTTCAGCGAGTGTGCGGTGTTGGGTGTACCATCCTCATTGATAGCATGGTCGCAGTTGCCGTGGTCGGCTATGATGATAACCTCATAACCGTTCCTCCTTGCTGCCTCCACTGTCTCGTTCACGCATATATCTATCGCTGTAATAGCCTGCTGTATCGAGTTATACACTCCTGTATGACCTACCATGTCTCCGTTGGCATAGTTCAGTATTATGCAGTCATACTTCTGCGAGTTCAGTGCGTCTCTCAGTGCTATCGTCACCTCCGGAGCCGACATCATAGGCTGCAAGTCGTAGGTCGCTACTTTCGGCGATGGAATAAGTATTCTGTCCTCGCCCTCAAACTCGGCCTCACGTCCGCCCGAGAAGAAGAATGTTACGTGCGCAAACTTCTCTGTCTCAGCTATCCTCAGTTGCTTCAGTCCGTTTTTCGACACTATCTCACCAAGCGTATTCGTCACGTTCTCCTTCGGGAAAAGTATGTGAAGTCCGGTAAACGACGAGTCATACGGAGTCATGCAGAAGTATTGCAGATCCTTTATGGTGTGCATGCCTTGCTCAGGCATCTCTTGTTGTGTGAGGGCAATCGTAATCTCTTTTGCGCGGTCGTTTCTGTAGTTGAAGAATATCACCACGTCACCTTCGCCTATCGTGGCTAACGGCTTCCCGTTTCTTGTGTGAACTATTGGCTTGATGAACTCGTCAGTCACGTCATTGTCATAGCTTGCCTGCATAGCCTCGTGCATATTATCTGCCTCTGCACCCTTGCCGTTTACAAGCAAATCGTATGCTTCCTTTATTCTCTCCCAGCGCTTGTCTCTGTCCATTGCGTAGAACCTGCCGCAAATACTTGCTATCTCACCTGCGGTCTCCTTGCAGTGTTTCTCCAGTTCGTCTATGAAACCTATACCCGAACGCGGGTCGGTGTCGCGACCGTCCATAAAGCAGTGGATGAATGTCTTGCCACGCAGTCCGTACTCCTTTGCTATATTGCACAGATAAAACAGGTGGTCAAGGCTTGAGTGTACACCGCCGTCCGAAGTCAAACCCATGATATGCAGATTCTTGCCTGTCTCTTTGGCGTATGAGTATGCACGCACTATCTCAGGATTCTTGAGTATGCTGCCGTCTTTGCAGGCACGGTTTATCTTCACTAAGTCCTGATATACCACTCGTCCTGCACCTATATTCAGGTGCCCGACCTCTGAATTACCCATCTGGCCGTCAGGCAAACCTACGTTCTCGCCTGACGCTTGCAGCTGTGAGTTGGGGTAGGTCTGTAGCAGTTTGTCCCAGTGAGGGGTTGATGTGCAATGTATTGCATCGGCTGTATCTTTCTTTCCGATTCCCCAGCCGTCGAGAATCATTAGTAATGCTTTGCTCATATCTTTAATCTTTTTATATGCTCACGTAAATATACTTACAGTCAATCCTCCATCTCGTATAGACGTTGCACCGAAACATCTCCACAATTATATTCATTATGAATTATGCATTATGAATTATGCATTAACAAAATGCCTGTCCATCTCCCTCCTGTCGTCCTTCTCTCTCAGCGACTGACGCTTGTCGTATGTGTGCTTGCCTTGGCATAAGGCTATCTCTAGTTTTGCCCTCGAGTTCTCATCAATAAACAGCCTCAGCGGAATAATCGTCTTGCCCGTCTCCTTCGTCTGTCTCAGCAGTTTCTGCAGTTCTTTCTTCTGAAGTAGCAATTTTCTGTCTCTGCGGGGAATATGGTTGTTGTAAGTCCCGAGCGCATATTCGGCTATGTGCATATTCTTCACCCACAACTCCGTACCGTAAAACTGGCAATACGTATCGGCAAGCGAAGCTTTCGACTCCCTGATACTCTTTATCTCTGTACCAAAAAGCTGAATGCCTGCCGTGTAGCGGTCCAGTATCTCATAGTCGAACCATGCCCGCTTGTTCTTTATGTTTACGTCTGAACGTTTGTGCATATGTTTGCCTCCTGCCTAAAAGAGCCTGCAAAGGTACTGCATTTTTTGCGAAAAGGCAAATTATATTTGTGAGTGTTAAAAAAATACGTTATTTTTGCATGTTGTAATCAATAATATTAATTACATTTAATAAAACTCTTCTATGAACAATCTCCGTCATCTGTCTCTCATGCTCTTCTTGGCACTCGTTTTTGCTGGGTGCAATGTCTTTAGTTCTCCTTCTAATCAAGAGGAATATCCCGATAATGACACTCCGCAGGAAGAAACCCCTAAAGAAATACTCATCACTTCTGACGATATCATCGGTATCTTCACAACTGACAAAGAGGATGGTAACGACTTGTTTATTTTTAGAGATGACAATACAGGTGAGTACTATTCTCAATATGACAATCCTAACGTCGGGGCAGATACTGCTTATTTCAATTGGGAGTTAGACCAATATACAGGTGTCCTATCTTGTATCTGTCGCCACTCTAACTACCAATTCTTTACCAAAACATACAATTCCGAAACCAAGTATTCTACTTTCGAACTTTCAGCAGCTAAGTCCACTTCCGATGACTATAACCTCCGATTATCATTTAACAACAATCAGTGGTGGTATCTCAGTAAGCTCGAGGAAATACCTTATATTTATCGTCACCCCACTTTTGTTGTTACCACTGCTTATGGCGCCAGCAAAGTAAAAATCGAATCATTCTCCGAGTATTTCGTTCTCTTTGTTAAAAACTATGATAACGACAATGATATCAATGTCCAATTTGATGTCACATGGCTCAAAATAGGAGAGTTCTATAATGACGGTGCACAGACATCTTCCGGAAAAACATATACGCAACTACGATATATCGTTAATTGCGAAAACAACTACGGAGCTGAAAGAACTGCTACCATTACTATGAGTAAGAAGTCCGGAGAAGTACACATCTATCCCCTTATTCAAGAGAGACTTACTACCATGAAGGTCCTTGGATTCGATTTTACATATAACGGTCAGACATATACCGGTTGGCACCTCAATTCAAAAGCCGGATCCTCTGCATGCGCTGCTTGGGTGGAAAATTATGATAATAAGTCTATTTATGTTAACACTGGTGCTTCCTGGTGTACCTATTCCAAAACCATACTCTACGATGTACCCGCAGGTGATGGATATAGATGGCGATTTGACTTCAGTGTTACTCAAAACTATAGTTACAATCGTATGACAACTATCACTTTCTACAAGGATAATGGCGAGTCCGCCACTCAAACGTTAGTGCAAGATGGGCCATTAGGCGAACAAGGCAGTGGTGGTGGAGGTTCCTCCGGTGGTGGTGGCTCAAGTGGAGGCTCCTCAAGCGATGATACTAAGGGTTACACCATTACACGCACCAATGTTTGTGCTATCTATGCTCTTGACAATCAAAGTTCCGGAACCAAGTATTCCAAATCTTACTACAAATGGGTTTCCTCCTCCGGCCGTGTAATACTCAGTATCTCAAGCTCTAATAGTGCCTATTGGATTGGCGTTGCATCAAAGAACTACGATTCCACCTGTAAGGGGTATATTGTCTCTAATTACGAATATAAGTTCGTTGACTATAGTCCCGTCGGAGGTGCGTGGTATTACTATTTCAACTGACATATTGTTTATAATATAGCACTATCTTCAATGACAATGTTCCGATTTATATTACTTCGTCAATTGCCATATTAATTTATGAAATCAAATTCTGCAATATTTATTGTATTAGGCTGCTTTCTTATACTAACTGCTTGCCACGATGAGTTAGAAGAGCCACTTACTGATTCTGGTAGGTTGTTCAGGAGTTTTTGGACAGAAATAAATGATAACCATGCTATGCTGCAACAGTTGCCATGCTCATGGAAAGATATATATATAACTTATTTGCCTAAAGCTGAAGGAATTGATAATATAGACACGTTCGCAATTAACATTATGCAGCCTGTTCTCAATGAGATGCAGGATGTCCAAACACAAGTGCTCGCTAATTACATTGGATACTCTTTCATACCATTAGCTGAGGATATTGTTTATAGTGAGATTACGGATCGTTATGCTAATAACTATCAAAATGAGTTCTATATAGTTTCCGCCTCCAATATGCTACTTGGTCCGAATTCAATATTTCTTAATATGATATCTCAAAAAGTTGATCAAAATAAGAAGTATTTGTACATAAAGCCAGGAAGTATTTCTTACGGCATTTATCAAAAATTAGACTCATATATTAAACAGTTAAAAGATTCAATACCCCGTGGAATTATATTCGATTGCCGACATAGATCTCAACTTGACGAGGCATCCATGAATATTATATTAAGTTACTTTATTCCAAAAGGTAACCACTTAATATATGATTTGAGTGACAGCAAAATCGCTTTTCTTGAAGGTCAATATATTGAGGGTAATGGTATATTACAGAATATGCCGATTGCAATAATTGTCGACGGAATGACAAGTTGTGAAACCAATACTCTTATCTATGTAATCGCATCTTGGAATAATGTTGCCACAGTTGGTTATCGTCCTTCGGGCTCTGGTGGATATCTAAGAAAGGAAAAAGTTCTTTCGCAAGGCAACTTGTCTTTGACTCTTAAATACCCTGTAGCTCAATTAAAAAATAAGAAATACTCTACATTCTCCCAACCAATCGTTCCTCAAATAAAGGCAACTCCGTCTTCTCGTGAAGAAATAGAGCAGATGAATAATAACAATACATTTTATGATGATTATATTTGGAAGGCAATTGAGTGGATTGAAGATAAAGTTAGCAATAAAACAATTTTTGACAATGATGTAATTAGCATCGATACTATTTATTTGGATATAAAATCCAGTGGTACTGATTAGGTGGATGCTTACAACATAAAAATCTTTTTTATCTATAGAAAAATAGTGTCGGATAAATCACTCTTCAAAACTTAGATAGGGCGCTATGCGCTCTATCTCTGTTTCTGTGAAGCACTCCAATACACGCAAATCGTCTATATCTTTAAGCCTGAACTTCGTCCGGCGCAGTTCGTATATAGCCTTTGCCTGACTGAAACTTAAGTAAGGATGCCTCTGCAGCATGCCTGCAGAAGCATGGTTTACGTTGATGGTTCTTATACTGTCAGATTCTACGATGAAATGGGGGATTATCGAATCCAATGTCTCCTTCGGGATTTCCTCTATCTCCCTCAGTTGCTCTGCCGACACGTACCCTCCCAACTCCTGTCTGTACCTCACAATCCTCCTCGCATATCCGTCTCCTATACCTTTTATATATTTCAATTCCGCCGTGTCGCAGGTGTTCAGGTTGAGCACTGTGTCCTTCTTTTCCCGGAATATTCTCTCTTTCTGCTGGGCCGACACTGTATCCTTTGCCTCCGCTATCTCTATATAAGGCTCTATCTGCTCATACAACTCGTCCGTCATTCCGTATATCTTCTTCACTGACTCCTTCGTCCTCCATCTACCACCTTTCTCCTTGTATTTCTGCATGTTCCTCACCATCCATGGTCTGAATCCTACCTCCAGTAGCTCCACGCTGTCAGCCGTGTTCGGGTCAAACTTATGCAGTCTCAACTCCACCGTGTCCGTCTTCACCTTATAATATTCCCTGCTTCTCTGCTTTTCTTGTATCACCTCTATCTCTTTCATCGCCTGAGCATCCACCTCAGCCACTTCAGACTCCTTGGGCACAGTAACGTAGTCTATTAGGTAAATACTCCCGATGAAAACGGCAATTATTGCTGTCAGTATGCCCAATCCTAACCATTGATTCTTTGTCAGCGGACTCGTCATAACTTTATCTTCTTACCTTATCTGTTCAACCTGTATTTTTTGCCTTTTAATCCCCCAAATCATTTTGTCATCATTTCTTCTTTTTTCCTTACAAAGTGTAAGTTCACGGTTTGCTCTCGTCAAGCAATCTCTAAGCAAAGTGTTACGAATAACCGCCAAATGACATTTTGACACCTAAACACACCTTTTGCTTACATTTTGTCAAAACCAATCTGAAAACAATATCACTCATTCAATTTTCCACATTCAATATTCTAACGCTCACTCTGCAAAAGTACAAAATCTTCTTGACACTCTCAAGAAAATTCCGTATCTTTGCACCGAAAAATCAACTTTACTCATTCAAATGCCCAACCAACCCAACCTGACAACCTGCTAACTTGCCAACTTATTAACCATAAATATTTATGAAACCTCATCTTGTTGTCTTCACCGGAGCTGGCGTAAGTGCTGATAGCGGTCTCTCTACTTTCCGCGATGCTGACGGATATTGGGACAAATATCGCATCGAAGATGTATGCACTCACGAAGCCATCCTCCTCAACCGGCCACTGGTAATCGACTTTTACAATCAGCGTCGTCGTGAGATACTCGCTGCTCAGCCCAACGCCGCACATCTGGCAATAGCTGAACTCGAAAAGTATTTCCGTGTAGATGTCATCACTCAGAATATCGATGACCTGCACGAGCGTGCAGGTTCCACCTCTATCACGCATCTCCATGGTGAAATAACCAAGTTGCGCAGCAGTAACGATGAGCTTGCTACCGTCCCTTGCCCGGGTACTGACCAGCCTCTTGACGCCAGGCATCCCGATGGCTCGCTCCTTCGGCCGTATATCGTATTCTTTGGCGAAGGGGTGCCTCTCTTTCCTAAAGCATGTGAGATAGCGTCTGAAGCCGACATCTTCGTCGTTGTGGGAACCTCGCTTAACGTCTATCCGGCGGCGTCATTGCTGCAATATGTCGGTGAAAACGTGCCTATCTATTTCGTTGACCCCGGTCAGCCTAAGTTTGGCATATATGCCAATCGCATCAGCCATATTCAGAAAAAAGCGGCACAAGGCGTACCCGAACTATGTCAGACACTCATAGAAAAATATAAGTAGAGCTCCAAATAAGCAAAAGTATTACTATCAATCAATTCAAGCAAAACCAGGATTCATTATGCACTTTCCCCTAAAAACCATTCTGCCCGCCTCTCTTGCCGTGCTTGCTCTCTTTTCCGCATGTTCGAAAGACGCTGGTCAAACCGAGACTATGTTTCTTGCCTCCGACCGTCCTCACGTTTTTGCATACACTTTTACAGAGGACAAAACCCCGCTCCTTACCGATACCTTGCTTCGTGGTACTCAGGTGCAAGTCTATACCTCAGATAAACAAAAGTATGAGAAACAGAAGTACTTCCGCCTCAAAACCAAGTCTGAAGCCCTTTATGTCAAGGAAGCAAATCTTGTGATGGAATCGCGCAATTCCGTACTTGAAGACTCTGTCTTTGTTCGCACTCCTGCCTCTGTCATCGATGACACTCTCTCCTCTCACGTCTGCGCTCTTGCCGAGAAAGGTAAGTCATACCCTGTTGTCGGCTACGATATTCTCTCGGAAAACGGCTTAGTGCGTCGTTATCTTGTTGCATGTGGCAAAGATACAGGTTGGCTCTATTCCAAATATACGGTCTTCACCGCCGAAGAAGCCGCATCGAACTATATGCCTCAGCTCTACGATTCCATACACTCCCGCGTCCGTAACACCTTCGGAGGTGGTGAGGCTCTCGGCTGTGACTACTACCCTGTGGATAAACCTCGTTTCGCTGACAACCCTATGCCCGAACAGGTATATAGCCTTTATCTCAACATCTCTCCTGCAGTAGTCGGTAAAATCGATTCCTTCATCGATCTTGCAAAGCATACTCGCATCAACGCTTTCGTTCTTGATATGAAAGACAACGAGTGCCCAGCGTTTAAAGCAGAGGCAATGGAGCGTTACTCGCCCACTAACTTTAAGTGGGGAGGGAAGAACAAAGAGCAGATGTATCACTATGCTGTACGCCGCCTGCATGAGGAGGGATTCTATGTTATCGGACGTATCACTTGTTTCAAAGACAGCTATTTCGTCCGCGACAATCCTGACTGTGCCATCACCGACCGCTCCACAGGCGAACCGTTCTTCCATAATAAAGCCTATTGGCCCAGTGCCTACGACCGGCGCGTATGGCAGTTCAATGTAGAACTTGCCAAAGAGTGCGTCCGTAAGTTTGGTCTTAATGAGATCAATTTCGACTACGTGCGCTTCCCTGATAAGATGCAAAGCGTCGAGAACCAGATCAACTATCACAACCGGTACAACGAAACCAAGGTGCAAGCCATCCAGCGTTTCGTTCAGTATGCTTGTGACGAGATTCACCCTCTCGGTGCTTACGTTTCTATAGATGTCTTTGGCGAGACCACCAACAAAGGTTACACCACTCCCTATGGACAGTATTGGCCTGCTCTTAGTAATGTCGCCGACGTCATGTGCGGCATGCCATACCCCGACCATTTCGCTCAAGGATATGGGGGAATACGCAACCCTTGGAACAACCCCTATAAGACATTGCATGTCTGGGGGAAGAATGCACAGGCTCGCCAGGCTGAGTGTCCCACTCCTGCAAAAGTGCGCACTTGGGTACAGGCCTACCACGTCATGCGGTATGTTGACCCTAACGGAATCGACTACAATGGATACAATATCTCACAGGAGATTCGCGGACTGTATGACGCAGGCTGTCAGGACGGCTACATCACCTGGCTTAGCAACTCATCTCTCGACAAGTACAGAGAAAAACGCTCTGCCTTTGAGGTCGATTATTTAGCGGATTATCTCCAAAGACAGGCCACTATGCAGGACACAATTTTGAATATTCAGGAAAAAACCGTATCTTTGCCCCTGTAAACAAATCATTGGCTCACCGGTTCATCAATCATTCGTTCACAATGACTCTCAATATCGAAACATCAACCAATATCTGCTCTGCTGCTCTCACCGAAGGTAGTCAGGTCATAGCATCTTGCCTGACCGCTGATGGCAATCATGCTCATGACTTGCCGCTTTTCGTTCAGTCACTCCTTCAAACCGCCAAGGATAATAATAAAACAATCAATGCAGTCGCTGTCTCGCAAGGTCCTGGTAGCTACACCGGACTCCGTATCGGTGTTGCCACTGCCAAAGGTATCTGTTTCGGTCTTGATGTACCTCTTCTCGCTGTTGATACCCTCCAACTCCTTGCTGCCTCACTCCTCGCTCAGTATACTCAGCTGCCGGACTCCGCTCTCCTTTGCCCGATGCTTGATGCACGCCGCATGGAGGTTTACACGGCTCTTTATACAACACAGCTTCAAGCCGTAACAGCTGTAGAGGCAAAGATAATCAACTCTGAGAGTTTCCTGGATATTCTCAGTGAGAAGCAACTCGTCTTCTTTGGCAACGGAGCCTCTAAGTGTAAAGATATTATCACACATGATAATGCCCTTTTCATCGATAATATTGTACAAGATGCCAAATATATGGGACTCTTGGCAGAACAAAAACTGCAAGCAGGCGACTTTGCTGATATAGCCTACTTTGCTCCTTTCTACCTCAAGGAGTTTCATGCTACTGTCAGCCACAAAGCACAAGATGTATTAGGCATATAAACCCATAAGCATATTTTAATCAACTTATAAACAATACAAACACCATGGAACTACAAGAATTAAAACAAGCGTTTCTTGACGCTTACAAACAACAAGCAGAGGGAGTGTTTTTCTCCCCGGGTAGAGTTAACTTGATTGGTGAGCACACCGACTACAACGGAGGCTACGTCTTCCCTTGCGCTCTCAGTTTCGGTACTTATCTGCTCATTGCAAAGAACGATGACAGCCTCATGCGCTTCAAGTCTCTCAACATGCCCGAAGTAACTGAGCTGCCTCTTGACAAACTCACCGCTCCGCTGCCCAACAATCACTGGGTAAACTATCCCCTTGGCTGTATTGCTCAGTTTATCAAAAAAGGAGTAAAGATTTCTCAGGGCTTCAACATTCTTATATGGGGTAATGTACCTGCAGGTGCCGGACTTAGTTCAAGTGCTGCACTTGAGGTCGTGACTGCTTATGCATTCAACGAACTTCTCCATACCGGATTCGACCGCACTCAGCTTGCTCTCATCGGACAGGCTTCAGAGCACGAGTTTGCTGGTGTCAACTGTGGTATTATGGACCAGTTTGCATCCGCTCAGGGAAAACTCGACCATGCCATCTTCCTCAATTGCGACACTCTCGAATTCGAACTTGTACCCGTCAAACTTGAAGGTATAAAAGTTGTTATCAGCAACACCCACTCACCTCACAAACTCGACTCAGGTGCTTACAACGACCGTGTGGCTCAGTGCCAACTCGCACTCAAACAACTTCGCACAGTACGCCCTGAACTGAAGAACCTTGCTGAACTCACCGAGGCTGAGTTTGAGAAGATAGAGTCTGCCATCACTGACCCCGTTGCTCACAAGAGAGCACGCCATGTCGTAGGAGAAGTGCAGCGTACTACCGATGCTGTTAAAGCACTGCAGGCTGGCGATATAGAGACGTTTGGAAAACTGATGAACCAGAGCCATATCTCTCTGCGTGACGATTACGAAGTAACAGGTCTGCATCTCGATACTCTTGCAGAAGAAGCTTGGAAGATACCTGGAGTCATCGGCTCACGTATGACAGGTGGTGGCTTTGGAGGTTGCACTGTTTCTCTTGTAAAGGATGAAGCCATACCCGAATTCATCGAGAAAGTGGGTAAAGCATACCTTGAGAAAACAGGTATCAAGGCAGATTTCTATATTGCAGAGATTGGCGACGGTGCTCGCAGAATATGCTAATCTAAGACTTATACTTGTATAAGGTCATTAACAAATATATCCACTATGGTAAAAGAAGAAACTTTCACAGGTCTTGAGAAAGGAAAAAGGATAGGGTTGTTCACACTTCGCAATCCCCAAGGAATGCAGGTGCAGATAACTAACTATGGCGCAAAAATTGTCTCTCTCCTTGCTCCCGATAAAGAAGGCAATCTTGCTGACGTAGTCCTCGGCTTCTCAACTCTTGAAGAGTGGAAACAGAAAGAGACTTACTTTAATGCGGTAATAGGCAGATATGCCAATCGCATTAAGGACGGTCGTTTCACTCTTGATGGCAAAGAGTATCAACTCGCTGTAAACAATAGCACCAACCATCTGCATGGTGGTGTTGTTGGCTTCAACGAGAAAGTATGGGATGTGGTTGGACAAACCAAGCACTCTGTCAGCCTCCACTATCGCTCCGTAGATGGTGAGGAAAACTATCCCGGCAATCTCGATGTCTATGTCACTTATAATGTCACACTCGAAAATGCACTTGAGATAACCTACGAGGCAAAAACCGACAAGCCCACCATTCTTGGTTTCACAAATCACGCTTATTTCAACCTGAAAGGCGAGGGAGAAGGTGATATCAAAGACCATACACTGCAAGTCTTTGCGGATTATTACACTCCTTTCGACGATACTGCTTGCCCTACAGGAGAAATAGCAAAAGTAGATGGCACCCCCATGGACTTTCGTGAGCCGGTACTTGTAGGCGAGCGTATTGACCTGCCATTCTTTGCTCCAGGCAGAGGCATCGACAATAACTTTGTGCTCGCTAAGTCCGACGTTGAAGGTAAAAAACATAAGCAACCCGAACTTGCAGCAGTTGTCTCAGCCGCAGGAAGAACCATGCAAGTGCTCACCACTATGCCTGGTCTGCAAGTCTATACAGGCAACTGGGTGGAGAAAAACATCGGTAAGTCTGGTCGTGAATACGATGTACAGACTGCCATCTGTCTTGAAGCACAGAACTTCCCCAATTCGCCAAACATACCCTCATTCCCTTCACCCGTCCTTCGCCCTGGTGAAGTATATTTTGAGCAATGTGTGTATAAATTTGTATAAGGCAATCTGTCCGGTGAGGAATGAACAGTAAAAGAAGAAACATCTTATTTGATATCCTGCTGCTTTCAGTAGTAGCAATGGTAGTTGCGTCGTGCTCCACGCAGAAGAATACGTGGGGCACACGCACCTTCCATGCAATGAAAACAAAGTATAATATCCGTTTCAATGGTGAGTTGGCCTATGATGAAGGTATAAAAGCCATTGATGATGCCAACCAGGATGACTTCTCTACACTCATTCCGCTCTATAGTGTCAGCAACCACACTGCAGCGCAAGCGGCATCAAGTCAGATGGATCGCACTATTGAGAAATGCCGCAAGTGTATCAAGCTGCATAGCATCAAAGTTAAACCCAAACCTGATCCTAAGAAACGTAATGACCCTAAGTATAAGGCATGGCTCCAGCAGGAAGAGTTCAATCCCCAGATGAAAGAAGCATGGATTCTGCTGGGGAAAGCCGAATTCCATAAGGGTGACTTTCTCGGTAGTATAGGTACCTTTAACTATATCATTCGTCACTTCGCCTACGATAAAGACATGGTGGCGCAATGCCAGTTGTGGGAGGTACGCGCCTATGCCGAGATGGGCTGGATGTATGAGGCGGAGGACCTTCTGCAGAAAGTGCAGCAGGATGACCTCGCTCAAAAGCATGCATGGCTGTATGCTGCTACAGCTGCTGATCTGCGTCTCAAACAAGAGCAATACAAAGAAGCTGTCCCTTTCCTCAAGCTCGCAATGCCTGAAGAAAAGAAGCAGCAACGCATGCGCTATCTCTATCTGCTTGCACAGCTTAGCGAACAGCAAGGCGACAAAAAAACTGCCGCCCAGTATTATAAGCGTGTAGTCAAGATGAGCCCCCCTGCTGACATGGATTTCAATGCACGTTTGCGCCGCACAGAATTATCTAATGATGTCAAAGCGCTGAAGCGAATGGTAAAGCAACCTAAATACAAGGACAAACTTGACTATGTATATGGTTCACTCGGAAACATCTATCTCCAGAAGAAAGATACAGTTGAGGCTCTTCGTCAGTATGCCCTTGCTGCTGAAAATAGTACTCAAAACGGACTTCAGAAAGCGGCTGTCCTCATTCGCGCCGGTGACTTGTATTACGAGCGGCAGGACTATCAGAATGCTGCTCCGTGCTACAAAGATGCGGTTAATATCATCTCCACAGAGGCTGCTGACTATGAACGTATCCGCCGGCGTGCGGAAACACTCGATCTGCTTGCCACCGAACTTGCTACCGTGCAACTGCAAGATAGTCTTCAGGCATTAAGTAAACTGACTGAAGAAGAGCAACTAAAGGTTGCTGAGAAGATTATTGCTGACCTCGAGAAAGCAGAAAAAGAAGAAGCAGAAAAGGCTGCTCAGGCAGCAAGAAATGCACAATTGGACGAGGGGCCGCTAAGTGTCAATACGCGAAATATGATAGGTGGAGGCGGAGGAACTGCCGACTGGTATTTCTATAACCCGCAACTTATTCGGCAAGGAAAACAGGAGTTTACTCGCCGATGGGGTAACCGTACTCTTGAGGATAACTGGCGCAGACAGATTAAACAAACCTCTTCAACGAATATTTTCTCTGAGGATGAGCAGCAAGACCTGCCTGCCGATAGTCTCTCTTCTGACTCTACGCAGACCACACAGCAGATGGTGAGCGATACCAAGAATCCGCAGTATTATCTGCAGCAGATTCCAAAGACACCTGAACAACTTGCAGTATCCGATACCATGATAGCCACCGCTTTATATAATATGGTATGTATCTACGAAGATAAACTCGAAGACAGGCAGTTGGCTGATGAGACTCTGCAGGAACTCAATCAGCGTTTCCCTAACGATGGCCATCTTGCTGAACTCTACTATAGGCGCTACCTTACTTGTCTTAAGCATGACAATAAGACTGAAGCGGAACTTGCAAGGCAACAACTCATAACCCGTTTTCCAAATAGCAAACAGGCCCAGACAGCAGCCAACCCTGACTATTTCGCACAACTTCA
Organism: Paludibacteraceae bacterium; assembly: GCA_017477325.1. Taxonomy (GTDB): domain Bacteria; phylum Bacteroidota; class Bacteroidia; order Bacteroidales; family Paludibacteraceae; genus Colicola. The sequence continues at coordinate 178,601 of JAFUWV010000002.1, forward strand.
ACGTATCGAAGCAGAGCAGGATTCTGTCTATGAACAGGCATATAAAGCTTTTCGTAAAAACGATTTCCAAGAAGTAAAACGACTCAAGAACTACGCTGAAGACAACTACCAGCTCAGTCCTCTCATGCCGCGCTTCTTGTTTCTCAATGCTATTGCTGTAGCCAGAACGGAAAATCAAGATGCCTTTATTGAGGCACTGCGGGATATGGTTAGACGCTATCCTGATAGTGAAACCGGAGCAATGGCAAAAGATATGCTCGCCATGATGAATGCAGGGCTTGAGAGTCAGACAGGAGATAATAGCACTTTGCTTGACCGCCGTACAGAGACTTCACCCGTTGATTCTGCATTGCTTGAGCAGACATTCTCTACTGAGAAACAAGAGAAATCAAGTGTGCTTGTGTTGGTTCATTCTGACGAGAAGACGCTTAACAACCTCCTCTATGAAGTGGCACTCTTCAATTTCTCGCAGTTCCTCATAAAAGACTTTGATTTGAAAGTCATACCCGTTTTCAGTGTCACAGATGGTGCACTCATTGTATCCGGATTTGAGTCTTACGATGAGGCTCTGTGGTATGTGGATATAATGAAAGGTAATCCTGAGTTGCAGACTCTGTTTAATAAAGAGAATGCACGCATCATCACTATTACCGACCGAAATCTGCCTCTTCTCAATACTCGCTTTACTATAGAGGAATATGAGCAGTTCAGGCAGGAAAATCTGTAGTTACTCAGCAGAGTCTATGCCTCCTTCGTCTAGTAACTTATGGATTTCGCCCTCTTGTTTAAGTCTGAGGAGTTTTCTTATCAGATATACTCCTAATGCAGTGAGTATGATACTTAGAATGCCGAGCCAAAGAGTGTCTCCCGTACCAAGAGCATCGATTTCATCAACATTTTTGCCCTGCATATAATATATATTATAAAGTATCACAGCCATCGCGTTATTTGTGAAGTGCGCCAGTATAGGTAGCCATAATGAGCCTGACCATAGTAGCAGGTATCCGAACAATACTCCCAATAGCATACGAGGAACAAAACCATAGAACTGAAAGTGTATAGCGGAGAATAATATTGCACTTACCCAAACAGCCACATGTTGCTTCGTGTTGGGAGAATTATTCGAGGTTGAAATACTACTTGTCCCCTTATACATCATTTGCTGCAAAGTGCCGCGGAACAGTGTCTCTTCACTTAGTGCTGGGAGCAGTGCCATTAGTAGAAGATTATAGAGAAGCACCCACACGTTGTCAGCTCTTATGAATTGCTCAGTTAGTGCCGCTGCAGCCTCTTCCTGACTCTTCATTAATTCTTCAAGCCCGCTTAAGAAGTCCGGTAGTACCATTTTCTCATTCCATGAAGCAAGCAGATTTACGGCAGGAGAAGCAACTAAAATCAATACAAACACTGCCAACCCTTCTTTCCATCCCACTTTTTTGTCCATACTAAGCCATGTCCACGGTTTTTCGCTCCATATATATGCACTTGCCAGACACGGAAGTATAAATGTACCTACTGTCTGCAACATCTGCATCACTTTCAGTGAATTAACACTCTGATTTCCTCCGAAACATAATGCCCACACACCCATTGCGAGCAAAGTGAAAAGCAACATCAATGCAAGAAGAAGCAGCACCTTCCACACGGCACTGCTCTCCTGCATCTTTCCTTTTATTGAACGGCTCATAATGCTTTCAGTAGTTCCATCAATGTCTCTTTTGCATCGCCAAGGCACAAGTAGACACCTTGTTTGCGGCTATAAAGAGGATTTTCTACTCCTGCGTATCCGGGTTTAAGGTCGTAGTTGCATACTATCACTTGCTTGGCTTCATCCACGTTCAGTACAGGCATTCCGTAAATAGGAGTTCCCTCTGCATTGCGTGCAGCAGGATTAAGAACATCGTTCGCTCCTATTACCACTACTGCATCGCATTGCTTGAAATCATCGTTGATGGCATCCATTTCATACAAATCATCGTAGGGAATATCTGCCTCTGCCAGCAATACATTCATGTGTCCTGGCATTCGACCTGCCACAGGGTGGATGGCAAAGCGCACGTGTGCTCCGTTCTGTGTCAGTCGGTCTGCAAGTTGTTTTACTATATGCTGAGCTTGAGCCAATGCCATACCGTATCCGGGTACAATAATAACATCTTTTGCCTTGCGTAGCACATCGCTTGCTGTAGCTTCTGTTTTCTCTTCCTGAAGTCCTGAGGACACATTGACACCGCCCTTCAGTTGTGCCATCTCTTTGCGAAGTTCGCCTATCTCTGCCGTTAAGGAATTGATAGCATCAAGTAGTTGTTGTATTTCCATATCTGATAAGTTTGAGAATAGTTCTTCTAATGTTTCTGTTTTTGCAACCTTAGATGTTGAGGTGGGGGATTTTAGGTTTTTCTTCTTAAATAGTATATTGCTAAGACTGCGGTTCATGGCACGACACATAATCTGTGTAAGCAGCAAACCGCTGGCACCTACTATTCCTCCAACTGCCACAAGCAATATGTCTGATGTTGCCATACCAGCTATTGCACCTGCAACGCCTGACAGGGAGTTCAAAAGTGAGATAGTGATAGGCATATCAGCTCCGCCAACTCGTATTGCAAATGCCCATCCTAATACTCCAGAAAATAATACTGCTGACAAGCATAACAATGTATTAGCACCATAGATACTGCCAAAAATCACAGATGAAACAGAAAGAATTAGTAGAAGCAAGGTCAGTAGGTTATGGTACTTCAGTTCTACAGGCAGTTGTGTGATACGTCTGTCAAGTTTCAGTGCAGCTACGATACTGCCCACCAGTGTGAGGGTGCCAATGACTATTGCAATCAAGGCTGTCAGACGTGTGAAAACAGGATATGCATTCTCTTGTATGCCCCAGCCCATATAAATCATCACCCCTACCAATGCTGAGGCACCTCCGCCTAAGCCATTGAAACATGCCACTACTTGAGGCATCTCTATCATCTTGGCTTTATAGGCTATCACGCCTCCGCCAAGTGAGCCAATAATCAGTGGAGTCCAGACGGAAAACAAATTGATAATCCCGACGAACCACATTGTCATTATAACTGCTGCCAGAATTGCAAACGCAGAGAGTATATTACCCCAAGCGGCCGTCTTAACCTTGCTCATCATCGCTATACCGCAGAGCACCAGTAGTGCAAGTACTGCACTTATTATTATCTGCGCCACAGTCATTGTTTCTGCTTCTTTTGTTTGAACATTCGTAGCATCCTGTGTGTAATGGCAAATCCGCCAACAACGTTGATGGCAGCCAGTCCTACACCTATACTGCCTATCAGCATTGCAACCTTGCCTTCACCAAGTAGTGCAGCAATGCCTGTAGCTGTCAATGCTCCTACTATTGTCACACCCGATAATGCATTCATTCCTGACATCAACGGAGTGTGAAGAAGACTTGGTACGCGACGGATAATGAAATATCCTGCCAACGTGCTTACTACGAATACTCCTAATAATATAAGCGGATGAATCATATTCCCATTGCTTTTCTTGCACCTGCATGCACCAGTTCGCCGTCATGGCAAACCAAACTTTTGGCAATCACTTCGTCTTGCAGGTTCAGTTCTATTTTATCATCTTTGACCATATAGTGCACAAGGTTGTACATGTTGTTGGAGAACATCCATGTTGAGGATGTCGGCAATTCACCGGGGATATTCTTTACACCTATCAGCGTTACACCGTGTTTCATTTCTATGTCGCCCTTAGGAGTGATATCACAGTTTCCTCCTTGGTCTATAGCTATATCTACGATTACAGAACCTCGTTTCATACCTTTCACGGTATCTTCTGTAATGATTATTGGAGGCAACTCTCCCGGTACCAAAACCGAGCAGAATACGATGTCCATTTGCTGTATGGTCTCTTTTAAAGCTTCTCTTTCTGCAGCCAACACGTCAGCAGGGAGTGCTTTTGCATAGCCGCCTTCACCTATTGCCAGTTCAGCCGGAACTCCTGTCTCTATTATCTTTGCGCCAAGCGACATGGCGTTCTCTGCTGCCATCGGACGGATGTCTGCAGCATATGTTACCGCACCTAAGCGTTTTGCTGTAGCTAAGGCTTGCAATCCTGCCACACCAACACCTATCACCATCACTTTAGCTGGTTCAATCTTACCCACAGCCGTAAACATCTGAGGTATAAAGCGGGTCATGTGACTTGCAGCCATAAGTATTCCTTTGTAACCTGCACATGTGGACATTGATGTGAGTGCATCCATAGACTGCGCACGTGAAATTCGAGGAATGCAGTCCAACGTGAATGCAGTCACGCCCTTGGCAGTCAGTTTCTTCACCATCTCATGGTTGACAGGCGAAGCAGGGTGAATGAAAGTAATCAAATATTGCCCCTTATGCATCATATCCACTTCGTGCTTCTGCTTTTCTTCGTTGAAAAGGGGTTCTTTGACCTTCAGGATAAGTTCTGCCTCAGCGTATATCTGCTCAGCATCTGCCACCATACGTGCACCAGCCTGCATGTAGTCGGTGTCATCATAAAGCGCACCCTCGCCGGCATGATTTTCTACTAAAACGGTAAAACCGTCTTTTACAAACTTGCACACCGTCTCAGGAGTGCATGCTACACGACGCTCGCCGTGCATAATCTCTTTTGGTATTCCGATAATCATAAGGCTATTTAAATAAAAACATCTGCAAAGGTACAACAATTATTAGAAACAGAAAATATGTTTTTAGACATAAAGTAAGGCCACAAAACATTTGGGCATCTTCATGTTTATATAATAAATATAAGAATTTTAGTTAAATATTATTGAGGTCTTTATACAATCTTTTACTGTGGATCCACGTCCACTTGTATCACTGCCGACTTGCCTTCTGTACTCACTCTTATCTGTTGTATCTGTTTCAAAACAAGCTGCTTGGCTTTATAGAAAGGAGCATCGTTTTCTATTTTTAGCAGTATCTGACGCAGATACATGTTCTTCACCTTGCTTATTGCAGGCTGCATTACACGGGAGCATCTGCGTGTAAACACAATACTTAACTGCTTTTGGAGCATTTGGGACACTTTTTCCACTTTGGCCGCATCGCGATGCTTTATCGTGAGCAGTATCAACCGATAGAAAGGGGGATATTTGAAGTCTTCCCGTTCTCTAATCTGACTTTTATAGAAAGAAAGATAATCGTGCTCTGCTACATACTTGAGTATTTTGTTCTCTGGGTTATTTGTTTGTATGAGGACTTCTCCCTGTTCATGTTTTCTTCCTGCCCGACCGCTGACTTGCTCCAGCATCTGATATGCACGTTCATAACTGCGGAAGTCTGGTTGGTTCATCAGGCTGTCGGCACTCAGTACTGCCACTGTGCTCACATCATCGAAATGTAATCCCTTGGTTATCATTTGTGTGCCAACAAGTATGTCTATCTTGTGAGTTGCAATGTCGTCAATTATTCTCTGGTAACTATATTTGCTGCGGGTAGTGTCAAGATCCATGCGTGCAATACGTACTTGTGGGAACAACTCTTGCAATTCGTCTTCTATCTTCTCAGTGCCTGTTCCGTGATCAGTTAGTGTTGCTTCACCACATGCAGGGCAGCGGGCAGGAACAACTGTCGTGTAGCCGCAGTAATGACATACAAGTGTACCCCGCCTCTTATGAAGTGTCAGACTTACATCGCAGTTCGGACATTTCGGAACGTAGGCACACTGCTTGCACTCAATCCATGGAGCATAGCCACGACGGTTTTGAAACACCAGCACTTGCTTGTTTTTCTCGAGTTCAGCACTGATTCTCTCTATCATTGGGTCAGCAAAATGACCATACATCTCTTTTCTGCGATAATGCTCTTTAGTATCGATAATTGTAATGTGCGGCATTTGAATATTCTTATGCCGTTGATTTAGCGAAACCAGTCCGTATTTGCCCGTTTGAGCATAATAGTATGTTTCAATAGACGGAGTGGCTGTGCCAAGTAGAGTCTTGCAATCAAACAATTTAGCCAGCACAATTGCAACGTTTCTGCCGTGATAGCGGGGAGCAGGATCTTGTTGCTTGTAACTGTTGTCATGCTCTTCGTCTACAATCACCAATCCTAAATGTTTATAGGGTAAAAACAATGCAGAGCGCACACCGAGCACAACCTTGTATCTACCTTCAAGTATGTTTTGGTAGATTTCTATACGCTCATTATCGCTAAATCGTGAGTGATATACTCCAAGGTCACTGCCAAAAACTGCCAGAAGACGTTCTTGCAACTGTGTGGTGAGGGCTATCTCAGGCACCAAATATAAGACTTGCTTTCCATTCCGGATAATCTCTTGTATAAGGTTGATGTAAATTTCTGTTTTACCGCTGCCCGTCACCCCGTGAAGCAGGCAGATGTCGTGATGCTCCCACTCTGAGAAAATCTTCTTTTTTGTTTCTTCCTGCATCTCACTTAGAGGGTTGGCCTCTGCTGACTGTGTGACAACTGAAAGGCGCCGCTTTGGCAACATCTCTATAGTAAATATATGTTTGTCAATAAGACTCTTGAGAGTAGAAGGCGATGCTCCTGTCAGTGATAATAGTTCCTCTTTCCTTAATTTTTGTTCATTATTCTTTAAACCTCCCTCCTTGCTTTTTGTTTCTTGTTGTGTAGTAAACTGCAGAAAGCGAAGGAGAAGTTGCTCTTGTTTTTTGGCTTTACAGAGCGAGTCAAGAATAGTTTGCAATTGACTTTCTTTTTTTATCTTGTCGCTGAGTTTGATCCATGTCTCCATTTTCGGTTTATATTTATCTTCCACCTGTTCGCCGATAATAATAGCACCTTTTTCTTGTAATTTTTTGATAGGAGAGATGACGGAGGTAATACCTAAGTTTTTTCCTATTTCATCGAGAGTTTTCTCTTTGCCATCGGAGAGTATGTCAAGTATATGTTGTTGTGTTTGTGAAAGTCGTTCCAAGGTAATGTAGTCTGGATTGATAGCGATGTGTGTCTCGCTTTCAAGTCGTAGAGCGGTGGGTAGTGCAGCTCTCATCACTTCACCCAACGTACACATGTAATAGTCTGCAATCCATTGCCAAAGTTGTAGCTGTTCTTTTGTGACTATGGGGCTGTCATCAAGAAAGCATATTGCGTCTTTTATGCTTACATTATTGCTTATTGGTTCATTGTGCTTTGCAACAATGATTCCCGTCATAATCTTTCTCTTTCCTATCGGTACAAGCACTCGCCTACCTACCATTGCTGTTTCTGAGACACTTTCAGCAGTGGTTATATCATCCGTATCGTTGCCTTCATATTCAAGTATTTCCTTGTTGGAATCGGGAATGTTGTATGTCAACACTCCTTCTACAGCCAGTGGAAGAACGATATCATAAAGCATATGAAAAAACGGAAATGTTCGACAGGTTTGTCAAGTTATTCTTCAGCCTCTTTTATTGCCTTCTCATAGCAGTGGCGGCACAGGGGTTCATATTTCTCGGTTTCACCGAGTAATACACGCTTTTCTGAATTAACTAGACGGTGTGAGACGTAGGCAAGGTCGCCGCAGTGAACACAGATGGCATGAGTTTTATATACATCTTCTGCTATGGCAAGCAGAGCCGGCATCGGACCGAATGGGACACCCTTGTAGTCCATGTCAAGGCCTGCCACTATTACTCTTATCCCTCTGTTGGCAAGTTCATTGCACACATCAACAATGCCCATATCGAAAAACTGTGCCTCATCTATGCCTACTACATCCACATCGTTGGCAAGAAGAAGTATGCTGCTTGAACTCTCCACAGGGGTGGATTGTATCACACGCTTGTCATGACTTACCACGTCTTCTTCCGAATATCTGACATCTATCGCAGGTTTGAATATCTCTACCCGCAACTTGGCAAATTGGGCACGTTTCATACGGCGAATAAGTTCCTCTGTCTTACCCGAAAACATGCTACCGCATACTACTTCTATACTGCCTCTGCGCAGACGTGGACCTTGAGTGTCTCTTTCAGAAAACATAATGAGTTGTTGTTTATATGAGTATTGTGTGTATCATTAAAAACAAGGAAAATGCCCCCATTTTGCTATTTACTTGTTTGACTTGCAAAGATAAGAAATAATATTCAAATCCTCAAATAGAAACATAGTCTTGTTAAAATTGTTGCATAGCGTTATCATTCTATAGTTCTTTCACAACTGATATTATTTTTCCGTCTGCCACTTCAGTAATTATCTCTTCTCCTGTTTGCAAGTCTTTGATACTTCTTATGATTTTTCCGTTAGCTCTTGCAACGGAATATCCTTTTCTGAATATATCTTCCGGTGAGAGCAAACTTATAGTCTTTTCTGCTATGATGAGGCGGTTTTGTTGTGTTTGCAAAAAATGTTGTGTCCGGTGAAGAAATAGTAGTCGGAGTTTTTCCAGTCTGGCATTTTGAAAAGTAATCCGCTTGTCTGCAGTGGCAGCCAGACGTTTGTCCAAGTCCTTGAGTCTGTCTAACTGATGTTGCATGATGTCAGCAAAATACTCCGCTACTGCAGTCGGTGTCTTCAGACTTTTGTGTGCGACCATGTCAGCTACACTTATGTCTCTGGTGTGCCCGATGCCTGTGATGACGGGAAGGGGAAACTGAGCAATATGGAGAGCTAATTCATAGTTGTCAAAGCAACTGAGGTCTGTGCTCGCACCACCTCCACGAATAATAACCACTGCATCATATCTCTCCATTTCATCGAAGATTCTCTGTAGTGCATTTGCTACCGATACGGCAGAACGATCGCCTTGCATGGTGGCAACATAAAGGTTTGTTGAGAAATAGAATCCGGATGATGACAACTGATTGCAGAAGTCTTCATACCCTGCTGCGTCAGAAGAAGAAATAACAGCAATCCGCCGTGGAAGTGTGGGCAACTTCAACATTTGCTGCAGTTGTAGCATACCTTCGCTCTCAAGCCTCTCTATAGTCCTTTTGCGTTGTAGAGCCAGTTCTCCCAATGTGTAACTTGGGTCTATTCCTGATATTTGCAAACTCAGGCCATATACTGCATGAAATCTTACTTCTGCTTCAAAAAGCACTTGCATTCCTGCTGTCAGAGCTTGACCCGTCTCGTGGATAAAATATTGAGAGAGCATACTCCACAGGTTACTCCAGCATACAGCACGCATCTTTGCAGCCAGTATGCCTGTATTATCTGCTTTTTCCACCAACTCCATGTAGCAATGGCCACCATGTATATTTATGCTGCTTATTTCAGCACGAACACGGTAGGTCTGACTCAACTCTGACTCTATCACTCCCCCAAGCAGACTGCATAACTCCTGAAGTGAATAACTCTCTTGCATAATGTCATTCTTTTGACTTGCAAAATTACGCTAAGTTTCGAGAATATCAAAATTTTTTTGATATAATAAAAAAATACACTAACTTTGCAAGGTCATTTGTGAGTGTGCTGAAATATGAATTCACGGTGGGAAATACGAAAACTTAGCCAGTCTCAACAAGCACTTATTAAGAGTCTTGCGCAAGAACTGCATATCAGTGAGATATCGGCAGGTATGTTGGTTCGTCGTGGACTTACAACTGCAGCTGCGGCAAGTAGTTTTGTCCATCCTGATTTGAAACAGCTGCATGATCCTTTCTTGATGAAAGACATGAATGAGGCTGTCTTCAGACTCCAGGCAGCCATTCAGTCGAACGAGAGAATCCTTATATACGGTGATTACGATGTAGATGGCACAACAGCTGTGGCACTGACCTACACATTTCTATGCTCTGTCACAGATCAAAGCCATATAGACTACTATATCCCCGACAGATATACCGAGGGCTATGGAGTATCTTTCAAAGGTATTGATTATGCAGTTCAAACAGGATGTACTCTTATAGTAGCACTTGACTGTGGAATCAGAAGTACTCAGGAGGTGGAATATGCAAAACAGCAAGGTGTAGATTTCATTATATGTGACCACCACTTGCCGGGGACGAAAATTCCTGATGCAGTCGCTGTGCTTGATGCAAAAAGAGAAGACTGCAACTATCCTTTCAAAGAACTCTGTGGTTGTGGTGTGGGTTTCAAGTTGGCTCAGGCCTATTGCTTGAAAAACAATATCAGTTTTGACAATCTTCACCCCTTGCTGCCACTGGTAGCTATGGCAATAGCATCGGATATTGTGCCCGTGGTGGGAGAGAATCGCATACTTGTCTATTATGGTATACGTGGACTCAACAACAATCCTTCTATTGGAATTCAAAAGTTATTAGGTGTAGCATCAGTGGAAGAAGGAAAACTCACAGTCAACGACCTTGTGTATAAGATTGGGCCGCGAATCAACGCTTGTGGAAGAATCCGCTCAGGCAGAGATGCTGTTCGTTTGCTCATTACAGACAATGAAGATGAAGCTCTTGAAATGAGTGAAGAGATAAACCATCAAAATGAGATTCGAAAGGGACTAGATCAACAAATAACTAACGAAGCTTTGCAGTTGCTTGAGGCTGATCCTGAAAACCTACAGAAAGCAACTACAGTGGTGTGTGGTGAAAATTGGCATAAGGGAGTTGTTGGTATTGTCGCTTCAAGACTCATTGACTCCTACTATCGTCCTACTATTGTCCTCACTCTGACAGATGGAATGATAAGTGGGTCTGCACGAAGTGTTGGTGGATTCGATATATATAGTGCTATCGATTCATGTAGTGACCTTCTCACCAACTTCGGAGGGCACATCTTTGCTGCGGGACTCTCGATGAAACCGGAGAATCTGCCCGAATTCAAACAACGCTTTGAAAACTATGTGAGTCAACATATCTTGTCGGAGCAAAGGCAGCCTGTCATTCAGGTTGAAGCGGAGATAAATTTTTCAGATATAACCAATCAGTTCTTCAACATTCTTCGACATCTCGAGCCTTTTGGTCCGGGGAATCCGCGTCCTATATTTGTCACACGTAATGTATGCAACTATCGTTATACACGGCGTGTGGGCAAGCAAGGAGAACATCTTCGACTTGACGTGACTGACCAGACGGGAGTAATGCAAGGTATTGCATTCGGGAAAGGGGAGTATGCTAATCATCTCATGAATGGGGAGAACTTAGATATATGCTACGAACTTCAGCAGAACACCTTCAACGGGCAGACCACTCTGCAGATGTTGGTACAAGACTTAAGGTTGATTCATAAAACATAGTTCATACCTGAGTATAAAGTTATATTTTAACAGCAGAAGATTATGAATAGCAATAAGTCAGTCTTGATAATTTTTACCGGTGGTACCATCTCTATGATGCGTGATCCTCAAACCGGAGCTCTCACACCTGCTGATATCAATCAGTTCCGTGAGTTTATGCCTGAACTGTTTCATAGTGATATCAACGTTGACATGTTGCCTTTCGACCCGCTTATTGATTCTTCTGATATGAATCCTCCAATATGGAGCAAGCTCGCAAATATCATATATGATAATTATAGTAAGTATGACGGGTTCGTTATCACTCATGGCACCGACACAATGGCCTATACAGCATCTGCACTCAGTTTTATGCTTGAGAACCTTTGCAAACCTGTTGTACTTACAGGGAGTCAGTTGCCCGTAGGTGTTCTCCGTAGCGATGCTAAAGAAAATCTGCTCACGGCAATAGAGATAGCTGCCGAGCAGGATGAAGAAGGCAATGCTGTAGTGCCCGAAGTATGTATTTTCTTCGAAGCCAAATTGTACAGGGGCAACAGGTGTACTAAGAAAAACTCTGAACATTTTGCTGCCTTCAAGTCATACAACTATGACCCGTTGGCAGTCGCAGGAGTGCATATACATTATTTCCAGCACCTTATACATTATGGTGATATCAACAAGCCTCTTCGCTTAAGGACTAAAATAGATCAGAATGTAGCGATACTGAAACTTTTCCCGGGTATATCGGAGAAAACAGTAAAAGCAATACTCGGAATAGAAGGTCTAAGGGCAGTGGTACTTGAGACTTATGGCTCTGGAAATGCACCGAGCGACAAATGGTTGTTTGAGGCTCTGCAAGACGCAGTCAAGAGAGGAATAATCATTGTTGACAAAACCCAATGTCTGATGGGCAGTGTGGAATTAGGCAGATATGAGACTTCTTTGCATCTGCTCGAGGCCGGAGTATTAAGCGGATATGATATAACTACCGAAGCTCTGCTTACTAAACTAATGTACCTGTTGGGAGAAAATGGCGATGATACCGATGAAGTACGGCGTTTGTTGCAAATAGATCTCTGTGGAGAAATGACTATAGACTAAATTGATAAAGGGAAGGACAATCTTAAACAATATACAATCATGAAACTTGAAGAACTTAACCCTCAAGGAGTATGGAAAAATTTCTATGCCTTGACTCAGATTCCCAGACCGTCGGGAAAGAAAGAAGAAATAGGTCGTTTTCTGGTTGAATACGGCAAATCTTTAGGTTTGGAAACTATTCAGGACCGTATCGGAAATGTTATCATCCGCAAGCCTGCTTCACCTGGTATGGAAAACCATGCCGGAGTCATTCTGCAAGGTCACATGGATATGGTACCTCAGAAAAACTCAGATGTAGATTTCGATTTTCAGAAAGACCCTATTCGCGCTTATGTTGATGGAGAATGGGTAACTGCAGAAGGAACCACTCTGGGGGCTGATGATGGTATAGGTGTGGCTACGGCCATGGCTATACTTGCTGATAAGACAATAGTTCACCCACCGCTTGAGGCATTCTTTACCGTGGATGAAGAGACTGGTATGTACGGTGCTTTCGATTTACAAGGAGGAGTATTACAGGGTAAGACTCTGCTCAATCTTGATTCTGAAACCGAAGGTGAACTTTATGTAGGTTGCGCAGGAGGTGTGGATACCAATGCTGTCTTTGAATACTTTATGCAACCTGTTGAAGAAGGCGATGTGGCACTGAAAGTAGTGATAAAAGGTCTCAAAGGCGGACATTCCGGATGTGACATCAATCTGCAACGTGCAAATGCCAACAAACTGCTCTTCCGTTTCCTCAAAGAGGCGGTAGCTCAGTATGAGGCTCGTCTGGCTACTGTGGACGGTGGTAGTCTGCGAAACTCCATTCCTCGGGAGGCAGAGGCTGTAATTACCGTGCCTGAGGATGACGTTGAAGATATAAAACAACTGGTAATGGACTACGAAGACATCTTCATTCGTGAGTTTGACGGTGTAGAGGACAATTTGCAGTTCTTTGTAGAAGAAACTTCACTGCCTGCCGGTCTTATCCCTGAAGAAATACAGGATAGTCTTATTCATGCAGTCACAGCTTGTCCTGATGGAGTGAGTCGTATGATTGATGATATGCCTGACGTGGTTGAGACAAGTAACAATATGGCTATGATATCAACTTCCGTTACCAATCCTGCAGAAAAACGTGCGAAAGTAGAGATATGCTGCCTTACGCGTAGTTCTGTTGAGAGTCGTAAGGAAGAACTTCGTGAAGTCATTGATAGTGTATTTGCCTTGGCTGGTGCAAAGGTTGAATTCTCAGGTAGTTATCCAGGATGGAAGCCAAACCTCAATTCACGCATTCTTGGAGTGATGCAACAGACTTACAAAGAAGAATTCGGTGAAGAAGCTCGTATCATCACTATTCATGCAGGTCTTGAGTGCGGTATTATTGGAAGAAACTATCCTGGTATGGATATGATCAGTTTCGGACCTACCATCCGTCACCCTCATTCTCCCGATGAAAAGGTTAATATCGCTTCGGTTGAGAAGTTCTACCGGCTCCTGCTTGCAACACTCAAGAAGCTCTAATCCTATCTTTTGAGGGAAAATTTATTTCTTAAGCAAACATAAACCACCGCGGTGGTTTATGTTTTTTATACTTTTAATGCTCACTCTATGCTGTCTTCAAGCATACTCCATGCTCTCGGTGTAATACCATTCTCCTGACTCTATGATAACGGTTTCATTACTCTTTTGTATAAAAAACATAAATATTATATTTTATTTTTGTGTGTTTGTAAAATTTGCACTATCTTTGCATGGTATAATGAAAACTGGCTTCACAAGCCGATTTTATTAGTCTTTGAAGGGGGAACAACTTAAATAACCAATCAATAATACTACAATAATATTATGAAAAAAAAGCAAGATGCTATTCTTCTGTGTGAAGATGATGTGAACTATGGTATGCTGCTTTGCGACTACCTTCGTCAGAAAAACTACAAGGTGGACTTTGCTCCCGACGGAGAAGAAGGGTGGCAGAAATTTAATGAGAATCATTATGATTTCTGTATCTTCGATGTTATGATGCCGGTGCGCAATGGTTTTGAACTTGCGAAGTCCATCCGACTGACCGGATCGCAAGTTCCTATTCTTTTCCTTACAGCACGTGCTGCTGTGGAAGACATTCTTGAAGGCTACAAGAGTGGTTGCGATGACTACGTTGTGAAACCTTGCTCAATGGATGTACTGATGTGCAAAATAGAGTGTATTCTTCAGCGTTTTCGCAGGCAGCAACTAAGCAACATTACCATTTATCAGTTGGGTTCGTTCGAATATAATACTGCACGTCAGATTCTTACATTAGGTCAGGAAAACCGCCGTCTCTCTTCACGTGAGAATGAATTACTGCTTATCTTCGCACAGAATGCAAACCAATTGGTAGAACGAAGTGTGCTCTTGACTTCTGTATGGCATAATGATAGCTATTTCACCAGCCGTTCTCTGAGTGTTTATATAAATCACCTGAGAACACTTCTCAAGGGTGATAACACTGTCAGACTGATGAATGTACACGGTAAGGGCTACAAACTCGTTATTCCTGAAGAAGAATAACTTTTTAAACTACCCTATACCAAATTAGGGAATATAATGATGGCGGTTGACCGCATTATGGTATAATATGCAAATCTATAACACTCTCACTCGCTCCAAACAGGAGTTTATTCCACTTCATGCTCCGCATGTAGGACTCTATGTTTGTGGACCTACTGTCTACGGTGATGCTCATTTGGGGCATGCCAGACCTGCTATTACATTTGACCTGTTGTATCGGTATCTGACTCATCTGGGTTATAAAGTCCGCTATGTACGCAACATTACAGATGTTGGACACCTTGAGCATGATGCCGATGAAGGAGAAGACAAAATAGCAAAGAAAGCCCGCTTGGAACAGTTGGAACCAATGGAAGTGGTGCAGTATTACACCAACCGCTATCATCATGATATGGAACTATTGAATGTGCTTCCTCCTTCAATAGAGCCTCATGCTTCCGGGCATATTATTGAGCAGATAGAGTTTATAAAAAAGATTCTTGATGCCGGATATGCTTATGTGTCTCAAGGTAGTGTGTATTTCGATGTTGAGAAGTATGCAAAAGATTTCCATTACGGAAAACTTTCAGGTAGAAACATAGAAGAACTCTATAGTGAGACCCGTGAGTTGGATGGTCAGCAGGAGAAACGTCATAGTTTCGACTTTGCTCTATGGAAGAAAGCTTCTCCGGAGCATATTATGCATTGGCCGTCACCATGGTCTGAGGGCTTTCCTGGATGGCATCTTGAATGTTCTACGATGGGAACCAAATACTTGGGTGAGCAGTTTGATATTCATGGGGGTGGAATGGATTTGATGTTTCCTCACCACGAGGCAGAGATAGCTCAATCATGCGCAGCACTTGGTCATGACACAGTGCGATATTGGATGCACAACAACATGATAACAATTGCGGGTAAGAAGATGGGTAAGTCGTATGGTAACTTCATTACTCTTGAACAATTCTTCACAGGTAAGCATGAACTTCTGACAAAGCCCTTCTCACCAATGACTATCCGCTTCTTCATATTGATGGCTCATTATCGTTCGACTGTGGACTTTTCAAGTGAAGCTCTCGAAGCGGCAGAGAAAGGTTTGGAGAGACTGACAGAAGCATATCAGAGACTGCAAAAACTGCAACCCTCAGCAGTGAGCACAGTGGATGTGAAAGGACTTAGAGAACGTTGCTCGGAAGCAATGGACGATGACTTGAATTCACCGATAGTCATTTCTCACCTTTTCGATTCCGCTCGTGCTATAAATACGGTATTTGACGGTAAAGGGACTATTTCGAAAGAAGACTTGGAAGAATTGCAGCAGACTTGGCATCTGTTTGTAGAAGATATACTCGGTCTTAGAATATCGCAGGTATCTGCAACTGATGACGGTTCTCTTGAGGCATATAAAGGAGCAGTGGACATGCTCCTGAATATGCGTCTTGAAGCCAAACGTCAGAAAGACTGGACTACATCAGACAACATTCGCAATCAACTTACCGCACTTGGTTTTAATATCAAAGATACCAAGGATGGTTTTGAGTGGAGTCTTTGAGAAATATTTGCCGACGACTACGGATACTATTACTGATTAGGGTTACTATGCGTGATGCAGAGCAGCTGAAATATATTATTGCATTGCCTTTGTTGCCCGAAGTGGGACTTCGAACAGCAAAGGCTTTGATTGAATATTTCGGGTCTGCCAAAGAAGTGTTTTCAGCTTCTAAGGCAGATATGCTTTCTATTCCCAATATACACAAAGATACTGTTGATTCAATATTTTCAAGTAAGGTTACAGCACTACAAAGAGCAGAGAAAGAACTCGGTTTCATCGAGAAAAATAATATTCTGACATATTATTTTGAGGACACCGATTATCCTTATCGTTTGCGTGAGTGCCCTGATGCTCCGATTCTGCTTTATGGCAAAGGCTACCTTAATCTGAATGATGGCAAGTTCCTGTCAGTAGTTGGCACTCGTATGCCTACAGATAACGGCAAACAGATATGCAAACAAATAGTGTTAGACTTGGCGCAGAGTACAACAGATCTTACTATAGTTAGCGGATTGGCTTACGGAATAGATGTGACTGCGCATAAGGCTGCCATATCATCAGGGATTCCTACTTTGATTATACCAGGTCACGGACTTGACAGAATCTATCCCTATGCAAATCGTCAAGTGGCAGTTGAGTCGTTGAAAGAAGGTGGAATATTAACAGAATATATGTCTGAAACTCAGCCTGACAGACAGAATTTTGTGGCTAGAAATAGAATAATAGCGGGATTGAGTGACGCTACGCTTGTGGTGGAGAGCAAATTGAAAGGCGGCTCGCTAATTACTGCAGATATGGCTAACGGATATAGTAGAGAAGTGTTTGCTATTCCGGGCAGGCCTTCAGACAAAACTTCAGCAGGATGCAATATGTTGATAAAACAGCAGAAGGCTGCTCTCGTAGAGTCTGCAGAAGATATTTTATCAGCTATGCAATGGGATTCAAAAGAGAAGTCTGTGCCTGTGCAGACGGAGTTGTTTGATAACCTGACAGAGGAAGAGACTCTGTTATTGGATATGCTTCACAAGGCAGAGGACGGACTTCATGTAAATCTTATAGTAATGGAGACACATCTGCCTTATAGCCAAGTAACCTCAACGTTAATGATGATGGAGCTGAAGGGTATTGTTCGCTCACTTCCCGGAAACATATACAAGGCTGCAAAATGAAATAAGACTGTATCGAAAATCAATGTCTTGTACACTAAAAATTTGCGTAATCACAAATATTGCAGTATCTTTGCACCCGCTTGGAAATATTTTAGAATAGAAACACAACCTAAAAACAGAATATATGCTTAAGGAAATACTTGCAGTAACGGGGAAGCCGGGATTGTTTCGTCTGGTAAGCCGTGGAAACAACATGCTTATTATAGAGTCGCTTGAAGATGGAAAACGTATGCCCACCTATGCTCGCGACAAGATAGTTAGTCTGGCAGATATATCAATGTTCACTATGAGTGATGACAAACCTCTGAATGAGGTGCTTATTTCACTGAAAGAGAAACAGAATGGTGAACCTGTCAGTTTTGATATCAAGAAAGCAGACAATGATACACTGCGCAGTTTCTTTGCAGAAGTATTGCCTGATTTCGATCGTGACAGAGTTTATCCGAGCGATATTCGTAAATTATTGATCTGGTATAATATTCTCATAAAGGCAGGTATTACAGATTTCACTATAGAAGAAGAAACAGAGTCGGTAGCAGTTGCTGATGACAAGAAAGAAGAAAAGCATGCTGCTCCAACTAACAAGCAAGTGCGTACACAAAAATCCGCAGCAACATCAGTCAAGACAGGCGTAGGTGCCAAACGAGGATAATTTGACTGCCCGTGAAATAATCAATATCATAGAGTCTGTAGCGCCATTGAGTCAGCAAGAGGGGTGGGATAATTCGGGGTTGCAGATTGGCAGGAGGGAGACAGAGGTCGCTCAAGTGTTGCTTTGCACTGATGTGACAGATGATATAGTAGAAGAGGCTGTGAGGAAAGATTGTCAGATGATAATCTCTCACCATCCTCTTCTTTTTCATGGTCTGAAGCGTATTGAAGGCTTGACGAGAGAAGAACGCTGTGCAATAAAGGCTATACAGCAAGGTATTGTTATTTATAGTTCACACACTGCCATGGATACCTGTTTGCATGGTGTGAGCGGAAGAATGGCAGAGAAACTGGGGATGATTGACTACAAGATTCTTTCTCCATCAGGTGCGGAGTCAGGATTAGGAGTGATTGGTTACCTGCAAGATTCGCTCTCTTTACAGGAGTTTCTTCAACTACTCAAACAGACTTTCCTTTGCCCTTGTATCAGATATTCGGAGAGACTGTCAAAAGAGAATATGATACATAAGGTTGCTTTGTGTGGTGGAGCCGGGAGTGAATTTATGGAGGATGCCATAGCAGATAAGGCAGATGCATACGTCACAGCAGACATTAAGTATCATGAGATGCAGGCAGCAGACGGAAGAATAAATCTGTTTGACATAGGGCATTTTGAGAGTGAGCAGTTTACAAAGGAGATATTTAAAGAACTGCTTGAGGGTTATGACGTAAAGTGTGTGATAGCGGAGGAGGACAAGAGTTGCGTTAAAGTATATTGAAAGTGAATGGCAAAAGAATAATATTAACAATAAAACATACATAATTATGGCACAAGAAAAAGAACTGAAAGAAATGACCAATGAGGAGAAGCTGCATGCGCTCTATGAGTTGCAGCAGATAGACTCCAAGATTGACGAACTGAGAATTCTGCAAGGTGAACTGCCTGTAGAAGTAAAAGACATGGGAGACGAAGTGGAAGGATTGAAGACTCGTCTGAAGAATATAGAGAATGAGATAAAGGAATTGGAGACCCAGATTAGCGACAGGCGTGTGCAAATAGAGAATGCCAATGCTGCAATCAGCCGCTATAAAGAGCAGCAGGACAATGTGCGCAACAATCGCGAGTACGACAATCTGACGAAGGAGATAGAGTATCAGTCTCTTGAAATAGAACTGAGTCAGAAGCGCATAAAGGAATATACATCAGCTCTTGAGGCTCGTCAGGCAGATAAGGTAAAGACGGTGACCGACATAGAGGAGCGCACAGTTGACTTGAATCAGAAGAAGGCTGAACTGAACGATATACTTGCAGAGACCAAAGAGCAGACTGAAGCACTGCTTCTGCGTTCGCAACAGTTGGAACAGAACATAGAAGACAAGCGTCTTTTGACAGCTTTCAAACGTATCCGCAAGAATGCCCACAACGGTCTGGCAGTGGTTACGGTAGAGCGTGATGCTTGCGGCGGTTGTCACAACAAGATTCCGGCACAGCGTCAGTTAGACATACGTCTGCGCAAGAAAATCATTGTTTGCGAGTATTGCGGACGTATTCTTATTGACCCCGATATGGCACACGAAGTGCAGTTGGAGAGCAAGTAAGACATACTTATTACAAGAAAGAAAGGCGACCTACAGGGTCGCTTTTTTTGTAACAGTAGAGAGGATAAAAACAGCTGATTTTACCGATGGGCAGTGAGGAGATTATGCTAGTGGAAAAGATTCGGCTACGGACAAGAGACAGTCGTGGCACAGACAAAGGTTTGTATAGTGCAAGGCAAGATGAAGCTGAGCACCTTTGGAGAGATGAACGGAAGAGCACTGACAGAGGCGGATATCATCGTCATGGCGGCACTCGAAAGTATTTCCGCATCGCGGACAAGTCTTGATTTGCATGGTAGTAATTGTTAATTATTCTGCACTGCAAAGATACGGTATTTTTTTGATTGAAACAACAGAATTTGCTTATTTAAGAAAGTTTGATTAACTTTGCAAGCTGATATGTACAATGCTTTATACACAACTAATTTTCTCTCGACACTGAATGACAACTACCAGAAGATGCTTGGCATGCTGGTAGTAACAGGTTGGGTGTCGTCAGAATGGAAGCCAATGGTGATAAGTATTACCGGTGCGGCTTTGGTTCTTCCATATATATTCTGTTCACCTCTTGCCAACCGTGCAGCCCAAGTGTACGGCAAACAGAAGGTGGTCAGAGTGTGCAAGCTATTGGAGATACCGATAGTTTTGCTGGCAGTGTTAGGATTTCTTATGAAAGATCCTCAGGTGTTTCCACAGTATTCGTGGTCAACAGTGGTGGCTACAACACTGGTTGTGCTATCTATATTTCTGATAGGAATACAGAGTAGCATGTATTCTCCTGCAAAATACGGTCTGATAAGAGACATAGGAGGAATAGAGAATGTGAGCAGAGGCATGGGCGGAATGGAGAGTTTGAGTTTTCTGGGCATGCTTCTTGCCACAGCCTTGGCAGCATTTATGGTTGACAAATTTTCAGAACAGCCTATAATATACAGCAGTTTGTTGGTGATTCTCGCAGTGGCCGGCTATGTCGCAGCATTGATTATAAGGGCAGAAGAGGTGAAAACAGACAAGAAGGAAAGTCTTAATCCGTTTGCCTATATGAAGTCCACTCACAGAATGGCGAACAAGTATGCAGGTCTGAACAGTGTGATATACATACTGAGTATATTCTGGTGGTTTGCAACTACGATACAGCTTTGTACGATTGTATATTGTCAGGACGCGATGGGTTTGGAGAAGGGTGAACCGGGTATAATAATGTGTATAGCGGCAATAGGAATAAGTATAGGTTGCGTAGTAAGCGGAAAGATAGGTAATAAAAATCCCGATGAAATCAGACGTGCACCTATATACGGGCTGCTATTGTCAGCAGGTTTGACAGGAATGTTCCTCCTGAATGCCGGTCATTATATAATATTCACGATATTAATATTTATAGTAGGAGTGTGTGGCGGAATGTTCAAGGTGCCGCTGGATGCAGCAATACAGAGGTCGGTAAAGCAAGACGAGCTGAATACGGTACTGGCATACTTCAATCAAGTAAGTTTCTTGTTTATGCTGCTTGCATCGTTTACATATTACGGTGTGACGCTGGTTCTCCCGCAGAGATACGTATTTTTGATGCTGGCATTGGTTATGGCAGGTGCAAGCATCTGGCTCTGGAAAGTATATGATTCGAAGTTGAGAGACTGAAGGAGTCAATCAGGTAATATCAGGAAGGTTTTTGCAGATGAAAAGAGAAGATTTTGAGATATTGAATGAGAGAGTATACGGGAAGGAATTGGTGTATTTGGACAATGCCGCCACAACGCAAAAGCCCCGAGAGGTGCTTGATGCGATGACGTATGCATACACACATTTCAACTCAAATATACACAGAGGAGTGCATCATCTGTCACAGATAGCAACCAGGAATCACGAAGAAGCGAGGCAGAAAGTTGCTCAATACATCAACACCGAAAGTCCTGACGAGATAGTATTTACAAAGGGTACTACAGACTCGATAAACATGTTGGCGTTCAGCGTAGGCGAGTTGTTGGTGAGAGAGGGCGATGAGGTATTGGTATCGGCAGTGGAGCATCACTCGAATATAGTACCCTGGCAGATGATGTGTGAGAGAAAGGGTGCCAGGCTGAGGGTTATTCCTTTGAGAGAGGATATGACGCTTGACATGGAGGCGTTGGACAAGCTGCTGAACGAGAAGACGCGAATAGTGAGTGTGGCACATGTGAGCAACGTGTTAGGAACAGTGAATCCTGTGGGTGAGATAGTGAGAAAGGCACACGAGAAAGGAGTTGCGGTTTGCATTGATGCAGCTCAGTCGGCAGCACACATGAGGGTAGATGTGAGAGAGCTGGACTGTGACTTCATGGCTTTTTCGGCTCATAAGATGTACGGCCCCACGGGTTTGGGAGTGCTATACGGCAAGAGGGAGTGGCTTGAGAAGCTACCTCCAGCAGAAGGCGGAGGGGAAATGATAGAACATGTAAGTTTCGAGAAGACGACATACAACACTTTGCCATACAAGTTTGAGGCAGGAACTCCCGATTTCATCGGAAGTTATGTATTCGGTAAGGCATTAGATTATATAGAAAGGATAGGAAGAGCAGAGATTGAAAAAGAGGAAAGCGAGTTGACGGCTTATGCAGAGCAGAGGCTGAAAGAGGTGCCAGGTGTGAAGATATATGCAGCAGGGCAAAGGAAAGCAGGGGTTATATCTTTCAATGTAGAAGGTATTCATCCGTATGATATCGGAATGTTGCTTGACAGACAGGGGGTAGCCGTAAGAACGGGGCATCACTGTGCCGAGCCTCTGATAAACGAATTAGGAGTGCCGGGGACGGTGAGAATAAGTTTCGGCTTGTATAACAACAAGGAAGACGTTGACAAGTTTGTGGAGGCATTAGAGAAGAGTTTGCATATTTTGACGGGTGTATGAGAGGGGTTATGACAAGAAAATTTGCACCTGTGGCAAGAATTTATTATCTTTGCAGTCGGATATTACCAGCATCGGTTAAGAGACCGGTAAGGATTTAATACTTGAAAAAGCAACAAAAGCAAGAAGAACATGTACAAGTGTAAAATCTGTGGTGCGACCGTTTCACCCACCTCAACAGCGGTAGCTGCGCACTATGAGAAGCAGCATTTTTCTGTATTTGTCAAGAATGGCAATGACATACGTCGTTTGCCGAAGGCCTTTTTAAGAGAGGTAACTCCCGGCAAGCCTGCTACGGCTACAGCCAAGGCAGAAGAGAGCAACGGTCCTCAGAAGCATAGCGGCGATCCACAGAAGAACAGAGCGAAGAACATGGAGTGGCTGGTGAACAGGATAAAGGACATAGACAGAGATCACACGTTTGAGTATCAGGAGAAGAAGGCTTTCGAGTGCCCATGCTGCAAGAGGATAGTGCTAAACGGCAAGTGTCTGAAACATAGCCGTGAGGATTACGAGAATATATGTTATGATTGCTTTAAGGCAGCACGTAAAATAATAGTAGCGATGCCCAAGCCAAAGGTATAAAAAGCGTTTTTTATCAGTTAAAATCGGATTTTTTTACGTTAAGACTTGCGTATATAAAAAGTTTGCAGTACTTTTGCACCCGCTTTTGGAAATGAGTACATAAGCTGACGGGATGTGGCGCAGTCCGGTAGCGCAACGGTCTGGGGGACCGGAGGTCGCAAGTTCAAATCTTGTCATCCCGACAAAGAAAAAGGAACCTAAGGGTTTCTTTTTTTGTTATATATCTATGTTTAGTTGTTTGCAGAATCAGAAAAATGCATTATCTTTGCAGTGCGAACATGATTTGCATCCCCAAGGAATTTATTCCGAAGGGTTTAAGGAAGAGATACTAACCAAAACACAAAAGATATGATACTCGACAAACTTGAGAATTTAGAAGATTATGAACTTGGTGGTTTGTTTCCCCGTGCCATTGAGTTTCTGCGTGACAACGACTTAATGTCGCTTCCCCAGTGCAAGATAAAGGTTCTTGGTAATGACCTTGTAGTTAATATCCAGGACTTTACCGGCAAAGAGGAGAAAGATTGCAGGATGGAGACTCACCGCGACTTTGCAGACATACAGATAGTGCTTGGCGGCGGTGAAGAGCAAATGGGCTGGAAAGCAGCAGATGACTGCAAAGAGATACTGACTCCTTATAATGAAGAGAAAGATGTTGAGTTCTACTCGGACAAGGCTGATACATTCGTGACAGTGCATTCAGGTCAGGCCGCCATATTCTTTCCGACGGACGCTCACCAACCCGGTATTGCTCCAGGCCAGAAGTACAGGAAGATAATAGTAAAAGTGAAAGTGAGATAAGCAGCAGGCAAGGACACTTTTATTATGAACAGAGTAAAAAGCAAGTGAGAAACTTATGAAGACACTTAAACTGATAAAGAACGACCCATATCTACAGCCTTATTCCGGTGCGATAGAAGGAAGGACGCATTATTATGAGCATACAGAGTGGAGACTGACGAATGAGGGCAAATCGAAACTGAAGGATTTTGCCAACGGTCATCTGTATTACGGGCTTCACAAGACAGCAGAGGGTGATTGGGTATTACGCGAATGGGCACCTAATGCGACTGCGATATACGTGAAAGGTGACTTTAACGGTTGGGAGAAGAGAGAGGACTACAGGCTGTATCCGACAGAGAACGGGAACTGGGAGGGGAGATTCCCAGCAGAGAAGATGCAGCACGGGCAGTTGTTCAAGCTGCTTGTGGAATGGCAAGGTGGGTATGGAGAAAGAATACCGTCGTATGCAAGAAGAGTGGTGCAAGACAATGTGACGAAGATATTTTCCGCTCAGGTATGGGCGCCGGAGAAGCCGTACAAGTGGAAGACCAAACATTTCAAACCGAAAACTGACCCGCTGCTGATATACGAATGCCACATAGGCATGGCCACCAATCAGGAGAAAGTGGGCACATACGAGGAGTTCAGACAGAATGTGCTACCGCGGGTGAAGGAATTGGGCTACAACTGCCTTCAGATTATGGCCATTCAGGAGCATCCTTACTATGGCACTTTCGGCTATCACGTAAGTAACTTCTTTGCAGCTTCTTCCCGTTTTGGAACACCAGAGGAGCTGAAACACCTGATAGATGATGCACACGGCATGGGCATAGCAGTGATAATGGATCTGGTACACTCGCATGCAGTGAAGAACGAGCTTGAAGGTTTGGGCAACTTTGACGGCACCGGTTACCAGTATTTCCACACGGGTCCAAGGCGTGAGCATCCGGCTTGGGACAGTTTGTGCTTCAACTACCAGAAGCATGAGGTGCTGCATTTTCTGCTCAGTAATTGCAAGTTCTGGCTGGAAGAGTACAATTTTGACGGTTTCAGGTTTGACGGAGTGACGTCTATGATATACCGTTCGCACGGTTTAGGAGAGGATTTCAACGGTTATGAGTCGTACTATAACCTGAATCAGGACGGTGATGCGATATGCTACCTGATGCTTGCCAACAGAGTGATACACCAAGTGAAGAAGCATGCAATAACCATTGCAGAAGAGATGTCAGGCATGCCGGGTCTGGCTTACCCCCTGAAAGACGGAGGTATGGGCTTCGACTACAGACTGGCAATGGGACAACCCGACTTCTGGATCAAGTACATTAAAGAGGTTAAGGATGAAGACTGGAAGGCGGGTCACATACTGTATGAAATGACTAACAGGAGGCAAGACGAGAAGACAATATCCTATGCGGAGAGTCATGACCAGGCATTGGTGGGCGACAAGACGATAATATTCAGGCTGATTGATGCCGAGATGTACTGGCACATGCGGCACGGTGACAACACATACATGGTGGACAGAGGTATGGCTCTTCACAAGATGATACGTTTAGTGACGTGTTCTACGATGAATGGCGGATACTTAAACTTCATGGGTAATGAGTTCGGTCACCCGGAATGGATAGATTTCCCACGCGAGGGCAACGGGTGGAGTTACAAATACGCAAGACGTCAGTGGGATCTTGTTGACAACGACAATCTGTATTTCCACGAGTTGGCAGCGTTTGACAAGGCGATGATACACCTGATAGGCGGTATTGAGGGTTTCGAGAACCTGCCGCTTCAGACGTTGTGGGACAACGAGGGCGACCAGCTGGCAGCCTTCAAGAGAGGTGACTACGTGTTCGTATTCAACTGGAACGGTCAGAAATCGTTTACGGATTACGGTATTCTCGCCCCTGCCGGCAAATATGATGTTGTACTGAATACTGACGCGAAGGAGTTTGCAGGTTTCGGCATAGCAGACGACAGCATAGAGCATTTCACCACTCCCGACCCGCTGTATGAGAAGGACGGTAAGGGTTGGCTGAAACTGTATGTGCCGGCAAGGAGTGCAGTAGTACTGAAGAAGATAGACTAAGGTATGGCATTGTAAGGGCAAAGCCTTCGGACGGTTTACCGAAAGTTTGCCGATTTTACGGATTCTGCTTCAATTCGCGCATGAGGCATGTGCGGATGAAGGCATCGAGGCGCTTGTATATTTTACGGGCGCCTGTCTTTTTGTCTATTGGTGCCGTAGGTTCTCCGCGTTTGAGTTGATTCTTCCAGCGCAGTTCCCACTGTGCGCGTTCAAGCGGTCGTCGAAGGATTTCGACGGTTTGCAGAGACGCCTGTCGGAAGAGGTCGTGGTTGCGAGTTTCTGCAGAGGAGTACGGTGTCTTTTCGATATTGCGGGGGTGCTGAATGATATAAGATTCGATATCACCCTCTGCGACAACGTGTCCGGCATCGTCACGATAGACTTTTTTACGGAAGACAGTACCTTTGGGTGCAAGTGAGCCGGTCATACTCTGAACCGGAAAGACAGGTTTAATACGTGACATAAAAAATTTTTTTAGAAAAGTTAGTTTTTTTATTTATCACACTTTGTGCACAGAGTAGGCCGTTTTGCAAGAAAAGGCTGCACGAATGCAAAAAGTGAAATCAGTGTGCTCATTTCGGTAGGAAAAATCTTGCTTTATCATACGGTAATCGTGCGGTAATCATACAATAATCGTACAATAATCATACAATAATCGTGCAATAATCATCCAATAATTTTTGCTTACCGGTGCAAAGGTACAAAGAAGATTTGAAAGTACAAAATTCAGGACGATTTTAGTGAATTTTTGTGATTTTGGAGTGGTGAGAGGGGCAGGAAACGGCATGGAAAAGGTGGTCAAAATGCGGGGAATGAGAGGTTTGGGCGAAAAGTGATATTTGGTGGTTTGAAAGTTTTTTTATAACTTTGGAGGCGAAAAGTGGAGAGAGGCGCGCAGATATCGCAGATTTTTTTAATGTATGTAGCACAGCTGGTCTATTATTCTCGCGCTGATAACGCAGATTCTTTTAATGTACTTTCTACAAGGAGACTATTATTCTCGAGTAGATAACGCAGATGTTTTTAACACAGAGAATGAGTGTGTGGTGGGGAGGTTTTAGATTATTGATTAATATTAAGTTATTTACAATATATAGTTATGAATAGTGTTATGAAGAGATATTTTAGGCAGGTGTTGATGCTGATGTTTTTTCTCGGTTTCATCGGGAATATTGATTTGTCGATGGTAAGTAGTGTGAGCGCACAGGACCCGATGGTGTATCTTGAGGAGAACTATCCGCAGCTGACGGCACTGTACAGAGAGGAGTTGAGAGAATGCCATGCACATTATATCTTTGCGGTGGACGTAAGTCTGTCGATGTGCAAGTATGAAGATAACGTAAAGCCTGCCTTGATAAGTTTCCTGAAGGCCGTACCCGAGGGTGACAGGGTGACAATAATACCCTTTGCGACGGGTGCCGATGCCAACAGGATGGGTTTTGACGTGACAATAAACAGGGAGACGCGTCAGACGATGATCCAGATGGCTGAGCGTCTGTATCCGGACCAGAAGGAGAAGAGCGGTAACAGGTCGAAGTATTTTGACACGAACATATTCGCGGCGCAGCAGGCAGTGGCGAAATCGATACAGGAGAATCCGAAGTATGACGTGAACTTCATATTCTACATAAGCGACATGATGCACTGTCCGAGTCAGAATATAGACAGGCAGTTCAACGAGAGCGAGATGAGCATGATGAAGAGTCTGGTGCGTGGTGCAAAGAACAAGGATGCCCAAGTGAGGGCTTTTGCGCTGGAATTGCCGAAATCGGGTAAGCCTGAAGGTTTCATACTGCCTCAGCTACAAGAGGTGTACAGAGAGTGGGAGGTGGAGCTGGAGGAGCAGTTCGTGCCCGAGAACGCCCAGGGTGCGATCAGGGAATGGTTTGAGACGCAGAAGGACAAGATAATGTTCATGAAGCTCCAGGCCATCATTATGAGAGAGAACAAGACGAATCCGATGCGTGTAGAGACGAGTGTGGATGTGGACGGCAACGTGGTGGCAGACGTAGAATGGAAAGCGGGCAAGCTGTATCCGAAGCTGACATTTGACTCGACCTACGTGGAAGACCCGGATTTCAGACTTGAATGCAACGACGAATATGTGGGCAGGAGTGTGGTAGGCGAGATGAAGGAGAAGGTGAAGCTGGGTAAGATACGAAACAAGAACTGGGGCTTTCACCAGTTGAGCGACTCGCTGCATATCAATGCTTTACTGCCTGTGCCATATCAAGACGAGATAGACAGAGTGCTTGAAGGGCGTCCGAGCCCTGTGCCGAAGACAGCTACGAAGGAGGACAGGATGATATGGACCTTTGTGCTGCCGCTATGGCTGACGGCTACGCTACTGCTGCTGCTGATATTATATATAATAGGAGTAATAAATGCGGCTGTGAGAAACAGCAGGTACTGCTTCAAGGGCAACGTGACGGTTTACGACGTTATGGGGATACAGATAGGTGAGATGAGGCGTATACCGAAGCAGCCGTCGGGTGCAATACTGACTTTCGGCAAGGGCGGCGTGCCGACAGGCTGCAGGGTAGATGATGCGGAGTGGCAGTTTACGATACAGAAGAAGAACGGCAATCCGCTGCTGGTATTCCAGAAGCCGCATTTTGTGTGGGCGCGGACGAAGGGATACGTATGTACACGCAAGGCGCAGACAGGGGAGTTGAATTACGAGGACAAGACGAGCGTCAAGTTGACCTGCGGTCTGAGCATCTCGGAAGAGACGCATCAGGTGAAGGTGAAGCTGAATGCATAATTAATGCATAATTCATAATGCATAATTCATAATGGATAATTGCGCAAATGTTGGCAGAAATTATATAAACTTAATATATTATGGCAAACGAGAAACACATTTTCATTGGTATTGGCGGTAGCGGCTGCCAGACCATAGCACAGATCAAAGAGAAAGTGTATGAGAAGCGCTTTCAGGAAGCAACAGCTACAAAGAGCAGGCTGCAAGCGATGAACGACAGTTACAGGTTTCTGTTTATAGACACGGACCAGCGTGACATAGACGAAGCCAACAAGCAGAACCGTGCAACATTCGAGCAGGGCAAAGTGCCATTTATCTCTGCTCAGACGGACCTGATAAACCTTGGTCGCGCGAATCCGCATGCCATATATTATGAGGCACGGCAAGACCAGGAGACGCTGATAAACAAGCGTATACTGGAGGCATGCAGTCCGGAAGTGGCAGCAAAGATACCTGATCAGCCGCTGGCATTCGGTGCGGGTGCATTCCGTATGAAATCGAGGATAGCGTTTGCTCATGCATTGACAGACTTCCAGTCGAAGCTCCAGGCAGCGATATCGGGTCTGAATGACGTGAAGACAGTAGGCGGCGAGGACTGCATAATATACTACTGGGTAGTAGGCAGCGTGTTGGGAGGTACGGGTTCGGGTATCTTCAACGACGTATTGTACTGGATCAACCAGATACACCATCAGGTGGTAGGCAACGGCGACCCGCAGCTGGTAGTGACGATGTACATGCCGAAGGTATATATAGACAGCAACTCGACGGAGGAGAAGTATGCGCTGAATGCGTATGCAGTGTTCACCGAGCTGACGGCTTTCAAGGAGATGAGTTTCGAGCCCGAGCAGTGCGCAGTGATGCACAGACTGGCATTCCAGAACGACTACAACCTGATAGATTCGACTCAGAGATACTGCCCGTTCTACTATCTGATACCGATAGATATACAGACAGACAAGGGCACGAGTCTGGGTACGACTCGTACGATGTACAGGAACACGGCAGAGATGCTTTATCACCTGCACAACGGCAAAGCGGGTTCCACTTTCCGCAGCGACATAGACAACTACATGAATGACATCATGGAGCGGAATCATAAGGATTTCTTGGTTCCGATGGGCTATGTGAGTCTGCAGAAGCCGACGGAGTACTTCAACAAATACATGCGTTTCCGCCTTCGCAGAGACATCCTGCGGACATGGCTTCTGTGTGACACGGGCAAGGAGAGCAAGGTGGAGGAGAGCAAGATAAAAGTGCTGGCCGAGGAGCTGTTCAGAGAGCTGGACCCGAGACTGCCGGGCACAGCAGCTCAGAAGCTGAAGCAGAACCAGTCGCTCAGAGAGTTTGCGGAGACGATAGAGAGCCAGGACAGCAACTCGGACAAGGTTCAAGGAGATTTGGACGTGAGCGAGATGACGAGTTATCTGGATGCCTTCAAGAACAAGATGATGTACGAGATGCAGACAGCCGAAGTGCGTGACGCATACAAGAAGCAGCTGATAGAAGGTATATGGTCGCAGGCAGAGAAATGGATAAGAACCAACGGTCTGACCTTTGCTCATGATGCAATAGATGCCGTAAGGAACTATATGGCAGAGAACTACAAGGAGGAGGACAGAAGTTTCAAGACCCGCAAGGGCGAGCTTGACGAGATGGAGGAGCGTCTGCAGCAGGCTTTTGAGGATGCACAGAAGATAAGTCTGAAGGAGAAGACGATAAGTTCGAACAAGAACGACATCTCGACCTATCTCTCGCTGCTGGAAGAGTACAAAAGTGCTTTTGAGAGTTACTACATCGACATGTGGGCGCACGACCTGAAGAAGGACTTCTGCACAGACGAGAAGAACGACGAGATGGCTAAACTGCGCAGACACATAGCTTCGTTCAAAGACAAGGCGGCAGAGGTGAACAGAGATGCCGTGAAGCTGTACAACAAGCTGTCGAGCGACATGGGCGCCGCAGCGCTTGACGTGACGACGGTATATCTGCCGCAGTTGCAGAAGATATGCGATGGAAACGGGTGGATACAGGACAACATCTTCAGCAAATTCTATAACACCTTCATTCATGCACAGCAAGACAAAGAGGAGACAGCAGAAAGGTCAGACCTCAAGAAATTCCTCGACGAGAATATCTATAATGCA
Source organism: Paludibacteraceae bacterium (assembly GCA_017477325.1). Lineage (GTDB taxonomy): Bacteria > Bacteroidota > Bacteroidia > Bacteroidales > Paludibacteraceae > Colicola. The sequence continues at coordinate 209,557 of JAFUWV010000002.1, forward strand.
GTGAATGAGGCAGTGCAGGAAGAGATAGCAAAAGGGCAATACAAGATTTTCTCGGTGAAAACGGACGAAAAGACTCATAAAGAGGTGAAGACAGAGGAGGTGCGTTTCTTCTGCAACCCATTGCTTGAGCGCAGCGACGAGAAGATAATAGAAGACTTTGTGAACATTGCTATTTCCGTGTTCGACAGGAAACTGAGAGAGAGCAAGGAGGTTCAGGAGAAGTGGGACAACAAGAAGATAAGCTCATTCTTTGCCGACCTGACGAACGACGAGAAGGACGCGGTGAGAAGGAGTCTTAATCCGGCATTGTTCTTCAGCTACAACAGCAACCGCATAGACGTGATGAAGAAAGAGGAGCACCTTGTGTTTGTTGCCGGCAGTGAAGACCTTGCGATGGAGATGCTTGGTTTCCAGAAGGGCAATCCGAAGCACAGATTCGAGAAGGCAGACGACGAGAACACGGCACTGGTTCTAAAGTCGAAATACGGTCTGTCGCTGGAAGACTACAGGATCTACGACTCGCTGAAACTGGTATATGACAAAGCCGTGCTGAGGGAGAAATATCATTTCCACCAGTATTTTGCGCAGTATCAAGGCAAACTGACGATGGACAATCTGCCTATAGAGATTATGCCCCAGCACAAGGCTTTTGCCAAGATGCTGCTACTGGATGCGTTCAAGGATGAGATGAACGAGTACTTCTACGTAGATGAATACGACCCGGACATCTATACCAACTCGATGTACTACACGGACCCGGATTGCGACACCTACTTCAAGATAGCCAAGCCGGAGGCATTCTCGATAGAGCCGAAGACGGGCAAGCTGATACTGAAGACGGAAGACAACGGTAGAGACATGTTCCAAGAGATAGTAGGTGCCGATTTCACCGAGCAATTTGACATGTACATGAAGATATATCAGAACTACAGGTTCGGTGACACGGTGGATGCTATTCTTCAAGCATTGCTTCGTCAGAAAGGCGGCGAGGAAGTGTTCAAGAAGAACTATGCCAAGAAGCAGTCGGAATTGCTTCAGGAGTTGAGCCAGAAGAAGCAGAAAGCATTGAAGGCATCGGAGCAGAGACTACTGACAGTGCTGTTCAATATCATACGTAAAGACTATGATATAGTGCAGAAGTTTATTAAGTAGTTGAGAGTTGAATGTTGAGAGTTGAGAGAAGTTTTTGTAGTTGAGAGTTGATAAAGGTTTCTTTACGAAAGTGTAAAAGATGTTACCTCTTTGGATAATAGATATTACGTCGGCAGAGAGTGAACGACGGAGGAGATTCCTGAGTTTGCTTGGCAGCATAGAGCATGTGTATATAGATGAGGATACGCGTGCGCGTGTGGCAGCAGAAGCAAATGAAGAGGGGCAGGCAGAGTCGGTCAGCTCTGTATCGGCGGATGAGCATACAGAGCCTCCTGCAGCTACAGAGAGTTCGGAGAAGGCGTCTCCGGGCAGTGCCATAGTGCCTCTTACTGGGACAGATGCAACGCCTGTCGCCGAAGACCAGACACTGGAAGAGCGGCAGGAGAAGGAGGCGAAGCAGTTGGCCGCCAAGAATGCCCTGATACGCGGAGACTACTGGTACTACAGCAGCTTCAAGGACTACTTTGCCGGTGTAAACACGGACAAGGAGGAGAACATAGAGAAGACAGCGGAGAGGCTATACCGTTTCCAGGAGGACGTGATAGACGAGGGCAAGCGTTTCATAAAGCGTCTGAGGGAGTCGAACGTGCATCCGTACCAGACAGTAAACGTGGTGATACTGGGCGATTCCACCGAAGATTTCTCGAGGAACGTATTTCCTTCGATAGCAGCGATACTACAGAAGGAGAAGGGGAGGATACTGCCGTCTCACATTCACCAAGGTATGTGCATCTTCGGAGCATTGTATGTGCCTTGCAACATCAACTCGCTGGTGGTAAAGCAGCGCAGCAAGATACTAAGGATGCTGCAGGAGATAGAGGTGCAGCACAACCTGACAGAGATACGCGGCTACGACCACATGATGCTGTACCAGAACGTGCAGAACAGGACGCAGTGCTCGTATTCCCTGCTGGACGAAGGGCAGCAGGCGGAGTACCTGATGCAGTGTCTGATACACTTGTTCTTCGCCTGCAACAACCATCACCCCCTGATAAGCGGTACAAGTTCGGATGACACCTTCTATTTCTCGATGGGAGCGACATCGCTGTACTTTGACATGGAGCTTGAGGACAAGAACGACGTCAACATAGTGGCGCACTATCTGGTTCAGCACTTCAAGGAGTCAGGAGAGCAGGAGCAGCCGAGTCAGGACTACAAGTTGCTTGACATGACGATGTACAGAGCCGAGAGTTTTGTGGGAGCTTTTGCCGACATCAGCCGTCTGGACATTGAGAACTACGAGCCGGAGAGTCCGAGTCCGCACCCGATAGCGGACTTCATGAAGAACAAGCTGAAGAAGCTGTACTACGGGTATTATCTGAGGTTCTTCCCTGCAACTCTGCTGAGCAGGATAATAAGAAAGGTAGAGGATAACACGAGCGCCCTGCTTGACAGAATCAACGCGCACTGCCAGAGTGCATACAAGGCGGCCGAGATGAGCATGCTGCCTGCTATCACGAGGATAATACAGAAAGTGACAGAACAGGACGGCGCGACAGATACGATAGACAACGAGATACGTCAGATGCAGGAACAGATGTCGAAGGAGAAATCGAGGATAAGGGAGGTGCTTGAGCACAACTTCTGGGACAGGATAACCGACTCTGCCAATATTCCCGAGAATCAGCGGCAGCACTTCGAGGAGTATCATGACGTATATAAGTCAGACATAGCGGCAAAGAACGGAGGTTTCGGCTGTGAGCAGATGAAGAGAGAGGCGACGGACAAACTGAAGAGGCACCTGAGCGGCGAGAAGACGATGATGAGTACGCTGGCGAGATGTCTGCTGCTGGGCATAATACTCGTATTGTCGGTACTTCCGGTTCTCTCGATGGTCTCTCCGAAGTTCATAGACCTCGGTGATGTGCGCGGCAACGCTATGGTATGGAGTTTCGGTCTGTTCATGCTGCCCGTGATGGCAGAGTTGATAATGATGTGGCTGTATCTGAGAAAGAAAGGCGTGTTGATGCGGATACTGAGAGCATACTATACGCATGACGCATACGCCAGAATAGCCAACCGTATAGAGAGCGAAGCGGGCAATTTCTACGGCAAGATGATAGCATTGGGAGAGGAATACCTGAAGCGCACGAAACGTATAAAGAGAGAGGTGACGGTAGGTATCCAGGGTGTAGAGATACGAAATCCTTTCCCTGAGACGATGTTCAACCAGCCTTTGAACGGAGGTCAGTTTGACGGAGAAGAGATAGTGCCGGAGAGCGAGGTAGAGTCGAGCAAGATACTGGTGAACCACCGTCCGCGCATAATAAGAGAATTGACCAAGCCGTTGTATTATCTGCTTATCAATCATCTGAACGACGAGTTGGCGATACTATACAAGGATGTGCGTGTGACAGAAGACCATACAAGACGTCTGAACGAGGAGACGGGAGAGTATGAGTTTGTGAGCAGAGACGAGTTGGAGGCCGAGCGTGAAGCAGAGTGGCAGGCGGATGCAGAGCTGTTCTACGCAGAGATCCGCAAATCGATATATGCCCTGATGGTGCCGAGGGAGTATCCGACGGTTGGAGAGATGATAAACCAGTACAAGCGCAAGAACGACAATATCCGCCTATTAGAGCCTATGATAGCTTATGCGGCAACGAACGGCGAGATAACGAGCGATGCAGACACGGAGTATGCCGACGTGAAGGTGAACGTGATAGACGAGGAGGTGCTGGGTATGCTGCCGATATACAACACAAGGCTTCAGGCAGACAAATACGACGAGTTGTACAAGAAGTTCATCTTCGTGACGAGATGGAGATGTTTCGACCACTTCGCCTTCAACCGAATATTGCCAACTGAAGACTTCGACCAGTCGGTGCGTGAGATACGTATATACGAAGAGGAGGAGAAGAAGCGGAAGAGAAAACGCAGGGAAGAGAAGCGCAGGAAGGGACTTGAACTGAGTGAGGACGAGAAAGAGCAGCAGACGCCATACATGCTGCATACGTCATCGTTGATATTATGGGCTGTGTGTCCAGATGACAACTCGGGTGAGTGGCTGCGTCTGTTCGAGGCGGAGTATTTCAGCAGAGCGTTTTCGGACAGAGAGAAACTGAGGAAAGTGCTGAACCAGGAAGACTGATGGCGTTAGGTTACAGTGTAAGGTTTAAAGTTTAAAGAAGTTCAAAGTAGATAGCTGAGAGTTATTTTAAATTATGATAGACACACTTGTTTGGTTATATATTCTGCTCGGTTTGGGCGTAGTGGTGGTGGCGTTGCTTATAAAGCGTATCGCTACGGTTCGTGTATGGATACGTACTCATCAGAGGCCGGGTCTGCCCTTTGTGGAGACCGGGTATCTGAAGATGGATGACAGCGGCGATGCCGCTCAGGTGCACGTGTCAGGCGGCGGTATGCGTCCTGCAGTAGGGCAGGTGGCGGCAGACATGCAGCAGAACACGCAGAAGGGTTATGTGGACATCCTCACGAGCGGCTTTGAGGATGACGGTATTCAGCCCCGCTACAGGCGCATGGGGTACATACAGTTTGACCAATCCGCCACCGTTGACAAGTACGGCTATATCTACAAGCAGGTGAAGGGCAAGAAGAAGCGTGAGGTGGTGGGTTATACCGCCCGCCCATCGGCTCCTGATGTGCCAACGATATATGGCGAGAGGAGCTGGAAGACACTATGGCTGGTGTGCACACTGCATGCTTACTCAGGCAAACCTAAAGAGCCGGAGCCCGCACCACAGAACGGTGAGGATAAGGCAAAGGCCGGCAGAGGAAAGGTCAAACAGAAGGAGCCGATGGCTATATGCTCATACAAAGGTATCCACAACTCGAAGCGCGACTATCTTCCGCCCGAGGCACGGGCTTGTGCGTATGCCATGCTGAGCAGGTTCGCACCCAGACAGAACTACACAGAGTACTACAAAGACCAGCCTTACGGATGGAAAGACACGGCACTGCTGACAACAGTGGTATATACGTTGCTCTTCCTGCTGCTGTACATAGTGAATACGGGTGTACTGCAGATGCCGCTGCTCGGACATGACGAGGCTGCGGTAGGCATATTGATAGGTTTCTACTATCTGCTATGGGCTCTGATAAGGCTTATAAAGATAGATGCGATAGAGAACTCCAACAGTTTCCAGCCGTGGCTTGACCTTCTGAACAAGAACCTGGGTCACAAGGTGACTAACCGTCTGATAGTGCTGCTCAGCATTCCGGCGATGATATTCACCTATATCTACTATGACTATGACCTGCTGCCACTGATATGGGCTATAGGCTTCGGCGTGGGAGTGAACATGACGCTTCAGAACGGCAACAGGCGCTGGAAAATAAACAGCACCTTCAAGGAAGAGGATGACACAGAAGAGGAGGAAGAAGATGAGGAAGTGAAGAATCCGGAGGGTGACATCTCCCGGCAGTACGACTGGGATCTGGACATCCGCTACAGCACCAAACAGGTGCATGGCAACCTGACACTGTACTTCTCCGCCAACGAGATAGCCGACCTGAGGCACTGCAACCCTTTCTTCCTGCAGAGGAAAGAGAAGAGCGACAAGGAGTATATACTGTTTATGTTCCATTTTCTGAAAGAGCACAGGCAGATGCTTCAGCGAGTGCGGTATATATCGGCGCAGATAGACAAGTTGTGCCAGAAAAACAGTCTGACAGAGCGTGACAAGCTGCAACTGACGCTCGACTTTGTGCAAGAGCCGAACATACAGTTCCATCGCAACTCGGAGCAGAAGGCTATCAACTACTACTCGGACTACATCCGCTATCCCGACGAGACACTGTACGACCAGGCGGGCGATTGCAACAGCAAGGCTCTGCTTGCAGCGATGCTGTTCTACGTGACAGACCACGATGTGATATATCTTGCCTCCCGCAAGCACCAGCACGCCGCTATCGGTGTGGAGATAAAGCAGGAGCAGATAGAAGAAGGGCTGTTTACTGCAGACGAACTTGCGGAGCTCTGCATTTCGGAGAACGGCAAGTATTACCTGTTCTGCGAGACTACGGGCGACCACTTCTCAATAGGCAGCCAGATAGCCGGAATGGAGCTTGACGATTTCGAGGAGAAAGTGCTTCTGCCCGTGATAGAAGACGATGTTGACGAGAGGGGAGAAGGCAGTGAGACAAGGATATACACATGGAACCTGAGTGCCGAGTCGGGCAGGCAACTGACAGGCAGCCTGGCTCTTGAGTTTGACACACTACTGATGGCAGAACTGAGAGAACAGAACCCGTTCACGGGTTACGGAGCCGATGGCAACACGTATGCGATGAATGTGCGCACGATCTTCAACCTGCTTGCAACAGATGCCGACTACACCCAGCAGGTGGACACTATAGCGGAGTATATCCGTTCAGAAGCCAAAGCAGCCGGACTCAGTGAGTTTGACACATTGCAGTTTGCACTAAACTTTGCCCAAGACCCGAACATAGAATACCGCTTGGACGAGCAGTGCGAGAGTATAGACTTCAGGAAGGAATATATGCGTTTCCCGGACGAGGTGCTGTTCGATATGGAGGGCGACTGCGACTGCAAGTCGTCGCTCACGGCAGCACTGTTCCACGCACTCGGCTACGATGTGCTCTTCCTCATCTCCACAAAACTGAAGCATGCGGCGATAGCGGTGGAGTGCAAGCCTGAGTGGCTGAGCGGGATACAGACTCCTGACCTCAGCGCAGTGGTCCGCGAGTTCAACGGAAAGAAGTACCTATACTGCGAGACGACGGGTGAAGGCAACTGGATGGGTCATATAAAAGAGGGCGATTCCATCATGGATTTTGAAGAAGTGGTAGAGCTAAGACTTAGTTAAACTAAAACACACAGATGTCATATATGAAGAAACTGATTCCGATACTCATAGCCTTTGTGATAACAGGGTTGTTGATAGCCAAACTATACGACACAGGTATCAACAGGCCCTCGCTGGTGTATAAGCATATTCCCCAAGAGACGGTCAACTGGGTAAACTCGCTACACGGCGGCAGCCAGGGCGGTTCGATGGGAATCAATGCCCAACCAACCGGTCCTTTCAAATGGAAGAACACGGATGACTACCTCGGCAAGCCTTCTGCAAAGGGAAAGAAATGGGGCAAATATGAGACTGACAGCATTGTGCTATATTTCCGTCAGGACAAAGATGCCGTATGGAAAACCAACGGCATGAGTGCAGGGAGGTGTGCAGAGGAGGCTGTTCCGGAACTGAAACGTCTGTTCGGCAAGTACTATGGTCCTGCGAGTATGAACGGGCGGAAGCTGCCAATCTATCTGGCGGACAGTACATCAAGCTATCATAAGATAATACGTAAGCTCTCGGCTGACCATGCATCAATCTCCGACTATGACAACACCGATGCTCTGATGCTGATGGAGGTAGGTCCGCTCGGGCTGCAAGTCAGAGGAATAGTGCTGCATCCGGACTGCTTCAAGCGTGGCACAACTAAGTACAAGCAGATGATAAGAAAGGAGATGGCGCGTTACTGCTTCTATGCCTCGCTGGACTACAGCCTTCAGATTCATCATTTCCAATGGTTCACGGAGGGGCTGGCAGAGTATTTCTCACAGTATTGTCCGATGCTTGAGAAGGTTGATTCCGACATGGCTTTGTTTATCAGTGACAAATGTGTTCTGACACATGAGTTTCCGGAACTAGAAGACCGCGGTCTGCGTTCAGCAGACAGTTTCTTCCGCTTCTATGCCGACAAGCATGGTGATGCCGCTCTGACGGAGTTGGTACAGTCGGCTTACGTGACATGTTCGGACTCGCTTTTCCTGAAGAACGGACTTGATGCAGAGATGCTGAAACAAGAGTGGCTCATGGCGGTAACGAACTGACAAATAACTAATACTTACAGATATGAGAAGACAATTTCTAATGCTGATGCTGGCATCCGTACTGATGCTGCTGCCGGGTTGCAACAAGGAGCAACGTTGTATTGACAAACTGGAGAAACTGGTCAGTGAGACAGAACAAAAAGCCGACCAACTCGACAAAGAGAAGTGGCAAGAAGCCGTTGCCGAGTATCAGGACCTGTGCGCTGAGATAGAGAAGTACAGTTATACAGATGAGCAACTGCAGCATATAGGTCGTCTGAAGGGTCGTTTCTATGCCGTAGCAGCGAAGTATCACCTTAACGGCAAGGGCGGTCTGCTGAACACAGCCGTGCAGGAGGGAATGGGTATTCTTGAGAGTTTATGGAATGCCGCCGATGAGGAATTGGGTACTGCCATTGACGGAATAAGAGAGAGCCTCAATGATACGGAAGATACCCAGAGCCGGGAGGAGCAGGACCTGAAGGAGCTGGAAGAGTTGTTTGAATAGTCATTACAGACAAGTTATATGAGAAACTTCACGCTGACATGCCTTTTTGCTCTTAGCACGCTTGTCAGCGCCGAAGTCGCATATAGTCCGCAGATGCTGCCACTTATCCTGCAGGATATATATCAAGAATTGCAGGAAGAAGGTGTCAGCGTGGATTTTGAAGATGTAGAGACCAGTCTTCTGCAACTTGCGGATAATCCTATCAACCTGAATGCTGCTACGGAAGAAGACCTCAGGCAGCTGCTGTTTCTTTCTGACGAACAGATAGATGCGATACTGCTTTTCGTATATAAATCCCCGTTAAGCAACCTATACCAACTAAGGCTTGTTCCCGGTCTGACCGACTATGAGATTCGCAACATGCTACCATTCGTAGTTGCCGATTCCATCGAAGAAAAGAAGCCGTTCTATTGGAAAGAGATGTGGCACTACGCCAAGCATGAAACGGCTTTGCGCTTTGACGCCCGCAAAATAGAAAACAACCAGTCGGACCCTTTTTATGCTTCTCTGAGATACAAGTTCAACTACAAGCAGAAGGTGGACTTCGGAGTGGTGCTGGAGCGTGACCCACACGAGCCTTTGTATGTGAAGCTCAAGACCTATGGTGCAGATTTCTACGGCGGATGGCTTCAGATAAACGACCTGTGGCACTTCAAGCGCATAGTGGCCGGTGACTATCGCGTCTCATTCGGGCAAGGGTTAGTCATCAATACGAATCTCGCATACGGAGGCAAGGCGGCATATCTATACCGGCGTGGGTTACGCGAACAGGGTATGAGGCGTAAAGCATCGTCTGCAGAGTATGATTTTCTGCGCGGAGCGGGTGCAACACTGAATTTCTCGATAGCCGACATATCGGTATTCTACTCTGCAAGAAAGCTTGACGGCAGGCTGAAGGAAGGTGCTTTCCCTTCTATTCAGAAGACGGGTTACCACCGCACGGACACCGAGTTGGAGGCAAAGCGTTCGGTATGGCACCAGGTGCTTGGAGCCAATCTTACGCTTAATCTCAAGAAGCTGCGCCTCGGCTTCACCGCTACTGAGACCTTTCTTTCCGACACGCTGCACCCCCGGTCGCTCTACTACAATCAGAACTATTTCCGCGGCATACGTCAGGCAGCTCTCGGCATCAACTATGACTGGCAGATATGGCGGCTGCACTTGTTCGGAGAGATAGCCACTGCACAAAATACGCGATGGGGCATAGCCAACCTTACAGGAATAAGGCTCTCTCCTGTCAACGGTATGACACTAACGGCAATATACCGCTACTACTCTCCGACATTTGACAACCTGCAGGCAGCAGGCTTTGCAGAGACATCTAAAATCAACGATGAGAACGGCGCATATCTTGGTATAGAGACATCGCTTCTTACAAAGTGGAAGTTTGCCGCATACGGAGATTATTTCTACTTCAGCGCTCCAAAATACGGTATAAAAACTCGCTCCCAAGGTTTTGAGGTTTACACAACAGCCGACTACTTTCCATCGCAAGATGTATCAATGCAGTGGAAGTTTCGCATGAAGCGCAAAGGTAATGCCGACAAGTACACACTGAGATACATTGTCAACTACACGAGAGGCAGTTGGGTGCTGAAAAGCGGAGTAGAGGGCAATGTGGTGACAAGGCAGGATTCGGCACCGACATTGGGCGGAGTGGTGTATCAGCAAGTGGAGTATCACTGGCAAAAGGTCCCTATAAGTTTGCAAACACGCCTTGAAGCATTCTATGCCAAGCACTACGACAATTGCCTTTATGCCTACGAAAACGATGTGCTTTACGCATTTTCCATTCCGCAACTCTATGGTGCGGGTGGCAGATGGTATGTGAATTTCCGCTACAAAATAAATGCTCATGTCTCTCTGTATCTGAAGGCTGCACAAACGATTTTCTCCGATGAAACCATAGAAAACCGCAGCCTCGGCGGCAGGACGCAGACAGAGATACATTCTTTTATCCGCTTTCAGTGGTAGCAGGTGCCTACAATAGGCACTAACAAAATTCAGCTGATACAATACTGTCAGATATCTGCTAACCGGAAGATGCTACTTGTACAATTGAAAAAATTGTAGTATTTTTGCAGATTGGAATAATGAGCAGGAAGGCTATGCCTTTCCTGAAACTGAAAAAGAGAGTGAAAAGACAATAAAACATAATAACATACAATGAAAAGATTCAATGAGTACAACGGACTGGATCTTGCCGCAGTGGCGAGTGAGATGCTGTCTGAATGGGAAAAGAACAAACTATTTGAGCAGTCAGTAACGACCAGAGAAGGTCATCGCCCCTTTCTTTTCTTCGAGGGACCTCCTTCCGCCAACGGTATGCCTGGTATTCACCATGTGCTTGCGCGCTCAATAAAAGACACCTTCTGCAGATACAAGACGATGCAGGGCTATCAGGTGCACCGCAAGGCAGGATGGGATACACACGGACTGCCTGTAGAGCTGGGTGTGGAAAAGATGCTCGGCATCACAAAAGAAGACATCGGAAAGAAGATCTCGGTGGATGAATACAATGCAGCATGCCGTCGCGAAGTGATGAAATATACCACTGAGTGGACCAGCCTCACCAAGCAGATGGGTTATTGGGTGGACCTTGACAATCCGTATATAACTTATGACAACAAGTACATAGAGACTCTCTGGTATCTGCTCAAGCAACTCTACAACAAGGGTTATCTGTATAAAGGCTACACTATCCAGCCTTACTCCCCTGCTGCAGGCACGGGGCTTTCTACTCACGAGCTTAACCAACCCGGTTGCTATCGGGATGTGAAAGATACCACTTGCACCGCCCAGTTCCGTTTGAAGCCGTCACAACTCAGCAGTTCACTGATAAAACAGAGTACCGACTTACCGATTTTTGCTCTTGCATGGACCACTACTCCCTGGACTTTGCCTTCGAACACGGCGCTGTGCGTGGGTCCAAAGATAGATTACGTCTTTCTGGAAGCCTCAAACCCGTACTCCGGCAAACCTGCTGTTTACTTGATGGCAAAGGCCCGCGTCAGTGCCTATTTCAAGGAGGAGACTGATTACCGGATTCTCGCAGAGTGCAAGGGTAAGGATTTGGTAGGAATAGAGTACGAGCAACTCTTCCCATGGGTGAACCCCGGAGAAGGTGCTTTCCGGATTATACCGGGTGACTATGTTACTACGGAGGATGGTACAGGTATAGTTCATATTGCTCCCACATTCGGTGCAGACGACAAGAAAGTGGCTGACCAAGCCGGTGTACAGGGTCTTTACATGCAAACCAAGCAGAACGGCCTGCGCCCTATGGTTGATTTCACAGGCAAATACTGGAATCTTGACGACCTTGACGAAGAGTGGGTGAAGACAAACGTCAACACAGAGCTTTATTCTCAGTTTGCCGGTCAATGGGTAAAGAATGCCTATGACCCGCGCTATACCATAGACGGGCGCTATGATGAGGCTGCTGCCCAGAAAGATGAGAACCTTGATATACGTCTCTGCATTCAGATGAAGCAAGACGATAAGGTGTTCCGCATAGAGAAGCACGTACACAATTACCCGCACTGCTGGCGCACGGACAAACCGGTGCTCTACTACCCTCTTGACTCATGGTTTATCCGCAGCACAGCCGCCCGCGACAGAATGATAGCTTTGAACAACACCATCCGCTGGCAACCTGAGAGTACAGGCACGGGGCGCTTCGGCAAGTGGCTTGAGAACCTTAACGACTGGAACCTCTCCCGCAGTCGCTACTGGGGAACGCCTCTTCCTATATGGCGTACAGAAGACGGTACGGAAGAGCTCTGCATAGGCTCGGTGGCAGAACTTATGGGGGAGATAGACAAGTCAGTGAAGGCAGGCTTCATGAAAGCCAATCCGTGGCCTAAGTTCCGTGTAGGTGACTACTCGAAAGAGAACTACTCGCCTGAAGTGATTGACCTGCACCGTCCTTATGTTGACTCCGTAGTTTTAGTGTCGCCTTCCGGCAAGCCGATGCATCGCGAACTGGACCTTATTGACGTATGGTTTGACTCGGGTGCTATGCCATACGCTCAGATTCACTATCCATTCGAGAACCAGGACGCACCACGCACAGCAGACTTCATCTCGGAAGGAGTTGACCAGACCAGAGGCTGGTTCTTCACGCTTCATGCCATTCATACGATGATAGACGACTCTGTAGCTTACCGCAATGTTATCTCGAACGGTCTCGTTCTGGATAAGAACGGCAACAAGATGTCAAAGCGTCTGGGCAATGCTGTTGATCCGTTCTCAATGCTCAACAAGTACGGGGCTGATGCAGTACGCTGGTATATGCTTACGAACTCTTCGCCTTGGGAGAATCTGCGTTTCGACCCCGACGGAGTGGAAGAAGTGCGCCGCAAATTCTTTGGCACACTATACAACACCTATTCTTTCTTTGCTCTTTATGCAAACGTTGACGGTTGGACACCTGACACTCAGTCCGCACAGAACGCCCAGCAATCAGAAACAGACCGCTGGATACTCTCAAAACTGAACACCCTTATACGTGAGGTGACAGAGTACTACGAGACTTATGAGCCTACCCGTGCAGGTCGTGCCATAGAAGATTTCGTAGGCAATAACCTTAGCAACTGGTATGTGCGCCTGAACCGTAAGCGTTTCTGGGGCGGAGAGATGAATGCTGACAAGCAAGCAGCCTACCTCACGCTGTACACATGTCTCCGCACTGTGGCACAGCTGATGGCTCCGATAGCACCTTTCTATGCAGACCGTCTCTATCGCGACCTGACGCAAGGCGAGACAGTGCATCTCAGCAACTGGCCCGAGGCAGACACAGCTCTCATCGACTCCACACTGGAGACCCAGATGCAACTCGCACAGCAGGCCACCAGTATGATTCTTGCACTACGCAAGCGTGCCAACAAGAAGGTGCGCCAACCGCTTCAGAAGGCCGTCATCCCGGTGCAGGATGAAGCGACGAAACACAATCTTCTACACGTATCCGACCTTATCAAGGCGGAGGTGAACGTAAAAGAACTGCAGATAGTGACAGATGACAATGCTGTGCAACTTGTCAAGAAGATAAGGCCCAACTTCAAGGTGCTTGGAAAGAAAGTGGGTGCACAGATGAAAGCTGTTGCAGCAGAGATTGCCCAGATGACACAAGAGCAGATCCGCCAGATGGAATCGGAAGGGCAATACCAGCTTACCACCGTCAACTACCAGCTTATTGGAGAAGATGTGGAAATCCTCACGGAAGACATGCCCGGCTGGCTTGTTGCCAATGAGGGACTCCTCACCATTGCTCTTGATATAGAAGTAAGCAATGAGCTTCTGGAGGAGGGTATAGCACGCGAACTTATCAACCGTATCCAGAACCTGCGTAAGTCATCCGGGCTGGAAATAACCGACCGCATACAGGTAGAACTGCAGAAAGACGATAATATCAACCAAGCAGTGCTGCACTTCTCCGATTATATTTCGTCGCAGGTTTTGGCACAGTCATTGTGCTTAGTAGACAAAGTGGAGCCGGCAACCGAACTCGACTTTGAAGACTTCTGCTTATACATAAACATCAAAAAAGCATAACCATATGAAACGCTTCCTCTATTCTTTGGCGGGCTGCTGCCTCGTCCTCTTATCATTCAACTCCTGCGACGGCATGTTTGGTTCAAAGGAGTTTGAAGAAGACCTGCTCATCGGTAAATGGCAGAATGATAACAATCCCGGAGAATATTGGGTTTATTCTACGGAGACAGACAGTACCGGCACTTATCAGTATGGTCACACATGGGACGAGAATGACGATGTTCATGAGTCGGAACTGACTCCTTATGGCAACGGCTGGTTCAAGTGGCAACTGGTGAAGGCGGACCTCACGCAAATCCATCTGATGGAAAACGGGGGAGCCGAAGTGCCTAAGGTTTATACCGTAACCATGCTCACCTCTACACGACTCACCTATAAAGAAGACCTCACCAAGAAAACTCACTCATTCACTAAAGTACAATGAAACGCTTTTGGAAGATATTTGGCATCACACTCGGCAGTGTGACAGGAGTGGCACTGGTGGCAGTGCTTGTGGTCATATACATGGTGTTTACGCCCAAACGCCTCACGCCCATAGTCCGTGGTGTGGTGGCTGACTATGTGGCTTGTCCGCATGAGGTAGGGGAGGTTGACCTCACCTTCTTCTCCACCTTCCCCGAGTTCGGACTGCGCATAGACGGTCTCTACCTTATCAACCCGATGGCCGGTGCCCAGTCTGACACAGTGGTTGCGGCTCCCGAGGTTGTAGCCAAAATAGACCTTATGAAGTTTCTTCGTGAGAAAGAACTCGATGTACACGAGCTCTCACTGCAACAAGCCGAAGCCAATATCTTCATCAATGGAGAAGGGAAAACCAACATAGACGTGTTTGTTGTGCCGGAAGACACTACAGAAGACGACACCACCGCCTTCTCTCTGCCTTTTGACAAACTTACGGTGCAGGCCCTGTCGCTCACCTCTCCATGTATCTCTTTTTTTGACGAGAAAGACAGCATCAGTGCCACACTGCTGAATACCACACTTGATGCTGATGCCAACGGGTTTGAAGATATCAACCTTAGTCTAAAGTCAGACTATGCAAGCGCGACGCTCTCGGGCGAGCAATATGCCGATAGTCTGAAGTTAGGTATCACTTCCAGCCATACAGGTTTCAACCTTGACAGTTTGCGCTTCACCCTGCGTGATGCCGCAGTCAGCATCAACGAGTTTGATATAGCCCTCAAGGGAGTGGTTGCCATTCCGGAAGACGATATTCTTATAGATGCTAATGTGAAGACCGGAGAGTGGGATATCCCTTCTGTCATACAGATTCTTCCCGCCAACATCAAGTCACTGCTAAAAGGTATAGATATAGATGCAGCAAAGGCACAGCTCACTGCCGATGTACAAGGTGTTTACAATGACTCGACGATGCCTCTGATTGATGCCTCGCTCACTCTTACTGATGGCAAGGCGGCATATATGGAGGTATTCCCTTATCGCATATCTGAGATAAACCTCAATGCCGATGCTCATGTTGACCTCAATGAAGAGAAAAACTCATCAGTACGAGTAAACCAACTGCATGCGCGTACAGGCAAAACCAGCATTGATGCGGAAGGCAATATAACCGAACTGCTTGACGATATGCTGTGCGATGTGTCGGCCCGGCTTGATGTCAATCTGCCTGAGTTCAAGCGCTATATGGAGTCTGACGGCATCAACACTGATCTGCAAGGACGTGCCCGCGGCAATGCTAAAGCAAAGATACGTCTGTCCGACCTGAGTGAGCTGCGCCTTGCAAAAGGCAATATCAGCGGTAATCTTGAACTCACTGACTTGCATGTCACTTACGACAGCATATTGCTTGATATACCCAAGACGGGTCTTGCTTTCAATATTCCCAACCGTCAGCCTGCGCGGAAGCAAGTAGGCTGGATTTCAGCTACACTAACTCCGTCGCTTGTAAAAGCGGAGATGATAGACCTTGTGAAGGCTGACCTTGCCTCTACCACCATCCAACTTCAGGCATCCGACGTTCTGTCAAGCAACAATATGCTTTATGCTGACGTCTCTCTCAAGACTGATAACCTTCGGGCGGACCTTGACAGCATGGGGGCTACCATCCAGCAACCTTCGCTAACTGCTGCTGTGGACTACAACATGAAAGACACGGAGCAGATACCTACCGTGAATGCCAAACTCAGGTTTGATGATATAGAAGGATACTATACTGACATCAAAGCACATCTTACCAAGTCGGAACTTGCTGCGGCCATGTCTCCAAGCAGCAATCGCAAGCAACCTAAGCTGCATGCGTCACTCAGCACAGCTTCGCTTAATGCCACTGTGGGTACGGACATAAAAGCTCAGACGGCAGCTCTGTCACTCACTGCCGATGCAGTACGCAACCCGGACAAAGAGAATGTGCTCCTTCAGTGGAATCCCGAACTCAAGGTTGACCTTAATGACGGAGAGGCTGAACTTGCGTCGTTTGCAGAGAAAATCAACATACCTCAAATCACTTTCAACTACTCCAATAAGATATTCAATATAAAGAAGAGCAATATACTGATAGGCAACAGCGACTTCTCTCTGGTCGGTGAGGTGCGCAACATAGGCGAGTGGATAGACAAAACAGGCAACCTGGAAGGCGAGCTGGCATTCACTTCACAGCACACTGATGTCAACGAGCTCATGGACCTTGTCTCTGCCGATAGCGGTACAGAAGAAACGACAGAAGAGGCAGAAGCAGCCAAGACGGCAGAAGACAAAGATGCCAATCCGTTCCTTGTGCCCAAAGATGTTGACCTCACTCTTACCACCGATATCCGAGAGGCTGTAGTATTCGACCAGCTGGCACGTGAACTTGGAGGCAGACTCTATGTCAAAGACGGTGTACTGGTACTTGAGGAGATGGGTTTCATCTGCAATGCCGCCAAACTGCAACTCACTGCCATCTACAAGACTCCGCGCCGCAATCACCTCTATGCCGGACTTGACTACCACATGGTGGACATCAATATGCAGGAACTAGTCAACATGATTCCGCAGATTGACACTATGATGCCAATGCTCCGCAGTTTCCGTGGCAACGGCGAGTTCCACCTCGCTGCCGAGACATTCCTCACTGCCAACTATGACCCCAAGTGGAGCACCGCCCGTGGAGCAGTCAGCATCACCGGCAAGGACCTTGTGCTGCTTGACTCCGAGACCTTTGGAAAGATAGCGAAGATACTCATGTTCAACCGCAAGACAGAGAATCTTGTGGACTCCATCTCTGTGCAAGCCACACTCTTCAAGAAGGAGATAGACATATACCCGTTCTGCATGACTATTGACAAGTATATGGCAGCAGCCGGCGGACGCCACAATCTTGACATGTCGTTCGATTATCACATCTCCCTGCTCAAACCTCTGTATATAGGTGTGGATGTGCTCGGCACGTTTGACGACTTGAAGATAAAACCTGCCAAGTGCCGCTATGCACAGGATTTCCGTCCTATCATACGCCGCGATGTAGAGACTCAGAACGCAACACTCAAGAAGATGATAAACGCTGCTCTCAAGCGCAATTCAACAATACAATCAGAGCAGTAACGCCGGCATCAACCGGAACTTTAGAATATAAACCAAATACATCATAAAGCAATGAAAACATTCCGTCTGATCAGCCTACTTCTGATAGGCATGGCTTGCAGCAGTTGTCTCACCACTCTGCTCACTATCGCATCTGCACCTCAGAAACCGGTAGCCACCACTACCGTAGTCACCACTCCGCAGCCAGTGGTTTACTCTACTCCTGCAAGTACCACTACCACTATCCGCACCTCAGGTCGTGAAACCACTACCACCGTCAAGGTGAATGCTATGACTACCGACATCAGTCTGCATCTTGACCTTCAGGCAGTGGCAGCCGCCTTCGCTCAGTCAGAGTCGGTTGAAGAGTTCGAGATGATACTCAACTCGTCACGTTACATGATTTCCAACCTTGACCTCAACCACGACGGCTATATTGACTATCTGCGCGTAATGGAAGTGATGAACTCATACAACCACGTGTTTGTCATTCAAGCCGTGCTTGCATACAACGTCTTCCAGAATGTTGCTACCATCAACGTTGAGATGACCTCCACTCCTTATTTCCAGATTGTAGGTGACCCGTATGTATATGGTCAGAACTACATAGTTCAGCCTGTGTTTGTGCGTAACCCGCCTCTCTATACAGTGTTCCGTCGTCCTGGTTATATGGTTTGGCAATCACCATACTATTGGGGCTATCTGCCTTCTTACTACTCAAAACCGGCACCTCAGTATCTGAGTCACTATCAGGCATACGTCAATACTTATATGCACAATCATAAGTACTGCCACGAAGTTACATATCCTACCGTTGTGCACTATACTAACTACATCACTGTCATACAGAATGTGTCCCGCAACGACTATCAGACTTCTCACCCGGAAGAGTCGTTCAGCAACCGCACTTCCAGCATGAGTTATACTCCTCAGGGCAGCACTTCTTCTCGCGGAGTGCGCAATGCCGGTGATGTTCGTCAGGCAGTGGCAGCAACTTCTGTTACCACTACCAGCAGTGGTTCTTCCCGCTCCGCCCAGCAAGCCAACAAAACCCAGACAACCGCCTCTACAGGTTCCTCACGTTCTGCTCAGGCATCGGGCACGGCTACATCTTCAAGCAGCACTTCTTCGCGTTCTGCCTCTGCCTCAACTTCAACAGCAAGCAAGTCTTCCGCTCAGACAGAACCCAGACGTGAGACGACCACCACTACCACTCGCACCTCATCCACAACTACCTCATCGTCTCCTTCACGCTCAACGACTACCACAAAGACCACTACCACCACTTCGCGCTCTGCAGCAACATCGTCAAGTGTTCAGCCCAGTCGCACAACAAGCACTACATCGAAGATAAACAACGAAGGCCGTGTACGCTCAACATCTACCACCCGTACCACTGTCGAGTCAACATCACGCTCGGCTGCAAGCCAAATCACTTCTTCGCGTTCTGCAGCCGGCACATCGTCCACCCGTACCACTTCAACTGACAACACTTCTTCAAGCAGCCGCTCTGCAACAGCAGGTTCTTCTCGCAGATAAGTCTTTAATCTATAATATTTAACGCAATGAAACGTCTACTAATAATTCCTGTAATAGCATTAGCCATGGTAGCATGCAACAAACTGAATCCCTTGCTCTCCGGTGAGGAAACACCTTATGGTGTACCAGCTTTCGACAAGATACAACTCTCCGACTACGAGCCTGCCTTCAAGGAGGCTGTCCGTCAGCATCAGGCAGAGATAGATGCCATAGTCAACAACCCTGAGGAACCTACGTTTGAAAACACTCTTGTAGCACTTGACCGTGCAGGCAGTCTGTTGGAGAAAGTGGAAGGTGCGTTCTTCAATGTGCTGGAGGCAGACGGCAATGCAGAGATGGACGCTATAGCTGAGCGTGTGACACCTCTTGTAACCTCACTCTCTGACGAGATACTTCTCAACGAGAAACTCTTTGCCCGCATAAAGACGGTGTATGAGAAGAAGGAGAGTCTCGGACTTAATCCCGAGCAGATGCGTCTGCTGACTGAGACCTACAAGAGTTTTGTCAACAACGGAGCCAACCTCAATCCCGAGCAGAAAGAGCGCCTGAAAGAGATAAACCAGCAACTTTCGCTTCTCTCCTTGCAGTTTGGCAACAATGTGGTTGCCGAGACCAACTCTATCAAACGTTTTATAACAGACGAGAGTCAGCTGGAGGGTCTTCCGGAAGGAGCAAAGGCAGCAGCTCAAGAAGAGGCCGCCGCAGCCGGTCACCCCGGTGAGTGGCTCTTTACACCAAAGCGCACCAGTTTCACTCCGGTGCTGCAGTACTGCAAGAACCGTGAACTGCGCAAACAGCTCTTGATGGACTACACCATTCGCGGCAACCGTGACAACGAGAACGACAATAAGTCGGTCATCAACCAGACCATGCGTCTGAGAATAGAGAAAGCCAAACTCTTCGGATACGACTGCCCTGCAGACTATATCCTGAACGACTGCATGGCAAAAGATGCCAAGACTGTCAATCAGTTCCTTCAGTCAGTGTGGACTCCTTCGCTTGCTGCGGCAAAGCGTGAGGCGGCAGAACTGCAGAAGCTTATGGACAAAGATCTTCCGGGTGAAAAACTGCAACCTTGGGACTGGTGGTACTATGCAGAGAAACTGCGAGCAGAGAAGTATGCTCTCAACGAGGAAGACCTCAAACCGTATTTCGAACTGAGCAATGTTCGTCGTGGTGTGTTCGGTCTGGCTCATAGCCTCTATGGTCTCAACTTCGAACCTCTGCAGGATATGCCTGTATATAACAAAGAGGTTGAAGTGTTCCGTGTGACAGATGCAGAAGGCAATCTGGTAGGTATTCTTTATACCGACTATTTTCCCCGTGCAGGAAAGCGTCCCGGAGCATGGATGAACAATATCTGTTCGCAGTATATTGATGACGCAGGCGTTGACCATCGCCCTGTCATCATAAACGTAGGTAATTTCAATAAGCCTACGAAAGACAATCCTTCGCTTCTGTCTATGGATGATGTTGAGACTTTGTTCCACGAGTTCGGTCATGCTCTGCACGGACTGCTTTCGCATTGCACCTACAAGACTCTCTCCGGCACCAATGTGCCTCGCGACTTTGTAGAGATGCCATCGCAGTTCATGGAGAACTACTGCTACGAGCCTCAGATAATGCGCACTTATGCTTTCCATTATCAGACAGGCGAAGTGATGCCTGACTCGCTCATTCAGAAGATAAACAATGCACGCAAGTTCAACCAGGGTTTCGTAGAGACCGAGCTTCTCAGTGCATCCATCCTCGACATGGATTACCACTGTCTGACAGCGGCAGACACTATAGACGTGAACAAGTTTGAGGCAGAGAGCATGCAGAAGATGCAGATGCTGCCCGAGATTATAGTTCGCTATCGCTCTACTTTCTACAACCATATCTTCACTACGGGTTACGCAGCCGGGTACTATAGTTACACATGGTCGGCAGTGCTTGACTCGGATGCCTTTGCTGCTTTCAGTGAGACAGGCGATATACTCAATCCGGATGTTGCCAAGCGTTTCCGTCACATGCTGGAGCAAGGAGGCACACGTGATGCACAAGAGCTCTGGAACGAGTTCCGCGGCCGTCCGGCTGATCCCAAATACCTCTTGGAGAAGAAGTTTTGAAATACTTTCTGAAACATATCACTGAACTGACATGGATAGCAGGTTCGCTGCTGTCTGTGTTGGCTCTTTGTATGTTTGTGCCTGACTTTCTGACTTCAGAGCCTCTTGTGTGGCAGACGGTGGTGACAATGATACTTACAGTGGGCAATGCTGTGCTGCTGATGTATCTGGTGTATCAGGTGGGAATAACGCGCACGCGCTCTTCGCTGCCCGTGTTCTGCTATCTGCTGCTTGTCGGGGTTATGAGTCAGTTGCACTCTCAGTGGGAAGGGCAGATGGCTGTGTTGGGTCTGCAGTCGGTAGTCTTACTGCTTATGAGGGCTTACCGCTCCGACAATGCAGTGCACGAGAGTTTCCTCTCGACGCTTATCATCTCAATCACAGCTCTTTTCCTGCCGGATATGCTGTTCTTGCTGCCTGTCTTGTGGATAGGTCTTTCCGTGCAGAGGGCAATGAACCTCAGAGTCGTTTTAGCGTCACTCATTGCTGCAGGGCTTTTTGTTCTGTATGTATGGATATCTTCCACTTTGTTTCCAAGTGCTTTTTCCATACTGAGTATAGGCGACACTTACTTGCATACACTGCCTTCTGCCGAGGCGTTGCTGCCCCTACTGTTTCTTGCAGTGGCGGCAGTGGTGTTCGCAGTAACTTCTCTCTTGGGCTTTGCCCGTGAGAACAGCCGTGCACAATCGCTGGTGCTTATTCTGCTGATGCTGTTGCTTGTGAGCGTAGTGATGATGTTCTTCCCGCCTAAGTATTTCTCATCGCTTCTTGCAGTTGCGGTATATTCTGTGGCAGCCTTGTCAGCTTATTGTTTCTGTACACGGCAATCAGTGGCAATGGGAGTAATATTCATTGTGTATATACTTCTCTCTCTTGCACTCTTTACTCTGACCTTACTCAACGTACCAACTTATTAACTTACCAACTAATCAACTACTTATATGCAATTACCCGAAAATGCCGGTCGTCCGCTAAAAGAAGGTGAGCAGTACAAGCCTCTTCTTCCTGCAGACAAGAATTTTGCCGAGGTGACACCTTATTCAGTAAGCATGGGTGTACTGATGGCGGTCATCTTCTCTGCTGCCGCAGCTTATCTTGGACTCAAAGTGGGCCAAGTGTTTGAAGCTGCCATACCTATTGCCATTATTGCTGTAGGCCTCTCTTCGGCTCTGCGACGTAAGAACGCCTTAGGAGAAAACGTCATTATTCAGTCTATAGGTGCTTCGTCAGGAGTGATAGTGGCAGGTGCCATCTTCACTCTTCCTGCCTTGTACATTCTGCAGGCAAAATATCCTGACATCACAGTCAACTTCATGCAAGTGTTCATGGCATCGCTGCTGGGCGGATGTCTGGGAATACTCTTCCTCATTCCGTTCCGCAAGTACTTTGTGAGCGACATGCATGGCAAGTATCCTTTTCCCGAAGCCACTGCTACCACGCAGGTGCTTGTCTCGGGTGAACAAGGAGGCTCGCAGGCTAAGCCGCTTATATGGGCAGCAGCCATAGGAGGTATATATGACTTTCTGGTATCCACTTTTGGTCTTTGGACAGAAGAACTATCCACTCGCATGACCACCTGGGGTGAGGCTCTGGCTGCCAAATGGAAACTCACATTCTCGGTCAACACCTCGGCTGCAGTGCTTGGTCTTGGCTATATCGTAGGACTCAAGTATGCGGCTATCATCTGCTGCGGGTCGCTGTTTGTGTGGTGGTTCCTTATTCCTCTGCTCGGAATGACAACGGCTGACAGTCTTATGCTGGCAGACAAAGACCCGCAGTGGATATTCTCCAACTATGCACGCTACATCGGCATTGGTGCTATTGCGATGGCAGGTGTGATAGGTATTGTCAAGTCGTGGGGAGTGATAAAAGGTGCTGTAGGGCTGGCAGGAAAAGAATTGCGCGGTAAGGGCAAACAGGTGGCAGAGGCCACTGTGCGTACAGAACGCGACTTGAGTATGCGCTTTCTGTTGATAGCCGTGTGTGCGGCACTGCTGATAGTGTTTGTCTTCTTCTGGATAGGTGTCATCAATAACTTCTGGCAAGCACTGATAGCGTGGCTTGTGGTCACTGTGATTGCTTTTCTGTTCACTACAGTGGCAGCCAATGCTATAGCTATTGTAGGTAGCAACCCGGTCAGCGGCATGACGCTGATGACACTTATCATTGCCTCTGTGGTACTCGTGGCTGTGGGATTGAAAGGTACATCAGGAATGGTGGCCGCAATGGTTATAGGCGGTGTCGTCTGCACAGCACTGAGTATGGCTGGAGGATTTATCACTGACCTTAAGATAGGTTATTGGATTGGAACCACGCCCAAGAAGCAAGAGACATGGAAATTCCTTGGTACACTCGTCAGTGCTGCTACCGTAGGAGGTGTGATTATCATACTCAACAAGACTTACGGGTTCACCGGAGAGAATGCTCTCGTGGCTCCGCAAGCCAATGCAATGGCGGCAGTCATCGAGCCTCTCATGATGGGGCAAGGTGCACCATGGCTGTTGTACGGCGTGGGCGCTGTGCTGGCGCTGCTGCTTAATCTGCTCGGAGTGCCGGTGCTGGCGTTCGCACTCGGTATGTTCATTCCGCTGCAACTCAACACTCCGCTTGTCATAGGAGGGTTTATATCGTGGCTTATGGCACGTGGCAAAGACAAAGAGCTGGCTCAGGCTCGACAGGACAAGGGCACCCTTATCGCTTCCGGATTTATCGCAGGTGGCGCATTGATGGGTGTTGTCTCGGCTGCCATACGGTTTGCAGGGGCCGACTGGTATCTCGCAGAGTGGGCTCAGTCAGGCGGTGCAGAGATAGTAGGCTGCCTTGCATACGTGGCACTGATTGCCTATTTCATTCTGGCATCGCGTAATATAAAGAAGACTAAACTGTCATAACAGTTTATGCTGAAGAGTGAAACAAAGGCTATGATATAAGTCGGGAAAAGCAAGAAGTAAGCAATAAGAGAAAGGTGAATTGTGGTAGCAATTCACCTTTCTTATGAAATACGCCTTTCTTATATGGCGTTGTCTGAACTATCGGCTTTATACCAATGCGGCTGTGTCGGATGCAATCATCAGTTCCTCGTCGGTAGGAATGACGCATACCTTGACCTTTGAGTCCGGAGTGGAGATAGTGGCCTCTTTGCCGCGGCAGTTGTTGGCAGCCTCGTCGAGCTGGAGTCCGAGGAAAGTGACACCTTTCACAATCTCCTGACGGATGTATGCATCGTTTTCACCGATACCACCGGTGAAGACAATGATGTCCACGCCGTTCATGGCAGCGGCATAAGCACCGATGTACTTGATAACGCGGTAGATGAACATCTTGCGAACAAGGTCGGCACGATGGTTGCCTGCTTTGATGGCTGCGTCAATGTCGCGGGCATCGGAGCTGACACCGCTCACGCCCAGCAGACCTGACTTCTTGTTCACAAGGTTGGCAAACTCGGCAGTAGTGAGATGCTCTTTGTCCATGATGAAAGTGGCAGCACCGAGGTCAAGGTCGCCTGCACGTGTGCCCATCACGAGACCCTCTACGGGTGTCAGACCCATGGAGGTATCGACCGACTCACCGAATTTCACTGCAGCGCAAGAGCCTCCGTTGCCTATATGGGCTGTGACAATCTTTTGCTTCTTCGGATCTACGCCAAGATATTCGCATACACGCTTTGACACGTAACGGTGAGAGGTGCCGTGGAAACCGTAGCGGCGGATGGCATATTTCTCGTAGAGCTCGTATGGCAGGGCGTACATGTATGCATAGTCGGGCATAGTCTGGTGGAAAGCAGTGTCGAACACTGCCACTTGAGGCACGCCGGGGAGAGTCTTCTCAATGGCATGTATACCCTTCAGGTTGGCCGGGTTGTGAAGCGGAGCGAGGTCGATGCATGCTTCGATATTGCGTATCACTTCGTCGGTGATGAGTACGGACTTGTTGAACTTCTCTCCACCATGCACCACGCGGTGACCTACGGCATTGATTTCCTTCAGACTCTTGATGCAACCCAGTTTCTCATCAGTAAGGGTTTGCAGAATGAGTTCGATGCCGACAGTATGTTCGGGCATGGGTTTGTCTATTTGCACTTTCTCGCCATTGGGCAGTTTGACGAGCAGGAACGAGTCAGGCAGACCTATCTTCTCTACACCGCCCTGAGCGATGACTTGCTTATGCTCCATATCAAAGAGTTTGTACTTGATGGAGCTGCTTCCGCAGTTTAATACGAGTATTTTCATGGTGTTTTATTTTATTGCCTGGTTGGCTGTAATGATGATCATCTCTACTATGTCTTGCACTTTGCATCCGCGGCTGAGGTCGTTGACAGGAGCAGCTATACCTTGCAGAATAGGACCAATGGCATTGGCACCTGAGAAACGCTCCACCAGTTTGTAACCTATGTTGCCTGCTTGCAGGTCGGGGAAGACGAGCACATTGGCTTTGCCTGCCACCTTGCTTCCCGGTGCTTTCAGTTGTCCCACTTTCTCCACCAGAGCTGCATCAGCCTGCAGTTCGCCGTCGAGAGCGAGGTCGGGAGCCAGTTCGTGAGCAATACGTGTTGCCTCTGTCACTTTGTCTATCAGTTCGTGCTTGGCACTGCCTTTGGTAGAGAAACTCAGCATAGCCACGCGGGGTTCTATCTGTGCCAGTGTGCGGGCAGTCTCAGCAGTTGAGATGGCTATCTGTGCCAGTTCTTCGGCGTTGGGGCAAGGGTTAACGGCGCAGTCGGCAAACACAAGGAATCCTTGCTCGCCAAGTTGTGTGGCCGGGGTGAACATAAGGAAGGCGCCACTGACAATACCCACTCCGGGTTTGGTCTTCAGAATCTGGAAAGCAGGGCGGATAGTGTCGGCTGTGGTGCCACGGGCACCTGCCAATTCGCCGTCAGCATCGCCGTTCTTTATCATAAGACAACCCAGATACAGAGGGTCCTGAGCTTTCTTTGCAGCCTCTTCTCCTGTCATTCCTTTCTTCTTGCGCAGTTCGTACAGCAGAGCAGCATACTGAGGCATGCGCGGGTCGGTCTTCGGATTGAAGATGTCGGCCTCTTGGATGTGTGTATAGCCTTTCTCCTGAGCCATACGGTTGATTACTTCAGGATCGCCGATGAGTGTCAGTTTGGCGATTTTCTTTTCGAGGACGATGTTGGCAGCCTCCAGTGTGCGGGGCTCATCGCCTTCGGGGAGCACGATGCGCATCAGGTTCTGCTGCGCACGCACTGTCATTTGTTCGAGAATGTTCATGATGAATATATGTTTTAGTTTGATAAGTTCGAGAAGTTTGTAAAGTTCGGCAAGTTTTGATTTGTTTGCAAAGATACGACAAAAAAATGGATTATTAAAGAATTTATTTGCACAATTCAAAAACTTACACTAATTTTGCACCCGCTTTTGAGGAATAAGTATTTTGAGAAAGCAAAAAGCGTGGCAACATGCTCAAAAGACAATCAAGAACTATGTTCGCAGATTGAGTGTGCCGAACGCGAGGTCCCGTAGCTCAGTTGGTCAGTAGCACCTGACTCATAATCAGGGGGTCCTTGGTTCAAGCCCAAGCGGGACCACAGAACATTGGGAGGAGTTGGAAAACTCCTCCCAATGTATTTTATTCATAATTCGTAATTCATAATTCATAATGAATAGTGAAGACTATATATTATTGCTTGAAGACCGGCTGGAAGAGGACATGCGCAGCGAGTATGGCAAAGACCTGATGATGGTGTCGAAAGAGTATTTCATGTTGCCTGCCGACAAATTATGCGACAGCCTGCAGCAGATGAACGAGTGCTTGCGTTCACGCACCAGCTACCACCACCAAGTGAAACTGCGTGCCGCAGAAGCCGATGCACTGCTCCTTACCTTCGACTCGTATATACTAAGAAACGAGGATTTCCGCCTTACTCCGGCAGAGCCTTACCGCCGAGGGGTCAGCGGTTACAGAGGCAAATACCACTATCTCACGTTCTCGCTTGTAAAGAAAACGGACTATGTAGCTCCGAAAAACACGCTGGAGTATGAGGAGATAGGTCGGTAAGTTTTGTAAGTTTGACAAGTTCGTAAAGTTCGTCGAGTTTGACAAGTTCGATAAGTTAACTTTGCAAACTATAAAAACATCTTCAAACTACCCAAACTTCCTCATCTCTTCTGCCACTCGGTGCACAGGCAGGCCCATCACGTTGAAATATGACCCGTTGATGCCTGTGCAGGCAGTCATCCCGATCCACTCCTGTATTCCGTATGCACCGGCTTTGTCCAGAGGCTTGTATTTCCCGACATAATACTGTATCTCCTCTTCTGCCAGTTTGCGGAAACTCACGTCTGTCTTGTCCACAAACGAAATCTGCTTGTCCAAACCGGTGAGGCAGACTCCTGTATAAACCTGATGTGTCTTGCCCGACAGGATTCGCAACATTCTGCTAGCGTCTTCTTCGTCCTTGGGTTTACCCAGCACCTTGCCGTCGAGCCATACTATGGTGTCGGCAGTGATGAGCAGTTCGTTCTGCTTAATATTATTCCGGTAAGCGTCAGCCTTCTCGCGTGCTATATAAAGAGGTATGTCGCCCGCCTGCAGAGAGTGCGGGTATGCCTCGTTGCAGACAATATCAACTGTCAGAAACTCTACGTCAAGTGCCGCCAATAGTTCTTTGCGGCGGGGAGAATGACTCCCAAGAATTACATGCATAAGTGTAGTAGAAAAAGGAATTTAAAGTGTCTAAAGTAACTTAAGTAATTTAAGTAACTTAAGTTTGTTACATGAGTACCCGTATCACTATCGAGAACAGCACTCCCAGCAGCATGATGAACTTCATCAGCCCCTGGGCATAGCGGTATTCTGAAGGCAGCTGTGCCCGCCAAAGCAAGTACAACTCGCAGCACAGAGGTATAAGCAGTCCGAAGGTAAGATATCTGACGGGCATGCTGCTCCAACTGTGCTCGAACGGCATCAGGCAGAACACTGCATAGCATGCCAGGCCTGCTATCAGCAGAATGAGCACTGTCAGTATCACCTTTGTCCACGTCTCGCCTATCAGTATAGGCATTGTGTGGCACTCCAGTTCACGGTCGCCGGTCTGGTCCTGCAGGTCTTTCAGTATCTCGCGTACCAGCGTCGTGAGCAGTGCAAACAGAGCAAAGAAGCCTATCCAGACGTAAATCTCTTTGCAGATGGTGCTGTATTGCATCACTTCGGCTCCGTACCGGTGGCGCATATAGCCGGCATTGGCGATAGCCACCAGCAGAGGCACCAGTGCTGCGGAGAAACTGACGATAAGGTTGCCTACTATGAACTGACGCTTGTAGCTCGACGAGTAGAACCACAGTAGTCCGGGCACAAACACGTATATTATGCACAGGGTCCAGCTGCGGGTGAACCATGCCGCCACCAGTCCGAGCACGGCACCGAGTGCTGTCATCACCTGATGTATCAGCATGGCCTGCTGCTTGCTGATGTCGCGTGTTACAATCAGTCGCTCAGGGCGGTTGATGTTGTCAATGCGCACGTCGAAATAGTCGTTGATGGCGTAGCCTCCGGCTGCAATGAACACCACCGAGAGCATCAGCAGAATCAGTATCCACCCGGGCAGTTGCTCGCCAAACAAAGCTCTGTCCAACAGCGGCACTGCCACCATCTTCTCCATTAGCCACACTATCAGTGCCGAGAACAGCAGGTTCTGCCACCTTATCAGTTGAAAGATAGATTTCATGAGGTTTGTAATGTTTGAAGAGTTCGTAAAGTTTGCTTAGTTAGTTTTATCTTTATATTTGAATCCTTTAAAATCACTTGAATTTAGTTTGTCTATGAGGTGTTTTATTCCTATAGTGATGACTTTTGTTTTATCATAGAGTTCTTGTGCCTGCTTCTTGTTAATATGTTCACAATCGTAAGCTCTAATAATTTGACTTTGTACTTCTGCGCATGACCCTTTGGCAATATATAAGAAATGAATAAATTCTTTATTACCTTCTCTTTCAAAGCCTTCTGCAATATTATCCATAATAGAACCTGAAGCAGCCCTTATTTGTTGGACAAATCTGTTGTCATAAACAAAAGGGGGATCCTTTGTTAATGCAAATATTTGTTTTGCCAAATCACGAGCCTCTTTAAAAATAATAAGGTCTTGAAAAGAGTTTATGGTAGCCATAACTTCTCAAACTTTACAAACTTCTCAAACTTCTCAAACTTCTCGAACTTTACAAACTTTCCAAACTTTCCAAACTTCTTAAACTCCTCAAACCTTCAGTATCACTCCTTTCCATGCCGGAATCTCTATTTCTATTGCTTCGGTCGAGTTGAACGGCATATTCTTCAGTTTTTTCCCTGTCAGCAAGTCCTTCATCTCCACCGAAGCCTGCTCTTTCATCTCCAGATACAGGAAGGCTGCCGGCGGAATCTGTATCTTCACCCGCTCTGTGCGGGCATCGAAGTTGACAGCCACAAGTACAATGTCTTCGCCTGCCTTTCTGAGAAAAGCGTACTGCTTCTTCTTGTTGAAGCCCTCTTGCTGCACATATTCGAGGTCGAACATCAGACCTTCTCGTATTGCAGGCTCGGTGTTGGCAAGGTTGAGCAGTTTCTTGTAGAAGTCTCTGAGTTCTTTCTGCTCGTTGTTGAGCAAGGCGCCGTCGTACTTGCCGCTGTTGGTCCAAGCCTGCAGTGACGGTATGGTGCAGTAGTCGAATATGCTGCTGCGCCCGTCAATGCCCGAGAAGCCTTCGCTCTGCATGCCTGCTTCGCCTGTCTCCTGCCCTGCATATATCATCACAGGGTTTTCACCCAGACATGTTGCCACTATCATTGCCGGCTCGGCGCAGATGCCTCTTCCGCAGAAGAAACCGCTGGCGATACGCTGTTCGTCGTGGTTCTCAAGGAAATAGAGCATATACCGGCGTATGTCCTCCGTGTCTTGCCACTGATGTGTGATACCTTCTGCCACAAAGTCGCGCGAGGTCACGCCGCGCAAGTAGTCGTACATTCCTACTTTGTCGTACAGGTAGTCGAACTTGCCTTCGAAGATGTATTGTCTGTATAGCGAAGGGTTGTACACTTCGGCTATGAACAGCACATCCGGATATTGCCGCTTCACCTCCTGAATCACCCATCCCCAGAACTCCACCGGCACCATCTCTGCCATGTCGCAGCGGAAGCCGTTGATGCCCTTTCCGCACCAGAACAGCAGTATGTCGCGCATCTTGTCCCATAGTCGGGGGCGGGGGTCAAACTGTTTTTCCATGCCGCCCTGATAGAAGACTCCGTAGTTGAGTTTCACTGTCTCATACCAGTCGTTTACCGAGGGTGCTGCCGAGAAGCAGTCGTTGCCTGTGGCTTTGGCGGGGAACTCGGTGTAGGCGATGTCGGCGCCTGACGCTTCCTCTTCTTCTGTCATCGGCACGCAGAAGTGTTGCCCTGGCAGATAGTAGAAGTCGTTGAGCGGCGAGAAACTCCAGTCGGGGTTGTCGTCCTGCCCTATGTCGTGCACACCTTCCGGCTTCCGGTCGCTCTTGTATTGTCTTGCTACATGGTTGGGTACGAAGTCGATTATCACCTGCATGCCTGCCTTATGAATTCTGCGGAACAGGGCTTCAGCCTCCTGCATACGCTCATCCACGTTCTGTGCAAGGTCAGGGTCGATGTCGTAATAGTCTTTGACGGCGTAGGGTGAGCCGGCACGCCCTTTCACTATCAGCGGGTTGTCTGCTGCTATGCCGTATCGGCTATAGTCGGTCTGTGTCGCGTGTTCCAGTATGCCTGTCAGCCAGATGTGCGTGGCACCCAGTTTGCGCAGTTCTTTCAGAGCCTTGTCTGTTATGTCGTTCAGTTTGCCGCAGCCGTTCTCCTCCAGGCTGCCGTTGCGCACAGGCTTCTTGGTGTAGTTGCAGAAGGTGCGCGGCAAGAGTTGGTAGATTATTGGTTTTTGCATTATATGATTGTGTTTTTTCGTGGCTAGAGTAGTTGGAATACTACTCTGCAAAGGTACAAATAATAGTTGGAATAAAAAAATAATGAAGGATGAAAAATGAAGAATAATCTGCGCTATTTGCGCGGACAAAAGATAATCTCCGTGTTCTCCGTGGTAAAAGGAATAGTAGCAAATCAAATATGAATCTGCGTTATCTGCGCGAGAAAAGTAATCTGCGTCAATTCAGGCAACGAAAGAAAATCTCAGTGTTCTCCGTGGTAAAAGGGGATAGAGTGGCAAAGCAAATATGAATCTGCGTTATCTGCGCGAGAATACGTAATCCAATTTTAACAAAAACACTTTTTTTCACCCATACCCCCAAGCCGTCGGTAAGCATACTCTAAGCATAGTGTTTGCTCACTCTATTTTTGACAAAAAGTCGCTTTTTTAAGAAAAAAGGTACTATTTATTTGCATAAACAAACAAAAATTTCTATCTTTGCCTGCTTTTTGCAGAGATAGCACCTTAGCGAAGGAATCTGCATACCATGAGAGAAACACAACCATGAGAAAAACACTACTAATCAACTGTCTGTTGCTGTTGTCTGTAGTATTATTCGGGCAACAGGTCATTTCAAATAACGCTTTATCTTCACAGCGTCAGCGGCACTCGGGTGTCTGCTCCCCGCTTATCTATGCCCCCGGCGCACAGTCTGTGCAATCGTCCGTGGGTGTGACTCCTTTATATTCTTCTTCCGATTATTCTGCTCTGCCTTCTGTCTCACCCAAGAGCGGCAGAATGGCGTCTGTGATATATACTCCGTTTGCAGGGAGTGTAAATCAGGGCGTGATGAAGCGCAGAGCCGACAGCGATGATGACGATGATGACGACCTGCCCGGTGTAACTCCCGGTGACCCCGGCACACAGTCACAGAATTTCCCTCTCGGCGATGGCTGGGTAATGCTACTGTTTGCTGCGCTGATGATGGTTGTAATAAAAAGAAAAAGAACAATAATCAATATCCCCAAGTAAAAAATACCAGAATATCTAGAACTACTAGAAAGACTAGAACTACTAGAAAATCTAGAACTACTATAAATCACTAACAACCCCCTAATATCTCTCCTGTTATGGCAAAACTCAATGAAGACGGTTTCTTGGAGTATGAAGATGGCTACACGAAGTTGTACTTCTATCGCAAGGCACTTGTTCTTTACGATATGACCTTTTTCTTCAAAGACCATTATCTTCAGCGAGGAGACCGCACACAAGACCAGATGGAGCAGGCGGCGAGGTCAGGCAAGCAGAATATAGTGGAGGGGATGGTGGATGGGATGACCAGTAAGGAGATGTTTCTCAAGCTGTTGAATACTTCAAGAGGCAGTCTTAGAGAACTTCGAGAGGATTATGAAGATTATCTTCGGGTGCATGGGTTGCAGATATGGGATAAGCAGCATCCGCGATATACGAGAATGGTGCAGTATTGCTATCATCACCACGAGTTGGAGGATTACCGACGCTATTTTGAGCGGCTGTCGGAGGAGGAGTTTTGCAACTTGGCCCTCACCTTGTGTCATCAGTCAGACCGCGGGATAGTGAAGTATATGGCAAAAGTGGAAAAAGAGTTCTTGGAGAGCGGTGGTATCCGCGAGCAGATGTCTCAAGCCCGCCGTGGAAAACGAGGATTCTAAACCTAACAATCAATAAGAAACTCATAAAACTATAATAATCCAAAACCACTAGAAAATCCAGAACTTCTAGAACTTCTAGAACCTCTAGAACCTCTAGAACTACTAGAACCACTAAAACTTCTATAACCACTAAAACCACAAGAAACTCTATAACTTATAAAATATCCCCCACCTCATCATACGAACACAACTAAACACACAACATATATGAAAACTCTATATCATACAGCACCGCATATGAAAACTCTCAACCTGACTCTCAGCCTAAGTCTCAAATCCCTCCTCCTCACCGCCACCCTCCTCCTCACCTGTGTGGGAGAAGTGTGGGGAGGAGATTATCAACAACAAGGAACCAATGCCGGTTGGTGGAGTGATGGGGGTCTTTCTTTCAATTGGACAAAAAATGCGACCACCAGTACAACGACTCTTAATTATAGTGGAATAGGAAGTGGAGGAAATCTCGGTGATATCACGACAGCTCTAACTTTAACAAAAACCACAGTAAAATTTTGGAGAACTAGTGGAAGTGGTAATATTTGTGGATCTACAGTATGGTGGGAGCTCTTCAAAGAATCAAATAGTATTGAATCCGGTTCATACGATCCTGCCACATGGGGTAGCTGGGATGGAAGTAATAACACAATGACAAATACTACATCTATTGATTTTTATTCAAAGACAACTGGTCCAGGTAATTATACCATAAAAATATATGCAAAATTAACTGGAGGAGCTAATAGCAGTAGCTCATGTAATGACAATTTTTGGTATAATAACAATAACACAGGCACTTATAGCATTACATTTACTATTCCTTCTAAGAATCTCACGGTTGCAGGTGCTGCTAATGGAAATACAGTATCTGGTAGTGTTACAGGTATAGTAAAAGGTACAGCATATCCTATTACAGCAACCCCAACTACCGGATATTCTTTTGGTGGTTGGACTGCTACATCTGGTGGAAGTTCTATCACAATAGCAAATTCTTCATCGGCTTCTACAAGTGTAACCTTTAATAACTACTCTAATGATGCTACTGTTACAGCACGCTTCAAAGCCGACTCCTACACCGTCACTCTGAATACAAATAGTGGCACCATCAATGCAGACAATGTTACAAGTTATACTTATGGTGTTGGGGCAACACTCCCGACAGATGTAACACGCACAGGATACATGTTTGGCGGATGGTATGATAATGACACTTTCACCGGTTCACCGGTAACCACTATCAGCACTACAGCTACCGGCAACAAAACATACTACGCCAAATGGACAGAGATAACCATTACAGATGTTACTGTTTATCCTTCAAGTGGAGGCACAGGCAATCAAACTATGACTGTTAAATTCAAGACAAATGCACCTCGTAATAGTGGTTATTATTATAGAATAGCTGAGTTTGGTGGCGTAAATTCAGGCACTATAGGAGGTGGATTTTATATTAATGGAGTGGTTATTGGTACTGATAATACAGGTGATGCATCAACACTTATTACCGTAAGTCCGTTCACACCTTATTTTGGCACTTCGGGAGTATATACTGCTGCTATTGAAATATACACCGATGGGCCTGTAACTGTTCAAAAAACGTACAATTTTACCTATGGTGCAGGCAATTATTACACGGTTTCTTTCAATATGAATGGTCATGGTTCTGCCGTTTCTTCTCAAAGTGTTTTGAGTGGTGCAACTGCCACTCGACCTTCTCCTGACCCAACTGCCACAGGTTATACCTTTGGTGGATGGTATCAAGAGGCAGCATGTACTAATGTGTGGAACTTTAGTACAGCAATAACTGCAGCACGTACATTGTTTGCAAAGTGGACTCCTAAAACAACCACTATCACTCTTGACAGACAAAGCGGTACCGGAGGTTCTTCTTCTGTAACTGCCACCTATGATGCCGCAATGCCTTCTGCCACTATGCCAACGAGAACTAACTATACTTTTGCGGGTTACTGGTCAGGAGAGAATGGCACAGGAACAAAATACTACAATGCAGATGGTTCAAGCGCTCACACTTGGAACTACGAAGATGCAACCAAAACCCTATACGCATACTGGACAGAAAATACCTATACAGTCAATGTTGCATTGAGTGATGCATCTCAATCAGATGGTACAACTGCTCCCAACGGAGATGTACAAGTGGGTGCAGTTACTCCTGTTCAAATAACAGCTCCTATGCCCAGAACAGGTTATCTTAGTACAGGTCAGTGGACTGCTACCGGAGGGGTAGTATTGGCGTCAACAACAGATAATCCCACGACTATTACTGCTACAAGTGCAGGTACTGTTCGTTGGACATTTGATGAGAACCTCACATCAAATTGTGTATTAAAAGGGTCATTTAATAGTTGGGGAGATGGAATCGCGATGACCAAACATGCAGGTGAAAGCACTGGTACTATAGTATATTGCACAAAAGAATTTACGGCTTCATCTTCTGCTATTCAAATAAAGATAATGGAAGGCGAAACATGGTTTGGTGCTCAAGACTCAAATAACTCTTTGACGAAAAACACAGGTAGTAGTTTCAGTAATATTTGGACTTTAACTTCTACTAATGGGGGAAACAATATTAATTTTTATCCGTCCGTAACAGGTACATATACTTTTAAGTATGACTATTCAACCCACAAATTGCAAGTATATTATCCTGTAGTATATCAGTTGCAAGTATATAGTGCTTCACCTGCTGATGTTACAAATACCAACAACTTCGATTGGGATTCTCATGTTGGGAATGTATATTCGAAAACTCTTTCTCTTAATGCGAATACTACATACGAGTTCAAATGCGTGGTGTATTCCGATTTTTACGGCAATACAGGAACGATGACCTCTACCAGCAGTTCTAATTGGGATATGAGTATCAATGTCGCAAATTGTAAGATTACAACAACCGTTGCAGGTAATTATAAGTTTGACTTTACTTATACAGGTAGCGGAAATGGAGATACTAAACGACTGACAGTGACATATCCTAAAAATAAAATACTTTCATGTGAGGCTAACTCATGGGCTCAATCAAATAATTCCACTGGAAAAATAGGGAGTGCATACTATTGGGATGTTACCCTTCCTGCTGATAATCTGCAAGAATTTAAAATAATAGACAATTCCGTCTGGTATGGTGCTGCTTCTGCAGGTTCTTTAATAATGACTTCTTCTGATTGTAGCAGTAAGACACTTACTGCTAATGGTATGAATGCAAAAATTGCGACAACCACTAATGCCACATATAGAATATTGTATGATACTATTTCTAAACAGGTGTCTGTTACTTATCCAACTATTCCTGCAATGACAGGTTCACTGCTTTTTGCATGGGATGTACAACGAGGTCCCGGAAACGGAACAAGCGCAAGTCCTTACGAAGTATTCCAAGGACAAACTATACAGTACTTTAAGTTTACGCATAATTCTCATCCTACTATTGATTCTCACTTTAAACGTAGATTTTTGTTGGATGGAGTTGAAGTTATTGCCCCAGAAACACCTGCCGCAGTATCTCCTTTGAAATATAATTATTCTAATGGAGCAGAAAATACTTTAGGTGACCACACAGTAACATTAGAGGTTTACTATGAATATGGACCTGAGGGTTATAAAGTTAAAGGAACGGCACAAACATCTACCATATATTATAAGGTAGTACCAGCACCTATAGCTACAATAACAAGTGATTTGCTTGAGGTTGCAATTGGTGATAAATTCAACTTGACGGCCTCCTTATCAACTACTCTAAATAGCTCAAACCCTTATAATTTCTATAAGGATGGTGTCGGGCAACCGGTACAAAATTCTAATCGATTATTAAATTTAATATATTATACTGCAGGTACACATAATTACTATGTTGTTATAACTGACTATTGGGGGAATACTTGGATGTCTCCCACCATATATGTTAATGTCTATGACCCTGCCAACTCTATTGTTGTTCGC
Source organism: Paludibacteraceae bacterium (assembly GCA_017477325.1). GTDB lineage: Bacteria > Bacteroidota > Bacteroidia > Bacteroidales > Paludibacteraceae > Colicola. Next base: position 246,260 of record JAFUWV010000002.1, read on the forward strand.
TTCAATACAAGTGAAGTGGTGTCCACCACAAGTGGCAATGCTTGGGGAACAGGAATGAAAGTGCATTATTGGGGTGCAAACCAAAGCGGTGCGGATGTATCTGCAACAGCCGAAGGTGACAACTGGTACTCGGCTGTTGTTCCTCTATGTACAGATGGTAAAGTAAGCATTCAAGCCACAGCAACTACTCCCGGAGGGAATAACGATATGCGCACTGCAAACATTGAGAATGTCAACGAGTCGGGCTGTTATATAGTAAAAGTTACAAAGGATGGTCAGGATCATCGTCTATGGGAGAAGACTGAAGACTGCCAACTGTATTATGCTGTTGAGTCAACGGTAGGTACGAACAAGTACTATTCCAACCGTGTGCACAAAGATGGTGCAGACCTGTCGTTCTATGCCAACACTGCGGGTACTCTTAACCTTGTACGCCACAATAACGGCGAAGGGTGGGAAATAATAAAGTCATTAACTCCTTCCTTCTCTAAAGATTCTGTTTATACATCTACTTTTGTTAAGAATACATTAGGAATAGGGACTATGGTAGCATATAGTGGAGCTTATTATCTGTATTCTCCTGCCGTTGCAGCAGGTAAAGAGCATAAAGATGATATGGATAGCACCTTTATTCATTTCGATGGAAACGAGGCATATACCGCAAATCCATATAATTATTATTGGGTTGATTGGTTTACAGCCGATGCCAATGTTTCGGCAACTATCGGTAACCATATAAACAACAATCTTTCGCAAGCAATAACAGACGAAGGGGGATTCACGAATAGCAAAGTGCCTGCAGGCGGAGCAAATGTTAGATTCGCATACAATCCCAAGACCAATTATTTCAGTCGTTCTGCCATAGGTCCTGCAGGCGACCTTACAAAACGTTTCTTGATGCTTTATGACAAAGATGGATTAACAACATTCAAAAGAGTGTATGACACAGATGGAACTCTAATTGAAAACCCCACTGATTATGATGCCATAACTTCAAATGCTGCTACGGGTTACTATCGTAATGCTGTATTTAACGATGATGGCAACTGGGTTTATGAGATAGACGTGAAGGCAACGAGTGCGTCGCGTGTTATTGCTCACTCATTGTTTAATGGTAATGATTACTATTTGTTCGGAATGGATGGAGAGAATCCAAAGGCTGTTCAGTTACATACCGCAGAAGGCACACTGACAATGCGAGTTATCTACGACTTCAAGACGAACAGAATTGTAGCAGGTTGGGTACCTGATGATGATTACAATGGAACAATCGACCTGAACTCTGCCGTTATCTTCCTTCGTGAAGCAAACAATGATAGTAAACAAGTGAAGCTGACCGGCAACAATAAGGTTACTAATATAACACAGGTATATACCGTACTTGAACTTAGAAGTACAAATTGGAATACTACAGGTGGTTTCTTCTGGTTCTCACTGCCATATAGTTGCAAAATAGCAGATATGTTTGGACTCGGTGAATATGGAACCGATTGGGTAATACAACGTTATCGTGGTGACCTTCGTGCGCAGAACGGATGGTTCAAAGAGACGCCCACTTTCTGGCGTAACCTAAAGAAAACAGCTACTCTTGAAGTAAACCGCGGATATGTAGTTTACTTAATGAATAGTCCCACATTCAAGAGTGACGGCGTGGCACGTTTGTATTTCCCCTCGGAGGTGAGCAAATGGGAATTTGAGCCGAAGGCCGTAACAACAACATTACCATACAACGAATGTACTATATGTCAAGGTTGTGAGCAGGATGAGAGTCGCAAAGGTAATAAGGACTACGACCGCACAAAAGAGGATAGTCATTGGTATGTGGCGGGTGTGCCTGCTTTCCAAAATTGTACAATAAGTGCTCATAGTGCTACTATTAAAAACGACAATGTACTTAATATGAGCGGGGAAAATCCGTTGTACTATTACGAGTGGAATTATAATAGCGGTTCACCAACATACACCCCTCGTTCTTCAGTTGGAACCGAGTTCAAGTCAACATTTGCATATATGTTCCAATATGCAGGCAATATAACATGGGTAAGTACCACCGGCATTTCTGCCTCTACACCATCAGGCATAGCAGCAAGACGAGTTGCTGATGAAGAGGGCGTAGTTGAAGAGATGACATTGCAATTGACCAACGGAGAAGATGTGTTTGACCACGCATATATAACTCTCAATGACATTGCGACCTCAGACTATGACTTGAATCTTGATCTAAGCAAGATAATGAATGATGGCCCGCAAATATACTCACTGGTAGGTTCTTACAATATGGCTGCAAACCAACTTCCTCACTCCGCAACCGAAGTACCTCTTGGTATTGTCTTCCCTGAGACGGGAGAGTATCAGATCGCATTGGCGAAGGGTATGCCTGCCGGTAAGTCTGTCAGCATCTATGACGCGGCTGAGAGTCGTGAGTATAGTCTGGAGAATCCGGTTACCGTCTATGCTGACAGTGCCCACACTTCAGTCGGGCGCTATTCCGTCAGAATACAGAAGAAGCAGGGACAGATAACGACTGCAGCAGACAATACTCTGTCAGGCACTATCTCTGTCACTCAGGCTGACGGCAGACTCTTCATCAGCGGAATAGAGGGCAGGGCGGAAGCCATGCTGTACGACATGACGGGCAAGTTGCTTTACCGCACACTGGTTGAGTCAGGCGAAGGCATTGCAGCGCCCCAACAGGGTATATACCTGATGCGTGTTGCAGGGCAGACACTGAAAATCAACATCCGCTAAGGCAAGTGGCAACTATATAGCAAATGTGGAGACAAAGAGCTTCTGTTTTTCTCCTGCAATTATCATTATACCCTCCATGCCGTATGTTGGCCTGAGGGTATAATGATGTTATAATAGAGTTTCAGTAACCCATAACCAGTAACCCGTAACCAGTAACCAGTAACCAGTAACCATTTATCCGAGTTGAAACAGTGCTTGATTGAATTGCTCGGTGCTGAGGTCGCTGCGGTTCTTGACGCGTGTCTTGTAGGTATAGACGGTGTTGATGGAGTAGTCGAGTATCTGTGCTATCTTCTCGTTGTCGCTCACTCCGAGGCGTATCAGTGCAAAGATACGGAGTTCCGGACTGAGCAGTTCTCCCTGCACAGGCATTATCTGCTCGTCGTGACGCAGAAGCGAGTTGAACTGCTCCACGAAACCGGGGAAGATACGCAGTATCATCTCGTCCAGTTGCTTGTAGAACACTTTTCTTGTTCGCGTAGCGTTATACTGCGGCGGTATGGTCAGCAGCTCCTCCGTGCGCCGCTCCTGTGCACGACGCTTCACGTAGCGCTGATACATGGCAAATCTGTTGAGTGTCTCGGTCTGGTTGCAGAGGAAAGTGGATATATATTCCTCTTTTATGTTGTTTGCCTCTTCCAGTTTCTGGTTGATCTGTGTTATGGTGTTGTGTGCACGCTGAACCGCCCGAACACGGTTGTAAAGCAGTATGAGCACGATGAACAGCACCAGAAGCAGAGCATACGTCACTATGCTTAAGGCGCGTATGCGGGTGTTCTGCTCCTCGAGTTGCTGCATCTGTGCATGCTCAATGATGGGCAGTATCTGACCAATCTCCAGTTGGCGATGGCGTGCGTTGTAGAACTTGGCATCGTCGAGTGCTACGCGTATGTATCTGACTGCACGCTCTGTCTGGCCCTGGTTGAAGAGTGCCATCGCAACATTGCGCAGTGCCACTGCCTCCTTTGTGGAGTTGCGTATGTCGGATATGGCGGCCAGTATGTTGTAGTGCAGGCTCTGCTCTATGTCGTTCATGGCATAGTAGATGTAGCCTATTGAGGAATAAGTGATGGCTTTCTCATGCTCTGAGATCAGCGGTGACTTGAGTTGCATGCGGAAGCGCTCAAGGCTACGGGTATAGTTCTGCTGCTTCATGTCGCGCACTGCCATCTCGTACCAATATCTGACAGTGTCCTGTGGCGAGAGCAGTTGCAGAGCCTTGTCAGAGTAGGTGCTGCCCTGATTGATATATTCATAATAGAGGTCTGAGCGGTTGTAGTCGGCAAGGTCGTACAGGAGGCGCGCATAGGTGGTGTAGTATTTTGTCTGCACAGCTGTGTCGGCTCCTGCGATGTCGATGGCTTGAAACAGGTCGGCACTCTCTTTGAACAGTCCTGCCGAGAGATAGGCGAACCCTTTGTTTATCAGAGCTTCTGTCTGCCGGTTGATGTCGGTGCTTGCAGTGGCGGCATCCAGCAGACGGTCAACATAGAGGTGCGCAGAGTCGTAGTTGAAAGAGGCATATTCCTCAAACAGCATGTTCAAACGCTCGTATTGCGACAGGCTGTCGCAGCTTTGTATACGGCAGATGCGCTCTGCCTTCTGTTGGTCGTAGTGTTCACGCTGACTCAGGTAGTAGTCAAGCGAGTCCAGGTCGGCAGTGTTAATACCGACAGCACTGCCGGCGGTACTCACCAGCATGATGCATGCAACAATACTTATGATATGCTTTCTCATAACCTGATTTTTATTACCTCTTTGTCGGTCTTAACTATTATAATCCCCGATTCCATCGGCAGTTTTCTGTAGTCATTACAGACGCCGGAGTATAAGGTTTGGCCCTGCGGTGTGAGCAACTCGACATATTGTCCGTTGAGCAGGGCAAGGCTTTGCATGGCGGAAGGTTTTTCGAGACTCTCAACGGCAGTGCCTTCGCATTCGGTTATTACAAATGTTGCCATGTGTTGCGACTGCTCGTCTTTGCTGCAGTTCTCGAAACTGAGGTTGCAAAAGTCTGCAGTACCTTGTGCTCCACTGTAGTATATGCCGTATCCATCGGCATTTTTGACGCTTATGTCATGCATCTTGAGGTTGTTCAGTTTCTTCCCGTTCTGTCCTCTCAGGTATATAGCGTTGGTGCGTGAGTCTAAGATATCGAAGTTCTGCAGGGTCACGTTGTTGATGTCGTAGTTGGCGGTGGCGGCAAGTGTGAGAGCGCCTTGCATGTTTGCCCAGAAGTCACCCGACTCTGCCCATGTGCCGCTCTTGCAGCCGGAGTGTACTATAGTAATGTCATGCAGAAGTATCTCTCCTTCCGCTTTGAATCCGGTACCTGCGAAGTCGGTCGTGAGTCGCACACCGCACTCCAGTGCATCATACACGGCTATGTGGTGTGCCGTCTGCTGTTTGCCTCCGAAAAAGGCCAGACTGCTCGCCCGCCAGTTGTCCTCCGCAGTGCAGTAGCGGAAAGTGCAACCGGAACAGAGGTTGCCTGTTGACCACGATGCCATGTCGTCGTCTCCGTTGTTGCGGAAACTGCAGTATTGCACAGTGTGACCTGTCGAGCCCTTGCACAGATTGATTCCGTCAGCGTAGTTGTTGCGGAAACGGCAGTATTCAACAAGCAGATTCTTCGAGTTGTTGCCTGAGTAGTCGGCTATCCATGCGCCGCACTCGAAGTGCTCCACCCAGCAGTTTCTGATAACCGAACCGGTGCCGAATCCTCCTTGAAAGCCTTTGCCTACCTGCTTTGAGTCGTTGTTCAGGTAGTAGCGTTTGTTATTGATGGTGTTGATGGAGAAACCCTCTACCGCAAGGTTGTTGGCAGAACCTTCTATACCGCGCTTGGAGTATGTGCTCTCTTCGTCCGACGAAGCGGTGAAATACAGTTCGGTGTACCACTCGCCAGCACCTACGAGACGTGTGTTCTCTTTGTTCATGTAGATTCTTGAAGGCACTTCTATTCTGCCTGCCGGCACATAGATGGTCTTGCCCTGATTGTTCCACACAAAGGTGTTGAGTGCACCGTCGATTGCAGGGTTATACTCGATGATATCTGTATATTCAGTATAGTCAGCCGCAGTCTTTGCTTTTGCTACGGCTTCAAGTTCTACAAAGTCGATAGTGTAGGCAGCGGTGTTCTCATCTGTCTTTTCGATGCGCAGGGTACTGCCTGCCGGCACTTCTTTGTTCAGGAGAAAATGTTTCTCGTCGAATTTCATGCGCACCATCTTGTTGTCAGCCGGTGTGTTGTCAGGGTAGTTGCCGTTGCGCACTGTGTATTGCCATGCCCAGTAAGAGTCGAGGGTGAACTGCTGTGTGAACAGCACATCTCCCGCTGTATTGGAGGCAGTTAGCAGAAAGTTGCCTTTTGTGCCCTTTCCATCGGAAGAATCAGGCAGAGAAAAGCGTATGTTGAAACCTTGTCCAGCCTTGTCTGTTGTCCATGCTATGTACTCTCCTTTGCCCGTCAGTTGCACAGCCTGCTGATGAGAGGCTTCGCTCTGAACCGTGCGTTGGTTGTCTGACTTTTCAAGAAATGTACCGTTTGTCTGACAAAGTTCCGGCTCTGCCTCATATCTCTGGTACGGGCGGTTGTGCCAGCCTCTCTGCATGGCGTCTTCTGCAAAGTCGTACACTTGTGCCTGAGTGTTTGCACACAGTAGTGTAGCAAACAAAAAATATAGACTCTTTTTCATACTTTAGAAGTTTTGACACGACAAAGTTACTCAAACTTTTTCATAACTGAAAATCCTGCTCTTTCATATCGGTCATACTGCCTGTAATATAGGATACTGAATTTGGTATTTTATCTTGATTTACTCAATAGTGATTTTGATTTATTAAGCTTATTTATAAATGTTTAGTATCAGAGTGAGGAAATATTTTTCTATATTCGTAATATATTAATTTTCAAGTGTATTATTGTAGTATAACTTTGCAGTGCAAAACAAGCAACACAAGCAACATTAATCAACAATATTTATTAACCCTCAAAAACTTTATTTATCATGAAGAAGATTACTTTTATTATTGCTGCCGCTCTGGTAGCTCTGAGTGCAAGTGCACACACTCTCAACAACCCTGTAGGTGCTGATGGTCGCTACATTGTCAAGTACGACTGCGCCGCCGGTCAGTTTGCAACAGCCAACGATATGGAGTTCGACGAGACCTTCACATTTGCTGTTGACATAAAAGGTACATGGCTTGAGGACTGGCTACGTGAAACTCCTACAGCCGAAGGTGCAAGCCGTGCTATTGCTGTTAACAAATGGACCAGCAAGGGCGACGTAAGCGGTGATACCAACCGTATGAAACAAATATCCGGAACCATCTGGGGTATGACAGTCAACTATGCTCAGATCTTCTCAAATCCGGATGTTCTCGCAGCAGAAGTGCTCCAGAAAGACACCGTTATGTATATTTATGGTCAGATTTTCGGTTTTGAGTACACTGCCGATAACCCCGGTGCAGGTTGGTGGATGTGGGGCAGTGCCACTGTAGGCGAGAATACTCAGGCTGACGGTGCTGACTGCCTTTTCACTTTTGCTCCTTACACAGGAGAAAAGACAAGCGAGGACCTTTATGTAGAGGACTATACTGATGCTGCCATCTATGGTTTTGACGTTAAGGGCTATGCAGCTCCTTGTGCAACCGAGGCAACAGCAGTAGAAGACGTTAATGCCAACCTCGAGGTTGTTGCTACCGAGTACTACAACATTCTCGGTATGCGTCTGGAGGCTGCTCCTGAGAACGGCGTTTATGTACGCACCAATGTTCTCGAAAACGGCAAGCGCGTAAGCGAGAAAGTTATCGTTAAATAATTACCTTATTATTAACAGCGCAGGGTGCCAAGCGGCATCCTGCGTATTGTATTATTCAGAGTCATGAAAAGCATCTCACGCATTACTCTCGTTTTGCTGTGTCTTGGTATGGCCACTTTCAGTTATGCCCGTAAGGTGGAAGGAAAAGTAGTTGAGCCGTCGGGTGAACCGGTCATAGGAGCTACCGTGATGGAGCAAGGCACAACCAACGGCACAGTGACCGATTTCGACGGTCTGTTCCAACTTGAGATAGCCGAAGGCAAAACGCTCATTGTTTCGTATGTGGGCTACAAGACCTACACGGCAGTGATCACCGGAAAGACAGGTTTTCTCAATGTAACTCTTGAGGAAGACAGCGAAGTGCTGGAGGACGTGGTGGTTATAGGCTACGGCACCCAGCGCCGGTCAGACGTCACCGGTTCCATCTCCTCTGTCAGCACGGAGGACATTCAGGACTTCTCTGCCAAGTCGCTTGCCGAGAGTCTCTCCGGCCTGGCTTCAGGTGTGACTGTAACCAAGGGTTCGGGTGCTCCGGGCGAGTCGGCAGACATACTTATTCGTGGAGCAGGTAGCATCAACGGCATGGCACCGCTGTATGTGGTTGACGGTGTGGCACAAGATGCAGGCTTCAACTTCAACATGCGTGACGTGGAGTCTATCGAGATACTCAAAGATGCAGGCTCTGCCGCCATCTATGGTTCACAGGCTGCAGGTGGCGTGATTCTGATAACCACAAAGAAAGGTAAGTCTGAAAAGACACAGGTAAGCCTCAATGCACGTGTCGGATGGCGTAACATTACGAGCAACATCCGTCTGCTGGGCACAGAGGACTGGATTCGTGCACGCGACGCATGGGGCACAGGCTCCACGCTCGATGTGCTGGGCGTAAGCAGCATACAGGAACTGCCCAACACCGACTGGATGAAAGTGATGTTCGGCACCGGTATCGAGCAGGAATACAACATCTCCGTCTCGCAAGCCGCAGAGAAGACAAAGTTCTTCCTCTCGTTCTCTTATATGGACGAGAAAGGTACATATATGGACACACGTGCACAGCGCTTCTCTCTGCGTGCCAACCTCGACCATAAGATAGGCAAGCACGTCAGCATAGGTGAGTCCGTCTATGGCAGCATGACAAAAACCAATCCTGCCACCAACTCCAGTATCTACAATCACACCATACCTTTCCGCACCGTGCCGGTGGCAGAAGTCTTTGACGAGGACGGCAACTATGCCAAGACACCTATCCTTGCCGGCAGCGGACCCAACTTTGCAGGTCTGGAAGATGCTTTCCACGTCTTCCACGATGACAACTACAACCTCAATGCCCAGGCATACCTCAATGTAGAGTTCATCAAAGGACTCACATGGCGCACTACAGGTAGTGCCCACGTCAGTGCCTGGAGTCAGAACCACTTCACCGAGTACAAGGACTTCGGACCTGTGCAGGTAGGCGTACCCGGCGGACAACTCAACTCCTATGCAGGCACCACTCTCCGCCTGATGTTCAACTCGGTGCTCACCTACGACGCCAAGTGGGGTGACCACAACTTCAAGGCCATGCTTGGTACAGAGTGGTGGAAATACGACGGCTACAACCTGAGCGTGAAATCATACGACTTTGCCATTCCTGTGGCCCAGTCCATAGCCCTTGCCTCTACCGGTCCTACCAAAGATGCTTCCGACGGACTGCCTATGGAGCGTCGCGGCTCTGCCTTTGCCCGCATCAACTACGACTACAAGAGCCGCTATCTGCTTGCCGTCAACTTCCGTGCCGATGCTTCCGACCGCTTCGTAAAGAAAAACCGCTGGGGCTTCTTCCCCTCGGTAAATGCAGGTTGGAGAGTGTCGGAAGAGAGTTTCATGAAAGATAATGTAGGCTCATGGTGGGACAACCTGAAGATTCGCGGGTCATGGGGAATACTTGGCAACGACAACATTGCACAATATATGTATATGTCCAGTTACTCTCTGTCCGGAGTGAGTCACGCTTTCGACAATACCAGCGTTCAGCAGACAGGGGCGTGGATTGCAGTGCTGGGCAACGAGAACCTCAAGTGGGAAGAAGTCAATCAGTGGGACCTTGGTCTCGACCTCGGTTTCTTTGGCAACCGACTCACTGTAACCTACGACTACTACAACCGTCAGACACGCGACATGCTATACCGCGGCTCTCTGCCTCTCACTTCCGGCATGAGTTACTATTTCTCTTCCGACGACCCGGGCAACACTGTCACAGTGCAGTTTAATGCAGGTCTGGTGGAGAACAAAGGTCATGAAGTCACTATAGAGTGGAAAGAGAAACGCGGCGACTTCACCTATGGCATAGGTTGGAATGCAAGTTTCAACCGTAACACCGTAAAACGTATAGGCGACGAGCCCGGTGCCAGTGCAATAGACCGTGGTGTGGACAACTCATGGACGCTCATTGCACGTACTGAGGACGGCAATCCTATGTCGCTCTTCTATGGCTACGGAGTGAAGGGCATCTTCCAGAATCAAGAGCAGGTGGACCAGTACAACCAGTATGCTCTTGACAAGTGGAAAGAGCAGAATCCGACTCACCCCTTCGGGTTTGCTGCCAACGGGCAACCGCTCAATGCTGACGGACAGGAGATAGGCATATATTATCAGCAGCAGAACACAGGCGTAGGTGACCTCATTTACGACGACAACGGACGCGGACGCGTCACAGCCGCTTCAAGAAAATATATAGGTAACCCTTGGCCCAAGATGGTGATGGGTCTCAACCTCAGCTTCGGTTGGAAAGGTATAGACCTGAGTGCTGTCTTCTCAGGTGCATTCGGCTTCGACATCATGAACCTCGTAAAGCCTTACACCAACACCTTCTCGTCAGACAACACCACTGCCAACATCTTCACTACTTCTTGCTTCGGTAAGGACAACACCACCGTCACCGACAATCCGCGAGTAGGTTATGTGAACGAACTCGGCAGTATGATAGGCGATGGTGCCGCCAACAAAAACTACTCTACCGTCAGCGCTTATCTCGTTGAGCGGGGCGACTATCTGAAACTCAAGAATCTGAGTATCGGTTACACCCTGCCGCAACAAATCTCACGTAAGGCGCTGATGGAGAAGGCGCGTATATACTTCTCCGCGCAGAACCTGTTCACCATCACCAAGTATTCGGGCATGGACCCCGAGATAGGCGGCAACTCGCTGATGTACAATGTGGATAATATCAATCGCTATATTCCTTCACGCCTGTTCTCATTCGGTTTGGATATAACGTTCTAAAGGGTTTGATAAGTTTGTAAAGTTTGACAAGTTTGTAATGTTAGATTATGAAAAGGACTATTATATATACAATGTGTGTCGTGGCACTGATGTTTGCTTCGTGCAAGGATTTCTTCAATATAGAGAATCCGCAGACGCTCAATCCTGAAAACTTCCCTGCTACAATGGACCAGGTTGACCTCGTTCTCACCTCGTCCTATGCCCAGAGTCACAGCATCGGTATGTATGCCTTCTACTGGTTCCCTATGGGAGTATATCTCTACGACCATACTACCGACACCTACGGCAGCTACGACGAACGTGCCACCTCTATGGACAACTACACCTCTATCGACTCGCGCTATATCACCACCACATATACCGACCTCTGCAAGTGGATAAAACTGTCCACCCAGGCTCTCGAGTCGATTGAGCATTACCGCACTGCCTATTCCACCTCTGCCGAGCAGGACCAACTGAACTACATGCGCGGACAGGCTCTTTTCAACCGTGCTCTTGCTTACTGGCATGCGCAGATATTCTACGAATTATCTCCCGATGCATGGGGCTTTCCTATTATCAACAAAGTTCATAGCAATGTTGACTCGCTCAAGCAAGAGCGTGCTACCGTACGTGATACGTGGCAGTTTGTGATAGACGACCTGACAGAGGCATGCACTCTGCTCACCGGTCACAACGAGACTTTCCGTGCCACAGAGTGGGCTGCCAAAGGTCTGCTCGCCAAAGTGTATATGCAGTCGCTATACATTTTTCCCGACAACCGCGACAAAGCCAGACAGCTGATGGAAGATATCATTAACAACAGCGGCAAATCTCTTGTTTCGGCAGAAGTATATAAAGATATGTTCTATGGCAATGTGGATAACGAACATAATGCGGAGTCGCTATACGAGATCACCATGACGAGCAACTACCAGCAGGACGGACCTTGGGAAGACTATACCACAGGTTCGGGCATGCCGATGGTTTATGCACCTTGGTATGTTGACCTCGACATCCGTTTCCGTAAGGGACGCGAAGACAAGACAGACCCCTCTACTCTCGAGCATGACATCATGACCACCAAGAAGTCGTCGCAGTGGGGCAACAACTTCATTCACGACCGCAACATCTCCCGCTTTGGCTTCTCCGGTTTCTATGGCGACACCATGCCGCGATGGACGTTCAACCCGGCCTACGACTTTGATGCTCCCCGCTCAAAGGATAACTTCCCATACACAATCAAGCAGGCCAACTACCGCACTGAGGCGCTTGCATTGAAGAACGACCCCGCAAAGGTTGACCCGCGGCTGATGCTCTCTGCCGGACAACCTTATGTTGACACATATATTGACTTTATGGGCCGTGAGACATGGTACGACCGTTCCACAGAGGTCAACAACCGTCCTGACATACTTGGTTGGCAGCACCGCAAATATACGAACACGCGCGGTGTAGAGATGGGTGCAGCACCCTACGGCAAAAACGAGTCGTCCGACTGCAACTACTATATCATTCGTCTGGCCGACATCTATCTTCTTTATGCCGAACTCCTTCAGGAGTCCGACCCTGCCACCGCACTCGAGTATGTCAACAAGGTTCACCGCCGTGCTTACGGCTATTCGCCTGATGCGGCATGTCCCTACGACTACTCGTCTCTCTCTGACCGTACGAAGACTGCCGATGCTCAGGACCATCTCGCTAACGATGTCATACGTTATGAGCGGTGGGCTGAACTGTTTGCCGAAGGACAATGGTGGTTCGATGTACGCCGTTACCGCATAGGGCAGAAAGAAGCCGACTACTACAAAGAAACACGTCACGGACCTATCACGTGGAAAGGCGACTGCAGTTATGTTCAGCCCATACCGCAACTCGAACTTGAGCGCAACAAGAATATTCAACAGTCAGAAGGCTATCCGAGCCTGTAGAAAAACGTAAGTGTCGTAATTACTTAAGCCGCTTGTTCAATAAACGATAACCACTCACATCACAAATGAAAAAAGCATATCTCTTTGTATTATTGGTAGCAGCAATAGCTATGACAGGTTGCCGGCAGAGTACACGTGTCTCGTCTCCCGACAAAACCATCGAACTGAGTTTCTGTTTGCACGACCAAGTGCCATACTATAGTGTCATCAAGGACGGCAGGCAAGTGCTCGGCACTTCCCGTATGGGCTTTGATGACCATAAATACACCATGGTATCACTTCGCTCAAGCAGTAAGAATGAGTTGTGGGAGACCACTTGGGGTGAGGAAAGAATAATAAAGAACAACTACCGTGAACTGCAAGTGACCCTCAGAGACGAACAGAACGAGTTGATGGTTGTCCGTTTCCGCGTCTTCAACGATGGCATAGGTTTCCGCTATGAGTTCCCGGGCGAAGGCGGTTCTTTTGAAATCTGCAATGAGAATACCGAGTACTGCTTCACTGATGACCCCGAGGTGTGGACCATACCTTGGCGCACGCCTTATTACGAGGGTCTGTGGGAAAAATGCCCGATGACAGCGCTGCGCGATACAGTGTGCTCACCCGTTACGATTGAGTATAGCAACGGCAGCTATGCTTTCCTTCATGAGGCCGCACTTGATGACTGGGCTGCACAGAATTTCTATGTTGCAGACGGCGCAGAGCCAAGTGTTTTTCCCGTCCTGGGCACTTATCTCACGCCATGGTCCACAGGAGTGTCGGTATATGGAGAACGGGGAAAAACCAAGTCGTCGTGGCGTATGCTCATTTTGGCAGACAACATTACCGAACTTGCAGCCTCCCGCCTTATGCTTAACCTGAATGAGCCTTGCAAGATAGAGGACACATCGTGGATACAACCCATGAAGTTCATAGGTATATGGTGGGCGATACATCTTGACCACTACTCGTGGTGCTACCGCCTGCTTGACGAAAAGGGTAATGTCATCGGTCTTGCGCCAAAGCATGGCGCTACCACAGAGAACATGAAGCGGTATATCGACTTCGCTGCCGGACATGGCTTCGGTGGTGTGTTGGCAGAAGGCTGGAACGAAGGCTGGGACGGCGACTGGACAAGCAATCTCGCCAGTTTTACCACTCCCACACCCGACTTCGACATTGAGTATCTGAGCCGCTATGCCAAAGAGCGCGGTGTGCAGATCATAGGTCACCACGAGACGGGAGGCAACATTCAGAACTACGAGCAGCAACTCGACTCTGCCCTCAGCTACTATGACAGGCTCGGCATTCACAATGTAAAGACAGGCTATGTCCACGCCAAACTTGAGGGCAAGGAGTGGCATAAGTCGCAGTATGGTGTGCGCCACATGAACCATGTGATAAGAACGGCAGCCGCAAACCATGTCTGCATCGACAACCACGAGTGCGTCATGCCTACCGGACTGTGCCGCACCTATCCCAACCTGATGACAGGTGAGGGTGTGCGCGGACAAGAGTGGGACGCATGGTCAACCGACGGCGGCTCGCCTGCGCAGCATCTCTGTGTTCTGCCTTTCACACGCTGTATGGCAGGGCCTGTGGACTTCACTCCCGGCACCTTCGATTTTAGCAATCCTATTCATCCAGAGACGCGTGTACACTCCACTCTGGCACGCCAGTTGGCACTGTTTGTCACCGTTTATTCGCCTCTGCAGATGGCGTCCGATATGCCTGAGAGCTACATGCAGCACCCTGAGGCTTTCCGCTTCATTGAGCAAGTGCCGTGCGACTGGGAGCAGTCGCATGTGTTGGATGCAAAGATAGGTGAGTATGTCGTCACTGCCCGTCAGGACCGACACAGCTCCGACTGGTATCTGGGTGCCATCACCAACGAAGAGGAAAGAGAAGTCTCTGTTGACCTCTCCTTCCTTGACAAGAACAAAAACTACACTGCTGAAATCTACCGTGATGATAGTCAGACCGACTGGCAGCAGAACCCTTATAAAATTGTTATCGAGAAGCGCACTCTCACCGCTTCCGACACGCTTACACTCACTCTGAAAGCTGCCGGTGGTGCAGCCGTGAGATTCACGGAGTTGTAACGGAGCGTACACTCCCGTTTGTAGAGAGTTTGTAAAGTTTTTCACTTGTCGAACTTTCCAAACGTGTCAAACTTATCAAACTTTCCAAACGTGTCAAACATAAGAAAAGATGGCCGCAACCATCTTTTCTTTACTTCTACAAGTCTCTTGCCAACCTCACCATACAGCCGTCACCACTAGAAATAATATTGGAATAGAAGTTAGTAGAAGAAGCTTCAAGTAATGAGAGGCCTTGAAGATATGATGCTGTCCAATAGTAGCCTCTTGTATTGCCAGTTCCAAATATATCTCCTGAGGAATTTCTATATACTCCGAATGGCAGGAATACGGCTCCTGCATTTTCCCATACTGACCAATTGGTAATGACATTTTCGGCGAATTCATCAGCACCGCCTTTGAAGGCTGTACCGTAAGGTTGCTCCCAGTGGTCAGGAAGAATAATCAAACCCTGTACTCCCATAACAGTACCAACTCCACTGAGGCTATAAGAATTCTTACGAAACGAAGTGGATACACCAGAGCCAATGATATATCTCCATTCGTCTCGTGTCAGCGAGCGCCATGTACCGGCTGCATCAGAACCTATAACATTTCCTCCCCAATCATCGTTGCCCGTCAGCATACCAGCTACTTGTTGTGTCAGATACTGATCTTTTGTATAAGGCATTATGCCGTTAAGTCCTGTAGCACCCCAGTTGAACAAGTCAATCCATCCGCTGTAGGTAGCAGAAGCATTTTCATTGCTTGTACCTATTGTAGTGTACTGATTCGGTGCAAAGCGCCATTTCTTGGTGCTTGCCTGATACTGCAGGTTGCCCGGTGCTATTCTGACTTTCTTGCCTTTTGCTATACTGAAGGCGTATGGGTCGTAACCTCGTCTGGTGATAGTGAGGGTCTTGGTGATGTTGCCACCTGTAAATGTCACTTTACCGATGGTGGTTGATTGTGTGTCGGCAGCATCAACATATATTGTGATATAGTTGTTGCCTAAACCGGAAGAGGAGGAAAGGCTTAGCCAGGTAACATCGGTAGAAGCAGTCCATGGAACATTGGTTGTTATAATCACAGTTTGATAACCGCCATCGTCAGAGATTTCCAGACTCTCTATGTCAATTGTCAGATAAGGTGCTTCTTGCTTGATAACAAGTGTGGTCTGAGCCTCACCGTTTGAGAATACGAGTTCTGCCTGAGTCTCACTGCCGCGTGAAGCCGAATATTCGGCGACAACCACATCTATCTTGCCTGCAGTCTTGTTCTCTGTATTTACCCACGAACTGCTGTTTTGTACAGTCCAATCCAGTTCTGAAGTTACGGTTATTGTGTATTTGTCTCCTGTTGCGGGAGCCTCGATAGATGCAGGGTTGATGCTGATGGGTTTCGGGGCCCTGCCGAGTCGGCGCACTGTCAGCTGCTCTGTCTTCTGCCCGTTGCTGAACTCTATTTTCTGCTCAAGAGTCTCCACTGAGTTGTTCTCACCAACAGTTATCTCCACTTCGGTGTCTCCTTCGCCTTCTGCCGGGTTGATGGTAGCCCACTCGACAGTTGTAGCACTCCAGGCAACTGAACAAAGCACTTTTGTTTTGACAGTGCCTCCTGTGGCGGGTATCTCTATTACAGAGGGATTCAGTGTAAGCGACTCAGGTGTTCTGCCTGCACGTTTCACTGTTACAGTTCCAGATGCACTGCCCGCTTTTATTTCTATCTTGCCTTCGGTTTGTTCAAAAGTCTCGTTGGCAGCAATGGTGGCAGTGATTTCCGTGTTGCCTATTCCCTCTTTTGTATCAAGACTTATCCATGAAGCGTCGGTTGTGGCAGTCCATGCATAGGAAGTGGTGATGTTGAGTTTGTATTCACCTCCTGCCTCAGTGGTGTTGATAGTGGCGGGGATTACTGTCAGTGTCGGTTCCACAGCCTTAACTACCGTCACTTCGCACTCGGCATACAGCTTGCCGCAATAGGCGGTAATGGTGGTAGTGCCCGTGTTTTGGGCTGTAATCTTACCATTATTATCCACAGTGGCAATGCGTGTCTTGCTCGACTCCCATATTACCTCAGGGGCGTATTGTTCTGCCTCCTCCGGAGAGTAGATTACCGACAGACGGGCTGTACCGCCTATCTCTATTTCCAACTTGCTCTTGTTGAGTGAGATACTCTGGAGCGATACCTGCGGCTCCTCCGATTTGCAACCTGCCAGCAATAGCAATGCAGGTAATAGTAATAATAAGAATTTTCTCATAAGACTATATGTTTTATGATTCTTGAATACTTTGAATATAGGTTTTTAGCCTTGAGCACCGACATCTTTTACAAGTCTGACAGAGCAACCTGTTGAAATAGGCACTTCTCCATCTTCATCAGTTTCTGACACTGTTATGCTGTTTTTCTTAAAGTGCAATACATATCCCAAGTGTCTTCCGTAGCCTGATCCGGTTGAGATATAAGTGGCTTTGTCTGTCCAATAATAACCTTCGGAACCGGCACCGGTTACTTCTTTCTCGTCTCTTCTGCCTGCTGCGGGGAGAAATATGGCTCCCACATTTTCCATCTTTTGCCATGCAGATGCGTCATATACACAACTCGTGTAGTCAGTTGATGCGCTTGAAAACTTTGTTACCCCTGAAGGCCATTGGAAATGGTCGGGAAGGATAATTAGTCCGCATTTTCCGGCAACAGTGGCCAAGGTATGCAGAGCATTGCAGTTTTTTCTCTTCTTCAGTATGTATTCCCACTCTGAGAACGACGGAACACGCCAGTTGCCTGCCGTCTCGCTTCCGATAGCGTTATATGTTCCCCAGTCGTGTTGTGTTCCTGACAAATACTGTTCTGTGTTCTTGCTGCAATAGTTTGTAGCTACACTGGTATTGACGTAAGTGTACGGTTTGTATTTATATCCGCTTGTGCCACGACCGAACAAATCGATAGGAGAACCGTAGTTGGCTCCTATATTAGCATTGAGAGCACCAATGTAACTATATTGGGAAGCAGCAAAACTGAATTTATTGGTGGTTGCCGTATAATACAGATTGGCAGGAGCAAAGTAGATTTTCGTTCCGAACGCTGTGGAAGTAAAACATACAGCATCGAATCCTGAGCGGATAACTTGAATAGATTTGGTCAGATTGGCACATTTGACGGTAATATACGAATTGGTCGTTTCCGATGATGTCGCCTCTGACACGGTTACTGATATTGTCTTGTCTCCCGAACCGCTGTTGTAGTCTGTTGTAACCCAAGAGGTAGAGGTGGTGATGGTCCACGAGTAGTTGCTTGTTATCTTAAACGACAACTCTGCCCCTTCCTCCGGCGAATACAGATAGTCAGTCGAAAGCGAGAGAGTAGGCGCTTTCTGTGTGATGGTCAGTGTGGTAGAGTTTTCTTCTGTTTTGAACACCACTTGTGCTGCATTATGTGTTCCCGTGTTGTTGGCTTCTACTACCACCTTTGCTGTCTTTCCGCTTATCGAAACCGATACCCAATCGGCATTCTGTGTGGCGGTGAAAGGCAACTCGCTATTTACGGTTATATTGTAAGTGCCTCCTCCTGCAGGGGCATCTATTGTGCTTTGGCTGAGTGTAATGGGCAGCGGGTCACGCCCTGTCCTGTTGATGATGAGCTTTTCTTTTTTCTCACCATTGTCAAACAATATCTCTTGCTTTGTATCTTTGGTGGTGTTGGAAGCAGCTACGCTTATTGTCACTTCCCCGTCTCCGCTTCCTGAGTTTGGACTCACTGTTGCCCACGACTCTGCCGCTTTGGCAGTCCAACTGATAGCGGAAAGCACTTTCACGCTGAATGTGCCTCCTGCTGCAGGAGCATTTATAGTGTTTGGTGTCAGTATGAGCGCCTCAGGAGTTCTGCCTGCGCGTGTTACTTTCACTGTCTCACCGCCAAAGGCGGTCTTTATAATAATAGTGCCTTCTGTCGCCTCGAAAGTCTCATTGGCAGCTATGGTGACTGTCAGTTTCTTGTTGCCGAAACCTTTAGTGTCACTAAGAGTCAGCCATGCGGCAGACGCTGTGGCTGTCCACTCTGTTGTAGTGGTGATATTCAGACTCCATTCGCCGCCTTTCTCTGTCGAGCTGATGGTTGCAGGTGAGACTGACAATGCAGGCACTGTGGCTTTCACTACGGTCACTTCGCAAGTTGCACTTAGTTTGCCGCAGTAGGCGGTAATGGTGGCTGTGCCCACATTTTTGGCTGTCACCTTGCCGTTGTCGTCCACACTGGCTACCCTTGTACGGCTCGACTCCCACATAACTTCCGGAGCAGTTGCTTCCGCTTCTTCGGGAGAATAGATGACCGTAAGGTGGGCAGTATTACCATTCTCAATCTCCAGTTGGCTCTTGTTGAGCGAGATACTCTGTAGCGCAAGTTGTGGCTCTTCTGACTTGCAGCCTGCAAGAAATAGCAAGGCTACTACTGCTGAAAAGAAAAATAAGTGTTTCATAAGGATTAAGTTTCAGAGGTTTATTGAGCGTTGCTCCTGTTTGAAGAGGTTTGCAGGGTAAAATATTATGGGGCTTAGAATATATTTCCAAGCCCCATAACTCTCATTTTATTTCTCGAACAACTTGCCGAAATCCTCGTAACTGATTTCTTTGGTCTCAAGTTTAACTACACCCTTCAGGGCTTCGTAAATCTTGTTTTCCTGCACTCGGTCTATTATGCCGCGCACTTGGTCTTCTTTCTTCAGAGTCTCTTGTGCGTATTGTGTCAGCAGTGCGTCATCCACTCCTGCCAGACCGTATTGCAGGAACTGCATGCGGGTCATCTCCTTGGCGTATGCCTGCACCTCTTCGGGTTCAACTTTTATCTCGAATTGGGTAGCCAGTTGGTCTTTTGCCAGGTGCCACTTCAGTTCTTCTATCATCTTTGGGAACTCCTTGTCTATTTGTTCCTCTGTCATCTTCTGCTCGTTGGTCTGCAGCAGCCAGCGTTTGAGGAAGGCCTCGGGGAACACCAGTTTCTCCATCTTCTTCATCACTGCCTCTTTCGCGTCAAGTCCGAACTTGTAGTTGCTGTCCTGAGTGAAGTTCGACTTTATCTCTTGGCGTATCTTCTCACGGAACTGTGCCTCGTCGGTCACACTGCCGTCTGCATATACCTTGGCAAACAGTTCTGCATTCACTTCTGCCTTCTCGTGGCGGGTGATGCTTTCTATCTCGAAGGTGAAGGTGTCGGCAATATTGGCAACCTCCTCTTTCTTGATGTCAAGCATTGAGCTTACCTCAACCTCGTTGTTGTAGGCTTGCTTGGGGTTGAAGGTGATAATGTCGCCTTTCTTTGCTCCTTCAAAGAGTTTCTTCTGGTCGTCCGACTGCATATATTCGGGCGAGAGAACGGCATTCTCTTTTACTATGCCGCCTTCTTTCTGCTCCAGCATCTTGCCTTTCAGCATGTCGCCCGCCTGATAGTCTTCCACCTGCACGTAGTTGCCGAAGCGCTGTGCGTATGCGTCCACTTGGTTCTGCACCTCTGCGTCGGTCACCTGTATGTCGTAGTATGTAAGTTTGTTCTTGCCGTTCAGTTTGGCGTCAAACTCGGGTGCGAGTGCAATGTCGAAAGTAAAGGTGAAAGTGGTATCTACGTCCCAGTTGATAGCCGGTGTCTCTTCGTCATTGGGTAGCGGATCGCCAAGCACGTTGAGTTTCTCGTCGCGGATATAGTTGTATATACCCTCATTGATAGCTTTGTTTACTTCTTCTCCCAGTACGGCCTTGCCATACATCTTCTTTACCAATCCTGCAGGCACCATACCCGGACGGAAACCCGGAATATTGGCTTTGCGACGGATGTCTTTCAGTTGTTTCTGGACTTTCTTTTCGTAGTCCTGAGGCTCAACCACCACTGTCAGGCGGGCGTTGAGCTGGTCAATGTCTGTCTTTGTTACGTTCATATTATATAGTTTGTATAGTTTGCTGAGTTTCTTGTCGAACTTCTCGACCTTTATACCCTGTTCTGGCGTTTGCGCTCCAGTTCGTCAAGTATAATCTTACGGATGCGCATGTGTGTCGGTGTCACCTCCACATACTCGTCTTCCTTGATATACTCCAGTGCCTCTTCCAGCGAGAAGATAACGGGTGGCGGCAGTGTCACCTTGTCGTCAGCCGACTTCGAGCGCATGTTGGTCAGCTTCTTCGATTTGGTTACGTTTATCACTATGTCGCCTTCCTTTGCGTTTTCTCCTACCACCTGTCCGGCATAAACCTCTTCTTGCGGATAGATGAAGAATCGTCCGCGGTCTTGCAGTTTGTCCAGTGCGTAGGCGTAGGCAGTGCCTGTCTCCATCGCTATCAGCGAGCCGTTGTTGCGTTTCTCTATCTCACCCTTGTATGGTTGGAACTCGAGGAAACGGTGAGCCATAATAGCCTCGCCTGCACTCACGTTCATCACGTATGTGCGCATGCCTATGATGCCGCGCGAAGGTATCTGGAACTCCAGTTGCACACGGTCGTTGACCATCTCCATCTTGGTCATCTCGCCCTTGTGTGTCGACACGTACTCTATTATCTTGCCCGAGCAGTCTTCGGGTGTGTTGACTGTCAGTTGCTCTATAGGCTCGCATTTCACTCCGTCTATCTCTTTGATGATGACTTGAGGCTGACCTACCTGCAACTCGTAGCCCTCGCGGCGCATGGTCTCTATCAGCACTGACAGGTGAAGCACACCGCGGCCGTACACGTGCCAGATGTCTTCGTTTGGATTCTTCTGTACCCGCAGGGCAAGATTCTTGTCCAGCTCTTTCATCAGACGCTCATGTATGTGGCGCGAAGTAACGAACTTGCCCTCTTGGCCGAAGAATGGCGAGTCGTTGATGGTGAACACCATCGACATCGTAGGTTCGTCTATTGCAATGGGCTTCAGAGGCTCCGGTGCGTTGATGTCGCATATAGTATCGCCTATCTCGAAGCCGTCGATGCCAATCAGCGCACAGATATCACCGCTGCTTACTGCATCTGTCTTCTGACGACCCAGACCCGTAAAGGTGTGGAGCTCTTTTATCTTCGTCTTCTGCATCGTGCCGTCACGCTTTGCCAGTGTCACAGCCATGCCCTCACGCAGTGTGCCGCGGTGTACACGGCCTATGGCTATTCGGCCTACGTAGGGGTTATAGTCGAGCGAAGTGATGAGCATCTGGGGGGTGCCTTCAAGCACTTCAGGTGCAGGTATATGCTCTATGATGGCATCCAGCAGAGCTGTGATGTCGGTTGTAGGTTTCTTCCAGTCACGGCTCATCCAGCCGTTTTTGGCAGAGCCGTAGATAGTCTCAAAGTCAAGCTGGTCGTCTGTGGCGTCAAGGTTCACCATCAGGTCGAACACTGCCTCTTGAACCTCGTCCGGACGGCAGTTCAGTTTGTCCACCTTGTTGATGACCACTATCGGCTTCAGGTTCATCTGCAGCGCTTTCTGCAGCACGAATCTTGTCTGAGGCATAGGCCCTTCGAAGGCGTCAACCAGCAGCAGCACACCGTCTGCCATGTTCAGCACACGCTCCACCTCACCGCCGAAGTCGGCGTGACCCGGAGTGTCTATGATGTTGATCTTGTAACCTTTGTACTCTATTGATACGTTCTTTGCGAGAATGGTTATACCGCGCTCCCGCTCCAACTCGTTGTTGTCAAGTATCAACTCGCCCTTAGTCTCATTGTCACGAAACAAGTGTGCAGTATAAAGCATTTTGTCAACCAGTGTGGTCTTGCCATGGTCAACGTGAGCAATAATTGCTATATTCCTGATCTTTTGCATATATTTGTAAATCAAAACAGCCTTTCTGATAGTTATACCTACCGAATCAGCCTGCAAAGGTACGGAAAATTCTCTATATATGAAAATTATTGTTGGTTTTCTGTTGTTTCTTGAGTCCCGACAGCAGCATTCGGCGTCGGTTCCTCTACCGGTTCCGCTTCTTCTCCGCTCTTCAGAACGTAGCGTTTGTAGTATGAGATGATGACCGTTGTCAGCGGCAGGGCGATTATCATTCCCGCTACTCCCAACAGCGAACCCCAGATAGAGAGTGCAAGCAGCATCACCGCAGGTTTCATACCTATCGTCTTACCCATAATAAGCGGTGTAAGTAGCATGTCCTGAATCGATTGCACCACTATGAACACTGCTGCTATCTCCAGCAGTATTATCCAGTAGGCTGTGCCTGTGTCTGCCGATTGCAGCACTCCCAGAAACAGACACAGCGGTATGCCTGCCGCCTGAAGGTAGGGCACCATGTTCAGCAGACCTATGAACAGACCCACCACTATCGCCAGCGGCAGACCCATTATCAGAAAACCTATCGAGAAAAGTATTCCCACTGTCGTCGCTATCAGCGCCTGTCCGCGGAAATATTTGTTCATGCCTGTCTCAAGGTCTGTCAGTATGCCGGTGACGGTGGTTTTGAACTTTGGTGGTATCATCTCCACCATTCCGTTGCTGATATTGTCATAGTCTATCAGTATGAATATGATATACAGGAAACTGACAAATACCACAAACAGACCCGACACAAAACTTATGCTGCCTCCCACTATGCCGCCTACATACGGGGCAATCTTCTCGAAGGCGGTCTCTATGTTACCCAGCGTGAGCAGGCTCTGCCAGTCGTACTGAGCCATCCATTCGCGCAGCGACTCCTGCCATGCTGCCGGCAGAATAGTGTCGGCACTGAGTCCGCTTACGTACGAACTGACCAGCGTCACCATCTTGCTCACTTCTGCAGAGACGGGTTGCACCAAGGCTGCTATCAGGCCTGCTACCACCGCCACCACCAGCACCAGTGTCACTATCACCGACAGCGTGCGGTTCTTGAGCCTGCACTTGTACTGGAGGAAGTTGACTATAGGGTGTATCAGATATGCCACAAACCATGAGACTACAAAAGGCAGCAGCACACCGCTCAACTGGCGGGTGATAAAAAAGAGAACTACTATGGTGGCTATGCTGATGCAGAGGCGCACTGTTCTGTCAAGGTCGAATTTCTGTTCCATATATTGTAAACTTTGTTGCAAAGGTAATGCATTTCCGTGGATTGTACAAGTACTATTTTTTCAGATGTTTGCATATACGAAAAAAAAGTCGTATCTTTGCAGGCAATTAGTAATTATAAAAAAACTGACCCTTGAAAAGTTCAATCCCCTCTTACCTGACTGAGAAGAAGAATGTAATCTGGACAGTCTGTGGCACGGCTCTGTTTGCAGAGTTGTTTATTTTGATTTATCAGCCGTTTGGTTCGTCTGAATGGACAGATAATCCGTTTGTTTATATGGGCGTCGCGACTGCAGTTGTTCTGATAGCAATGGGAATAATAGCAGTCAGCAGGACCATTATGTACCAATATGCCAAAAAGCATGAGATTGCTGTTTGGGAATATGTCATTTGGATAATAGTCGAGCTGCTGGCGATGTCAGTCATCTACTCCCTTGCCGCTTCTATCACTACGGGACATTATGAGTTGTATTTCAAATACTTCAACGAAGCGATACTTGACACGTTCTTCATTCTCTTTATCCCCTATGCTGCCTTCCACATGTCGTTCGCACTGGTTGATAAAGAGAAACAGATCAAGCAGCTGAAGCATGAGCTGTCAAAGTATGTCACCCATGTTGCCGAGAAGAAAGAAGTGGTTATGCCTGCTCCTGACACCTACAACTTCCGTGACGAACGCGGCGAACTAAAGCTGTCTGTCAAGTCGGATGCCATATACTATATCGAGTCGGCGGACAACTATGTGATAATATATTATCAGAACGGAGGAAAGATACCTCACTATGTGCTCCGTTCGTCAATGAAGCGGATTGAAGAAGAGTTTATGAACACCGCCCTTGTGCGTTGCAGCCGCTCATATATGGTCAACTTCAACGCAATAAAGGTGATAAGCAAAACTGAGGACGGACTGATGATTGACTTCGGAGTGGAGAAACTGCCGAGAATACCTATCTCCAAGACCTTCAGCGCACGCTTCATGGAGAAGTTTACGTGACACCGTGAATAGTAGCCAACTGAAACCGACATAACAAAAATAACAAAACAATAATACAATAATGAAAAAGACATTTCTTTTTGCTGCAGCTGCAATCTTTTCTCTTGCACTCAGCGCTCAGAACGTTACTCCACTGAATGTGGAATTAGTGGAATTCAACCTTGACACAATCCGCCAGATCGCCGGCACAGACGACCAGTATGTACTTGACCTCGAGGGAGTGGTTAAACAGGTGAAAGCTGACAAGGAGTCGCTTGCTCTCGCTCAGAAGACTGCCAAGAGCGAACGCCAGTACTACAAGTCGCAACAGAAGATACACAAACAGCGCAAAAAACAACTCTCTTCTCAGGAAAAACTCTATAAGAGCCAGGAGAAAGCCGACAAGAAAGAGCAGAAAGAGATCAACAAGCAGCGTGATGCTCTCATCAAAGAAGGTGCTCTTGACCAGCAGACACTGGCAAGCAACAATGCAGCTCTGGAGCAGCGCGAGGCACGACTCAGAGAGAACGAGCGTGAGCGCGAGCACAACCTCAGAGGCGTAAAGCGCGACCGCGAAGTGCTGAAGGACGACATGATTGCCCTCTCTTCGTACGAGCTCGACCTCAAAGACAAAGAAGCTAAACTGAAAAAACTGCAGGAGACCAACAAGCTGCAGGAGCAAATGCTCAAGAACGAAATCAAAGCCACCAAGGCAAAGATTAAGAATAACAAGAAGATGGCTGAGTTGCAAGCCAAATAGTTTGTTTTGACTCGACAGCCCTTATCACAAATAGCCTTTTTATCAACCAGCCATGAAAGTAATCAATCTTTCTGAACATAACTCGCTGCTTAATTCTTTCATGAAAGAGTTGCGCAGCAAGCATATACAGCAAGACCCCTTGCGCTTTCGCCGGAACATAGAGCGGGTGGGGGAGATATGCGCCTACGAGATGTCGAAATCGTTTTCCTACCACGCGGAGTCAGTGGTTACTCCGCTGGCGGAAACCGAAGTCAGCACTCCCGATGAACAGATAGTCCTCGCTACCATTCTGCGTGCAGGTCTGCCCTTTCATCAGGGTTTTCTCAGTTATCTGGACCATGCAGAGAATGCTTTCATCAGTGCCTATCGCCAATACACTTCAGAGACGGAGTTTACCATACATACCGAGTATATCGCTTCGCCGTCTATCGAGGGCAAGACCTTGATAATATGCGACCCTATGCTTGCCACGGGCAGCTCCATGGAGGTGGCTTACCGCGCACTGCTGGAGAAAGGCACTCCGGGTAAGGTTTATCTGGCATCCGTGCTTGCCACACCCGGGGCTATCCGGTTCCTTGAGAGCAATATGCCGCAAGACGTCTGTCTCTACACCGCTGCCATCGACCCTGTGCTCAACCAGCATAAGTATATCGTACCCGGACTCGGTGATGCAGGCGACCTCGCCTACGGGGTCAAACTATAATCAACTTACCAACCTACAAACTTCGAACTTAAAACAAACAAATATGAAAACACTACTTAAATATTGCGGAGCCATACTCGTTCTCTGCGGTGTGCTCTGCCTCGTGATCTACTATTTCTGGGTTCCTTCCAACGCATTGCTCGCTACCAGTCTCGTACTCGAGCTGGTGGGCATACTCGGATATATTCTTGTGAATCGCTTCATTGAATAATATTTCCGGCAAGTGAGGAGAATAGACAATGAGTGAGGAAGACAAAATACCCGAAACAGAACAGACCTCTGCCGAAAGCACGGAGCTGCCCGCTGAAGCGGAGCAGATTGCGGCTGACACTGACGACCAGCCCCGGCACAAGGCTTCTTTCAACGACTCCATCAAGTATCACCTTACAGGCATGTATCAAGACTGGTTTCTTGACTATGCCTCCTATGTGATACTCGAGCGTGCCGTGCCTGACATCTACGACGGTCTGAAGCCAGTGCAGCGTCGTATCCTCCATGCGATGAAGATGGTGGACGACGGGCGCTACAACAAGGTGGCCAACATCGTGGGTCAGACCATGCAGTATCACCCTCATGGCGATGCCTCTATCGGTGATGCGCTGGTGCAACTGGGTCAGAAAGACCTGCTTATCGACTGTCAGGGTAACTGGGGTAACATCCTCACGGGCGACGGCGCAGCCGCACCCCGTTATATTGAGGCAAGGCTGAGCAAGTTCGCTCTGGAGACCGTCTTCAATCCGAAGACCACTCACTGGATGCTCTCCTACGACGGCAGAAAGAAAGAGCCCGTCAACCTGCCCGTCAAGTTCCCTCTGCTGCTCGCTCAGGGCGTGGAGGGTATTGCTGTCGGACTCAACTCGAAGATTCTCCCGCACAACTTCTGCGAGTTGTGCGACGCTTCGCTGGCTTATCTCCGCGGCGAAGAGTTTCAGCTGTACCCCGACTTCCCCACAGGCGGAAGTATCGACGTGAGCCGCTACAACGACGGTGAGCGCGGCGGAGTGGTCAAAATCCGAAGCAAGATAACCAAGTCGGCCGACAACAAGACTCTCATCATCACCGAGATTCCGTTCGGCACCACGTCTGCCTCTATCATCGAGACCATACTCCGTGCCAACCAGAAGGGCAAGATCAAGATCCGCAAGGTTGACGACAACACAGCCGCAGAAGCCGAGATAGTGGTACAGCTGCAGCCGGGCTCGTCGTCCGACAAGACCATCGATGCACTGTATGCTTGCACCGACTGCGAGGTGAGCATCTCGCCCAACTGCTGCGTCATTCAGGACAAGAAGCCCGTCTTCACCAATGTCAGCAGTCTGCTGCGTCTGTCAACCGACCATACGCGCGACCTGCTGCGCTGGGAACTCGAGATACAGAAAGGGGAACTCGAAGAGCAGTATTTCTTCGTCTCGCTGGAGAAGATATTCATCGAAAACCGTATCTACAAAGAGAAAGGTTTCGAAGACTCCACCTCTCCGGAGGCAGCCTGCAAGTTCATACGCAAAGCCATAGAGCCCTTTATCGGGAAACTCATCCGGCCTGTCACCGACGATGACCTGCGCCGTCTGCTCGAGATAAAGATGATGCGTATCACCAAGTTCGACTCCAAGAAGGCCGACGAGCTGCTGCGTGCCCTCGACGGCAAGCTGAAGGAGACGCGCTACAACCTCTCGCATCTGACCGAATACACCATCTCGTGGTTCGAGAACCTCAAAGCCAAGTACGGCGACAGGTATCCTCGCCGCACCGAAGTGCGCAACTTCGCTTCTATCAACGTGAAGACCGTGGTCGAGGCTAACCAGAAGATGTACATCAATTCCGACGAGGGCTTCATCGGCACTTCGCTACGCAAAGACACGTATCTGTTCGACTGCTCCGACCTCGACGACATCATCATCTTCTACCGCGACGGCAAATACAAGATCATACGCGTGCAGGAGAAGGTGTTCGTCGGCACCAATATTCTGCATATAGCCGTCTTTAAGAAGAACGACGAGCGCACCATCTACAACGTGGTCTATCGCGAAGGTAAGTCGGGTCCTTACTACATGAAGCGCTTCGCAGCCACGGGGTTAGCACGCGACAAGGAGTATGACCTGACTACGGGCAAGCCCGGCAGCAAAGTCATGTACTTCACCGCCAACCCCAACGGCGAGGCGGAAGTGATACGTGTGCAGCTCGACCCGGGTCTCAAGCTCAAGCACATGGAGGTGCTCAAGGACTTGTCGGAGCTTGCAGTCAAAGGTCGCGGCAGCCGTGGCAATCTGCTGACCAAATACAAGGTCAAGCAGATCACGCTCAAGCAGAAAGGCGTGTCCACGCTGGGAGGACGCAAAGTGTGGTTCGACCCCGATGTGCTGCGTATCAACTACGACGGCATGGGCAACTATCTGGGCGAGTTCCAGAGCGAAGACAGGATACTCGTCATCACCAAGACGGGCGACTACTACACCACCTCGTTTGAGCTCACGGCCCATTTCGAGGACAACATCTATCTTATCGAGAAATACAATGCTGAGAAGACGTGGTCGCTTGTCCTCTGGGATGCCGACCAGCAATACTGGTATGCCAAGCGTTTCCAGCTCAATGCCTCTGTCAAGCCTCAGAATTTCCTCGGCAACCCGCAGTCGCGTCTGCATCTGCTCTCCGACCGCGACGAGGCAGTCTTTCTTGTGCGCTTCGAGGACGAGAACCGCGAAGACCTCACGGTCAGCATGCAGGACTTTATTGCCGTGAAAGGTGCTACTGCGCGTGGCAAGCGCCTGACCACCTACCCCGTCCGCGAGATTGTTGACATCACGCCTGCTCCTCCTGAGCCGGAACTGCCGGAGGACAGCGCAGAGGAAGATACGGCTCCGGAAACGGAGCCTGAGAGCGACGGGCAGCCTCAGGCAGAGACGTCTGAACCCGCAACCGACATCGACGATATTCCGATGACTATCAATGCCGATGTGCCGGACGACTCACTCCCTGTCGCTGACGACACTGAGCCGTGCACTCCTCACGACGACCAGCTCTCGCTTTTCTGAGGGCGTCACCCTGTAGAGACACAGCGTGCCGTGTCTCTCACCAAATGAGAGCGATATCTCCGTCAACAAAAACCAATGAAAAAGCGGAAGTCACACAGTGGCCTCCGCTTCTGTTGTTTTTAATAATTAGCAGATTATTTCAGACCTACAACAGTCTCTTTGTCGGTAACCTCAAAGCAAAGTTTGCCTTCGCGTGCAAGCCAGCCCAGGGCGAGGTTAAGATCTGCTACTTTAAGTTTGGTTGCTTTCTTGAGAGCTTCTGTGGTGAGCGCACCGCCTTGCAGCGCATTCCATACCAATCCGGCATTCTCACCGATTTTTGCTGTTAACATAATACCTTATTTAAATGTTTTTTTTGTGTTTCAGTTTTTGTTTTCCTGCCGGCGGTCAGCCTGTTTTTGGCAGTCATCGGGCTGTGAAAAACAAAACTGTTATCGTAATCGGCTGCAAAATTACAAAAAGTTTCTCAATCCACCAAAAAACAGCACATTTTGTAATTATTTATCGTCATCTAATGACACCTGCCTGCGCCGGCGGCGGCATGTCTGTCAGCGAGACCGGACCGTGGGTGCCGCTTGTGCGGAATTTAACAAAAAGTCGCTTTTTGGACTATAGGCCGAAGCATGCGTCAAGCATACTCCAAGCAAAGTGTAAGCAATCTCCGTTTTTAACAATTTGTCGGATTTAGGTTGTTTGTGTTTGTTTTCGGTTTATTGTTTTGGAGTTTGTTGTTTTGGAGTGTTTTATTGTTTTGGAGTTTGTTGAGAGCTATTTGTGCGGCTGTTTGTTGTGCCCGGTGTTTGCTGTATCCGTCGGCTTGTGCGATGTTTTGTCCGTTGATGAGTACTTGGTAAGTGAAGCGGTGGCGGTCTTCTTGCGGCAGATATTTTTCTTCTGCGAGCAGGAACTGCACTTTAGTATGTTTGGCCTGAGCGTATTGGAGGAGTGCGGACTTGAAGTCAGTTTCTTCCTGTGCGAGTGTGAGCAGACGGGAGTTATTTTCTCCTGCGATGTTACGTATGACGAAGTCAGCGGCTTTTTGGTATCCTGCATCGAGGTATAGTGCCCCGACGAGTGCTTCGAGTGCATTACCGAAAATGTTTTCCGTATTATTTTTGAGTGGCAGAGCGGTGTTGAGGTGTTGGTCTATATGTAGCCGGTGTGCGATCAGGTTGAGGTTGTCCCGGCATACAGCTTTAGCTCTTGCTTTAGTAAGGAATCCTTCTCCTGCATCGGGGTAAAGTCTGAAGAGCTGTTCAGCGACGACGAATCCGATGAGAGCGTCACCGAGGTATTCGAGTCTCTCATTGCTTTGTGTGCTGACGGATCGGTGTGTGAGAGCCTGCTCATAGAGGTGAATGTTCTTGGGTCTTACGCCGGCGAGGCTGTGTATATAAGAATAAAGTTCTCCGTTCAGAGCGGAGAACTTTGTGGAGAATATTCTTTGCAAGATGTTCATCAGGTGTTGTATCGCGTTGTTTATGTTCAGATTTTTCTGAAGAGCAGTGATGCGTTGTGTCCTCCGAATCCGAAAGTGTTGCTGAGAGCGCAGTTGACGTGTCCGGATTGTGCCTTGTTGAATGTGAGGTTGAGGAAGTCTGGTATCTGCTCGTCGATATCGTCGTCAGCGTGGTTGATGGTAGGCGGAATGATATCGTTGTATACGGTGAGTACTGTGGCGAGAGCTTCGAGTGCTCCTGTAGCTCCGAGCAGATGACCAGTCATAGACTTGGTAGAGCTTATGTTGAGTTGTCTTGCATGTTCTCCGAAGAGAGCCACGATACCTTTTATCTCAGCCAGATCTCCGAGCGGCGTGGATGTGCCGTGTGCATTGATATAGTCAATATCGTGAATAGTGAGTCCTGCATCTTCTATAGCGAGTCTCATGACGTTTTTAGCACCGTTGCCGTCAGGGTCGGGTGCAGTGATGTGATAAGCGTCGGCATTGATAGCGGCTCCTGCGAGTTCGGCATATATTTTTGCTCCTCTTTGTACAGCATGCTCATACTCTTCGAGTACGAGAGCAGCAGCTCCTTCTCCGAGAACGAATCCGTCTCTGCTCTTTGAGAACGGTCGTGATGCAGTCTCGGGTGAGTCGTTTCGTGTGGAGAGTGCGTGCATAGCATTGAATCCTCCGACGCCGGTATATTCGACAGCAGCCTCGCTACCTCCTGTAATGATGACGTCAGCTTTTCCGAGCCGTATGAGGTTGTATGCGTCTGCAATAGCATGTGACGAGCTTGCGCAAGCTGATGTGGTAGCATAGTTGGGTCCGCGCAGTCCGAATCGTATAGATATGTGTCCTGCGGCAATGTCAGTTATCAGTTTTGGTATGATGAAGGGGTTGAACCTGGGTGTGCCGTCTCCTGTGACGAACTCTTCGACGCACTCCTGGAATGAGCGCAGTCCTCCCATACCGCTTGCCCAGATGCATCCCATGCGCTCTTTGTCTTCTGTCTGTAGTGAGAAGCGGGCGTCGTCCATAGCTTCTTGTGCGGCAAAGAGGGCATATTGCACGAAGGGGTCGAGTTTTCGTGCCTCTTTTTTCTCGAGGAGAGTTTCGGGATTGAAGTCTTTAACTTCGCATGCGAACTGTGTTTTGAACAGTGTGGCATCGAAATGAGTAATAGGTGCAGCACCGCTTTTGCCGGCGACGAGCGCCTGCCAAGTGGTTTCGACATTGTTTCCCAGCGGAGTGACAGCTCCCAACCCTGTTATTACTACGCGATGTAGATTCATATATGTTACAGCTGAAAAGAAAAACAAAGGTTGCAGTCGCACTCCGAGTCGGAATACTTGCTGCAACCTTAAGAAAAGAAATTCGGAGTATTATGCTTGGGTTGCTTTTTCAACGTAAGCAACAGCATCACCAACAGTAGAGATCTTTTCGGTATCTTCATCAGGGATACTGATATTGAAGGCTTTTTCGAACTCCATGATGAGTTCAACTGTATCCAAAGAATCTGCATTGAGGTCGTTTTGGAAATTAGCATCCATAGTAACTTGTGATTCTTCCACGCCGAGTTTCTCTACGATAATGGCTTTTACTTTGTTTTCGATTTCAGACATAATGTTTGTTGTTTATAATGTTAAACTTTATTTCTTGTTATATATGTTTGTGCCAAGCGTGCCGGTGTGCTATTAACATAAGAGGCACACTCCGCAAAAACGTGGCAAAATTACTACAATTAATTTAATTGTGCAAATTTTTTATATCATTTGACTTTAAGAGTTACCTTGCCGATGTTTGTTCCGCTTTTTCCGGCCTGTGTGAGGAGCACCGGTTTGCCCTGTTTGTTGGAGACAGTGAGGTTTTCTATACGGTGCGAGTGTCCTCCTATGATAAGGTCGATTCCGGATGTTTGTTTAGCAAGATTGATGTCGCATATACTGTTCGGGTTAGCCTCGGAGGGCTGTGTGCCCAAGTGCGAGAGTAGTATGACGACGTCGCAATGTTTTTTCTCTCTGAGTTCGTGTGCCAGGCTGTCAGCCACCGCGTAGGGGTGTACCCACTGCAGAGGGTAGAAGTTGTCGCTTGCGATAAGCGAGTGCGGCTTAACTCCTATTCCGATGATGCCGATGTTGAGTCCTTTTCTTTTGATGACAGTGTATGGTTTGACTATCTGCTGCAGTGGTGAGTCTTCGGTATTGTAGTTGGCACAGAGCACGGAGAACTGTGCTTTTTCGAGTTGCTCAGCGAGCTGTCTGACACCGTTGTCGAACTCATGATTGCCGAGCGTGACAGCGTCGTATTGCATTCTGTTCATTGCTTCGATCTCGACTTCTCCCTTGTAGTAGTTGAAATATGGTGTGCCCTGCCAGAAGTCTCCTGCATCAAGCAGAATGAGGTCTTTGTCCGCCTCGCGTTCTTTGCTGATGATTCCCATCCGCCTTGCGTATCCACCTCTGTTGTCGGTTTGGCGCGGTTCGACCTGCGAGTGAGTGTCGTTGGTGTGGAGTATGGTGAGAGTGACCGGTTCGTGCTTAAAGTTGCAAGCAGTGAGGATGGCTGTTAGCAGTATGGAGAATACGAGTCTGTTCATGTTCAGTTAAGGAGTTTGAGTATGCTTTCGTCAGTGAGCAGTGCGAAAATGCGCTTACCTGCGGGAGTGAAAGTCTTGTCTTTGAGCTGTGCCCACCTCTGAATAAGGTCATTCATCTCCCGGTCTTGCAGCTGTTTGCCGGTCTGTATGGCAGCAGCTTCAGCGAGAGAGAGTGCTATGCGGTGTTGCCACTGCTCCTGAGTGCTGAGTCCTGTTTCTGCTACGGAGTGTAGAATCTCCATCAGTACAGCGAGAGCGTTGGTATTGCCTAACTCTGCGGGTACGGCATCGACGGAGAAGGAGTTGCGTGCAATCTGCGTGATCTCGAATCCGGCATTGTGCAGCTCGGGAGTCATCTGCAGTAGCAGTTGGGAGTCGTCGGCGCTGAGGTCGAGTACTTCGGGGAAGAGCACCTGCTGTATGACAGGTTTATGGTTTTGCATCTGCTCTCTCAGTTGGCTGTAGAGGACAGTCATGTGTGCGCGGTGGCGGTCGATAATGAGGAGTCCCTGCGTTGCAGGCAGGAGAATATATTTGTCTTTGTACTGCGAAGGTGCGGCCTGCGTGAGAGTATCGTCGAAGAGCAGTGCTTCGTCGTTTGCCTCTGCGGCAGTGTCCGCCAGAGGGTCTGCCAGGTCTGATGCGGCGCTTACGATGCTTTTCGGCTCAGTGTAGAGTGCCTGCCAGTTGTTTGCAGACCGTGTTCGGTTGATGTGTTCAGTGAACGGGTTATACTGCGGGTTGACTCTGACTTGCGGCGCCGAGAAGGTCTGCCCGGGCGTATTGGCGGATGAGGGTATGTCGAGGTCACCCTCTCTGTCGAAATCGAGTGAGGGTACGATATTGAATTTACCGAGTGACTCTTTGATTGCGGCAAGCAGAATCTGCCATATCATCTGTTCGTCCTGGAACTTTATCTCAGTCTTGGTAGGGTGGATGTTGACGTCAATCATCTCCGGCGAGAGAGAGAAATAGATGAAATAGTGTGGTTGCTGGTCGGCTGTGAGCATGCCCTGGTACGCCGTCATCACTGCCTTGTGGAAGTAAGGGTGCCGCATGTATCTGCCATTGACGAAGAAATACTGCTGTGCCTGCCTGGATGCGGACTCGGGTTTGCCAATATAGCCATAGACAGACACGACAGAAGTGTCCGCCTTGAGGTCAACGAGCTGAGAGGTAAAGCCCTTTCGCGCAGTTTTTCCGAAGATGTTTTCAATACGCTGCTTGAGGCTTGAGGCGGGTAGATCGAACATCAATTCATCATCGTTGACGAGCATGAAGCTCACATTGGGATTGACGAGTGCGATGCGATAGAACTCGTTGACAATGTTTCGGAGTTCGGTAGAGTTGGTCTTAAGGAATCTTCTGCGAGCGGGTACATTGAAGAACAGATTTTTGACCTTGAAGTTAGTGCCGGCGGGGCATTGCACAGGCTCTTGGCGAAGGACCTGTGAGCCAGCTATCTCGAGTATTGTACCTGTCTCATCGGCAGGTTTTCTGGTGGTGACTTCAAGTTGTGCAACAGCAGCTATAGAGGCGAGAGCTTCCCCCCGGAATCCCATTGTGTGTAGTTCGAAGAGGTCTGCCGCCTCACGTATTTTGGAGGTAGCGTGCCGTTCGAATGCCATTCGCGCATCAGTAGGACTCATTCCAGAGCCGTCATCAATGACCTGAAGCAGGGTGCGTCCAGCGTCAAGAATGATGATTTGAATATGTTGTGCTCCGGCGTCAAGCGAGTTCTCGACCAGCTCTTTGAGACAAGAGGCGGGTCGCTGTATGACTTCGCCTGCCGCTATCTGGTTGGCAACGCTATCCGGAAGGAGATGAATGATGTCCATGAGGATTGAGTGAAGTTGAGAGTTGAAAGAAGTTTGAGAAGTTTGTTAAGTTTGAGAAGTTTGTTAAGTTTGAAGAGTTTGTTAAGTTTGAAGAGTTTGTTAAGTTTGAAGAGTTTGATAAGTTTGAAGAGTTTGATATGTTTGAGGAGTTTGTCAGAAGAGATAGTAGAAGCAGAAGAGGAGCATGACGAGGAGAGCAATCCAGAAAGCTATGCGTGAGGTGTTCTGAGCAGTGTTTTTGCGGGGAAACTTCTCGTCGCGTGCTTCACGGAAAGAGCCACGATGCAGGGTGGTATGGTGCTCGCCGTCAGCATTGTCGAGGGAGGTTTGCGGGTCGCTGCCTGCTCTTTCGCTCTGCAGGCGTTGGAGCCGTTCACGGCGTTTCTCCTTCTCAGGGTCGTAGAAGCGCGGGCGGAAATTCCACTCGGGCATCTTGTTTACTTTAGGGAAGAGGATTGACATATAGTGTTGAGATAAATTGTTCTATTTTTCACATCGGGCTCATGGAGGAGATTGCTTACACTTTGCTTGGGGTATGCTTACCGAGAGCATGGAAAAATTGTTCTATTTGGCAGATTCAGGGTTTGTAGGTTTGTAGGTTGGTAGGTTATGTTTTAGGTTGCAAAGATAGGATATTTTGGAGACATGTGCAAATAAATAAGCGGTGGAGATTATAATAAAAAGAAACGAGACTGCCGCAGCAATCCCGTTTCTTAAGTAGACGGGTTGTTAATTACTTAACGATAGCAAGGAATTGCTCGTCTTCTTTGTAGTTAGCGAACTCGATATCTTTTTGAGCTTTAGCTTTCATGGAAGCATCTTTCTCGACAGCTGTTTTGAGGTTGCTGTAGACAGCCTCGCGGTCGTTGGTGCGAGCACCTACGATAGCAGCCAGGTAAGAAGTGGTAGCGTTAGGATTCTGCACGTTAGCGAGTGTCTGGCGTGCTCCGGCATAGTCCTCATCGAGGATTTGCTGAACAGCAGCGTTGTTGGTAGCGGATGTACCATAAGCTTTCTTAGCATTCTGGTAGTCACCCTTCATGGTGTAGTATGTACCCATAGCGGCGTTGAGGTCAGCGCTTGTGCCTGCAGCCTTGCCGAGGTACTCTTCAGCCTTAGCCATGTCGCCGTCAGCCATAGCAGCTACAGCAGCATTGTAGTTAACATCGGGGTTGTTAGGTTCGATTTCGAGAGCCTTGCTGTAGCAGCGGCGAGCCTCAGCGATGTTGCCTTGCTCGAAGTAGATCATACCGAGGTTGTTGTAAGCGCGGTAGTCATCGGGATAGAGGTCGATAGCTTTCTTGTAGATTTTAGCTTTCTCGTTAGCGTCGTCTTCGAGAGTAGCGGCGTAGAGGAGTTCTTCGAGGCTGAGCTGAGCAGCGTCTTCTGCGGCAAGTTTCTTGATTTCGTCATCGCTCTTACCGATGAGGTCGGTAGTGAGGATGAGTCGGCTACGACGGAGAGCTGGGAGGATGTCGTCAGCAATGTTTTTGTAAACGGCGCTGAGGTTTTTGATTTGTGTCTCACGCTCTTCGGGGTCGCTGTACATATTGAGGACGCGGAGCACGAGGTCTTTGTCCTGAATGTTGCTGTTCTCCATGAGGGTCTTGAAACCTTCCCAGTCCTCAGCAGTGATTTCGCTTTCGATAGAAGCGTCAACTTTGTCTTTCTTCATCTGCTTCTGGAGGAACTTCTGGGTAGCAGCCTGACGCTGTTTAGCAAGTCCTTCGTTCATTTTCTGGGTACCATCGGGAGAAGCGTAACCAGAAACTTCGATTTTGTTGATAGCTTTGTGCTCGTTATCGTTAGCCTCTTTGATAGCAGCCTGGAGGTTCTTGACTGCATCGGTCTTTGTCTCAGAGTTGCGGAGGTTAGCCTGTTGGATGAGGAACTTGATGTCAGCCTCCTGCATCTCCTGGATAACGCGTTGGAACTTGTCGGGAGTAACAGCGCCCTTGTTGTCCTTAGCGTCAGCGAGCTGTGAGGTAGCATTCATACCGGGTCCAACATAGATGTCATCGATTTCCTCGTCATAGACTTTCTTTCCGACCTTACCGTTAACGCGGAGATAGAGTTTTGAAGAAGCCATTTCGGGAACATACTTGCATGAGAATTTCTGTGTAACGGTAGCGCCTTCAGCTTTGTTGATAACGATACCATTTTCTTTTACTTTCTCACCTACGTAGGTAGTGGTTTCACCAACGACCTCAAGTTCTTCGTTCTCACCATATTTGAGGACGGGAGTAACGTTAACGAGTGCGTTCTTGAGGAATTTCTTCTCAGGGAAAGTACCGGTAACTTCAACATTTACTTGTCCGCCAACCACAGTCATAGGATTGGGGTTCATTTTCAAATCAAGTTCTTCGGGCAGACTTTTGTTGCACGATGCTGTCAGCAAAGCGATTGCTACTGCGGACAAAAAGAATAGACTTTTTTTCATGATTATAATGTTTTATTGTTTATTTTGATAGTTTTTGTGTCAATAATTTCTTCATCTATAATATACTGAATATAGTATATTCCTTGATTAAGTTTGTTAAGTGGAATATTTATATGTGGTTCATTATAATAAGATTTTGATGTTATAGTGAAACCTTTATTATCAAGTATATTTATTGTGTATTCTCCATAATAGTATGAACTATCATTTGAAGAATTGTTAAGAGATTCGCTTTCATCATGAATAAGAGATTCAATATTGCCATTTGAATTTGAAGGAATCAAATCAACCTTAGGTCTCATTACAACATTTTTAGTGTACAAAATATTATTAGGTGTTCCACAACTTGCATTGTTAGTAACTCTCAATCTTAGCATACCAAGAAAATTTGGTGTATATGTAAAATGTTTGCCAGTTCCTGAGGCAACGGTAGTTAAAGATGAATTTTTGACAGTCCAAACTATGTCAGAATCTGAAGCATGTTCGCAGTTTCCTACATCAAAAGTGCGAGTAGACCCCCTTTGCCATTGTAAACTATTTGGATCAGGAGAAACAGTTAAAGTTGGAGTAATTTCTGTTAATGAAACACTATAAGATAACTGATACGATGCTCCAGCCCTATTTATAGTGGCAAATATTGTTCCAGATCCTTCGACATTATTACGCACGATAGTAGCATTATCCCCTGAAGAAGATACCACTGACAAATTTGATGATGACGTCCATGTAACATAAGAACCATCGGGTAAATAATCTACATAATATACTGCAGAATCACATATTAAAGATGGACCTGTAATAATGGGAACAGTACCATATAGCGTGGTTTTTCTATATTCTATTGATGGAGAATTATAGTATTGTGGATGCTCCCATCCTAAACCTACATACGTATCGTTATTAGTTGCATAATTATATGCTTCTTTCATTGTTATAAACCCATCATTATTATCATCTGCATCAACTTCACTATCATATGGATTATATCCATTCATCGCTGATATCCAATAATACAAATATTCATCATAATCATTCAATACTCTTGAGTATGAACTTTCATCTTTTCTACATGCAGATGATATCGTAATACGTGACGAGTATCGTTGTGAAATATAATCAACAAATCCACCGCTATTACATTGCCCCATTACTATATTAACGTTGACCCCTATAGAATTTGCCAAATATCCTATTCTTGAATAAAATGTGCTATCAACAAGTAAATTGGTATTCCATAAACAAATATTCGAATGGTCACCTATTAAATTACCATGATCAGCCACAAAAATAAATAGATTATCATTTCTGTGAAGTAAAGTGTCATATTCACAAAATGCAGATATGACATTTGAAAATGTTGCTGCAGATGTGATGTCATTATAGCCATCCCCATCCATATCTAAAGGAGACGAACAATATCCTCCTAATCTTAAATGCATATCTTCTGCAGGATCTAATCCATCAGAACAGAGTACTTTTATATTTGTCTTTTTATATTTATAATTGTTTACTAATGTATTATAAATAAATGAACAATTATTCCAATAGCGTTGATGATTAGATTCCAAATTCCATCCGCCATTTATTATTAAGGCATAATTATTATCGCTATAATCCCAAATCGTGGTACTACGATTAACCAATATATTGGAGTTATTATTCTTTATGAATTTTTCATTGAAGTTTTCCTCTTGATAATAAGTATAATGAGAATGTATTTTATTTAAAGTCAAAGAAGGTAAGAATTGAACCACTAAATCTTCTATTTCTCCTGTTTGAATATTGACAAAAAGATATGTTAAATCATGCCCAAAATTTGCTAAGGGTTGTTTATCTGTAATTATCAACCATGAATCGTATGGAGGAGAAATGATGGTATCTTCAAATTCGAGTAAAATAGAATGGCTAGGAAGTAAGTTTTCCGTAATGTAAACATCTGAACCTGTGGTATCAACCTTACTAATTGCAATTTGTAGTGCTAAATCCCTATTAATATGTGCAAAAAGTTTATTCTCACATATTAACCCCAATAACAATATAAATATTATTCTAATCTTCATGGCTGTAATTAAAAGGTCTCAATTCATATATTATCATTCCTATCATAGATGAATGTTTGTTCTAAGTTATCGAACGATACAGGTATAAATACTTTAGGGTAACTATTATACAATGCAATTACAAATGATTTCTTTGTAACCGGAGTCACTTCACAACTCCAATCGCACATATCAATGCAATTACAACGACTATTACCACCATGCTCAGTAGTAGTAAAATAAAGAGTATCATTAATGGCTTTGCATTTTACTGATAATGCGTATGTTCCACCGGCTACTCCATAGCCTTTAACGTCCACGAATAGTCTGTCTTCTATAAGTTGTGCATTAACGTGTAAATTTGCTGTTTCACTCGGTGAATGAAATGTAGTATTTTTTACACGTAATGTGCCTTGTTTTTGCCCATCAACATATTCGTCATCGCACGAAGTAATAGTGAAGGATAAAGAGAAAAACAAAAATACTATAATTAATTCAATTCTTTTCATTTTCTTATATATCTAACCAATGG
Organism: Paludibacteraceae bacterium; assembly: GCA_017477325.1. Lineage (GTDB taxonomy): Bacteria > Bacteroidota > Bacteroidia > Bacteroidales > Paludibacteraceae > Colicola. The sequence goes on from JAFUWV010000002.1 coordinate 286,416, forward strand.
TTAATGAGGGCATAACTACTCGGTAGTACAATTTGCGTGCAAAGATACAAATAATTTTGCATACTACAAATATTAAGTGCAATTTTTAGTGAATAGGTGCTTGTTTTGGGAGAATAGAATATATAGAGAGTGTGACCTCGCGGATATTGCGAAGGAAAAGAAGAGCGTCAAATAATTTGCCTGTAAAAGAAGAAAGGGCAAGAAGTTAGTTTAGCTGAACTTGAATGTTTATATGCTTCGGAACTTTGACGAGATACGAGATAGCCAGTGCTCAATATAGCGATTGTAAATAAACCAAACGGGTTTAGTGAGAAGGATTCTGATTTGATCTACACCAACGGCCATTATAAAGAATGCAACAGTAACGGCAAGCAATAGAGATAGTTGAACTATTGGAGAGAATTGATGCGCAAACGGGACAAGAAGACCATACCTGATAACTTTTTCTTGGAACATGTAAACTCCGAGCATAGACGCTGCAATATAGTTAATGAACCGGCTCTTGAAGTGCCACGACATCATGAATAAGAAGAATGAAACAGAAGTTAGCAGTATTATGGGATTGTTGTAAGCGAAAGCGTGCCAGTGTTGAACAAGAATAGCCCCTATTCCATTATTAAAATATGCTGAAAGCATGGTGCAGATTCCCCAAAGGACGGCAAATATGCAATATGCCATGAACCAGCGCCACCTGTTCCGATTGATAGTATCCAAGGAGATATATCTATGCAAGTAACTCCCGATTAAGTACAGGTACACAAAGTTCGCTAAAGAGTATCCTTCGGAAGCATTTATAAGATTCATACTCCAAAAATCTCCGAAATACACATTAGCAACGGTAAGGAGAATGAGCACAAGCAAATGTTGCTGCCGGTTCATATAGTTGACAGCAGCATTCAGTAGTGGTGCCATTAAGAACAATCCCAGATAGCAATCCATAAACCATAAATGTCCGTGGCTGAAAGGTAGAAGTGTGCGGGCAATAATATTCTGCACAGGATACGGCAAAACAAATCCTTCGCCTTGCATTAAAGCTTTTGCTACATGTCTGAAGGGATGAAGCAGATTGTAGAATGCATATATGAGATAGAGATTGAAAAAACTCCTCCATTTAGGTTTGATGCTGAACCACCCTGAAATCAAGATAAAGCAATTGACGCCTATGAAAAAAAACGCATGGAAGAAGAGAAGCAGGTGGCTGTCCCAACTTTGTCCATTCATATCAGTTTGCAGCACTTCAGGGTAAAAAGCATGTACGCAGAAGTGATGCAGCAGTATAAAAAGAATGCAAATGATACGCAGAAGTTCAGCGTTGGATTCTCTATTTGACCGGTCATTCATAAAGGGTATATATTGATAATAAACGCAACAAAAAAGCGCAGACGATTCTAATCTACGCTCCGAGGTCCTAGGATAACCGCTTCCAACAGATAAGTACCGTCCACGCATAACGCGGACGTTTACTTTTATTCGTTTATTGGAAGCAACAATGAAATTTCCTAGGTTTCGGAGTTGCATTAGAATAAATAGCAAACGCTAATTGTTAAATATGTTGTTGCGCAACGCTTTGCGCTTGATGTTCTAATTCGGCGGATGGCGTCTGCCGAATAGCAAATGGTAAGGCTAATTGAATATTCTAAATATCGAGGTTAATATGGTTATTTTCAATAATTGACCGCAAAGATACTGCTTTTTTTGACATATACAAAGGTTACAAGAAAATAATATCTATATTAATGAGATATTGTCGAATCATAACTTTTTGAATATTTGAGGCATGGCATCGGGAGCGAGGGGTGTGGTGTCCACCAAGCGGAGCGACTTGACCATGTGGAGAGTGGACTGTTTGTACTTGAGGAAATGGGGTGTGAGAAGATGCTACCGGTATGCCTCTTGGTCGCGGTAGGAGTCAGTGATGGCGTGGGCATGGTAGTCGGTCAGTTGTGCGGATAGTGCGATGGAGGAGACCAACATAAGGGATAAAACGAATTTTCTCATGTTATTGCTTTGCGGCACCGGTTAATGTATAGGTCTGTCCGTTGTGAGTGACAAAGATCTGTCCGTCGTGGAAGACGAGTTGCCCTTGTTGCTGTGCCTGCAGCGGTGAAGACAGGAGTTCGGTGGCGGTAGAGACAGCTTCGAAACGGACGCTCACGTTGCCGGAGCCGAGAGCCTGCGCGAGTGATGAGGGGTTGTTGACGGCACCTATGCGGGTGTAGGAATAGGTGCTGCTGAAGGTCTTGTAGAAGAGGACGATACAGTCGGAGCCATAGAGCATCAGGTCGCCTGCCTGGATGGTGCCGGGGCGGTAGGTGCCGGTAGGCAAAGAGGAGTCGAGATAGTGGTATTTCTCATTGCCGTTGAGTTCGGTCATCTGCAGCGTGAGCGGCAGGAGTCGGGCAAAAGCGCGAGCTGTCTCATTGTCAGCGAGTGTGGCGGGGAAAGTGGTGCCGCCTACGATAACATTGATTTGCATGGAGGTAGTCTGAGTTTGATTAAGTTGGTTGGCTGTTATCCAGCCGGCGATGAGCGCGGAGGTGCTTGAACGGTTGGAGTTGTGAATCCAGAGGTTCTCAGGGCAGTAGTCAGCATCTGGTACAAGACGTTTGCAGTCAGCCACGACGCCGCTGATGCCTGAAGAGGCGGAGGAGACGATGAGTCCGAGTTTCTTGCCAGCCAGTTCGGAACCGACTTGGAAGAGATAGCTCTGCATGATGGCTGCCATCTGACTCCACCAGAGCGGTGTGACGATGATGACGGTGGAGTAGTCAGCCGGATACAGATTGACAGGGTCGATAGCGGGATAGGAAGAGGCCTTGTCGGGGTTGGCTTTGATAGTATTGAGGAGTTGTGTGCCGAGGGCGTAGTTGTTTGCCTCGTATTTGAGGCCCTTTTCGGCAGGCTCAATACGGACCACATCGGCTGTGATTTGCTTGCAGAGTTCGTTGACTATAGCCTCGCAGTCGCCGGTGTAGGAGTAGTATGCGACGAGTGTCTTGGCGGACGCTGCGGTAGTGATAGCGCACAGGGCGCAGAAAAAAAGAGATATACGTTTCATAACAAATGTTTGTGCTTGGTGTTATCATGCTTTGCCTTCCCAGCCTCCGCGTGTGTTGATGCCTGCGGCATCGGCGAGGCGTTCCAGGTCTGCCACTTCGAAGAGCTGTGCCGGTTGAAGTGTGGAGCTTAAGATGAGCATGTTTTTTTAGGGCGGTCTCAGTTGTTGTTATTGAGTATTATCAGGGCGCCGATGACTCCAGGTACCCAGCCGAGACAGGTGAGGAGCAAGACAATCAGCACGGACCCGCATCCGCGGTCAATCACCGCCAGGGGCGGAAAGATAATGGCTAGTATCACTTGGAAACAGGACATTTGTACAGGTGATTTACAGGTTTATTTTCGCAAATTAGGGTAGATATAGTCCAGCAGGTCGTCGAAGTTGGACTTGAAGGTGAAACTGTCGCGCAGCATCGGGTAGTTCTCTTTGTCGATGCAATACGTGTAGGCGTATTTGAAGAACTCCAGCCGTTTGTCGTCGAACGAGAATACCGTTGCCATCTGCGCCATGTCGGCCGTGCAGAAATAGCCGATGGTGACGCAAAGTTTGGCTATCTCCAGCCGTTTGTCATCGAACGATTGTCCGCTGAGCGCGTCCATGACTGCTTGCATCTGTTCGGGCGATGCGCAGTCCTGATACCGCTGTTCCATGGGCGGGCGGCGGTGCGAATCGCCATGCCCACGCGGTCCCTGAAGTCCCTGTGCCATTGCTCCTGCCGCCACAATCACGACGGCAAAAAGAAAAAATAGTCGTTTCATTGTATCGGGTATTGTAGTTATTAGTCCTCTATCACGTAAGCATCCACAATCTCGGCATAAAAAGCAGTGTGGTCTGCTGTTTCCATGGTGTAGAAACGGCGTTTGATGTCCTCGTTCAACTCATGGTCGTTTTGCTGCTGCTGATACAGCACGCGGCACTCCAACGTCAGCGGAAACTCTTTCAGTCCCGGCACGCTGATTATGTTCGGTTCAACGAGTGTCAAGCCCGCTTCGGCAATCTTATCCATGTCTCTGCCGGACTTGCTGCCGAGGAACCCTATTGCTTTGCGAGGGAAGTCACCCACCGGCACATTGATAGTGAACTCGCCGTTGCTTTGTAACATCTCATGCGTGAAGCGGCAGGTGCGGACAAAAGCAATGAAGATGGGCTTTTCCCACTCAATGCCAATGGTTCCCCACCCGATAGCCATGGAGTTGACTTTTTCTCCTGATTTGGTTGTTAGCAGAATACCCGGGCGCATGGCTCGGATGATATCCCCCGCACACTCGCGGATGTCAATAGGTCGTTTGGTCATATTGTATTCGTTTTTGTTCAAATTATGTGGGCATGACAGGTTAATCTTCTGACCCGTCAAAAGGTAATGTCGGCAAAGTGAATTTATCAAAGTCGGATTGGTAAAGTTGGTCTTGCACAACGCGGTATTTCTCAAACTCCGTTTCGGCTTTAATCTGTGCCAATTCAGCGGAGATCTTTCCGTTATCCTGCAATATGTCTCTGTCCCATAATTTGAGGAAACGGTTTAATCTGTCTTCCCAATCCGCCATCGTCATTGGGATATGCCGGATTGCCTGCATTTCGGCAAAGTCAAGATAGGCAGACACGATACGCGCCAATTGCTGCAATTCGTCTTCCGTGAGATAGTTTTTCGCGACAACCACGTCATAACGATGTATTTTCCCGTTCGGTGCACCTTCCCATGATGTCAGCCCCATGTGCTCTTTCTCGGCATCGGCACGCTCATAAATCAGTTCTGCCGCAGTGTGCTGATGAACCGAATAGTGCATCTTGTTCTGTACGGCAGCAAAGAAGCGCTGGGTGGCAGCAGCCGTCGGGTCGTAGTCAATACTGGTGGCGTATATGTCAGTTATTTTCTGATAGAAACGACGTTCGGAGAGGCGTATCTCACGCACTTTCTCCAATTGTTTCTCAAAGTAATCTTTGGTGAGAATAGTACCGCCATTTTTCAATCGCTCGGAATCCATCACCCATCCTTGAATCGTATAGTCTTTCACTATGGCATTGGCCCATTTGCGGAACTGTACAGCGCGCTCGTTATTTACCTTAAACCCCACGGCTATAATCATTTGCAGGCTATAGTGTTTTACTTCGCGCGTCACTTGTCGGGTGCCTTCAGTTTGAACTATCCGAAAATTACGGATAGTTGCCCCCTCTTCCAATTCGTGGTCGTTATATACCTTTTGAATATGGTCATTTATTGTGCGCACATCCACACCATATAATTCCGCCATCAGGCGTTGGGTTAGCCAGATGTTTTCGTCTTCATAGCGCAATTCTACGCTTTGCGGTTGGTCGCCGATGGCACTAACAAATGTCAGATATTCAGCAGCCGAACTGCGAATGGTTATTTCTTTTGATGATTTTTTATTAGCCATGTGTTATCCTTTGTGTTTAGTGTTAATAGATTTGTGTTTTATATACCCCTCCATATATAAGTCAAAAAAGTGCCCGAATCTATCATATCAAAAGCAACTTTTTTCATTTCTTAAATTTCTTCTATACCTAAACTTTTGAGGTAGTTGTAGGTGGCGTCGTAGTATTCAGGCAATCGGGTGTGGTCGTCAGGTGAGCCTTCGGGGACACAGATTATCATGCCTTGGCGAGCCCGTGTGAGAAGGACGCGGTAAGCGTTAATAAGATATGCTTGGCGGTCGGCTTTCTTGATATTATTCCATTTGTTACCGCCGTTGAACTCAAAGAAATTCCATCCTTTGGGCGTATATCGCAAATCACCGTCCCAGACGACACATGTCCAGTCCAATTCCAAACCTTGGATGTCAAACTCGGTAGCAGTATCTTCTAAGAAATAGGAAGAACTTACTAACTCTTTATCCCCTAAGAACCAATTGACAACATTAATTTTACGTTTCACGTCAATAGCTAATGGGCGTAGGCGTGCAGCCTTGGAAGATACAATTAGACCATATCGTTCAGAACCTCTTGCTTGCTGTTTGAGCCATCTTTTGGCAGTATTAAGATCACGAGTAATTTTGATTGGGAATTTAGATATTAGTTGCTTATATTCCTTCCTTGCTTCTTCTACTTGGAAGTGTAATGCGTGTTCTACCCAATTAGCCAAACGCTCGGCACGGAAAGAACGCATAGATACAGATAGATGTAATTCGGAGTAGATATCTCGATTTTGAATTTTAGCGATTTCTTCGCGTGTGTTCCCCTTTTCGTACGCATCTCCTTGTAATTGATCCGAGATACAAACCCTCCACTCGGGGAAACGTTCATTAATTGCTCTTATCCATTCACCAATTCCGGCTTCGCCATCGTGTATTTCTTGACCTCCTCCTACAAGACAAATAATGACAGCCCAATCGGGGCGCAGGTTAAGAGACCAAATAAGGAATTCTGCTTCCGACATAGGGAAGTTGTCAATCTTCATTTTGTTGCCATAACTACCGCCACGATGCAACCAATCAGCTATTTTGGGATTATTCCAACAACGTTGTGCCTCATCGAAGATAGCGATATGCTCAGGTTCAGCATGTCCATTACGTTCTGTCCATTTAGATTGAGCAGGATTTATTTCTATAATACGTTGTTGCTCTACACGATCCCTATCTAATTTATGGAGCATGCGTTCACGATAGTCTGAAATACCTTGTACTTTGGTACTTGCTTCACGCTCTGCATCTTCTTTCTTGGGTTTCTTGCCAGTTTTTTCTTCTTCTCGCTTTATTTTATCTAATGTAAGCGCTTCTCTAAGGACTTTAACAAGGGGACCATTACCGGACATATAAACGGCTTCTGCATTATTTTCCCCATCTTGGCTACGGTATTCGTCGTCCAATAAGAAAGCAATATTTAAACCGACTAATGTTTTGCCAGCTCCAGGAACGCCTGTGACGAAACATATCGTTTTTCCATTACTTTCCTTGGTTTCTCGAACAACGCGTTTGACAAATTCTGTAGTACGGCGAATCGTTTTGCCAGAAGCCTCAGTCCGTGTAATATCTTCAACTGTATTGCCGGCATATAAGGATCGAGCAGCTTCAATAATGGTGGGAGTAGGTTGATAATTACTCCGTTCCCAATCGGAAAGATTAATGACACTTCCTTTAACCTCATCTGCTATCTTTATGATGGTAGGTGCGAGTGATTGAGAGTTACTTAATATAGGTGTGTACACATGATCGCTATATGCTGATGTTTGAATAATCATCTCTGATTCCTTAGCTTTTGTTGCAACCAAAATAGGGACGATATGTGCATTGGCACTTTCTTCGTGAAAATATTTTAGGTCTAATGCATAATCGATAACCTGTTCCGCATCACCTCGCAAGAACTCCTTTGCGCCACATTTAAACTCAAGCACAAATACTATACCTCGTAACAGAAGAACTACATCAATACGTTTTCCCATTCGCGGGATGGAGTATTCAAAGATGATGCGCCCTTCTTCTTGCGCAAAAGGTAGCAAAGCTGATTGAAGAATGTCGATTTCCTCAATCCATGCCATCTTTTGTTCCGGCTCATTTCCTCCATTGTCCACGAGACGCAACCGGACTTGCTCAGGATCTTCCTGAACAAAAGCTGAGATAGTGTTACTATAGTACGAATTTAAAGGCATTAAGTTTTGCCGACTCGTTGTTAAAGGTATATGCCTGTTGCGCTATGCGCTGTATTTATGTTAGTTTTTTCTTTATATTGGTGTTTCGTCGGTTATTTGTTCAATTCGTTTTGTATCTCTTCCACTGTCGGTAGTGCCGTTTGCATCTCTTTCGGCAGTTGCTGCTTTGCCAACACAACATTTTTCTCTTTACAGAAAAGCAAACCGATGGCGGGGTTATCTTGTGGTGTCTTCACTTTTTACAACAGGCTGTTGTAATTTTGTAAACTCCTGATTATATGTCAGGAACCACATCTTGCAATAATACAAATTAGTAGGCAACAGTCCGCTGATACCCGATAATGCATCTCTTGTATTCGCTGTTGATATGAATTAAATTGCTCATATTCTAAATATGTTGATTTTGTCAATTTTCCACCAAGTTGGTGGAATCTTATAAGTTCTTGACCATAAGGTAATGCTTTTACTCATATTATCAAGTGTCTTTTCTTGTTGATGTATATGTGTGTCCTTAATCGAGGAATATCCAACTATTGGCGATGTGGCTTGCGCGGTCAATGATTTGTGTGACATGTCACACATTTTCAATTTTCCATCAGTTGGTTCTATAATTGTTCCTGTAATTTTGCTTTTTCAGTTTGTTTTCGAGGATGGTGCGTTGGACGATTTGCTCGATTTGATAGGTAGCTACGCCCAACGGACGGTCAAGACCGCGGAATGCCCATTCAACAGTGGTCTTATCCGCTTCGCGGCAAATGAGCAGACCGATGGTCGGTTTGTCATCGTCTGCTTTGAGTAGTTCATCTGCTGCAGAGACATAAAAATTGAGTTTACCCATGAACTCAGGTATAAACTTAACCGATTTGAGTTCGACCACAATATAGCACTTGAGACGCGTATGGTAGAAAATCAAGTCCGGAACAAAGGTACTTCCGTCGGGCATTACCAGCTCCATTTGCCGACCGACATAGGCGAAACCCTGACCGAGTTCGAGTAAGAATTGTGTGATGTTCTTCACTAAAGCTTCCTCTAAATCGTCCTCGTTATGATCTTGCTTGAGATTAAGGAATCCAAGTTGATACGGGCTCTTCATTACCTCTTGTGCCAATTTCTGTTGCGGCAAGGTCATTGTATCGGAGAAGTTCGTGAGCGCACTATTATGCCGAGCATATAGGTCGCCCTTCATCTCATACTCCAAATCGCTACGACTCCAGTTATTAGCAATAGTCTGTTTGATATAAAAAAGTGCCTCATCAACCGTTTTGCTCTTGCTTGCAATTTGTATATGGTGGAACCATGGAATAAGAGCGAATGCTTCGGGCATTTCCAATTCGTCGCTAAGTTGGTGACTAAATTTGGCAGCAGGTTGCTGCCATTTTGTCTCTCCTAAATTGGCAGCAAGTTGTTGCCAATTTGCAACCTGCTGAGAATAAAACGAATACCACTGTCTCATATAACGGATGTTCCTATAAGAAAAGCCCTTTTCATTTGGGAACATCTTCTTGAGATCGAGGCTCAATTGTTGCAGCACACCGCTGCCCCATTGACTTTCTGCTTTGAGGGCAACGATGTCACGACCGAGCGACCAATAGAACTCCAGCATAGAGTGGTTCACTTGCACGGCGGCCTTGATTCGGCTCCTTTGGTAACGCTGTTTGAGTTCACCAAGCCATTCCACGTACTTGCCATCGGCGATAATGCCATCGCGGGTTACAAATTCCGGTTTGTTCTTTTCTATATCTGCCATAACTTTTCTATTTACTTTTTCTTAATCGAGGAAGATCCAACTATTGGCGATGTGGCTAATTCTATGTACATAGGAAAAACGTGCAAAGATACTAAAAATTAAGGGAATATGCAAATAAAAATAACCTTATTTGGGAAGTTGGCTGATTTTTATTTGGGAAGTTGGATTGTCTGCTCTTAGATGGCGATTTGCTCACGAGTGTATGAAATAGCTTTCTGTAGCATGGCGCAGGAGGGCAAAGCAGGCTGCAATACACATCAGAGAACGGCGGAACGGCAGAAAGAAGCATCCCTGCAATGCACATCAGATAGCAGCGAGAAAGCCGGAAGAGGTTCCCGGTTACGCAGCTTAGTGAACGGCGGAGAAGGGGGCGGGAGAGGGGTTGCGGTTACTTCTTCAGTTCGGGAGAGGCATTGCGGTTACTTCTTCAGTTCGGGGTAGGCGATGCGGTGGTGATACATGGAGCAGAGGCTCTCGGTGAAGACGCGTTTGATGTCCTCTACGTCTTTGAGGCTGAGTGGTGTCTCACTCAGTTCGCCGTCGGCAATCTGCTGGCTGACCATCGTCTCCACCATGTCGGCGATACTCTGTTCGGTGATCTGCGAAAGGCTGCGTGAGCGTGCCTCTACGGCGTCAGCCATCATGAGTATGCCCGCCTCTCTGGTCTGAGGCTTGGGACCCGGATAGCGGAAGAGTGTCTCGTCAACCTCGACGCCCGGGTGCGCGTTGACATACTTGTTGTAGAAATAGCGCACCTTGCTTGTGCCGTGATGCGAGGCGATGAAGGAAGTGATGAGCGAAGGCAGATGTTTCTTCTTGGCCATACGCAGGCCTTCGCCGACATGAGCGATGATGATGGCTGCTGCCTGCTGCTCGTCCATAGTGATGAGCGGATTGGCGCCGTCCGCCTGGTTCTCGATGAACATCTCGGGATTGGTCATCTTGCCGATGTCGTGATAGAGTGCTCCTACTCTGACGAGCAGTGCGTTGGCATTGATTTTCTTGGCCGCCTCGGTGGCGAGATTGCTGACCTGCAGTGAGTGCTGGAAGGTGCCCGGTGCACGCTGGGCGAACTCGAGGAGCAGTCCGCTGTTGACATTGGTAAGCTCGACCAGAGTGAGTGCCGAGGTGAAGCCGAAGCCGCGCTCAGCGAGATAGATGAGTCCGTAGACGGGCAGCAGCAACAAGGCGCTGGCAAGGAAATAGATATAGATCTCCCAGCCGAGTCCTGCGACACCGCCTTCGAAAGCCAGGTGGAAGGCGGTGAAGACCAGTGCCTGTGTAAGGAAGGCATAGGCGGCAGTGGCAATCAGCTGCGCCCTGACAGACACATCTTTGAGGCTGACGACAGTGACCAGGCCAACAGCCACCTCGACAAGTACGAAGACATACGCCGAGGGCAGCATGAGTGAGACGAGCATGACGGTTACCAAGTGGCAGAAGAAAGCCGTACGTGAGTCGTAGAACACGCGAAGCATGATAGGCACCAGGGCGAACGGGACGGCATAGACAGGGATGTCGGTGAGCTTGAGGATGAGTGCCGCCAGGAGTATCACTATAGCCATCAGCACGGAGATGAAGATGCTGTTGCGGATGTCGTTGAGCAGGTGCGGACGGAACATGAACAGGTAGAGAACCAGCATGCCGAGCATGATGCACACGAGAAAAATCATGCCGAGGAAAGAGAGTGTCGATTGCCGCTGGTCCACCTCTTCCTCATCGGCGGCAGCACGGAGCGACACCAGAATCTGATAGGTGGACTCGCTGACTATCTCTCCGCGGTCGATAATCTTCTCACCCTGCTGCACCATGCCCCGGGTAAGACTAACCGACGAGACGAGGTCGGCGTAGAGCTGTTCGGAGCGGAGCGTGTCGTAGCGGAGGTTGGGGATGATATAGATATTCATGTCGAGGGGCTTCTTGTAGCCTGCATCCTGCATCTGCTGCATGAGAGCGGCATACGCCGACTTGGGAGTGAAGACAGTGCTGAGCGACTGCTTTTCAGCCACATGCTTCTCGTTGACTATCTTGATATCTTTCCAGCCTTCTTTGGTCTGAGAGATGTTGTCGTCGACCGACATCACGCCCTTCTGATAGATGCTCCTCAGCGACGCTTCGAGCTGGTGCGTCTCCGCCTGACTGAGGTCGCGGAAGCCGTCTTCAGCCTGCAGGCCGGAGATAAGCGAGTCCGCCATTCCCGGCTCGATAGTGAAGAAAGGCGTATAATTGCGGAGCACCTCTTCCTGCTCGGTCTGCAGTTCGGCTTCGGTCTTGTAGATAGGGAAAGCCTGCTGCGCTGTCAGGAGGTCGTAGTTCCAGGGTTTGCCCTGCTCGAAATAGTAGGAGAAATTGCTCTGTTTGCGAGGCATGATGAACGACAGGAGTGTTGCCAGCAAGGCGAACACCAGTACGCAAAGTATCCGGGTGAGTGTAGTTTTATTCATGGTTTTCTCTTATTTTGGAAGAACTCCTGCAGAAGCAGTCTGCACCGGTCCTCTAATATTCCTTTTTCTACTTTACATTTGGGGTGGAGCGCTTTGGGAGCGAACCCGGTGTAGCCGCGTTTCTCGTCGGTTGCGCCATAGACGAGCCGGCTCACTTGCGCCCAGCCGATAGCTCCGGCGCACATGACACAAGGCTCGAGCGTGACATAGAGAGTGCAGCCCTGCAGGTATTTCCCTCCGAGGGTCTGCGCTGCCGCGGTGATGGCCTGTATCTCGGCATGTGCGGTCACGTCCTGCAGGGTCTCCGTCAGGTTGTAGCCCCTGCCGACCACACGCCCTTCCGCCACAATGATGCAGCCTACGGGTATCTCGTCTTTGGAGAGCGCTTTTCTCGCCTCTTCAAGAGCCATGGTCATATATTTTTCGTCGTCGGACATGAGATATAGAGGTTTAAGGTTTAACGCCTCCTTGAGGCTGTTTAAAGTTTAAAGTTTAAGGTTGCAGTTTAAGGTGAGTGAAAACTTGACAATATCTTCGGGATGGGTTTCGAAATGGTTTCCGATGACAACGATGTCGGCACCTGCGCTGAAGGCGGTCTGCATCTGCTGAACGGAGCGTATGCCTCCTCCGACTATCAGTGGCACGCCAACGCATTGCCTGACAGAGCGTATGACCTGTTCGCTGACAGGGTGAAGGGCGCCGCTGCCGGCTTCGAGATAGATGAGGCGTTTGCCCAGCATCTCGCCTGCCAGGGCAGTGGCGACGATCTCTGCTTCGTCGCTGAGCGGACGGGTGTGAGTGACGCGTTGCACTGTGGTCTCGGAGCCTCCGTCAATGAGGATATAGCCCATAGGGATGACCTCAATGCCGGACTCGCGTATAGCCTTTGCGGCACGTATGTGTCTGCCCACCAGCAGCTCGCCGTCACGGCATGACAGCAAGGAGAGGAAGAGCAGGGCGTCCGCCTCGGGTGAGAACTGGCACACGTCGCCGGGGAAAAGCACAATAGGCAGGTTGGGGCGGATACGCCTTCGCAGACCCTCGACAAAGTCATCCACAGGCTTGGCGTAGCCGCTTCCGCCCACAAACAGGAGGTCGGTCCGGCTCTCGTTGATGAACGCAGCCAGAGAGTCCAAGTCGGGCGTCTTTTCGGGGTCGAGCAGCACGGCAAGCATCTTGCGGCCCTGACGGATATTGCTCAATATTTGTTCGTACACTTGCATGCAAGCACTATCTCATATTCATCGTTTTGTTCAATGGCGACTAACCGGCATGTCTCGTCACCTACCTGTGCCTGAAACACGGCTGTCTCGTCACGGAGCACGCTGTTGACACTGCCGATATCGAGTTTCACATGCTCTCCCATGGCTCCCGCCTTGGCTCCGAACAGTTTGTAGGCAGCCTCTTTTGCCGACCAGCACAGTGCGAGTGCGAGGAGCGGTTTGCCGGTGTGAAGAGCGGACAGCTCGTCGTCGGAAAGGAACATGTGCTTTACGCGCTCCAGTCTGGGTTGCAGCTCTTCGATGTCGATGCCTATGTCTTCCGTTTCACTGAGAGCAACAGCGAGCCATCGGTTGCTATGGGAGATGGAGATATGCTGCTCCGAGGCGGAAAGGAAAGGTTTTCCGTGTTCATCATGACAAAGACCTGTGTCGCCGCCCGGCATACGTGACAGCAGCTGCTGTTCCGCCCTGTTTTCACGCTCACGTTTTCCGACCCCGTCGTCAGCAGGAATATCTGCAACACAGATTCTTATATCATTGTATGTATGCACTTTCATCATTATGCAATCATCATCGTGATGTCCGGGTGCGGCGGCGCAGCGCTGTGCGCGGCTACCGGTTTCTCCACTTCATTGTCTCCACCATGTGCCTGATGTCGTCAATCAGGTAGTCTCTGACGGGAGCGAGCGAGTCCTGGTTGGGGATGCAGTTGAAATAGACCGCCGCCCGGAAGAAGTGGTGCAGGGAGTCGGTCATATAGAACTGGCAGGGTGAGGCGGTGTTTCCGACCAGTTCGTACATCACCCCGTGCACATGCTCTTCGGCGTTGTCGAAGCCTTGTTCGGGAATGGCGCTGGCTTTTCCTGCATGGTTATATACGAATCGCTGTGCGTCGTCGCTCAGTTCGCGCAGGTTATGCTGTACGGGTTTGTAGGAGCAATGGACGTTGACATTGAAGTCAGGGTAGCGTATGTCTATCCAGTGCCGCTCGCCGTCGGGATGCTCGGTGATGGTGACGGACCGGTTGACATCGAAGGTGTAGGGGAGTGAGCCGGTGACACGTGAGAAGGCGTCGGACTGGAGACTGACATATTCGTGCTGCGGGAGGTCGATGCGATAGTATCCGCGCGGCTTGGGTTGCGACGTTGACTCACAACCGGCCAGCATGAGCATGGCAAACACGAACAATATGGTTTTTATATAATTCATAATGCATAATTCATAATGCACAATTTTGGAGACATTCTGATGCGTCTCTACGTCAGCTTTTGACAATCAGTTTGATGGTTTTTATGCGTCTCTTGTCGAGCGCCACCACTTCAAACTCGTATTTGCCGTACTTGACTGTCTCGCCCCGCTTTGGGAAGTCGCCTTTGAGCTCGAGCACCAGTCCGGCGAGTGTCTCGGCTTCGCCTGCCACCCGCTCGAACTCGGTCTCAGGTATGTCGAGCACCTTGTAGAAGTCGTTCAGGAGTATCTTGCCCTCAAAGAGGTAGGTGTTTTCGTTGAGGCGTGTGTATTGCTTCTCTTCGTCGTCGTACTCGTCGCTTATCTCACCCACTATCTCTTCCAGTATATCTTCCAGGGTGATAAGTCCGGACGTGCCGCCGTACTCGTCCACCACGATGGCGAGGTGAATCTTGTTCTGCTGGAACTCCTGTAGCAGGTCGTCAAGATGTTTGCTCTCGGGCACGAAATAAGCGGGCCGGATGAGTGTCTGCCAGCGGAAGTTCTGCGGTTTGTCGAGGTGTGGGAGCAGGTCTTTGGAATAGACGACACCCTTGATAGTGTCGGAGGTGCCTGCTATGACGGGTATACGTGAGTAGCCGGAGGAGATGATGACGCTGAGCAGTTGCTTGAAGTTGGCTTTGATGTCCACATCCACTATGTCGAGACGTGAATGCATGACGTCGGAGACGCAGCGGTTGCCGAACTTGGTGATACCCTCAAGTATGCCTTTCTCTTCTTCGGTGGCGATATCGGTCAGCTCGACGGCTTGCGAGAGTTCGTCCATGGAGAGGTTGGAGTGGGAATATTTCTCCATGCGTCGCTCCACGATGGATGTGGACTTGACCAGCAAAAAGGACAGCGGTGCAAACACTTTGCTGAGTATGCGTATGCCTCCTGCCGTCAGTTTGGCCATCTTCACCGGCTCGACCGAGGCGTACACTTTAGGCGTTATCTCGCCAAAGAGGAGTAGCAGGAAGGTGATGAGCACCGTCTCGATGAGGAAGACCCAGACAGGGGCTATATGGTCGGGTATGGCGGCGGCGGTGGCGTATGCGAAGAGGAGGGTGATGATGATATTGACGAAGTTGTTGCCGATGAGGATGGTAGCCAGCAGTCGTTGCGGTTTCTTCAGCAGGTCGAGCACCATGCGGTCGCGCTTGGTGTCGCTCTTCTGGAGTTCGTCAATCTGTGTGGGTGTAAGGGAGAAAAAAGCGGTCTCCGACATACTCATGTATGCCGAGACAAAAAGTAAAAGTATTCCTGCCGCGAGGGCAATCCATGCTGCTATAGTCACGATGGTATATTTGTGAAGTTTGTTTAGTTTGTGAAGTTTGTTTAGTTTCTTTGTTCTTATCTCGCTTTTGCTCGAACGATCTATTTATTGAGCGCTACGCTCTCACGATCGGCGGAGCCGTGGTAAAGTTTGTAGGTTTGTAGGTTGTCACCAGTAACCAGTCCCCAGTAACCAGTAACCATTACCCCGTCACCAGTAACCAGTCCCCAGTAACCAGTAACCAATATCCGCGGCACTATTGCGAGGCTCCCCGTCACCAGTAACCCGTAACCAGTAACCTATAATTACGCCTGCAAAGATACAACTTTTTGTTGAAACGGAAAAATTATACTACCTTTGCAGCATAAACTAATGCATAGTGCATACTTGTCAAACTTTACAAACTCTTCGAACATTACAAACTCTTCGAACTTTACAAACCTGTCAAACTTTCCAACATGTACCCTCTTTACCTGGCTCCGATGGAGGACGTTACCGACCCCGCTTTCCGTCTGTTGTGCAAGCAGTTCGGGGCAGACCGCGTCTATACCGAGTTCGTGAATGCGGACGCGCTGGTTCGCAGTGTGAACTCGACGATGCGCAAACTGACCATCTCCGACGAAGAGCGTCCGGTGGCGATACAGATATACGGCCGTGAGCCGGATTCGATGGCTGAGGCGGCAAAGATAGTGGCAGAGGCACGACCCGACTTTATCGACATCAACTTCGGCTGTCCGGTAAAGAAAGTGGCGGGCAAGGGTGCAGGTGCCGGTCTGCTCAGGGACGTGCCCAAGATGCTGAGTATCACGCGTGCCGTGGTGGATGCGGTGACTATACCGGTGACGGTGAAGACACGTCTCGGATGGAACGACGAGGAGAAGATAATCACAACCCTTGCCGAGCAGCTGCAAGACTGCGGTATTCAGGCGCTGACTATCCACGGCCGCACACGTGCGCAGATGTATTCGGGCGAGGCGGACTGGAGTCTGATAGGCGAAGTGAAGAATAATCCGCGCATACATATACCCATTATAGGCAACGGCGATGTCACTACGCCTGAGCGGGCTAAGGAGTGCTTCGAGCGGTACGGTGTGGATGCGGTGATGATAGGCCGTGGCAGCTTCGGTCGTCCGTGGATCTTCCGTGAGATAAAGACATATCTGGAGACGGGTGAACGGTGGACGCCGCCGTCGATGAAGTGGCAGGTGGAGATACTGAAACAGCACGTGCTGCGCAGCATAGAGTGGATAGGCGACGAGAGGAAGGGGATAGTACATTCGAGGCGTCATTTCGCGGCTTCGCCGGTGTTCAAGTCGCTTCCCGACTTCCGTCCGACACGCATAGAGATGCTCCGTGCCGACACCCTCGCTGAGCTGTTCCGGATAATGGACGAGGCAGTGGAGAGGTACTCGTGACGCTACTCTATCTTTCTCAAAATAAACGGCTTGCAGTATTCGTGAAAGGAGTTGACTATTCCTATTGCTAAGAACAAGAAAATTAAAAATCGTAAATGTTGGAATAGGGGTTCCGTTTAACTCAACATCTTTGAATTTGAGATGTTCGCCGGCAAAAAGGATTATTCATTACTATCACCGATGAATAATAGTATGATAATGACCCAAAGCGGCGAAATGAAAAAGCACAATATTACCCATATAAGAGGATCTCTGTGTCTTTCTTCTGCCATTTGTGCAGGTATCTTTATATAGAAAAGGTAACTTATATAAAGTCCTATTATACCAAGTACTATCAGTAGTGCGGTATTCATTATGTGGCAAGTAGGTCAGTCATAGGTTTGATGACTTATAAATAGCTTATTTTTGATAGAGCGTTCAGTAGGATATTAAAGAGTTGTTAGTCACAATATCACCTTCCGTGGTATTGCGTTTATTTGCTGTATATACTTACAATCGGGACTGTTTTCTCTACTCCCATTCCCGATGTGTATTTATAAATACCTACTTGTCTGACAACGCAATCTTTAGGGACGTTTAGAATCTGATCATCATAATAGTAGTCGTTAAGATTATTATGCAGTAAATACAATGTTCCTGAGTAATAACCCAGATTATCTTTGCCATGAGCAAGTGCTGAAGTGTTTTCTATTACTTGCATGACTTTAAATGATTTCTCATGGATGACAACTCCTGGTTTATCAAAGAAAGTTGCGCCCCATATACCTCCGTTATTTTCGGAATTGAGTCCTATGACAAACAGTATTCCGAAGATCACAACCACTCCGGTTGCAACACCTATAAAGAAGACTAACCACTTAGGCATAATTGTAAAAGTTTAAGTTATTATAATTCGTCAATTAATTCTTTATCGTTGATTTTAGAGCCTTCTTTGTCTTTATAACATAGAAGAACCATATTTCCCAACAAATTCATGTATGCCATTCTCAGCAATACTTCTCCCTTATCTGTAGTGAATGATGTAGCATAAGTGAGTCTTTCCATCATTAATTCGTGAAGATAATGATCCTCCGTTGCATACTTGTTTGTTGTCTCTTCAACTACTGTTGTTGGTTCTCCATATTTCTGGGTTAACATCTCCTTAAGGGAAGTATATTGGTTTTTTATGATTTGCCATTGATCTCCACCATCATATATTACACATACACTATGGACAGTATGCGATATAGGTGTAGAATAAACTGCGACTTTCACGTCTTTACCGGTAAAAGTGCCGGAGAGCATGGCAGTGCTGCCATCATTACTAACGACTGTTAATCCTTTTGCTTTCAGTTGATTTACAAAATCTCTGATGTTTCCATTGATTTCGACACCTTTAAAGGTCATGTGTCCTTCGGCGAAAGCGCCTACTGTCAGCATCGCAATAGCGATGATGGATAAGAATCGTTTCATATAATTAATTTTGGCTAAATGTTTAGCAATAATCGTCTATACAATCTTCTCCAGTCCATTCTTTTCCTTGTTCTAGAGTAAAATATTTTCTGCCTCCTATCTCATCAAAATAAGTTCTACGACTTAAGTGTAAAAAGTGGTTGTTATAAATAACAATTTCTGATATTGCCCAAGGTTTCACTTGGTATTCTTGTGCATGAGTTAATACCCACAAATGTTTCTTGTCGTCTGACATGGCAAAATCTATAACCGCAGACTCTCCATATCTATTACGACAAAATATTTTATCTATCTGGAGGTTGTTGAAATAGTCTTCAATGGGTGTGTCTGTGATCTCAGTTGGACAACATAAAAACTCTGTTGGAGTATTCCAATTTCCCTGACTCGCTGTCGGAGTTGATGATTCTCTTAAAAAGAAATATTCTTGTTCTCCTTTAATATTTGTAATGAAATCTTTTGGTTTTCCTATATCTTCCGATATCACTCCAAACATCTCCATCTCTTTTTCTCTTCTGAACTTCTGAAACTCCTCTAACGTCATATCATCTCTATAATTCGGATTAGGTTGAGTATTCCTCAAAACCACATTTCCGAAATTACTTTCAGGAGTAGTATTCGTGTCTCTATTGATAGGTTGCTCTGCCCATTTCTTTACATTCTCATATGCAGCACGCGCCTCTTCGCTACTTACCGTTCTCATCCAGTCGATATTAGGTCCAGGCTCGTAATCATGCAAGATTGATGGATTCTCAAGAAATTTCTCGATACTTCCACACAAAAACACTATCTTTTTAAGAGTAGCAGGATTATTCAGAGTATTCTCAAGTTTTGTACACCAACGCAGATTAGAAGGTCTGTTGTTACATCTATTAGTATCAATGTGATCCACCACCATCTCCTCACCTGCTTTATCAGGAAAAAATGCGGTAGCTACTATTCGATGGACTCTTTCTCCGCAGAAATCCATATATCCAGTGTGATTGTTCTTCTTTCCAAAAGTCCATTTATTATCG
The DNA here is from genome assembly GCA_017477325.1 of Paludibacteraceae bacterium. GTDB lineage: Bacteria > Bacteroidota > Bacteroidia > Bacteroidales > Paludibacteraceae > Colicola. The sequence continues at coordinate 305,871 of JAFUWV010000002.1, forward strand.
CCAGGTCTCTTCCTTCCTCCTGGAATTGCATGTCTCAATATAGCTCCATTATCCCTGGCAGAATAATGCTCCCCCTTGTAATCACACTCCATTATTTCCACGAAATCATCATCCGGAGTTATAGTTTGAGGTTGTGAATAAGTAAAATATTTCATATGGTTTTAGTTTATTTAGTTTATATTTCAATCACCAGTTTCGTACCTATTCGGCACTCAAATGGTACTAAAATGGTACCGATCTGGGAATTAAATCTATTTACATATTTCCCAATAGTTGACTTCGGGTGTTGCATGAAGTAACCATGTTTTACCAGTGTGAATATTAAGGAGGAATATTTTAAACACATTCTCACCCATATAGATTTGATAGTTGATCGTGTCGGGGATAGGATTTTCGTCTGACGAAGGACCATCAAATCTATTCATTAGTCTCCAGTGGTCTTGTTTGTATACATCAATGAACTCATATACCTTCCCTTCGTATTTATCCAATTTGAAAGTATACTTATAATCTATACCTTTTATATCTTGGTAATCATATTGAATTATCTCATATCGCCCTGACGATGTATTGGTAGCCAATGGGCTATTATCAGCATACACTGAAAACACAATCATCGCCACAATGAGGAGTGAAAATATTCGTTTCATAACGGTTTGAGTTGATTTAGTTAATATTTCAATCACCTATTTTGTACATATTCGGTACTCAGATGGTACCAATTGTTTTAAAAGATATGATGGCGTTCATTTCGTGGGGTAATATTTATTTCTTATAATTCACTCCAATGCTTACTGAATGCAATTTCAGAGGCATCATCAAGATATTCTTGTAAGAACTTGAACGGGAAAGGATATGTCATCATTTCATTCCATCTACCAAATCCACATCTTAACATATCCATAATCTCATAAATGTCCTTTTCTATAGCAGATTCATCCTCTTTGTGAAGAACGAAGATTCTTCGAGCTCTTGGCATCCTATCCATTTTTGTACTCTTCATAATCTGCATATTCTCACTGTTTGTACCTGATATATAAGAATAACCATCACTAGCATTGCCATCCAAGCCTTCTGTCTTCCATAGATGCAAACCTATATATCCTCTTAAATACTTATGCGATTCATTTTTTCTCTTAAACAACGATAATGGAGCACCTTCGTTTACAATATCATTATACGCATCATCTATAAGATTCACATCCAGCAAGGGTATTTCATCGGTATCAATAATCAGATATACATTTCCATTTTTCCCAAGTGCCATATAATCTCTGGTTCCCTTGATCTTTTCAGGTTCATTGTAATTTAGGTACTTATCTGCAAATTGATCAAAAGTCAATGGTATTTGTTCGCTATAAAAACCGAAATCTTTTATTTTGATATCACCTTTTGTGTCGGTTTTTAGTGAAGCACCTATAACACATCCATCCTGAATCTTATATCTAAAAAACTCCCAATTGTTAATAATATTGGACAATTGCAAAGGCATCTTTCTATTAATCAAGCAGTCCTTTACTAATAATTCCATTAATATTCTACGAGCTTCAGACACTGAAAAACTATCCTCTTTCTCATTGTCATGAAATATCTTATGTTGTAACGCGATGCTCGAATGCGCTAATCTATATAATGATTTTGTATAATGTGTTTCTGGAATAACCTCTTCCTTAGGTTCACACAATTTGATCAACAAATCATCTGCATTTTGCTTCTTATGAAAGACAAGAGAACCTTGCATTATCTCCTGGAACTGCTTTTCCATTTGAGTAGTCAAGTCTTTGGCCTGTTTACCAAACGGATTCTCAATGAAGATAGATTTGCCCTTAAGATATTCCACTATAAAACTGAGCATGTCTTTGCTGGGTTTATACTCATCATAATAGAGCACATCAAAATCAACGAATCGTATAGTCAATAAATCTTTATACTTTTTATTCACAGACTCTACAACCTGTGAAATAGCGAATAAACGTCCATGGGAATAATCTTCAGGGTTATATGGCCAATAAGGAACTATATTATGTTTGTCTGCAAATCTTTTCTTTTGAACAAAGAGTGTCTCAAGATTCAATTCTCGATCTCTCAGATTCTTCAATACTATAGGTTTTACTGCCAACCCAGACCACCATTGGCCATCAATATCTTTGCTCACTTGAAATACGCATGTCTTATTCCTTCTTAGTTCTTCGATGCTTTTAGGGTTCGAAAATGAAGTAGTTTTCGCAGTAAGGTTCATGAATTCGTTTACTTCTATTTTCAAACACACCAACTCTTTTCGACTAGGAGGAACTAAGAAATTCTTATCATCACATAATAAGAGGACCCCATTATTATACATCATCTTATCAGCCTTCAATTTCCCGAGAGAATTAATTACTAATGAGGCAATGATACGTTGTTGCAACTTATTTGTATAATCTGACAGATCATCTATCCGAGAGCGCAGTTGATCATAACTTCTAAGACTCTTTATTACTTCATTTACTCCCTCACTTTTAACCATAATAAAGAATCTAATACAAGGGTGTTGTATATCAACCCATTTTGCTCTTATACCGCAAACAGATACAAAAGGGACATCAGATAGCTGCTCGTATGCCAAATTCTTATATTCCTTATCAAAGCTATAATATGAGACAATAGCATATTCAGAGAAGAACTTCTCCTTGTCGTAAGTTACCTCTATTTTATTCGTCGTTAGAGGCCAAGTCTTAATATCTTCAATACTCAATTTCACTATTAAAAATTATCCATTTATAAGCTTCTTTAATGTTTCGATGCCCTTCAGTACTATATTGCCATCTTCATTTATTAGACCTCCTATTTCATTAATTTCATCCATAAGGGGTTTGTCTATTTGAAGTATATTTACCGTGATTAACCTGCAATTAAGCCTCTCTTCCTTTCTTTGTTGTTTCTCTGATGTCGGCATATCGCCAGGTCTATCAACATGATCTAGTTTAGGGTTCATATTTTTAACATCAAATGCAAGTTTGTAACTGCCATCCGGGTTACAAATAACGAAATCTGCCAATTCATAATCTTTCCCTTCTAAATGTTTCAGTTCCTCATCTTTACAGTTTGTATAATAGAGAACCAACGCTCGGAAGGCCTCCTCGCCTATTTCTCCAATATAGTCTGAGAAAAGTATCAGCGGATGCAGTATTAACCCCGCTTTATTCCAATTTGTAGCGAAACCATGTTTTTCGAAATGCCTACGTATAACCTCATTTTTCATCAGAATGCTTAAACGTGCTTTCTCTGGTGAAATGTCGTAAGTGGCACCTTTGCCTTTAACGCAAACTTTGCCTCGTTGTTTATCAAAATTAAAAGTATATCCTCCATTATCACCTCTTTCCCAATCTCCATAACATTTTGTTATAAAAGTTAGATATCTATCTTCTTCGTTTAATTCATCCCAACTGGAAATAACTGGCTTTGAAATAATTGTATGTTTATAACTTTGATTCATTATTTGACTAGCCAAGATATGATAAGGTATGTCATCATTATCTCCAACATCAGTGAAGTCATCTATATCGTCATTCAAATGGGGAGTATAGTGTAGAGCTCTTTTTCTCATTCCATCCAATAGACTCTGAGCGTTATTCGCTTCATTACAGCGCTTTATTTCTTCTGCAGATACTAAAGCGTCCGTATTAACATTACGATTCAGAATATATAAGGCCAACTCTCTAAACTCTTTTGTCAATGATTTATTCAAGTTTTCCGGGTTAAAGAATGAGCTCATCGTTTCATCATATAATAGATATGTTGTATGAGGTTTATTTCTCGTACGACATAATCTTCCGACTGCTTGTTCTACTATTGTCTGCGCCCATGCAGCTTTATCTTTTGCTATGCCAGGATCTGTTTTTTCGCTAAAGTAGAATGCATTCGAGAGAGCTTGATATAACCATCTTGCCACATCAGATTTTGATAGACATCCTCTCTCTAATAGCATCATCAAAACTAGCATCGCATTATATAAACTCTTTTCATAGGTTAATTCATAGCCATCTTCATTCATCATGAGATAGCCTGTTGGTGATTGCAGATAAACTGCATCCCAGTCCTTTTTTAACCGTTCATTTTCTTCTTCCCAATTATCGCCAGAGATATAATCAAGGTCCTCAGGTATTTCATATTGCATATTGGTTCCCGCCTTGAAACTCCCATATGCAGAAACTAGCATAATTTTAGCATCTTTATTCTTGCTTAGATCTGTGAGAATTTCAGTTTCTACCTCCTCCCAATCTTTTGAAATACGAATATGATCATTAGTCCAATCTTCTGGAAGTGCTCCTTCTAATTTTGAAGGCATATTTTTATATGTGCCATCAATAAGACAACTTAAAGTATAGATTTGAATCTTATCTTTATCGCCTGTGCGATTTTGGAAATAAATCATACTACGTAAATCATCGTGAGAGATAAACCAGTGATACGATTCAACAAATTGGAAAAGGCGATATAATTGGAAAAATACATTCTCTAAGGTACTGTCATATTTCTTCAATTGTCGTATTGTAATCTTAAACCACTCTTCATCCAGACCTTCTTCTCGAGCCTCTTTTGAAAACATTTCTTTATACTTAAACGGTAGCTCCAGATGATTTTCTCTTTTATCTGTATATTCAAAATGTTCAATTGGAACGACTTCTATTCTATGTTCTTGAGGATATGTTTTTTCAACCAACTCATCAAATGTTTCTCTATCCTCTTTTGATAATTCATGAACTTTATTGTTCATTATTTGCTTAAGATAAACAATGTCAAAATTGCTGACTATAGATTTGTTTGATGCTGTGGCAGAACATAAAACTATAGCAGTATTGTCGAAATGAGTGAGATTAAGTAATACTTTTTCGGGTGTGTTTGTAATCTCACGGCTAGACAATCTCACGCGATGTTGATTGTCTTTCTCATCAATTTCTTCTTGAAAGAATTGCACTCCTTGAGAATAAACAGAATAGTCAGGGAGTTTTATTGGCTTTTCATCTTTTGTTTCAATAAAGTTTTTCCTGTTTGTCATGAACTCCAACTGTTGTTGCTCAAAATGATATTCTGAAGCGGACTCAAATCTGGAGAAGCATGTGTGAATTTCTCTTTCTAAAGTTGGATATCCAATATAACTTTGACCACCACCATTATTTCTTATATTTGCAATTTCGTCATCAAATTTTGCGCGGCTTGTCTCAAGAGCCTTTGTTATTACATTCCTAAATTGTGATTTTACAGAAGTAATATTTCTAGTTATAAGAGTCAAAAATTCATCTAGAGAAATAACAACAGAATAAATGTTAAATAATGAATCTTTATTTTTGCTATGTACTAAAGTGAAATGTCTATTACCATTTTTATAACATACATACGAATTTGTATTATCACCACTCTGTGATATATTCAATTTTGTGGCTCCAGAGAAAAATACGCCTCTTCTGAAGTTTTCAATCTCTTCCGGGTTATCAATAAAAATACTTTTATAAGGTTTGATTTCGCCAAATAGTTTCTTCCAGTTGTTATTTATTGCTGTTTGTGCTTTATTTATGCCATCTTCTAACAGCGTTCCATAATACGAATTTGATGTATGATCTGGGCTCTCAAGAAGTGTCTTATATTGCAAGAACCCATTATATCCTTTTGCAAATCGTTTATTGCCATAAGCACTTTCAATTGATTGATCTATGATTGCATTTCTCATCGCAATTGCAGCCTGATCTGATTCATCAAATAAAATTAGTGTTCTCTCCTTTTTCTTTATATTGTTAAAATCAGTGATGTTAATTCTATCGTCAATGATAGGATCTATACCATACATTGCCTTATGAACGGTCATAAGGAGAACCTTTTTACTTTTGTAGTTAACTTGCGGATAGACTTCTTGAAGATGAGGAAAGAGATTGTTTATTTTCCCTATGGAAACTTTCTTACATTGTTTTGTTTTTTCTAAATGATTTTTGAAGTTGTCAAAAAATGTTCGAACAGCATTACGAAGAGATGCCTCGTTTTCTTCTATCTGTTGACGAATAAAATCATTATTGTTTGATTCGTAGGTTTTTATCAACCCTGCCAATCCTTCATAGATCTTCTTAACCCGACCATAACTATATTTCAAATCAGTAATCTTTGTGTCTTTTTGCTCGTTAATCCGCTGGTCCATTTCTTCGAGCAACGATTTGAAACTCGAATTTTTAATAGCTTTGCTTATTACTTCGGGATTATTCTCAATGACTAATTTATCCTGGGGTCTAATCAAACTATTAGGAGATGAGATAAACTTTTCGATCTCCTTATCCATACCATTCACAAGTTTATTTTGGACACAAAGAATGATTATTCGGTCAAAATGTTTTGGATAGTATTCACATGTAAGTTTACCAATAGTATATGACTTGCCACCACCGGTTGCAAGATCACAGATATAGATACCAGAAGTAGTATATTCTTTGAATATCTTCTCTACATGTTGGCTAAGTTGATCTTTATAGCTTGTCATATTCAATCAATATTATTTTGTTATATTATTTCATAGCTCACTTGCAATGCCGGAAGGCCCTCAAATGTAGTTAGAAAACAATTATATCGATACTTTGCCGTAATTATTTCAAAAGCTATATTTTCTATCGATTTATTTTCAATAAATGACTGTATATAATGCTCAATATGCGACTTGCGCTGAGATTCTGGAAGCAATAAAGATGTTATAACTGCTAAAGGGCTCAACTCATCATAAAACATAAATAGTTTATCCGGAAAGAAAAATGCCATATTTTGAGGCATATTGCTATCTAACGCTGCAGCATTATAGCAATATTTAAATATACCCCAAAGAGGATATTCTAACGCCTTTACATGAGCGCCATCTTCTTTCATAATCGGAGAGCCGTACGTATTCATAGCATTCGGGATGGCATCTTCTTCAAAACATTTATCTGCGATTAAAGGAATTTCTTTTATAAACGCTTTGGGATCCATTATTTTTGTGTCGCAATTAATATGACTATAAATAGATTTAGCTTTATCGCGCAATTTCTTATCGTTCGAAATTAGATAGTCACATAAACATGCCAGTGAAATATGGTGAGCATCAGTATTGTCTCTTTCAATTCGTCCATTTCTTCAGGTGTCAGAGGCGATTTCTCTATCGAGAACTTAGGATCTTCGTAGCGATAATACACATTCCTGCCGTCTTTTATATGCTCGATATCAGCACTGAAACCCTCCGGACTCTCCATGTAATTGAGGTCTAAACGGATCTGACGAATGCTAACTGACGTAGGAGTGGAATACACTTCGGTTAATTCCCGAGCGCATGCTTCTACGAGTTCTTGCGCTCCATATTTACGGCGTGTATCACGCAAACACCTGTCTATCACACGGTATCTGACCGATGCTCCTTTGTTTTTTGCCATGGTATTCAGAATTTAGATTTTGCTTGTTTTCTGCCCTAATGATTACTATAAGGCGGTAGTTTACATTCCGCCTACAAAGATACGACAAATTTTAAGAAAAACAAAATGTGTATGGTTGATGCGGATGGTGGAAAACAAGAGAGAGTTTGCATATATAGAGGAAAAAGAATAACTTTGCGGACAAAAAGCTGAAAGACCGCTGTGCTGAAAGACCGCTGTGCTGAAAGACCGTTGCACTGAAAGACCGTTGCACTGAAAGACTGTTGCACTGAAAGACCGCTGTGCTGAAAGAGTAAAGAGCAAAGACAAAAGAGCAAAGAAAAAAACGAAGAAGATATGATGTACGATTATAATTTTTATCACAAGAGATGTCTGATGAAGAAGAGTGTGAACTACGAGAAGGAGCTGGACTTCACAGAGAAAGAACTGCTGATGTTGGATTTGCTACTGGGAAATATAGAAGATTACGGCGAAGTGGACTGGCGTTGGCTGAAGGAAGATATATGCGGCAATACGGAAGAATTTGCAGACAAGATAGTGATGAGAGAAGAGAAGGTAAGAGTGTTGAGCTATCTGCGGGACAACTGCAGAGAGTGTCTGTTTGATGCATCGTATCCGGAAGAAGAGATATTGGCATTTGAAGACGAGTGCGTGAGGTTGATATGGAAAGCATTAAGAGAGAGAAAAAATGATCCGGTGATTGAGGGTATGGACCCGGATCCGGACCTACTATCGATAGCCGTTACACACAGGAAGGAGCGCGAATTGACAGAAAAAGAAAAGATAATATTTAAACGTATACCTCGATTCTTAATAGTATGGACGGCTGTAAGCAGGGTGATACTATTCGAATTGGCATATGCGGTACAGGCGTACATAAAAGAGGAGCCGAAGAGACGTCAAGAGGAGGGTGATGAGGATTGGATAAAACCGAATGAGATGGCAATGGCACTATATGATCAGATACAGAAGAAAGCGAACAAGAGGCTATGGCAGAACTACAACCCCGTATATCAAACGCTTTTTATCGTAGTATGCCTGACAGGCGCATCTGACGACGCCACAGAGAGAGAAAAAGAATTTGCGAAAGAGGTGATGGACTATATAGACAAAAAGAAAGACTTTAAGGGGTTGGACGTGAGGCGTACGGCAGAGTTAGTGATAAATGAACTGAAAGAACTGGAGGACGAAGAAAAGAACAACGTGACAGATAGGGCTCTGCCTATACCGAGACCCAAAGACTACGTGGGGACAATGCTATATATAGAGACGCGGCGGAAGAGTGACGCCGAGTTCAGCGAATATTGCAGGACACACAATAGGGTGGAACTATGCGAGAGACTAACGAAAGAATTCGGGTGGGAGGTGGATGCCCATTCGCTGGGAGTAAGCATAGGGAGAGGACAGAGGAGGAGGTAATAATTCATAATTCATAATGCATAATGCATAATTTATAATTCATAATTCATAATGCATAATTCATAATGCATAATTCATAATTTATAATGCATAATATATAATTCATAATTCATAATTTATAATTCATAATTTAGAGAGACGGAGGGACCGGCACTGCTCAGAGGAGCGGCGCCGGTTTGTTTTATTGTGGAGATGTTCCGGAGCAACAGCATCATAAGGTGCGTCTCAACAAGCGTGTCTTTATATAAACAAGAGGAAGTCACGCAAAAAGTCACAAACGTGACTTGAGGTGAAAAGCGAGAGGAGTAATTTTGCAGCGTCGAAAATGGGGCAAGTATCGATATGGCGGCTACAGAGAGTCGTCGCCCCACGGAAGGCAGACACCGGTGTCATAATGTTTAACCAAGTGGTGGAGACAGAAGTCTCCGCCACTAAAGAGGAGCAAAATATTATGACAACAAAAGAGAAACTGCTCAAAGAGAGCGGAGAGAGCCTAAGCAGGCTGCTGGCTGCATATATGGCAACGAGTCAGGACAAGCTTGCGAAACGGTTCAGGACATACTATGCGGAAGCGACAGGCACGGCGAGTGCTGAGCTAAGTGCAGGAAAACAGAACAGAGGCACGTCGTGCAAGAAAGACAAGATGCGTCCGACGGATGCCACCTTCAGGTATGTGTGGTTGAAGACAGCGCCTGAGAAGATAGTTGCGCTATACGAGCGGCTGAAAGGTGAGAAATGGATAGACCGCGACACAGATCCCGATGATTTTTATGCGTTGTTTGCAGGTGAGGAGAGCGCTTGCAAGATACGATGGACAGGCAAGAAGACAGTGCTTGTATATCTGATGAAGCTGCTGAAGGAGCGTCAGTACGTGAGACTCCCCAAGGGTAAGGGAATATGGGAAGTGACGGGGAGTCATTTTCTGGATGCAGACGGCCGATACTTCAAGCGCCTCAGGTGCGTGAGAATGCCCATAAGACAGAAGTACAAAGCGGAGGCGATAGCGGAGTTGATGAACGGGGAAAAATAGAAAAGACTGCGCTGCGGGTTGCATGGAGAAAAAAATATACAAAAAAAATGCTTGCCGGTAAGGGCTTGATTTCCAATAGTTGGTGAAGAATAATCTTGACAAAAACAGAACCAAAGAGAAAAAAGACTGCGCAAAACAGAAAACGTGCAACCTGAAAAAATCTAAATAGTGGAGGGACGAATGAAGGAGATGAAAAAGAGGTCTAACGCTAAAAAAACATAAGAACATGAAAACAACAGAGACCTGCATTAAGATGATGTTTGCTTGCAGGAGCAAAAAAGAAGGCAGAATGATAGCTGCCGCAGTGAGGTACCACTTTGAAGTGCTGAACCCGATAATGGATGAAAGGGGAGGCATAGTGGAAGTAGTGATGAACTTGCTTGAAGGTGAGTTCAGTGAGCGAGAGAACCTTGAGATAGTATCTGTGACACTATCGGAACGAGTGAAGACATGCGAGGAATGGAGCGTGACGGTGAAGACAAAGAGTGTGACGATAACAGAAGTGTTCACAGGGAAGAAAATGCCAAAGATACGGCTGAACAGAATAGAAGATATAGAGAACATATTCAAAGAGAAATACAACTCGGAGAAAGTATATTTTTCAGATTTTGAGAATGGTGAGGAGATGATGAGCAGCATGTGTGAGGAAGTTGGATAAGATAAAAGAATAAAGATAAAAGACTGCTGCGCTGAAAGAAGTAAGAGTGCAGCGCTGTTAGAGTAAAGATAAAAGATAAAAGAAGAAAGAAGAAAGAACAAAGAACAAAGAACAAAGAATAAAGAAGGGAGGCGGTATGTTGATAACACTAAGAAGGACGCTGTACACAGCGAACGGAACGATAGGCAGGATAGATATAGACGGCAAGGAGATATGCCGGTCGATAGAGCCTAACAGAGGCTGGGGCACATACAGGGAATGGAGCGGGCAGAAGAGCGAGAAAGGCTGCATACCGCAAGGATGGTATGGAGTGACGATAAGTGAGTCGCCAAAGTTCGGCAGAGAGTTGCCGATACTGATGGATGTTCCTGGTTTTGATGGTATAAGGATACATGCCGGCAACACATACAAGCATACGGCAGGTTGCATATTGCCAGGCGAGTTGTGCATGCCTGAGAATTATTACAGAGAAAAAGAGAATGCAGTGCCGACAGTGTTTGAATCGAGGAAAAGAGAAGGAGAGTTGACAAAAATAATTAAGTCGGCACTGAAGAAAGGAGAATACGTGTACATAAGAATAACGGAAGAGACAAACTAAATCAAGTAACATTATGTTTAACATTTTAAAAGATAGAAGATTATGAAGATAAAATTGAATGAGATACTAAAAGAAGCACACGGAAAGATGTGCAAGTTAGACGGTTCGCCGATATTGGCGTATAACTCGAAGACAGACGTGCAATATGCATATCATGTTCACGCAAAGAACCCCCGCATAGCGGACCCGAGCGAGCAACAGACGGCACGCAGACAGAAATTTGCCGCGACGGTGGCAGCAGTGAAGCAGAAGAAAGCGAACCCGACCGAGTGGGAGGCAATAAAAGAAGGCTTCAAGAACCAGAGCAAATATAAATCACTATGGAGTTATGCATTCTCGGTGGTGTATCCGACGATTAGCTAATGCATAATGCATAATGCATAATTCATAATTGTTGGTGAATCGTGGTAGAGTCATAGTGCGCTATGGCTCTACCTAGTTGATAAAAGTTGATAAGTTGGTTTATCGCGCAGATGACGCAGATTACTTGAAACTTGAAACATGAAACTTGAAACCCGAATTTTTATATTGAGAAGATGTTATGAAGAAGTTTATTGAGATTTGGAGTATAGTGTTTGGAAGCCTGATAGTGGTGGCAGGGTTTGTGGTTGACCCGACAGGCGTGGTGCACTCAAGCGTACTATATGTGTTCGCCATCTGCATCGTGAATGCTGCTGCATTAGAAGGTGTGGAGTTGCTTAAAGTGATGGATTATTTCAAACTAAGAAAGGAGGATAAGAATGTTACTGACAGTGATTCGTGATGAAATAAAAAAAGATTATACCCGGGGGTGTATTGCTGGTAGATGGTAAGGAGTTCAGTCGCACCATAGAACCTCCAGTAAAAGGAAACAAAACCCATCCAAAGGGGTCAATTCCCATGGGTTGGTACAGAGTGGAGATTACTTATTCTCCGAAGTTCAAGCGAGTGATGCCATTGTTCAGAATGGTGCCGGGATTTGAGGGTATCCGCATACATGCAGGACTACGGGTAGAGAATACGCAAGGATGTATATGCGTAGGCGAGCGATGGAGAGAAAACAAACTAACTGAAATGCTAATAAAAGCACAAGAAAATGGAGAAGAAATATTTATATGTGTTACTGATTCTGAGCATGCTGACAGTCAGTTGCAAAACATACCAAGCAAGTTCAGAAAGCAATAAAACAGACATAGAAAGGAGCGAAAGAAATGAGAGAGATAGTATTGTTATTCGTGATAGTGTCATTGTGCGTATTGCTGGTGATACAGTATATAAAGACCGTTGGCATACAGAATATAAAGACCGCATTGTGCAACAAGTGGATACAGTTGTGCAAGTGGATGAAAGAGTTGTGGAGACGGTTGTTGAGAAAAAGATAATACCTAAATGGACATGGTATTGTGTAGGGGTTTGTGTTTTTTTGATTGTTGTTTTAGTGATTTGGGTTATTTATAGGGCTTATAGGGCATATAGGCACCTATAGGGCTAATAAGAAAAGCGGCTGTCGCGAGACACCCGCTTTCGTTTTTACATTATCACCTTATCACATTTTTGAGGGTAAAATTAATCGTAAAATCACATTTTCGGCATGATTTTCTGCCCAAAAATCACATTTTCGCTGCAAAAGTAGTGAAAGTTTTTGGAATGAGCAAAAGTTGAAAGTTGAGAGGTGAGAGTTGAGAGTTGAGAGAAGTTTTAGAGTTAAGAGTTAAGAGTTTAGAGTTTCTCTCGCTCTCAGCCCGCGCTTTTTAGCGGGTTACTGGTTACGGGAGCCATGCGGAGGAGGAATTGGACATGAATTACCATGCACAGCCTCGCAGATCGTACCCCTTGTGGGTAAAGCACATTTATGATCGTACCCCCTTGCGGGTAAAGCACATTTATGATCGTACCCCTTGTGGGTAAAGAATTAATCATAAATTCGTGCCCTTTAGTGCCCTTTAGTGTAGTTTTAACAAGACTTATACGGCAATGTCCTAAGTTCCTTCTGTAATTCTATAATTACCTCAATTAGTTGCTCAAAGGTTGGTGCCTCATTATTATATATCATGTGAAGCAACATATATTCGTAATCCTCACGCCATGCATCCATTATATGCCTTGGAGGCAAGATGGATAAGGTCGCAGGGAAAAGTGTATCGTAATCAAAGCCCTTTAGATTAATAAACTGACGGCGATGGTCTATGATTGTACGATATAATTGTTCATCGCGCAAGGCTCTTTCAGCAACACCTTTTAGCTTCAAACAATATAAATCATATAGGTGTCGCGACATACGTAATGTACGAATTCCTCCAGCAGGTTGTGCAAACTCCTCATGGAGAAGAAATATCTTTTCCAAACACGTTCTTTCCGGTACCACTACACTCGGAATAGAAAAAGATGGTTCCGCTACAACAGACTCAGGTAAATATTGATCAATAAAAGATTGCAGAGTTTCTACTTTGATCGGTTGTTGCATACTGCGCCCGCTAACCTCAATCAGCACACAATGACGAATATACGGACTCTCCGGCAGAACAGACTTATATTCAATCTCAATCGTCTCCGGATCAGTCGTGCTGACGGAAGTGATATTTACATTTACCTTGAAAGCCTCGGCATCAATGCCTTGTGCAATAAGCGCGTCGCGCACATCAAATTGCATTTTCTCCCGCACGAATGAACAAGCTGCACGACGCAATTTATCGCTGATCTGAGTACGCGACAGTGTTCCAACAAATCCGAGAAATCACGGTTTATGGCGACGTCTATATCTTCCGAGAAACGTTCAATCATATGCCAGCACTTACTTAATGATGTACCGCCTTTGAACGAGAGATGCTCCGCGTATGGCAAAGAGAACACCGCTTTGAGGACTTGAGTCACCCACCAATCCTTTTCAATAATTTGTTCAGGTAACTTACGATTTGATTTGGCAGCTACTTGATTGATAAAGTCTATCTTAACCTCATCAGGTAATTCGGAAAACTTCATAATGACAATAATATTTTACGCACCCACATAGGCGCAAGTTGGATATCATGGTTAAAATCTTCGGCAGAAACATGTTCCATGTGTTTCTTGATAACACTCATTTGTTCCTCTGATAATTGGTCCTTGCCAATATCGCGCATAGCAGATACAATCATCATCATTAGTCGGGAATTGAATGCGAATTTCTTTGCGGAGGATGTATGCAGGAACTGAATACCTTTACCTTCTCCAATAGGTACGCGACGAGTGGAACCGGTTGTGTAGAATACCGCATTTGCCGGCACTTGAGTTGAAAGACCAAGCATATTTAAGGCATAGGCGCCTGTAGGCACTATCGTCGTCTTGTCACGACGCGAAATGGCTACTGCTATGTCTAACATGGATGGGTACAAAACACCCAGGCCATATTGTGTATCAATCTTCGGATAATAGTAAATACCCGGAGCGATACGAATTAGCGTTTTCTCGTCCTCTAATCTTTGTAGCACTTTACGAATCGCTTCCGGCGAGGCAATATCTGAAAAGTCCTGCCCAAAAAAGAACGTTCCTCGCTCATTGTCAAGGACTCTTTGCCTGGCTATATTCTGCGCACTATCTTTCATTTCTGTCACACATTTATTAAAAAAGTGGGACAAAATTACTGTTTTGTTTTGAATTGTGCAAATATTCATTCAAAATTTTTGCGTATATACGCATTTTTATTCATTTTGCCGCTATTTTGACCCTCTATAAGCACATATAAGCAGATCTATGCGCCAATAGGGCTAATAAGAGGTTACTGGTTACTGGTGACTGGTGACTGGAGCCTCGCAATTGTGCCGCAACCATCATTCCCCACTGGGGAATAAATGGGTTACTGGTTACGGGTTACTGGGGTTGTCAGTCTGCGCCGTACATCTTACGGTAGTAGTTCTGATAGTCGCCTGAGGTGACATTGTCGAGCCACTGCTGGTTGTCGAGATACCAGCGCACAGTCTTCTCGATACCTTCTTCGAACTGTAGCGACGGCTCCCAACCGAGTTCCTGCTGCAGTTTGCGCGAGTCGATAGCATAGCGCATGTCGTGGCCTGCGCGGTCGGTGACGAAAGTGATGAGGTCGAGGTCTTCGCCCTCTTTGCGTCCCAGCAGACGGTCCACAGTGTTGATGAGCACGCGGATAAGGTCGATATTCTTCCACTCGTTGAATCCGCCTATGTTATAGGTCTGAGCCACCTCTCCTTTATGGAAAATAAGGTCGATGGCACGGGCATGGTCTTCGACGTAGAGCCAGTCTCTGACATTCTCACCTTTGCCATAGACGGGCAGGGGTTTGCGGTGGCGGATGTTATTGATGAAGAGCGGAATCAGCTTCTCGGGGAACTGGTAAGGACCATAGTTGTTGGAGCAGTTGGTGACGATGGTAGGCATACCGTAGGTGTCGTGGAAAGCGCGAACGAAATGGTCGGAAGAAGCCTTTGCGGCGGAGTAGGGCGAGTGGGGGTTGTATTTGGTAGTCTCAGTGAAGAACTGCTCGCCGTAAGCCAGGTGCTGTTTGCCGGATGAAGCCTTGGTGGTGAAAGGAGGGTTGATGCCCTCGGAGTGAGTTATCTCGAGTGCGCCATACACCTCGTCGGTGGAGATATGATAGAAGCGTTTGCCTTCGTATTTCTCGGGCAGCGTCTCCCAATAGAGTTTGGCAGCCTGAAGCATAGATAGTGTGCCCATGACGTTGGTGCGGGCGAAGGTGAACGGGTCTTTGATGGAGCGGTCCACATGGCTCTCGGCAGCGAGATGAATGATGCCGGTCACGTGCTCCTGCTGCATGAGGCTGTAGATGGTGTCGAAATCGCAGATGTCGGCCCGGACGAAGCGGTAGTTGGGACGGTTCTCGATGTCGCGCAGGTTCTCAAGATTGCCTGCATAGGTCAGACAATCGACATTGATGATGCGGTATTCAGGATATTTATTGACGAAAAGTCGTACTACATGGCTGCCGATGAATCCGGCGCCGCCGGTGATGATGATGCTCTGCATAGATGAAGTGTTTTTATGATTTAGCGGTTGGGCGAATTATCGAATGGTTGATTCAGCGATTGATGGAATTACCAGTAAATACTACCTATTTTGGTGGTGAAGAAGTTGTTTTGGTCGGATAGCAGGTGATAGTGATAGTTGTTGCCCCAGTTGGCGGCCTCGTCGTAGATAGCGCAGTCTTCGCCGGTGTCGTTGTTGACATACTGCTCTATCATCCGGTGCCACTCAAGGATACGTGCTTGAGATTTCTCTTTGCTGAACTCGCCTGCTGCCAGTTCTTTTATATAACGCTTGTATGTATCTTCAAACTCTTTTACGGAAAGCACTTTGCGCATCAGTATGCGGTCGCCTCCACGACTGCCCCAGTTGAGCATATCGTGTGTTCCGGGGTCGATACCCATGCCGTCGGTGCCGAGTGTGTTGTCGTAGTCGAAAGGAATGAAGTAGAAGCGGTGCTGGTCGTCGAAGAAGAAGTAGTAGTTGTTGGCATTGATCCAGTAGTCGTCCCACATCCCGACCATGACATTGACCGCATAGGCACGCAGAAAGAGGTCCACATCCATGTGCTGCAGAAGCCACTGCTTGAGTTCTTCGCTTCCGGACTTGAGCGGTGTCATGCCACCGATGAAGTCGCGAAGTTCCTGCTTGGCCGCCTCGAGACCTTCATCCTTGTTGGTCTTGAGGTTGTAGGTGTAAGAAGTGTAGTCGTCGCTGACTCCCATAGAGGCGTTCTGGTCGCTCAGGCTGGCGCCCCATGCAGCTTTCCACATGTTGCCGTTCTCGCCCGAGATATGTCCCAGTTTGGCATGGTTGTGTATCCAGCCTTTCCTCGGATTCTCTACCAACTCGTAAATGCCGAAGTATGCAGGTTTCTCATCGCCTTCGACATAGATGCTGAGGCGGCAGTAGCATGCGCGGGGTGCCGACCACACTCCGAAGCGGCGGAAGAGGTCGTAGCAATAGATCTCGCGGCAATACATAGGGTCGCACTTGTGCCATTTGAGTATCACACGGTCGGAACCGAAGAAGCGCTCGCCGGTAGTGTATTCCGTGAACTTGATGCCGAAATGAGCATGGTGCCAGTCGGCATTATGAGGGTTGTGCATCTCTCCGTTGCCTCCTTCAGGTCTGACGCGCGAGGTGTTGCCACGAGGACGCAGACCTACAGAGTCACGCTGATAGGTGACACCGTCTTTGGTGTAGGTCCAACGCGCAGGAACATAAATGCCATTGTTAGGATTCTGGTCGAAGTTTTGCAGATACCGGTTCCAGTTCTGCTCGGTGACGGTGATGGTTATCTCAGGCACTTTGCTAAGGTCGTAGAGGTAGTCGGGGTTGCGGTCCTGGTCGGGAGTACGCGAGTCAACAGGGTCGGGTGTCACGGGGTCTACGACGACGGTGCTGTCCCCAGTCTGAGGGTTTCCGGGGTCTTCAGGATTGACGACAACGACGTTGCAAGCCATGAGTGCCAATGAGAGAGCTAAACAAATGTATATTCCGACTTTTGTCATAATTTCTGCATAATTGTATGGTGCAAAGTTAATACTTTTTTTTAGAATTTCACCTACAAAAACGGTGCCGCATAAGTTTCTGTAACATTAAAATCTGTAACACACAGAAAATCAGTGGTGTTCGAAAGTGCTTTTTCTTGCTCTGCATAAGTCAAAAAACTTGCACAGATGCGTTTTTTGCCATAACTTTGCATCGTCAAATCAAACTTGACAAACTCGACGAACTTATCCACGGCTCAGCCGATCGTGAGAGCGTAGCGAACAAAGAAACTCAACGAACTTGACAAACTTGACAAACTTGACGAACTTATCAAACGTAACTTTATACCATTATGAAAACAAGACATTTTATTTTCAGTGCACTATTTATGTTGCTGCTGGTAGCAGGGTGCACCAAGAACAGTGCTCCGGTGGAGCCGGGTGTAGACTATGCGGACTTTGTTTCAGGAGGTGAGAAAGCTTATGGAGACGCAGGTGGCGGTGAGGTTCCCGGTGATCCGGGAGAGCACACAGGTGCACAGGCAGGCAAGGTGACAGCCGGTGAGTGGCGCGACCTTGACAACTGGATGTTCTGGTCGGATTTGATGCAGAACAAGGTTATTGACGAGAACCAGACGGAGTCGGACTATACAGGCATGAGCGAGTATTGGAAGATGTTCACCAACAACCGTGTGGCAGTCAGCGTGACCGATGCTACGGGCAAGGCTCAGTGCGGAGTGGAGGTGAAGCTGATGCGCAGCGGTGCTGAGATATGGTCGGCTCAGACTGACAATCACGGCAAGGCCAACTTGTGGGTAAGTCCGTGGCAGAGTGAGACCGGTGTCAGCGCGGCAGACCTCAAACTGGCAGCAGCAGGGGTTACGCTTGAGAGCGTGGCACTGACGGCATGGGGAGAGGAGCCTGTGGAGAACACTATAGTGGTTGATGCTACCGATGTGAAGGCTCTTGATATAGCTTTCATAGTTGACGCTACGGGTTCGATGGGTGACGAGATAAGTTTCCTGAAGAAGGACCTGCAGTCGATAATAGAGCGCGTGATGCAGCAGCAGACGGATGCGAAGATCCGCACGGCAGCATTGTTCTATCGTGACGAGGGTGACGAGTACGTGACCAAGCGCAACGACTTCACTGACAAACTGAGCGAGACCATCAATTACATAGGAAAGCAGTCGGCAGGTGGCGGAGGCGACTATCCGGAGGCAGTGCATACCGCCTTGGAGAAGGGTCTGCAAGAGCTGAGTTGGAAAGAGACGGGTGCGCAAAAGTTAGCCTTCCTTCTGCTTGACGCTCCTCCACACTACACGGATGCAGTGGTAGAGAGTCTGCAGAAGTCGATAAAAGAATATGCCAAGCAGGGGATACGTATCATACCCGTGGCAGCAAGCGGAGTGGACAAAAATACGGAATTCTTCCTGCGTTTCGCTGCCATACTGACCGACGGAACTTACGTGTTCATCACTAATGACAGCGGCATAGGAGGCGACCATATCCGTGCTACGGTAGGCGACTACGAGGTGGAACTGCTGAACGACTTGCTCACAAGACTGATTGTGCAGTATCTTGAGTGATCACGTAGCGCACTTGCTTGAAGTGATAGCGGCGGATGCTTTGGTCTTGCAACATAAGACAGAGGCGTCCGCTGTTGTCTATATCAACTATCTGTGCGAGGAACTGGCGGCTGTCAGCATTCTGAAGGATACTTGTAGGCAGGGCTGACACTTCCCGCTCTACATAAGGATACCAGCCCTCTTTGCGATACAAGTGCTGCATGTATAGGTGCTTCAGTTCTTGCGGGCGCTGAAGCAACGGGAGCAGCTGACAGAAGGCTTCTGTGATTTGCCGCATCAGCATGTGGAGGTCGTATTGCTCTCCCGTGAGCTGTGTCAGCGAGACAGGGTTGGGAGCAGGGGAGAGAAAGCGCTTTTGGTTGACATTGAGTCCGACACCTATGACAGAGGCCGACAGCCGGCTTCCGGCAAGCGTGTTCTCGATGAGTATTCCTGATAGTTTCTTGTCACCGACATAGATGTCGTTAGGCCACTTGATAGCGGGCGGACAGGAGAGCAGACTGCCCAGTACGTTTACTATAGCGAGCGGAGCGAGCATGGAGAGGCGGAACTGGTCGGCAGCACTGAGGTCTGCAGGCCGGAGCAGCGTGGAGAACAGCAGGTTCTTGCCTTGCTCTGACTCCCAGGAGTTGCCTTGCTGCCCTCGTCCGGCAGTCTGGTAGAAGGTGTAGAGGGTGTAGAGGTCGGGCAGCTGCTGACCGTCGCTGAGCATCTGCTTGAGGCGGTTGTTGGTGGAGTCGGTCTCGTCGATATAATGCAATAAGTCGCTCTTCATTATTCACTAACCTCAGGAGAGTCGTTTTATTCCTGCGAATATGTTTCGACAAGGAATTTTTCAATCATATTCTGCACTTGTCTGGACTTGCATGCAGCATTGTTGACAATGACGGCAAAGGCGAGTGTCTCACCTTTCAGGTTGGTCATGTAGCCGGCATAGCTCTTGATGCGCGAGGTGGTGCCGCTCTTGGCATGGACGTTGCCCCGCAGAGGTGTGTTTTTGAGAAAGCCTTTCAGGGTGCCGCTCTCTCCGGCCACGGGGAGTGACTCGTAGAACACTGGCATGTTTTTGCTTTTGTTCATGAACGAGAGCAGTTGCACCAGTGTACCTGCCGACACGGCGTCTTGCGGTGCAAGTCCGCAACCGTCCATGATGAAACTGTTCTGCAGGTTTATCCCCCTGTTGCGCCAGCAGTTGATCATCACCTGCACGGAGTTCTGAATGGTGCAAGGCAGACTAAGCCGGCAAGCAATATAACGGAAGAGTTGTTCTGCATAGAGGTTGTTGCTGTTCTGATTGATTTCTTTCAGGATTTCGGACAATGGTTCCGAGCGGTGCTCGTAAAGCACGGTGCGACCGGCGGGCAGTCCCTCGGTCATATAGTCGGCTTGTCCCCCAACAGGAATGTCCTGTTCTTCAAGCCGCATCTTCAGATGCTGTGCAAGCAGCAGCGGCGGATTGGGAATATCGCCTTTGACACCGAAGATGCCGTGGTTGGCAGGAATACTGCCTACAAGATACCGCTTGTTGTTGTACGGCAGTCCGTGAACGTAGGCGCCATCGTAGGTTATGCTGGTGCACCGGATATGGTTTTCGAACTCGATACCGTCGATCTGAGGCAAGGTCTTTACCACGGTTGCCACATCTCCGACGGTGGTGCTGTTGAGCTGAATGTTGAGAGTGTTGTCGAGATAGGGCAGTGCATAGACTCCTGCAGCGTAGTAGTTGCCGATGTCTTCCCAAATCCACTGCGGGTTGATGGCGTCACCGTCGAAGAAGCTGACATCGGCTATGATGTTGCCCCTTATCTCGCGTATCCCTTTCTTGCGGAGAGCCTGTATCCATCGGTAGAGAAACATCTGGTCGCCTATCTTCTGGCTTCCGAGTGTGGGGTCGCCTGTACCGCGGATATAGAGGTTGCCGAGCAGAATACCGTTTTCTATGGTGGAGTCGGTCTCAAGCCAGGTGGAGAAACAGAAGTCGCTACCGAGCAGCTCAAGAGCGGTGGTGGTAGTAAGCAGTTTCTGGGTGGAGGCCGGCGGTATGACGAAAGCTGAGCGATAGTCGGTCAGGGTCTTGCCGGTGCTGAGATTCTTTACGCACACGCCTATGTTGGCATGTTGCAGAGCGGGATTGCTGAGAAAATTGCTAAGCGGAGTCTGAGCAGTGAGACATAGGACAAAACCGAGCAGGGTAGCAGTTATAATTGTTTTTTTCATAAGCGAACGAAGGATGCTAAGAAGCACAATTTTATTTTAGAGCGTGCGAAATTACAAAATTATTCTTATCTTTGCAAACGCAAACAGCGAATAGAAACCTTACAACAATCCAACATCATGATAATCACTATAGGTCGTCAACTTGCTGCCGGTGGCAGAGAAGTGGGCAAAAAACTTGCCGAGCAACTCGGTATGAGATATTTCGACAAGGAGTTGCTGCTGGAGTCGGCACGCCGAAGCGGAATAGCGGACGAACTTTTTCTTCGCGCTGACGAGCACTACAATCTGTTTACTCTTGCACTCTCAACCGACTCACAAAAACTGTTCCAGTTTCAGAGCGACACCATTCGCCAGCTGGCGGAGGAAGGCAACTGTCTGTTTCTGGGTCGTGCAGCCGACTATATACTTCGCGACCGGAGTGACCTGTTCTCTGTTTTCCTGACGGCTGACATGGAGAGCCGCATCCGCCGTGTGATGCAGAAAGACGGCTTGACTGCGGAGCAGGCGCAAGCCTTCATTGAGAAGACCGACCGCCGCCGGGCAGACTACTACAACTTCTACACGGGCAAGCACTGGGGCGACAGCAACGGCTACGACCTATGCTTGAACACCTCACGCTTTGGGATAGAGGGCACGGTGAGGGTGATAGTTGAGGGTTTGGAGGTCAGATGTTAGAGAAGGGGCTTAAGTTTTCTGCTTAAGGATTACAGAGTCGCGAGGGCGTTGTCGGTAGCGGTGCGGATGCGCTCGGTAAGTTCGGCTTCGGTCAGACTCAGTTCTTTTACGAATTTCTCACCCGTGATGTGCTCATAGAGCTCTATGTAACGGTTGCTGATGCCGGCAACTATCTCGTCGGTCATCTCCGGTACCGTCTGACCTGCTTTGCCCTGGAACCCGTTCTGCATCAACCATTCGCGTACAAACTCTTTCGACAACTGCTTTTGAGGCAAACCCTGACGGAAACGCTCTTCGTAGCCTTCGCTGTAGAAATAGCGGCTCGAGTCGGGGGTATGTACTTCGTCCATGAGGATGATTTGTCCGTTGTGCCGTCCGAACTCGTATTTGGTGTCAACGAGAATGAGTCCTTGCTTTGCTGCCACTTCCTGTCCGCGACGGAACAGACTGAGAGCATAGCGTTCGAGTTGTTCGTACTCGTCGGCCGGAACAAGTCCTTTGGCTATGATTTCCTCGCGTGAGATATCCTGGTCGTGTTCTCCTATCTCGGCCTTGGTGGTGGGGGTGATGATAGGGGTGGGGAAAGCCTCGTTCTCACGCATACCGTCGGGCAGACGCACTCCGCACATCTCTCTTGCCCCTGCTTTATATGCCCGCCATGCAGAGCCGCAGAGGTAACCGCGGACAATCATCTCGACAGGGTAGCCTTCGCAGCGGAGTCCGATGGTAACCATAGGGTCGGGAGTGAGCAGTTTCCAGTTGGGAACAATATCAGCTGTGAGGTCAAGAAACTTGTTGGCGATGCCATTGAGTATCTGTCCTTTGAAAGGGATACCCTTGGGAAGAATCACGTCGAAGGCAGAGATGCGGTCGGTGGTAACCATGGCCAGCAGGTTGTCACCAATAAAATATACGTCACGCACTTTGCCGTGATAGACGGCAGTCTGATTCAGGAAATGATAATCGGTTGATGTTAATGCAGTCATGTTAAAGTATTGTTGAAAAGTTATTTTTGTCGGTATGTTACTTCAGCTCTTCCCAGCTCAGGATGTCAAGGTCGTCAACGCTGATGGAGCAGAAGGCATTGATGAAGGCGCTTGCCAGACGCGAGTTGGTGATGAGAGGGATGTTGAGATCAACAGCGGCACGACGAACCTTGTATCCGTTGTCGATATTCTCAGTGTCAACCACTTTGGGTACGCTCACTACGAGGTCTATCTGTTTCTTGTGCAGCATCTGCAGCACCTTAGGTTCGCCTTCCTCGTCGTTCATGTAAACACGCGTGTTGGGTATCTTGTAGGTGCTGAGGAAAGCGCTGGTGCCCTTGGTGGCATATATCTCGAAGCCTTTCTTCTGCAACAGTCTTGCAGGCTCCAGAATAGAGGCTTTGTCCTTGGGGTCGCCTGCGGAGAGCAGAACCGACTTCTGCGGTACGCGCATGCCAACGGAGAGCATAGCCTTGAGCAGGGCGGACTGGGCATCAGCACCTATGCAACCCACCTCACCGGTGGATGACATGTCCACTCCGAGCACGGGGTCGGTGTTCTGCAGACGGTTGAAGGAGAACTGGCTTGCTTTGACTCCCACATACTCAAAGTCGAAGAGTGACTTATGCGGTTTCTGGACAGGCAGACCGAGCATAATGCGTGTGGCTATGTCGATGAGGTTGATCTTGAGCACCTTGCTCACAAAGGGGAAACTTCGGGAGGCACGCAGGTTGCACTCGATAACTTTTATCTCGTTGTCACGCGCAAGATATTGTATGTTGAAAGGTCCGGATATATTCAGTTCGCGGGCTATCTGACCCGATATCTTCTTTATTCGGCGAACGGTCTCGACATATAGTTTCTGCGCAGGGAACATGATGGTGGCATCGCCCGAGTGCACTCCTGCAAACTCGACATGCTCACTGATGGCGTATGCAATAATCTCGCCTTTGTCGGCAACGGCATCCATCTCCACCTCCTTGGTGTTGACCATGAACTTGCTCACCACCACCGGGTGCTCTTTGCTCACCTCTGCCGCCAGACGCAGAAAATGTTCCAACTCAGCCTCTGTCGAGCACACGTTCATGGCGGCACCCGAGAGCACGTATGAGGGACGCACGAGAACGGGGAACCCTACTTTCTCGACAAAACGGTGTATGTCATCAAGCGAAGTCAGAGCGTTCCACTCAGGCTGGTCAACACCTATGCGGTCGAGCATAGCGGAGAACTTGTCGCGATCCTCGGCATTGTCGATACTGCGGGCGGTAGTACCCAGAATAGGGATGTTCTGCTCGTCAAGTTTAACGGCGAGGTTGTTCGGAATCTGGCCGCCTGTCGAGATTATCACTCCCTTGGGCTGCTCTGCTTCCATGATGTCCATCACGCGTTCGAAAGTGAGCTCGTCGAAGTAGAGGCGGTCGCACATGTCGTAGTCGGTGGAAACGGTCTCGGGGTTGTAGTTGATCATCACTCCGTGGTAGCCGTTCTGACGTATGGTCTGCAGAGCCTGCACTCCGCACCAGTCGAACTCAACCGACGAGCCGATACGGTATGCACCCGAGCCGAGCACGACTATGGTCTTTTGGTCGTGTGCAGGTTGGATATCGCTGTTGATAGCGTTGTAGGTCAGGTACAGATAGTTGGTCTGTGCCGGATATTCGGCAGCCAAGGTGTCTATCTGCTTGATGAAAGGCACGATGCCGAGTTGTTTTCTGCGTGCCCTCACCAGCAGTACAGCCTTGTCCATGCTGTACTTCTTGCCCATGCTCAGCGCCCTTGCTATCTGGAAGTCGGAGAAACCCTGACGCTTGGCTTGCAGCAGGAGGTCGCTGCTAAGGTGATTGAGCGAATCGACTTTGCTCAGGGCCTGGTCGGTCAGGTAGATATTCTCAAGCCGTTGCAAGAACCAGAGGTCGATCTTGGTCAGCTGATGAATCTTGTCTATGCTGTAGCCGGTCTTGAGCGCTTTGGCGATTATGAATATACGTTTGTCGGTAGGTGCTTTCAGTGCCTGCTCGATGTCATCGATGTGTATATCCTTGTTGTCGGTGAAGCCATGCATGCCTTGGCCTATCATACGGAGACTTTTCTGTAGTGCCTCTTCGAACGTCCTGCCTATAGCCATCACCTCACCGACCGACTTCATGGACGAGCCCAGCTGGTGGTCAACACCGCGGAACTTGCCAAGGTCCCAGCGCGGCATCTTGCACACTACGTAGTCCAATGCAGGCTCGAAGAAGGCGGAGGTTGACTTGGTGATAGAGTTGGTGAGTTCGAACAGACCATAGCCGAGTCCGAGTTTGGCAGCTACGAATGCCAGCGGATAGCCTGTGGCTTTGGAAGCCAGAGCAGATGAGCGGCTCAGACGTGCGTTGACCTCAATGACGCGGTAGTCCTCGGAGTTGGGGTCGAGAGCATACTGAACATTGCACTCGCCCACGATGCCTATATGGCGTATGATTTTTATTGCCAGTTCGCGCAGTTTGTGGTATTCCGAGTTGGTCAGTGTCTGCGAAGGAGCGATGACGATACTCTCGCCGGTGTGTATGCCGAGCGGGTCGAAGTTCTCCATGTTGCACACTGTGATGCAGTTGTCATAGCGGTCGCGCACCACTTCGTATTCAATCTCTTTCCAGCCTCTGAGACTCTTCTCTACCAGCACCTGCGGTGAGAAAGAGAATGCCTTCTCGGCCAGTTGCAGCAGTTCCTGCTCATTGTCGCAGAAGCCTGAACCGAGTCCGCCCAAAGCGTATGCCGCCCTCAGAATGACAGGATAGCCGAGCCTTTGTGCAGCATCTTTTGCCTGCTCTATGTTGTTGCATGCCTCGCTGCTGATGGTCTTTACGTCTATCTCGCTCAGTCTGTCAACAAAAAGTTCGCGGTCTTCGGTGTCGATAATAGCCTGCACAGGTGTACCCAGCACTTCTACTCCGTATTTCTCAAACACGCCTTTCCTGTAGAGTTCTACGCCGCAGTTGAGGGCTGTCTGTCCGCCGAAGGAGAGCAGTATACCGTCAGGGCGCTCTTTGCAAATCACTTTCTCAACAAACGAGGCTTCCACAGGCAGGAAATATATGTGGTCAGCCACTCCTTCACTGGTTTGCACGGTGGCGATATTGGGATTAATGAGCACTGTCTCTATTCCCTCTTCGCGCAGTGCTTTCAGTGCTTGGGAGCCTGAGTAGTCAAACTCGCCGGCCTCGCCTATCTTGAGTGCTCCTGAACCTAATACAAGTACTTTTTTAAGATTATTCAGTTTCATGATGCAGAATATAATTCAGGTTAAAGAAGTGAAACAAAGTCGTCGAACAGAAACTCGGTGTCGGTAGGTCCGCTTGCGGCTTCAGGGTGGAACTGAGCCGAGAACCATGGTCTTGAGATATGTCTGATACCTTCGTTAGAGTTGTCGTTCATGTTGGTGAAATACGGTTTCCAGTCGGCAGGCAATGAGTCGGGATTGACAGCATAACCATGATTCTGCGAGGTGATGAAACAGCGGTTGGTGCCTTCCATGCGAACAGGCTGGTTGTGACTGCGATGACCGTATTTGAGTTTGTACACGTCTGCTCCTGCGGCCTTTGCAAGCAGTTGGTTACCCATGCAGATTCCCATCAGCGGGCGTATCTTCTGTTGCGCAAGAAAAGTGCGGATGTTATTCACTGCTTTCATGCAGGTGTTGGGGTCGCCCGGACCATTGGAGAGGAAGAGTCCGTCGAACTGCAGCGAGTTGAAGTCGTAGTCCCACGGTACGCGGACAACTTCGATGTCGCGCTGGATGAGGTTGCGAATGATGTTGTGTTTTACTCCGCAATCCAGCAGCACCACTTTCCGCCTTGCTCCTTCGTTGTACCGTATCACCTCGCGGCACGACACTTGCTCTACGAAATTGACGTTCTCATATTGTGCGTCCTGTATCTCTTCGGTATCATCGTCAAGCAACAGTTTGCCGGTCATCACTCCTTGTTCGCGAAGAATCTTGGTCAGTTCTCTGGTGTCAACGCCTGTGATGGCGGGTATGTGCTCACGTTTGAGCCAGTCGGAGAGGCTCTCAACAGCGTTCCAGTGATTATAGTTGCCGCTGTAGGAGCTTGCAATGAGTGCTTTCACGTGTATCTTCCCGCTCTCCATGAATGTGGCAAGTCCGTTGTCTTCAATGGTGAAAGCGGGTACTCCGTAGTTGCCTATGAGCGGATAGGTGAGAACCAGCATCTGCCCAGCATACGACGGGTCGGTAAGGCTCTCGGGATAACCGCTCATGGCAGTGTTGAACACCACTTCCCCTGCTGTTGAGTCTTCGTATCCGAACGACTCACCATGAAAGCACATGCCGTTGCTCAGGCGAAGTGTCATCTTGCGTTGTTGGTACATACGTATATGTAATTTAATGTGGTTTAAATATAGTTGTCTGATTTTTAACAGGAGCACAGCTCCGTTCAAATCTTCAAATCATGATATGTCTCTTCTATATAGCTGATAAATGCTTCATTGATACGTCTGACACCGCCCGGTGTAGGGTAGTTGCCGGTGAAATACCAGTCTCCCTGATGGTCGGGACATGCCCGGTGAAGCCCTTCAAGGGTCTGGAACACTATTTCTATGTCCGAACGTACGTCCTCGTGGCGCAGCATCTGTGCCATCTTTCGGGATATGTCTTCAGGTGTGAAAGGAGCATATATCTCTTTCACGTAATTGACCATCTGCTTGGCAGGCAGTTGCCGTTGGGCGATACATTTGAGGTAAATATTGTGAATATACTCCCATTGTCCGTTCTCTATCAGCAGCTCTACGGCAGCGCGGAAAGCTATGAACTCGTGCATGCTGCTCATGTCGATGCCGTAGTAGTCAGGGTAGCGGATTTGTGGCGAAGAAGACACAAGCACCATCTTCTTGGGGTGGAGCCTGTCAAGAATGCGGATGATACTCTCCTTGAGCGTTGTGCCGCGGACTATGCTGTCGTCAATGATGACTAGGTTGTCAATGCCGGGACGCAGAGAGCCGTAGGTGATGTCATATACGTGCGCTACAAGATTGTTGCGGCTCTTGCCTTCAGTGATGAATGTGCGCAGTTTGATATCCTTGTGGGCCACTTTCTCACGGCGCACCCGGCAACTCATGATGTCGAGTATCTCCTGCTCGTTGGGCATACGGCCAAGCGATTGTATCCTCTTGAGTTTGTTTTCGCACACATACTCTTCAATAGCTTCTGTCATACCGTAGAAAGCTACTTCGGCGGTGTTGGGAATAAACGAGAATACGGTGTTTTGGATGTCGTAGCCGATAGATTCCAGAATCTGCTGCATGAGGTTTCTTCCGAGTGCTTTCCGCTCAAGATAAATGTCAGCATCGGAGCTGCGCGAGAAATATATTCTCTCAAACGAGCAGGCAGTGGTCTTCTCTGCAGGCTCAAGAATCCTGCTCAGCCGCCACTCTCCGTTCTTGCCAATGATAATCGCCTGGCCGGGTTGCAGCTCTACAACATCATTTACCTCAAGGTCAAAAGCAGTCTGTATGACCGGACGTTCGCTGGCAACCACTATCTTCTCCTGGTCGGTGTAGTAGAAAGCAGTGCGTATGCCCCATGGGTCACGCATGACGAATGTCTCCCCGCTGCCTGTCATGCCCGAGATGACGTAGCCTCCGTCCCACAAGCAGCTTGCCTCGCGCAGCACATTTTCTATACAGAGGTTGTCTTCGATAAAATGTGTGATAGCCATGCCTTCCAACCCCTTCTCCTGAGCTATGGCAAACAAGCGCTCGCTCTCGCGGTCAAGGCGGTGACCAATCTGCTCGAGTATGATATATGTGTCGCTGTATATACGCGGGTGTTGGCCTTTGCTTGTCAGTTCGGCAAAGATCTCATCCACATTGGTCATGTTGAAGTTACCGCAGAGGCAGATATTGCGGGCACGCCAGTTGTTGCGCCTGAGGAACGGGTGTACGTATGAAAGTCCGTTTTTGCCTGTGGTAGAATATCTGAGATGTCCCATGTATATCTCTCCGGCAAAAGGTATATTCCTTTCAGCGTAGTCTGCATCGTTGAGTTTGTCCTGATACTGGCTGATTTTCTTGTTTACCACATCGAAAATCTCATTTATAGCCCCGCTTCCTTCTGCACGCTCGCGAAACAGATATTCTTCGCCGGCTTTGGCTTTCATCTTCAGACAGGCCAGACCCGCACCCTCCTGACCGCGGTTACGCTCTTTCTCCATCATGAGGTACAACTCATTGAGTCCGTATGTCCACGAACCATATTTTTGCTGGTAATAGGAGAGGGGCTTTAACAGGCGAATCAATGCTATACCACACTCATGCTTGATGGTTTCCATAAAAAAGTCTGATCAGTTTGCTTTGTTCATTTGTGGTTTTGTCTGCTTATCTGAGAATAGTCTCGTCGCGATTGGGACCTACCGAGACGAGTTCTATCTTCACACCGGTGTACTCTTCGATGAACTGTATGTATTGTTTCAACTCTTCCGGCAGTTCTTCATAACTCCGGCATGAGGTGATGTCGGTCTTCCACCCTTTGAACTCTTTGTACACAGGCTGTATGCCCTCGTCGTCAGCATCAAACGGGAAGAAGTCTATTTGCTTGCCCTCTTTGGTCTTGTATGCCACGCACACTTTTATCGTGTCGAACTCGTCCAGCACGTCACTCTTCATCATGATAAGGCTGGTGGCGGCATTCATCATGACGGTATATCTGAGTGCTACAAGGTCAAGCCAGCCGCAGCGGCGCGGACGGCCCGTCGTGGCTCCGTACTCATGACCTATTCTTCTGAGAGTCTCACCCGTCTTGTCAAACAGTTCTGTCGGGAACGGACCTGCACCTACACGGGTGCAATATGCTTTGAATATTCCATATACATTGCCTATGTGAGCCGGAGCTACACCGAGACCTGTGCATGCACCTGCACACAGAGTGTTGGAAGAGGTCACGAACGGATACGACCCGAAGTCAACATCAAGCAGCGAGCCCTGTGCACCTTCTGCAAGTATTGTCTTGTCTTCCCGGAGCCACTGGTTGACAACTACTTCGTTGTCCACAATGCAGAAACTCTTCATCTGCTCTGCAGCATACAGCCACTCGGAGTCATCTATCGGTTCGCTGATTCCCAGCTGGGCTTTGTGTTGCATCAGCAAGGACTGATAGCGCTCCATGAAGTCCTCACGCAGCAAGTCGCCCACGCGGAGTCCGTTGCGGGCAATCTTGTCGGTGTAAGCCGGACCGATACCCTTGCCTGTGGTGCCCACTTTCTTTTGTCCTTTGGCCTTCTCAGAGGCAGCATCAAGCATGCGATGAGTAGGCAGTATCAGGTGTGCACGCTTGGAGATAAGCAAATGTGCACGTACATCCACTCCCATCTGCTCTATGGCATGAATCTCTTCCATCAGTATGATAGGGTCGATGACAACTCCGTTGCCTATAATGTTTTGTGCCTCCTTGCGGAAAATACCCGATGGTACGGTGTGCAGTACAAAACTCTTGTCAGAGAAATAAATAGAGTGTCCGGCATTCGGACCGCCTTGAAAACGAGCCACTACATCGTATCTTGGAGTGAGCACGTCCACTATCTTGCCTTTGCCCTCGTCTCCCCACTGGAGACCAAGCACTACATCAAGTTTCTTCATATATGTGTGAGATATTTGGTTTTTAGTATATTAGTTGATACCGCATTTTCTGAACAGGAAGTCCACATTCTTCATGTAGTAGTCCAACGTGAAGCATTCGTCAATCTCGTCCGCTGTGAGATATTGTGCCACTTGCTCGTTATGTTTCACGTGGTCGATAAACTCGCCGCCTTCCATCAGTGTCTTCATTGCCAACGGTTGCACCATGTCGTAGGCGGTCTCGCGCACCAGACCTTTCGCTATGAGTGCGTTCATGACTCGCTGTGAGAAAATCACTCCGTGCGTGAGATATATGTTCTTCATCATGTTGTCAGGATATACCACAAGGTTCTTCAGTATGTTGGTAAACCTTGTCAGCATATAGTCCAGCAGCATGGTGGCATCCGGCAGAACAATACGTTCGGTCGATGAGTGTGATATGTCTCTTTCGTGCCAGAGAGCCAGATTCTCGTTGGCTGTGAGCATATAGCCGCGCATGACGCGGGCACAGCCGCAGATGTTCTCACTGCCTATCGGATTGCGCTTGTGCGGCATAGCCGACGAGCCTTTCTGACCTTTGCGGAAAGCCTCTTCCACCTCGCGCACTTCCTGCCGCTGCATATTGCGGACCTCCAGTGCCATCTGCTCCAGCGAAGAAGCTATCAGCGAGAGTACACTCAGATAGAACGCATGTCTGTCACGCTGAAGCACCTGTGTTGCTATATTGACCGACTCAATCTGCAGGTGCGAGCATACATATTCCTGTATCTGAGGCGGGATGTTTGCGAAGTTGCCTACCGCCCCGCTCAACTTGCCTGCTTCGACACCTTTGGTAGCCATGTCAAACCGGACAATGTTGCGCTTCATCTCCTCAAGCCAAAGGAGCCACTTCAAGCCGAAAGAGGTTACGTCGGCATGCATGCCGTGCGTGCGGCCAATGACGGGGGTGTACTTGAATTCTGTTGCGCGTGCTTCAAGCACCTTGGTCAGTTCATTGAGGTCTTCCTTCAGAATCCCGTTGGCTTGACGGAGCAGATAGCCGTTGGCGGTATCAACAACGTCTGTTGAGGTCAGCCCGTAGTGTACCCATTTGCGTTCTTCTCCGAGCGATTCGCTCACGGCGCGGGTGAATGCAACCACATCGTGATGAGTGGTCTCTTCTATCTCGTGGATACGGGGTACGTCAAAACGGGCTTTCTTGCGAAGTAGGACAATGTCCTCTTTCGGTATCACTCCTAACTCTGACCATGCTTCGGCAGCAAGCAGTTCTACTTCAAGATAAGCGTTGAACTTGTTCTCTTCTGTCCATATCTGCCGCATCTGCGGTCGTGAATAACGTTCTATCATTGTTTAATATTAAAGATTGGTTATAGGCATTTAACTTGTATTTTACTGTATGCTCGTTCTGCTTTCTCAAGGGCATGCTCCACGGTGTCGGCAGTGGCAAGTATGACTCCCATACGCCTGTGTCCTACTATCTCCGGTTTGCCGAACAAGCGTATCTGTACGCCCTCTTCCTCGAGCACTTTGTCCAGATTTTCGAACACCACTTCTTTGGTATTGCCCTCCACCACTATTGCCTTCGATGCCGACGGTCCGCGGAAGTATATACCGGGTATTGGCAGTCCGAGCACTGCACGGGCATGGATGGCAAACTCTGACAGGTCTTGCGAAATCATGGTCACCATGCCTGTGTCGTGTGGGCGGGGCGACACTTCGCTGAATATCACATTGTCGCCGCATATAAACATCTCGACGCCGAATATGCCGTATCCTCCCAGTGCATCGGTAATAGCCTTTGCTATATCGTGGGCTTTCTTTAGTGCAACCTCACTCATCTGTTGCGGCTGCCACGACTCGCGGTAGTCTCCGTCCACTTGGTGATGGCCTATAGGCTTTAGCATTGTGGTACCGCCTGAGTGGCGGACAGTGAGAAGAGTGATTTCATAATCGAAATTGACGAAACCCTCAACAATCACTCTGCCTGCTCCTGCGCGGCCGCCCTCTTGTGAGCAGTGCCAGGCAGTGTCAATGTCTGCCTCGGTCTTGACAACCGACTGACCATGACCTGACGAACTCATTATGGGTTTGACCACGCACGGAATACCTATCTCCTGTACGGCATCGCGGAATTGCTCATAGTTGTCTGCGAAGCGATATGTGGCTGTAGGAAGATGAAGTTCTTCGGCAGCCAGACGGCGGATAGCCTCACGGTTCATAGTAAGAAACGCCGCTTTGGCTGTTGGAATGACGTGAAAGCCTTGTTTCTCAAGTTCTATCAGAGCAGGGGTGGCGATGGCTTCCACTTCAGGGATGATGACTGTAGGTTGTTCTTTCAGGATCACTGCCTTCAGAGCATCTGCGTCAAGCATATTGATTACGTAAGAACGGTGAGCCACTTGCATGGCAGGTGCATTCTGATAGCGGTCAACCGCAATCACTTCTACACCATAGCGCTGAAGTTCCAATGCGACTTCTTTTCCTAATTCTCCTGAGCCGCACAAGAGTGCTCGTGTGGCCACTTTGGTAAGGGGTGTTCCGATACGTGTCATAATGAGTATAAGTTAATGAGTTATTTGTTTCTTAGTTTGTAGCACTCCAGTGTGTTTTGCATCAGCATTGCAATCGTCATCGGACCTACGCCGCCCGGCACAGGTGTGATGCGTGAGGCCAGCGGCTTGACGTCTTCGGTATTCACGTCTCCGTACAGCTTGCCGTCTGTACCGCGATTGATGCCTACGTCTATCACTACCGCTCCGCGCTTCACGTGGCGGCTGTCAATACAATGCTTCTTGCCTACTGCTACCACCAATATGTCAGCCATTCGTGTTATGCTCTCCAGGTTCTGTGTGTGCGAGTGAGCCATGATGACTGTCGCATTCTTGTCGAGCAGCAGTTTGGCAACAGGCTTGCCTACAATGTTGCTTCTGCCTACTACTACTGCCACCTTGCCGTCCAATGGTATATTCTCTTTTTCAAGCATGTACATTATACCCTTTGGAGTGCATGGCACAAGTTGTGTACGTCCGTTCCATAGTTGTGCTACGTTACTCAGGTGGAACCCGTCAACGTCTTTCTCAGGAACGATGGCATTGATTACCTTCTCGGCATTAATGTGCTTTGGCAAAGGCAGCTGAACCAATATGCCGTCAATGCACTCATCCTGATTCAAGGTTTGTATGTTCTGCAGCAGTTCCTGCTCTGTGGTGTTTTCAGGCAGACTGATAAGGGTGCTCTTTATTCCTGTGGCGGCACATGCCGTAATCTTACCCTTCACGTATGTCTTGCTTGCAGGATTCTCGCCTACCAGGATGACAGCCAGCGACGGCTGGCGCTTGCCTGTGTTTATGAGCCGGTCAACCTCTGTGCGAATGGCTTCCTTCACCTGCTGTGCCATCTTTTTGCCGTCAATTATGGCAGCGGCTTCTGTCTCTGTCTCAAGTGCCCAATGACCTATGTCGCTGCGATAGAACAATTGCGGACAGCTGATTTTCTTTATCTGTTTGTACACTTGCCTGTGAGCCTCACTCACTGTGTCTGCCACCGCCACTGCCATCATCACGCGTCCGCCTGCAGTAAGCAGTTTGCCATCGCTCAGTTTGGTACCCATGTGGTACAGAATACCGTCGTAATCGCTCGCTCCCGTAATCTCGGCACCTTTGTCATAGTGTCCGGGGTAGCCTTTCGAGGCGAGCACTACACCCAGCACTGCTTTCTGGCTCCACTGTAGCTTAGGCAGTTGCTCACCGTCTGCCACGGCTTTCAGCATCAGATATATGTCCGACTCCAATAGCGGCAGCACCACCTCTGTCTCAGGGTCTCCGAAGCGAGCGTTGAACTCTATCACCCGTATGCCGTCTTTGGTCTTCATCAGTCCGCCATACAGCACGCCCGACAAAGGTGTGCCTGCATCTGCCATTGTCTCAGCCACCGGTTGCATGATATGCTCTATTGCAAACTGCTTGTCCTCATCTGTTATGAAAGGCAGCGGCGTGTATGCTCCCATTCCGCCGGTGTTGGGTCCTTTGTCATGGTCGAAGGCTCGCTTGTGGTCTTGGGCAAGCGGCATAGGCACCACCTGCTTGCCGCTTACAAAACACATCAGCGAGAACTCGGGTCCTTCCAGATAGTCTTCTATCACTACCTTATCGGTGCCGAAAGTGTTGTTGAGGAGCATATCTTTCAATGCTTCCTCTGCCTCTCTCATGTTTTGGGCTATCACTACCCCCTTGCCTGCTGCCAGTCCGTCGTACTTGATGACGGCGGGAAGCGGACGTGAACTTACGTACTCGAGTGCCTCCTGATAGTCTGAAAACGAACGGTATGCTGCAGTGGGTACATCGGCCTTCTGCATTATCTGTTTGGCAAACTCCTTGCTCGACTCAATCTGTGTTGCCTGCTTTGTGTGGCCGAAGATGCTCAGTCCGGCTTTTCTGAAGCAGTCTGCTATGCCTAACGACAGCGGCACTTCAGGACCTACCACAGTGAGATCTATCTTGTGCTCTACCGCCCAATCGCGCAGTGCCTCTGTGTTGGTCTCTTTTATTGGCACATTCTCTGCCCAACGGGCAATACCCGGGTTACCTTGTGCACAGTATATTTTTCCTACTGACGGTGATCTGTGCAGTGCATCTACTATGGCATGGCACCTGCCGCCTGATCCTATGACGAATACTGATTTCATGCGTTGATATGTTTGTTTGGTTTAATAAGTCCTTGTAATCTATAACCTGTCACCTGTCACTTTTTTAATGTTTGAAGTGTCTTACCCCTGTCAGCAGCATCACTATTCCTTTCTCATTGGCTTTCTTTATGCAATCTGTGTCGCGTATGCTGCCTCCGGGTTGCACTATGGCTTTCACGCCGTATTGTGCTGCCATCTCCACAGTGTCATCAAAGGGCAGGAATCCGTCGGAGGCAAGCACGAGGTGATCTGCCGGACCTTCTGCCGTTGCCTGCTTGAGTGCTATCTCTGCCGAGCCTACGCGGTTCATCTGACCTGCTCCCACTCCGTACGTGCGGCAGTCTTGTGCCACAACTATGGCGTTTGACTTCACATGCTTCACTATATTCCATGCAAACTGCAGGTCTGCCAGCGTCTTCTCGTCCGGCTTGATGTCTGTTACGCACATCTCTGATGTCAGTTGCTCTGTCTGTGTGTCCAGATGTTGCACGAGCAGTCCGCCGTTGACGCTTACATACTGGTCTATGGTTTGGTCGGTTGGGGTCATGTCCACACGTAGCACGCGCAGGTTCTTCTTTGCTGAAAGCACTGCCAGTGCCTCTTCGGTATATTCGGGTGCCATCACTATCTCAAGGAAGATAGGCTTCATGCCCAGTGCTATCTCTTCTGTCAGGCAACGATTCACAGCCACAATGCCGCCATATATGCTCACCTTGTCTGCTTCGTATGCTTTCTGCCATGCCTGCTCTATGGTGTCCGCCTCTGCCGCGCCGCAAGGGTTCATGTGCTTAAGTGCTACGCAGAAAGGTCTCTTCATGTCACGCACTATGTTAAGTGCAGCATTTGCGTCCTGTATGTTGTTGTACGACATCTCCTTGCCCTGCAGTTGCTCAGCCGAAGCCAGAGAATAGGGCATCTTCTCGGTTGAGGCGTAGAATTTTGCCGACTGGTGAGGGTTCTCTCCGTAGCGCAACTGCTGCTTGAGGTCAAACTCAAGAAACAGTTTCTCTTGTAGCCCTGCCTGTTGGCGCATGTATGTGGCAATGCAGGCATCATATTGCGCAGTATGTGTGTATGCTTTGGCTGACAACTCAAGTCTTGTCTGCAGCGTAGTGTCACCATTCTGCTCAATCTCGCTGAGCACTCTCTTGTAGTCGCCAGGGTCGCACACCACGCTCACGCTCTCAAAGTTCTTGGCTGCACTGCGAAGCATCGACGGGCCGCCTATATCTATCTTCTCTATGGCATCTGCAAGTGTCACACCGTCCTTGCTTATTGTCTCGCGGAAAGGATACAGATTGACGCAGACAAGGTCAATGAACTCTATGCCGTTCTCTTCCAGTGCCTTCAGGTGTGATGGCTCGTTTCTGCGGGCAAGCAGTGCACCATGCACTTTTGGGTGAAGAGTCTTTACGCGCCCGTCGCAAATCTCAGGAAAACCTGTCACCTGGCTGATACCTGTTGTCCGTATGCCTGCTTTCTCAAGCATCGTCTGAGTGCCGCCTGTGGCTATTATCTCCCATCCGGCTTTTGTCAGACCCTGAACAAACTCTGTTAACCCAGTTTTGTCGCTTACGCTTACCAATGCTCTTTTTGCCATAATTGTATTTGTTATTAGATATTGATGATGTTCTCTCCTTCTACTACCCTGCCTATCACTTGTGCCTTTTCACCGTATGTGCCGATAAGGTTGATTATACCTTCCGCATCTTCTTTGCCGGCAACAATTATCATTCCTATGCCCATGTTGAATATGTTGTACATCTCCCTGTGCGGCACTCCGCCCCATTCTTCCAGTTTGCGGAAGATAGGCAGTATTTGCCATGAGCCCTCGTCTATGGAGAAGCCTTGCCCCTTGTGCAGTGTACGGGGTATATTCTCGTCAAAACCTCCGCCTGTTATGTGGCAGATGCCGTGCACGTCATACTGTCTTATCACGTCCAGCACAGGTTTTACGTATATCTTTGTCGGTGTCAGCAGCATCTCGCCCAGTGTCTTGCCGTCAAACTCCGGATAACTCTCACTGAGGTCCAGGCCGTTGTCTGCAACAATCTTCCTGACGAGGCTGTAGCCGTTGGAGTGGACACCCGACGAACTGATGCCTATCAGCACGTCGCCTGTCTTAACCTTGCTGCCGTCTATCAGTTTCTTCTTCTCCACTACGCCTGTGGTAAAGCCTGCAATGTCATACTCTCCGTCAGCATACATTCCGGGCATCTCTGCAGTCTCGCCTCCTACCAGCGCGCACCCTGCTTGCCTGCAGCCTTCTGCCACGCCAGCAACTATTGCCTCCACCTTTGCCGGTATGTTGTGCCCCAGCGCCACATAGTCGAGGAAAAACAGCGGCTCTGCACCCTGGGCCAGCACATCATTGACGCACATTGCCACTGCGTCTATGCCGATAGTGTCGTGCTTGTCCAGTGCAAAGGCTATCTTCAGTTTGGTGCCTACACCGTCTGTGCCGCTTACCAGCACAGGCTCATTCAACTTGAGAAGACTCAAGTCGAACATGCCGCCGAATGAGCCGATATTGCCCATCGTGCCAAGACGTTGTGTGGAACTTACGTGTTGCTTTATTCGGCTTACCACTTCGTAGCCTGCCTCAAGATTCACTCCTGCTTTTTCGTATGACTGAGCCATGATATTGTTTTGTTTAACTGTTGATTAATCTTATTGTTTGTGTTGAAAGTAGTGCACTGCATTCTCGAATATCGACTGCCTGCAGTTGCCGCTGATATTCTTGAAGAGTCCGTCTTCATATCGTTCCGAGTGTCCCATCTTGCCCAGTATCTGGCCGTTGGGACTCACTATGCCTTCTATCGCGTATGCCGAGCCGTTGGGGTTATATGGCGATTGCATCGTCGGTTCTGCAGTGAATGGGTCTGCATACTGGAATGCCACTTGTCCGTTCTCAAACAGCACTCTCGCCATTTGCTCTGATACGACGAACTTGCCTTCTCCGTGACTCACTGCAATGCTGTGCAGGTCGCCTTCGTTGAAGCCGTATAGCCATGGCGAGTCTGTTGCTGCTACGCGTGTTGTCACCATCTGTGACACATGTCGGTTGATGTCGTTGCGGAACAGGGTGGGCGAGTTTTGGGTTATCTCTCCAAGTTTGCCGAACGGCAGCAGACCGCTCTTGATGAGGGCTTGGAATCCGTTGCATATACCGAGTATCAGTCCGCCGCGCTCTATGAGACTGTTGATAGCTGCGGCAATCTTCTGATTGGTGAGTACGCTGGCAATGAACTTGCCCGACCCGTCAGGCTCGTCACCCACCGAGAAACCTCCTGCCAGCATCAGTATATGGCAGTTGTCTATCGCCTTCTGCATCTCGTCTATACTCTCCGGCACGTCCTCAGGTGTCAGGTTGCGGAAGACCATGCTTCTCACCTCGGCACCTGCCTGTCGGAAGGCTTTTGCGCTGTCATAGTCGCAGTTGGTGCCCGGGAAGACGGGAATAAACACTACCGGATGCTCCGTCTGTACGGGGGCGTAGCGTCTCTCTCTGCTGTTGCTCTTTTTGCTCGCTATGTTCACTGACTCGGTGTCAGGCTCCGAAACATTAGGATATATCTTGGCGAAATGCTTGATGTTTCCTGTGAGCATTGAGGTTATCTGTATGTTCTCGCCATTGACTATGATACTCGGCTCGCTGATTGTCTTTCCGAGATATACTGCATTCGCGAAATCAATCTCTTTGTCACTCTCTATTAGTATCGAGCCGTAGGAGTAGTCCGCCAGCTGCTGCTCGTCAAAATTGATGTCCGCACCAATCATGTTGCCGAACGAGCATTTGCATACTGCCTCTATCAGTCCTCCGAACCCTAATGCGTATGCCGAGCAAACAGTGCCTTCCTGTATCATCCGGTGTAACCACTGCCAGTTCTGCTTCAGTTGCTCTGTGTCAGGCATATAGTTTCCAAGTGGCTGATGGCGGAGCAGATATAGGCGGCTGCCGGCCTTCTTCAGTTCGGGAGATATCACATCCTGTGTCTTGGCTGTGGTTATGCCGAAGGCAATCAGTGTGGGTGGCACGTTGATGTGCTCGAAAGTGCCGCTCATGGAGTCCTTGCCGCCGATAGAAGGCAGCTTCAGGTCTATCTGCATCCTCAGTGCTCCGAGTAGCGCACTCAGTGGTTTGCCGAACGAGTGAGGGTCGCTTGTCATACGCTCGAAATACTCCTGGTATGAGAAGCGCATCTTTTGGTAGTCACCGCCTGCTGCTGCCACTTTGGCACATGCCTCCACCACTGCGTAGGCTGCACCGTGATACGGACTCCACTCCGACAGATACGGGTTATATCCGAATGCCATGATGCTTGCCGTGTTGGTGAAACCGTCCACCGGCAGTTTCTGCACCGACACCTGCGACTCTGTCATCTGCGTCTTGCCGCCGAATGGCATCAGGACCGTCGAGCGCCCTATGGTGGAATCGAACATCTCTATCAGTCCTTTCTCACTCGTGATGTTAGGCTTCTGGAGCAGTCTGTACACCTTGTCTGCCATGCTGCTTCCATCAAGTTCGCGGTGGAAAGGATTCCGTTCTTCTACATTGTTTATGGTAGCACTTGCATAGTGTTTTGCTCCGGCACTGTCGATAAACTCACGGCTAAGGTCTGCCACTATGTCGGTCTTGTAGTAGAGTCTCATCCTGCCTGTGTCGGTCACGTTGGCTACATGTGTCACTTCTATATTCTCTTCGTGGCAGTATCGGCAGAACTCTTCTCTGTCTGCTGCACTCACCACCACTGCCATCCTCTCCTGAGACTCGCTGATAGCCAGCTCTGTCGGATTCAGGCCTTTATATTTGACGGGCACGCGGTCAAGCCAGATGTCCAGTCCGTCTGCCAGTTCGCCTATCGCTACACTCACGCCTCCTGCACCAAAGTCATTGCTCTTCTTGATCAGGCGCGTCACCTGAGGTCTGCGAAACAGATGCTGTAGCGCTCTCTCCACCGGTGCATTACCCTTCTGCACCTCGCTCCCGCAACTCTCCAGCGAAGCCTCCGTGTGTTGCTTCGAAGAGCCTGTAGCACCCCCTATGCCGTCTCGGCCTGTCCTGCCGCCGAGCATAAGGATTATGTCGCCTGCGGCAGGCGACTCCCTGCGCACATTCTCTGCCTTCACAGCGCCTGCCACTGCTCCTACCTCCAGTCGCTTGGCTACAAAGCCCGGGTGGTATATCTCTCTTACGTGCGTTGTGGCAAGACCTATCTGGTTGCCGTACGACGAGTAGCCTGCCGCTGCCTTCTTCGAGATTACCTGTTGTGGCAGTTTGCCGTGCAGTGTGGCTGTCACAGGCTGCCAGATGTCGCCTGCACCTGTCACGCGCATGGCTTGATATACGTATGCTCTGCCCGACAACGGGTCGCGTATCGCACCGCCCAGGCAGGTCGATGCACCGCCGAAAGGCTCTATCTCCGTCGGGTGATTGTGTGTCTCGTTCTTGAATTGCAGCAGCCATTTCTCTGTCTTGCCGTCCACATCCACGTCGATAAAGATGCTGCATGCATTGTTCTCCTCGCTCTGCTCCAGGTCGTCAAGGTAGCCTGTCGAACGCAGATAGCGGGCACCTATCGTTGCCAGCTCCATCAGACACAGACTCTTCTTCTCTCTGCCAAGCGTGCAACGGATACTGTGAAAATCCTTGAGAGTAGCCTCTATATCAGGTTTGATGAATGACTCGTCTATGCTTATTTCTTGCAGTTCTGTCGTGAACGTGGTGTGGCGGCAGTGGTCGCTCCAGTATGTGTCCAGTATCCTGATTTCAGTCTCTGTCGGCTCGCGCTTCTCCTGCTTGAAGTACTTGATTACCTCCGTCAGGTCGTCCTCGTTCATTGCCAGTCCCCACTGCTTTATAAACTCAAGTCTCTGCTCATGATCCATATCGCAGAAGCCTTCAAGCTTCTGCAGCGGCTTGCTCTCGGCTATCTCTGTCTCCCGCAGCACCGACATGTCTTTCTCGCGTGCCTCCACTGCGTTTATCACGTAGTGCTTTATCTTGCTTACTGTCTCTTCGCTGATATTCTCATCAAACAGTATAAGTCTGCCACTGCGGATGTTGATGTCTGCCTCGGGGTCGATAAGGTGTACGCAGTCGATGGCGGAAGATGCCCGTTGGTCGAACTGACCCGGAAGAAACTCCGTTGCGATATATTTTCTCCCCTCAAGCGAGCACTCCTGACTCACATTGTCTGTAGGTTGTTCGCCGAACACTTTGTATAGCGACTCCTTGAGTAGTTCTTCCGTGAAACCGAACAGATCGTATATATTGATAAGTCGCAAGGAAGAAATCTCTACTTGAAGGTTCTCCGACAGTTCTTCTCTGAGCATCTCTGCTTCCACGCGGAAACCTTCCTTCTTCTCAACGAACACTCTGTATGCAGTGGTTTGTTTCATGATGTTTTAAAAGTTTATGTTTTCTAATAATCCATAGTATCTTTTAGGTTTAATAGCAGATATGAATATATATGCAAATTACTACTAAAGATTACATATTTACCTCAAAAGTTGTCTTAAACCATAAGATATATATATATTTTTGTTCATCTATGGTATGGATTGGTATTGTTGTTTAATTTGTGATTGACGGTTTCTTTGATGTGTCATCTTGTGGCAATTGCTATAATTCGAATCTTCTTCTAATTGGTTGCATTTAGCATATTTCTAAACTCATATTGTTTAATAAAAGCTCTAAGTTCATCTGATGATTCATAGTATTTTTTTTCAAAACATACTACTGCATTCGAAATCCAAATAGGGTAGTAATTCCCGTTTAATGCAATAACAGCAAGTGATCTAACGTCCATCAATGAAGTGTTAAAGAGATAATATTGTCCTGTTGAGATTTTTACAGGTTTATAGTCAAAATCCTTATATACATAATTATTAAGAATAGATAGAGTTCCTAATATTTTTATAAACTTTTTAATTTCGGACTCATTTGTAATTAATGTAGACTTATGCAAATCATTATTTTGATAAAAATCATAAAACATATCAGGCGATATGTTAACAACGGTAAAGATATCCATATTTGTGGTAAACAAATAAATGCTATCAATTTGATTAGCATTAGATATAATATCTAATCTATCAACTTGAGTTGTACACGAAAAAAAACTCATGCCCATCCCTATCAAGAAAATATTAATAATCTTGATTTTGGGGTCTAACAAAAAATGTTGCTTCTGAAGATACTGAAGATACAGTTTCATATAGATTACTCTTTTAGTGCAACCTGTCAAGCATGCTGCCCATAACAAAATAAACCAAAGTCTACTTGACATAATTAACTTATTCGTTTTCATGATTAAAGAGATTTTTAATTGATTTCCACAAATTATCAAAGAACATCTGGCATTTAATTGTCGCCTTTGTAGGAACTTTGTATCCTCTTATAGTTGTGGTCAACTTGTTTGTGAGCGGTTAGTCTGCCTTGTTGCTCAAGTTGACAAATCAACCATTTCTTGAATCTTCTATTGATTTTAGATTTGGAGATGTTACTGATGCATCTGTTTAAGTCTACACCATCATTTAGTGGCATTGCTAGTTCCTTTCTGATTTTCCTCTTATTTTTCTTATTGATAGCAGAATAAAGAAAATTAATGAAACTTTCTGAATCATCAGATTCCAATTTACAAAATAGATATTCATTGCGCATTTCTGTTAACTCGGTGTTTGTATCTAACGAATCCGCAAACCACATAATCCATTCATAATCAGAGAAATTATCGCATATTTTATTCCCTGCTTTAGAATTATTTAGGGGTACTATGCTTATGATTATACAAACGAGTGCATTTATTTTAATGATATTTTTCATTTCTTGTCTTCTTTGGTATTTTTATTGCGTTTAATAAAAATTCTTCCAGTAGAATTACCTTTAGTTTTCATATCATTAGTCCAAGAGAAGTGCGAGAAGAATGCTTCTGCATCATCTGGATGTATAGTTATGCATGCTTGAGAGCCTCTGCTATTATAATTTCCATTATCACTTTTTCCTGAATGTATGTTTCCATATTTTATAGTAACATCTTCTCCATTGGGTTTTTTCCCAGGAACAAAACGGTTACCCTTAGTGTCAACTATGTTCAATCCCTTTTCTGTTCCTCCTTTATGACCATATTTATTATTAAATGGATAATCGCCTTCATTAATAGTATTAAATGGTGTAGAATTATCACTATTAGAAGTTGAGTTCGGATATGAACTCCCTCTATAAACCCCTACAGACTCACCATTCTGTACTACTACTATGGTCGCTGTATATGTTTCTCCTGCCACACCTCTATCTAAAGGCCTTTCCGACTGATCATTAATATAAATACTATCTCTACCATCAGGGTCGATTGCATTTATTGGATTCCATCCGCAATAAGCGTATGGAGAAATATTCGGGTATTTGTCCATCAACGGGTCAGGTGATATCCAACCTGTCAATGCTCGCGAGTCATAGTATCTCGCTCCGAAGTAGTCATAACCCGTTTCTGCATCGCGCTCTTTGCCTGTGAATTTGAACCTCTCATCATACCCCATCCGCTGCTGATTCCTCCACAATTCTCCGTATGGAAGATACATCAAAAATTGTACCGAATTGCCGGTCGTGTCAGTTATCCATGTCGCACTGCCAAGATGATCACCGTGGTAGTAGAAAATATTGTCTCCGTAGGTCGGATCAGGAGTCACATCAAAAACCTGATATATCATATTCCGATCATAGCTCACGCTGGTGCACGCTATCTGTGGTATATCCTCACATTCAGGCATAAAATATGTATGCTCCCAACCAGAAATATCTATGTCTATCACACCTCCTGGCTGATATATTTGCGGAGAAACATTGCAGTCTGTATTCTGCAGCAAGGTGCGTATAAACTCCCATGAGTGGTTGGCATGTCCTGACCAACCATCATTGACGATAGAGTCATTTATCATATTTGCATAAGCCATTTTTGCTGCAATCCGCTGGCTGCCGTTATAATAGTGTTTTGTTATACCCTGTGGAGTTACCACCATGTAAGGGTTCACATAAAGTACTGCATCGTCAAAATGCAGGTTGGCATGCAGGTTGCCTGCATTGTACTGGTCTATGGTAGTCGTGCCTGTCAGCTTGTACACGCGGTTCCCGTCTCCGTCATATACATAATAGCCGCAATGGGAATTGTCAATATACCCTGCCATTTGCCCCGCCTCGTTCCACACATGCTCGCGGACTTGGTTATAGCAAGGCTTGTATATAGTGGTAAGGTTTCCGTCTGCGTCCCATTTCAGACGTGACAATGTTTCACTATATGAATCATATATACTGCTGACGCAGTGATTCATCAGTTGTTGACTGCCGTCATTAGCATAACCATAAGCAAGGTTAGTATTGGCAGCCGGGCACTGTTTCTGTCCTAAGCAACCCGAGGGGCTATAACGAAGTTCATAGCTGTAGTTTCCTAATTCAGAACTCTCTTGCACTGCCATGCGCAAGCGATTCTGTTTGTCGTAAGTATAATTAATCGTAT
The DNA here is from genome assembly GCA_017477325.1 of Paludibacteraceae bacterium. Lineage (GTDB taxonomy): Bacteria > Bacteroidota > Bacteroidia > Bacteroidales > Paludibacteraceae > Colicola. Next base: position 350,729 of record JAFUWV010000002.1, read on the forward strand.
ATTCACCTCCGAGAAGAGAAATATTTGCTGCTGTCTGATTGATATTTGTTATGTTTCCTACCGAATCATAAGTATAATATTTCTCCTCTAAAGTTGTTCCTCCTTGTAGTACCGTCTCCTTACTCGTCAGCCAGTTACGATTAGTATCATAAGCGTAATAAGATGTTACACCATTGCCGTAATATAATTCTTCCTGCCTGTCATATTTGTCATAGACAATAGTATCTATATAAACGCTTGAGTTATTATTCTCTATTCCTTTTATACTTGTCAGCAGTCCGTCTTTATATTTGTACTCAACCCTTTCGTTGTCCGGGTAAGTTATTTCCCGCATCTTGCCAAGAGCATCATATCTGTATTTTGTTGTGAATTGATATGCATGCTCTTCTGCCGACATCATCATTACTCTTTTTGACTCGCACACATTTCCCAGCGGATCATATTTGAATCGTTCATATCCTGCAAGGTCGGTGCGCAGCAAGAGACGACCGCTCACTGAATCGTATTCATAATACACATTTGTCTCAGGATATTCAGAATAGCATACCGAGTCAAGCCGGTTGTATGAATAGTGATATGTTGTCTGCTGACCGGAGTTTATCTGCCGCTGGGTCTGCGATGCTGTCATATTCCCTGCATGGTCGTATTGCCAACGGGTAATGCCGGCATCAGGATGGCTGCGCTGAGTACGTCTGCCGAATCCATCATAGGCATGAGTGGTCATAAGTCCGTCAGGGTCGGTTGATGACAGAAGTTGTCCGAGTGCATCGTAAGTAAAGCGTGTGACAGCCCTGTCAGGCGTTATCATTGTAGTGGTCCAACCTTGCGGAGATGTGAATGTCTTCCACTGATTCCCGTTCTCATCGGTAGTGAACTGCGCCAAACGTTTCACTCCGTATGCATCCTCTGCGATGTCATAAATCACAAACGAAGAAGCATTATCCTGCCAATGCGTACCTGTCTGACGATCAAGTATGTCATAGTCATGAGTTGATAGAAGCTGCAGGTTGCCGGCATATAAGCCTGTGGTGTCGCGTTGAGTGTAGAACGGTTTATATGTAGCAACGGTACGGGAGAAGCAGTCGGTGGCTGTGATGTCTCTGACTATCCATCCGTCATCCCGCTTGTGTTTCCTTTGCAACAACCTGCCACGACGGTCGTATTCTGTCTTGATGGTGATAGTATCCGTAGATGCACCTTCCCATCTCGTACGGATATTGGTATATACATAGGGGTTCTCCCTGCGCAACTGCATACAAGGAATATACTTATATGAGACTGTGGAATATGGCTTCAGTGAGTTAAAATCGAAAGCATAATCGTATGGCAGCATATACAACAGCCATTGCGGCATATCAATTGTGTCAAGATACGTCTGTATCATCAACGGTCGGCCTATCTTGTCGTATGTATATCTGATAGTGCTTCCGGAAGGGTCGGTTATCTGTGTCGGTTTCTGCCAGAACTTATGGTAGAGGGTTCTGACACTCCTCCCCCACTGGTCGGTTACCGACACGGGCAACGTATGGGAGTAGCTGTCATACTCCACTTCTACAGTTGCACGCTGACCCGAATGATTCTCCGGCATGATAAAGCGGGAGGGCATCCCGAATGAGTCATACTCATAGTTGGTGACAGAACTATCCTGGGAAGCAGGGTCAATTTGCTTGTGAGCGGTCAGTCTGCCCTTGTCGTTATATACTGCTTCTGTATGACGCAGTGTTGAAGTACCGGCATTGACAATTACTCGTGTAGGCAGAGAAATAAGGTTGCGTTCTTGGTTGCTGCCTGACGAGGCGTCCCGGTAACTTATCTCTGCACTGAGATTGTCATCGTCAGTACTCATATCGCCAAGGTTGCTATAGCTGACTACATTATGGTATTTATCATAATCATATCGTTTGGCAGTGACAATACTATCAGTCTCATTTTGGCTGAAATATGTTGTTATATGCGCTTCCTTCTTTATCTTGATGGTAGCATCCTTACATATATTATCAGTTACTTCTCCATAATGGTCAACGTAGATTAAAGAATCCAACCTGTATTCCGAGTATCGGTTGTCTGACGAGTCTGTCACAGCTTCGTATATCAGTTTGCCATGCTCTGAAAAATCAGTATTGTTATAATGCCTCTTGGTCTTTCTGTATATGGAATACGGATGTGTGTTTGTCTGTAGTTCTAATGTCTCAACCGACCCGTATCCCATTGGTGTGCGCTCGGCGGCATTGTAGTGTGGGTCGGAATACACAATACGTTTGGCAATGGTGTCACAACCGGTTATACCATGTTGGGCAATGATATTTTTTACTTGTGACAATTGATATCTCCGTCCTCTCTGTTCTGTACTTGGTGCAGACAACTCGTAGTCAAGCTGATATATCTGTCCGGTGGAATTGTACACTTTGTTCAACAGGCGGTTGCGTCCCATATTATTATATCTTACATATATGCCACTCTCTGTTGACCAAACCAAATCAGGTAGTCCGTCTCCGTTCATATCTATGATATCGCACATTGACTGACTCTCTGTTCCGCCTATAGGAGACCCGTTCACACCGATAGTCATTTTTATAAACATCCAGACTGGGAAACCAACAGTGAGACCTGTATTCAGACTCCAATTCAAACTCTCGCTACTCTGAATTCTGTGGTTATTCACACGGGTGCTACCGTTTGCTCCGTATGGTTTTACAAAAATAATATCTAAGTTATTGCCATTCTGCTTTACTATATCAAGCATACCGTCAGCATCCATATCTATCAGGCGGTAATCTGTGCTGCTGATTGATGTGGAAAAATCCACACCTAAAACAATGCTGAGTTGGAACATACTTGCATAAGTTGAACTCAATGGACCGCTATAATTCTCTATCTCTTGCAGCGCTATAGCCCACGTGGAAGCTAATGATAATCCTGCATTAGCCCCGACACAAGAACTTGTATTGTTGTTTATTTGTGAGATGGCGGGTATTAAATGCGGAGTGTCAAAACCATAACCTATATTCAAACTAACATATACTCCATCATCAGTCCGCTCTATTTTATCAGGCAGACCATCACCATTAATGTCCATATAAGTCAAAGAGGTTACACTATTGCTTCTTGACGTTTGCCCTCCGGTGCTACCGGGCATGTGCATTTCAAATTTGCCATCATTAAGCTTATTCCCAATAGCCTTCTGGTTTATAGGATAATTTCCTGAGAACGAATTGCCTCGGGATACGGAATGGTTTGAGTAGATAGTGTTATTTGTCGCTTTATTTGCACCGAGTCCTCCCCATGGCTGTGTATATTGAATTGATGCAGGGCGTACAATATCAGGGAAACAGTCGCCATTCATATCCATGAAATCTGTAGTTATCATGTAGTCCGATTCCGAATATGCCACTCCTAAACCTACACCTCCGGGACTATATCCTGCTCCTGCATTAATATTCCATTGAGTAGTTCTTGAGGTCTTTCTTACTGCCGTCGCAGGTTGTGAAGACGACAGAATGGGGACATCGCTGTCATAATCCAATTCATAGATATCAATACTCTGAAAATTATTACCTATAGTATCATTTATAAGTGATACCATCCGTTTCTTTTCACGTGCATTTGACAGCAGATGCCTTCCGTTCCGGGCAACCTGACCGTATGCTTCCATATTGTAATTCCTTATGTCTGCACTCATTGGAACCCATCGATATGACAATGGATCATACATGTTTAATCCTGAGAACTGTTCAGATAATCCATTCGGGGTCATCCATTGAGAGGAGTCATTTCTTATAGCTGATATGGAATTTACAAATGCAATACTGTCTGTCGGTGTATTTGTTGCACATTGTCTTGCCGGATTATAAAGACTATCCAGAACAATAATCTCCGCAACGACACTGTCATTATATGCAAATTGCCCCCAACCTCTATACAATACACCGAATAAATCATTATACAATGTGCTGAATGAGTTTTGAGAAGTATCACTAATCTGTGGTGCTATCCACATGTCATACTCTTGATGAAGCGAATCTATAACTGAAGGCGCAAAGTGCAGGTGAGGTCTTACTTCTATATTACCTAAGTTACCATTCACAGGCGTTATCAGGAAAGAAACATTATCGCCTGCTTGGTATGTCAGAGTGCATGATACATTTCCTGTAGATGAATTCACGGGAATTTGTTGTTGTTGCAGACCGTTTATTAGCTTCAGCTCTGCCGAACTTCCTCCCGTACAAGTGACATCTGCATTTATATTAATCACACCATTGCTCTGAGCCTGAAATATCTCTTTACCTGAACATACATAATCGTTTACTGACGAATAATGACGGCCGTCAGTATAAGTGAAACTTTGTTGCCATTCCACATTGTCAAAACTGTGAGTACGAACCGACATCAGACGGAAGAAGAATATATCTCCTTCGCTCACATTTATATTGTCATAGTTCATTGACTTGAGACTATAATCGTCTGCGTCTATCTCTACTGAACCTATTATAACCGCTGCTTGTGCATGCAAACGTGTAGTGTCTTCTTCGTTAACGCTGACATTCTTGTTGTGCTGTATGATACACCTGACTCCATCTGCATTGCGAGATTGTTGGCGTGTCTGGCTGCTGTCTTCAATAAGTCTTATAGAGTTTGATAGACTAACCACTCCGTCTTGAGGTGCAACCCAAACACGTACGGCCTCTATATTGGGATCATATATCCGTTTGCAGATTGTATCCGTCACATGGGCATAGTAAGTGTTGCCTTCCTGGCTGAACCACACATTGTCATATTGTTGTCTAACTTGCGTTTTCCAATTGTTAAGTCCGGCATTGGCAGCTTGCAATGCACTTGAATAGCACTCATTCTGATATGCATAGGTATCACCATATCTGCAATGACGGAGCACACATTCCTTACATGAATCCGGATTATTCTGACATACTTCCTCACATTCCGCACAATATAAACCGCTTTGAACAAGACAATCTCCGCATAGCATATTCCAATACTCTTCTTCACCCTCATTAACATCTGAAAGGCATACGTCAGCACAGTCTGAATGTATTCCTCCTATACAATTATATTCCAATTTGCATTCATTGCAGGCAATGGGGTCATCGGCACATGCGTCTGTGCATTCAAGGCATACAGGATATGGAGGTTGTATATTCAAACAATTCTTGCAACTGTCTATATCCTCAAGGCAAGCCTCAAGACACTCTTCTTGAGTCTCTAATGCGCCAAGCATACCATTAAGGCAATGTTGGTCGGCACATTCCAAATATGTTGTATAGTCTCCATCACGATAATAATCATAGCACTCCCAACATATTGTACGACATCCATTGGCAAGCTTGCACTGCCTATACTGCTCTGCCAATACAGGTTCATAGGGATTTGACAGATACATAAAGTATGAATCCAAACACTCCTCGCAAACCAGTTCGTAATTACAATACCGTAAACAATTGAGCACTACTGAGTCCAATTCTTCCGGTTCAGGATTATCAGCTCTTGCTTCATCGCTATTCCTTAGCATCCTCAGTTGTGGGACAAAACCTGTATATAAGTCAATTGCGACATGACCGTTCTGAATATATTCGCTAATAGCCGTTATGCAATCATCACAACCGTCCCAGTAATATGATGGGACATCCGGCTCGGTATTTCCCGATTCCGTTCCCTGGTAGCCAAACTCACAATCAGAGGGAGTAAAACTATAAGTATACTGAGATACTATAGAATCCCGAGTAAAGCAGTCAGGGACTACTTCCGCTTCGCCGTCATAATAAAAATTACTGCCACACTGTGTTGAATCAATAATCACTTCAGGATTGCCATTGTAAGCTGAAAAACCTCCATGAGAATTCAAACGGTTAAAATATACCTTACCATCATCAATATAATCAGGCAAGCCATCACCATTAATATCAGCAAAATAGCAACTTACATAACTGTCCGTATAGGACATGCCCCCACTTATATTTGCATTGGCACCGGCTATCTCAGCACCGGCTTGCAAACCCCATGTGTGCGTCTTCGATAATTCAGCAGACAGACCTTTGGCGGGAATGCCCGTGTCAACCTCGTCATCAAACCATATACTGTCGCCCGTTTCTTTCTGCGGACGAAAATAAATACTGTTGTCCTTTATATATACTATGTCTGTAAGACCATCGCCGTTGATGTCCAAGAGCATTTGCTCTGTCTTGCCCGAAGATTGTGAGTAATTATAATTGCCGCCCGCCCCGAAGTTGGAACTCATATAATTGAAACCTATTCCTACAGTTACCGCACCGCCTACATTCCAGCCTTTACTGCTCGACTTGCTGACAGGAATGAACTCTTCTCTGTTATCTCTTATCTTTCTTGTCGCTCCAAAAATACTATCTTGGGGTAATAGGTTATACTTGAAATCCACGCAACTGCTAACCAGTCCGCCCATAAGCCAATTTATATCTGAGTAGCAGTCACCTTCAGTACTCCATGGAATAACAGACTGATACGGGAAATCATTTATTTTGGTTATTAAAGCTTCGCTCTCCTCACCATAATGAATGATGAATCTATGGTTAACCGCGGCATCATTGTTTCCATAATTGATATTGGCAATGTCTATATAACACATCAAACTGTCTGTCTGACGTATAAAGCCGAGCCTCCCGTCTTGTATTTTATCCTCACGCTTAAAATAATGGAAAAACACTCTGTATGAAGGCTCTGTGTCTATATTGCCGTTACTGCTCCTGTGCCCTGTATAGAAGATATTCTTTAGGTATATCTCGTTCGAACCGCTTACATTGTATTCATAACGGACATAATTGCCATATAAATCCGTCATCTCTGACAAAGCCCAATAACCGATATTTCCTGAAGCATCCTTAAGAACGCAATTGTTGTTCACATCCGTATCTGTTGAGTATTTGCCGTAATAACGTGTCGTGCCATCTCTTCCCGTCACGCTCCACCAGTATTTTCTTGGAGAATCACCATGACGGACAATTAAATCGCAATTCTTTGTATCACGGGCAATAAAAGTAACATTCCCACTGCTCCTGTTTAAAAGGTTATGAGACTGATATGATAATTCCAATTCAGGATTACTGTCCTTCTGAACTATCTGCATATTTTCTAACATGTATATCTCTGACTCAAAGCGTGAATCATAACGAGGTACACCCCAACGGGTGTCTATCGTTATCGCAGGTTGAGAAATACTCCAGCCATAGCCGAGTACTCCATTCCCGCTACCGCTGCTGTACCTCAAACTTATATCCGGTTGCATCCCGTTTCTACCAGCAGGTATTTCTATTGGGTATGTCAACTCGGCTGTACCATGCATATTAGCTTCCGGTTCGGTAATAATCGGAACACCTGACAGTGGATCGGGTTCTTCTATATCACTTAGTTGGGTAGGGACAAAAGCGTTAACTTCCGGCATCTCAGGTTTGCGTATTACAGCATTGATAAAGTCCGTAAAGTGAGTAGTCTCTGAAATCACTATGTGATGTATGGTATCTACCGCAACTCGCCTCAATTGCTGCCATGACTGCTTTCGCTCGTCATAATAATATGTATATACATCTTCATGACTGAATCCTGGAGGTAGGGACAGAGGCTCGTATGCTATTTCTAACCGTGCAGGATGCCCACTGCTGAAATGTTCTCCATTGGGCAGCAATCTATACGCATGATGACCGCCTGTAACACAAATAAGCGGCGAAGTAAGAGGCTGGGCCTGAGACTCACTAAGAGTGATACACTGAATCTCTATATCGTGAACAAGACTATTGCTGTCAGCTATAAGATGTACACCGGATAATGAAAAATCTACCTGTTTGTATGCAGAGAATTTTTCTGTCAATGAATACTCGTTGTCGGATACTGAGTGTATGACATAACGCTTCCATTTAGCCGCAGAATTTATACTGTCTGATATAGTACGAATACTATCTGGGAAGACGTAAGCCACATTGGACACACACATACTCATGAGTGTCATCAAACGTAACCAATATGAAAATCTGGCAGCCACCAAGTACTATTTCTGTTGTTAGTATACTATAAGTTCTTTCGTTGCTAATGTCTCTCCATCGCTCGAAATAATCGTAATTAAATACAACCCTGCTGACGGCATCTCACCCTTGTATTTGTAAGCACATGCACCCGACAATTTGATACTGTCTGCTATCTTCCCCGTAGAAGTATGAATTAATAAACATATATCAGTTTTTTCCGGCAAACTGATGTCTAATGTATACTTGCCGGAAGTGGGATTGGGTGACACTGATATCTTTATATCTAAAGAGCCGTCATCACTCCCTTCTGTATAACTGTGCCTTTGAGAGTTCCGACGTAACGGCAACTCTTGCAGATTATCCGTTATGAAAGAGAAATAAGTAACTCTGTAAGGGCGATTATATCTATATGACAAATAATCCTCTCCAACAATTGAATCGGCAAATACCGATGATATTATATTCTCATCTTCATCAAGTATAACCATACGTGGAGCATCTGCAACATCTGGTAACAATTTTTTGTTGAGCATTATATTGACGTATGGTAGTGTGTCTGTTATATAAAGTCGCCATTTGCGATGCAATATCGCCAAATTATTCTGGAATGAATACCAATCCAATAAACCATCATCATCCCCGACAATAGCATATGTATTAATCGGAATAGTATCATTATATGAAATTATCAGTAGCGAATCTTCAAAGGAACGGCTGCTCAATGAAAACCAATCATAAACAGAATCTCTGCCTATGCCTTTTATGTTGTGATAGTAAATACGGTCTCTCTTGGCATTCCACAGCGTATCTCCTGCAGGAGATATATAATGAGCCATATCAAGGGTAATTCCATATTTCAAGGCAAGATACGTCTGAAACATCAGTGATTGCTTCTGAGAAAGACTCCTGTCAAAATATGCCGCCTCATACATGACAATATCACTACTGACAGAGGTGTCATTTGAACCTATGCACAATTGGTATATGCCATGATATGCAGTATCTTTCTTGATGGTATGCTGTAATGAATAAATATGAGGTTTGCTAATGTCTTTGCGCGGTTCAAAAATCGCCTCACTCTTCTCTGTCGCCATACCATGCGTACTGATGGAATAATAAATACTGTCAGCTCTGCTTATCCGCCATAACTGCTGAGCAGAATCAGGCTGAACGGACTTATATACCACCATCATTGCATAATCTGTTGGTATCGCTATTGTGTCTATATATGAAATAGATACTGTCTTTGCCTCAATCTGATGCCAAATCACCGGTATAATAGGTGACTGCAATTTTACAGGTATGGCATCAACTATTATTGTAATGCAAATAACTGGCAACAAGAGTAGCATTCTTTTCATATGTGTGAACTGCCTAAAATTAAATCTTTGCTGCAAGCACAGCCTCTGTCTGTTGTTTGCGGAACAGTATGAGTTTCTGCTCTAAGTCCTTCGATTGCAGTGCCAGTATCTCTACGGCAAGCAGTGCAGCGTTCTTGCTGCCGTTGATAGCTACCGTTGCTACAGGAATACCTGACGGCATCTGCACCATCGACAGCAGTGAGTCCAGACCGTCAAGTGTCTTGCTCCTCACAGGCACACCTATCACGGGCAGCGTCGTCAGACCTGCTATCACTCCTGCCAGATGTGCTGCGCCGCCTGCACCTGCTATTATTGTACTTAAGCCGCGTTCTTTTGCGCTGCTCGCCCACTCGAACAATGCCTGAGGGGCACGATGGGCACTGATAACGCGTTTCTCACACTCAATGCCGAACTGCTCCAATGTCTTTACTGCAGGCTCCATCACCTCCCAGTCGCTCGTCGAACCCATAATAACTGCTACTTTCATAATCTTCTTATGTTTTGAGTTAAAAAAATCTATGTTTGAAGAGGCTAAAAAATCCAATTCCACCCCTGTAAAAATTTAACAATTTGTCGCTTTTCCCGCTTTGCCCCCAAGCACTCGTCAAGCACTCGTCAAGCATACTCTAAGCAATCTCCGAATTTAACAATAAGTCGTATTTCTCTCAACTCTCAACTCTAATCTCTCAACTCCTCTTTACTCCCACTCTATCGTTGCCGGTGGTTTGGATGAGATGTCATATACCACTCTGTTCACACCTTTCACTTTGTTGATTATCTCGTTCGAAGTCTGTGCCAGAAACTCGTATGGCAGGTGTACCCAGTCAGCGGTCATGCCGTCAACCGACGACACAGCCCTCAGTGCCACGCAGCGTTCGTATGTGCGCTCGTCTCCCATCACTCCCACACTCTGCACCGGAAGCAGTATTGCACCCGCCTGCCACACCTTGTCGTATAGACCTGCGCTGCGCAGATTCTGGATGAATATCTTGTCCACTTGTTGCAGTATCCCCACTTTCTCTCGTGTGACCTCTCCCAGAATACGTATGCCCAGTCCCGGACCGGGGAAAGGATGCCTGCCTATCAGACTTTCGGGCATACCGAGAGAGCGTCCCACACGCCTTACCTCGTCCTTGAATAGCAGTCTCAGGGGCTCTACTATCCTCAGGTTCATCTTCTCCGGCAGTCCGCCTACGTTGTGGTGTGACTTTATCTTGGCTGCAGGACCGCTCACCGAAGCCGACTCCACCACGTCAGGATATATAGTGCCTTGCGCAAGCCAGCGCACATCCTGTATCTTCTCTGCCGCCTCGTTGAAGGTCTCTACGAAGTCACGTCCTATCACTTTCCTCTTCTGCTCCGGGTCGGTTATCCCCTCCAAATCCTTGAAGAAACGCTCGGAAGCATCCACGCCTGTGACGTTCAGTCCCATGTTCTTGTATGAGTTGAGCACCTCCTCAAACTCATTGTATCTCAGTAGTCCGCTGTCAACAAATATGCAATGCAGTTGGTCGCCTATGGCACGTTGCAGCAGAATCGCTGCCACAGACGAGTCCACACCGCCGGACAAACCCAGTATCACTTTGTCTGAACCTATCTGTTCGCGCAGTTTCTCCACTGTCTGTTCTACAAAATTCTCCGGTGTCCAGTCTTGCTTGCAGCCGCATATCTCTACAAGGAAATTTCTCAGTATCTTGCTTCCCTCTGTCGTGTGATATACCTCAGGGTGAAATTGTATCGCCCACACAGGCTGATCGGCAAAACGGTATGCCGCGTTCTCTACGTCTGCAGTTGAAGCAAGTCGCTTCGCATTCTTTGGCAATGTCTGAACAGTGTCTCCGTGCGACATCCAAACCTGTGACTCACACTCTATCCCGCATAATAGCGGATCTGTCCCTGCCTCCACTGTCAGCATTGCTCTGCCGTACTCTCGGCTCGGTGAAGGCAGAACCTGACCGCCATTGGTCTGAGCCAGATACTGTGCACCGTAGCATATACCGAGTATTGGCAGCCTCCCTATGAAGTCAGCGAGGTCTATTTGAGGGGCATTGGTGTCCCTTACCGACGCAGGCGAACCCGACAGAATCAGTCCGCGCACGTCAGCATCAGGTCGTGGAACCTTGTTGAAAGGATATATCTCGCAATATACGTTCAGTTCTCTCAGCCGTCGCGCAATCAGCTGGGTGTACTGCGAACCGAAATCAGCAATCAGTATCTTCTCCATCGTTGATATGTTGTTATGTTGGTAATGCGAACTTCTCAAACTTTACAAACTTCTCAAACTTGACGAACTTGACGAACTTGACGAACTTGTCAAACTTGTCTAGTGTAGTTGGGTGTCTCGCTTGTTATAGTAATGTCATGCGGATGACTTTCTGCCATGGCAGCAGCCGTGGTGCGAACGAACTTGGTCTTCTTCAGTTCCTCCAGGTTATGTGCTCCGCAATAGCCCATACCCGCTCTCAGGCCGCCCATCAGTTGGTATATAGTCTCCTCCACGCTGCCTTTGAAGGGTACGCGTCCTACTATGCCCTCCGGCACCAGTTTGTTCACACTGTTCTCGCCCTCTTGGAAATAGCGGTCGGCACTGCCGGCTTTCATCGCATCTATCGAGCCCATACCCCTGTACGACTTGAATTTCCTGCCGTTGTATATTATCGTGTCACCCGGTGCCTCCTCCGTGCCTGCGAACATCGAACCGCACATCACGCAGTTGCCGCCTGCTGCCAAGGCTTTCACTATATCTCCTGAGTACCTGAGGCCGCCGTCGGCTATGATGGGTACTCCCATGCCCTGTACTGCTGTGGATGTGTCGAATATCGCTGTCAGTTGGGGTACTCCTATGCCTGCAATGATACGTGTCGTACATATCGAACCCGGACCTATACCCACCTTCACCGCATCTGCACCATTCTCTGCCAGGAAGCGTGCTGCTTCGGCAGTGGCTACATTGCCTACTACCACGTCAAGCTCAGGATACTGCTTCTTTATTCTCTTCAGTGTATTGACCACGTTAAGCGAGTGACCATGTGCTGAGTCAAGCACTACTGCATCCACTTTCTCTGCCACCAGCATGCTCACCCTGTCCAGTGCATCGGCTGTGATACCCACGCCTGCTGCCACTCTTAGTCGGCCCTTCTGGTCCTTGCACGCATTCGGAAAGTCTTGAGTCTTTACAAGGTCGCGGTAGGTAACCAGGCCAACCAGCTTGCCTTTCGCATCCACTACAGGCAGTTTCTCTATCTTGTTCTCCTGCAGAATCTCTATCACATTGGTGTTGTTGGTGTCTTTTATTGTGATAAGTCCTTCTGCTGTCATCACCTCTGATATGGGACGCATGTAGTCTGTCTGGAAGCGAAGGTCACGGTTGGTGACAATGCCGACCAGCATACCGTCTTCGTCAACAACAGGAATGCCGCCTATATGATTGTCGCGCATCAAGCGTAGCGCATCGCCTACCTGCTGGTCAGGGCGAATAGTGATTGGGTCATATATCATACCGTTCTCTGCACGCTTCACTTTTCTCACTTCGGCAGCCTGCTGCTGAATCGACATGTTCTTGTGAATGACGCCTATACCGCCCTGGCGGGCTATGGCAATAGCCATCTTCGACTCCGTCACTGTGTCCATTGCTGCCGACACAATCGGAATGTTCAGACGTATATTGCGGGTGAATTGACAACTTAAATCTACTTCGCGGGGCAGAACCTCTGAGTAGGCAGGAACGAGCAGGACGTCATCAAATGTCAGTCCTTCTTGAATAATGCGGTCGGTGATGAGTGACATAATGGTGGGTATTTTGTTGAGTTAGTATGTTAGTAAGTTTGCTTGGTTTGTAGTGTTTGTAAAGTTTGTATAGGATAAAAGCCCGCTGTGCTAAAAGAACAAGGGACAAAGAGCAAAGACTCGATACAACATAACGGACTTCTCAAACTTGTCGAACTTTACAGACTTGTCAAACTTAGTTCATCTTCAGGCAGTGGTCGCAGTATGCGCAGCGCTCTATGCCTTCCTGGTCGGTGTATGCAAGCAGGCTCACAGGCTCTGTACGGGTGATGCAACGGTCGTTGGTGCAACGGTGCGTTGTTGCAGACAGCGTCTTGCTCTGTTTTGCCGTCTCCTGAGTCTTCTGCAGCAGTGTGTATATCAGTGCCATGCGGACGAACTTGCCGTTCTCTACTTGGCGGAAGTATGCGGCTCTCGGGTCTTGGTCAACATCTATGTTTATCTCGTTGACACGTGGCAGAGGGTGGAGCACTATCATGTGCTCAGGAGCAAGCGTCATCTTCTTTGCATCCAGTATAAAGCTGTCTTTCAACCTCTCATAGTCATCTTGGTTGGCAAACCTCTCCTGCTGAACCCTTGTCATATATAGCACATCCAGCATAGGCAGTGCTTCCTCAAGAGTACTAACCTCTACAAAGTTGCTCGGCAGGATGTTCTTTATGTAGTCAGGCAGACGGAGCTCGTCAGGAGAAATCAGCACGAAACGTGTTCCCTCATAGCGTTTCATTGCCTTTATCAGCGAGTGAACAGTCCTTCCGTATTTCAAGTCTCCGCATAGCCCGACAGTCAGATTGTCCAAGTGTCCCAGTTCGCGCATTATGCTCAGCAGGTCCGTCAGTGTCTGCGTCGGGTGGGCATGACCGCCGTCACCGGCATTGATAATAGGTATACGCGAGAACTGGGCTGCTACGTTAGGTGCTCCTTCCTTGAAGTGACGCATTGCAATGATGTCTGCAAACGAGGAGACCACTCTTACCGTATCTGCCACTGTCTCTCCTTTGCTCACTGACGAAGTGCGGGCATCAGAGAAGCCGAGCACATTGCCGCCCAGCTCCATCATCGCTGCAGTGAAGCTGAGGCGTGTCCGGGTGCTGGGTTCATAGAACAGTGTGGCCAACTTCTTACCGTCGCACACGTGTGCATATTTCTGACGGTTGTTGATGATGTCTATTGCAAGTTCGAGAAGTTGCTGTATCTCCTCAACACTTAAGTCTGTAGGGTCTATCAGGTGTCGCATAAGACGTATGTTTATATTGTGTTTGTTAGTTCTTTCTTGTTCTATTTCTTTGCCATCCAACTCTCGTCCGAAGGGTTGTTGCGGAAGCATACAAGGCGTTGCTTGTCATCTGCTTTGATATACTTGTTCTCCACTGCCACATCAAGCAACGAGTCCAGGTCGCACAGGCTGTAGTTAACCGTGTTGTGCTGTTTCAGAGCCTCCAGTCCGCGCTTCATGTTGTATGTGAAGATGCTCACTACTCCGAGCACCCGGGCACCTGCCTCGCGGAGTGCTTCTACTACTTCTATACAACTGCCTGCAGTGGATATAAGGTCTTCAACTACAACTACCTTCTGACCGGGCAACAGCCGGCCTTCTATTCTGTTAGTCCTCCCATGGTCTTTCTGTGAGGAGCGCACATACCCCATAGGCAGGTTCAGCTTTGTGGCTGTAATGGCAGCATGGGCTATGCCTGCGGTTGATGTGCCCATCAGTACTTCTGCCTCATCAAAGTGCTCACGTATGAGTTCCGCCAGTCCGTTCTCAATGTCTTCTCTTACCTGTACGTCTGACAGGGTAAGCCTGTTGTCGCAGTATATAGGGCTCTTTATTCCGCTTGCCCATGTGAAGGGCTCCTGAGGTCTGAGAAACACTGCCCCTATCGAGAGCAGATCAAGGGCAATATGTTGTTTGCTGATTGCTTTGTTCATATCATTTTGTTGTGTTAAATTCACTTAAACAGCGTTTGTATGCCTCCGGTGGGTTCTGCGCTGCAGTAATAGGCCTGCCTACTACTATATAGTCCGACCCTGACATACGTGCTTTCTCCGGTGTGGTAATCCTCACTTGGTCGTTTGCGGCTGAGTCTGCAAATCTCACTCCCGGTGTCACGGTGAGAAACTCTTGTCCGCATACACCTTTTACAACCGATGCTTCAAGGGGTGAACACACCACGCCGTCGAGTCCTGCCTGCTTTGCATTCAGAGCATATTGTGCCACCACATCTTTGATGTCTCCCTCTATAAGCAGTTCTTTGTTCATTCGCTCCTGACTGGTAGAGGTCAGCTGTGTTACTGCAAGTAGCAGCGGACGCGAACCGTCGGTACGTGTGAGTCCTTCTATCGCTGCTCGCATCATCTCAACAGTTCCTGCAGCATGAAGGTTGCACATGTCTATATCAAGCCGTGAAAGCACTGCCATGGCCTTCTTTACCGTGTTTGGTATGTCGTGCAACTTGAGGTCAAGAAAGATAGGAAACCCCATGCTCTTCAGTTTGCGCACTATCTGCGGACCTTCCGCATAGAAGAGCTCCATTCCTATCTTCAGGTATGGACGTGTGTCACCAAACTGCTTGAGGAAACTCATTAACTCTTCGTCTGAGGAAAAATCACAGGCAATGATTACGTTGTTATGTCTGTCTTTGTTTGTCATTTTGTTGTGCAACCTATTATGTCTGTTATATTGTTTATGCCGTATTGGTCAAGCAAACCCGGCAATTGCTCTACTATATCTCTGCAAACGTATGGGTTAACAAGGTTGGCAGCGCCTATCTCCACTGCACTCGCGCCTGCCATCATCATCTCCAACACGTCTTCCGCTGTGCTTATTCCGCCACATCCTATTATAGGCAGACTGCATGCCGAGGCCACTTGGTTGACCATTCGCACTGCCAGCGGGAAGATAGCCGGACCCGACATGCCTCCGTATCTGTTGGCAAGCACAGGCTTCCTCGTACGGAGATTGATGCGCATTCCGAGCAAAGTGTTGATAAGGCATAGACCGTCAGCACCCGCTTGCTCGCATGCCTTGGCTATACTTGCAATGTCTGTCACGTTAGGCGAGAGCTTTACAAACACAGGCTTCCTTGACACGGTCTTCACGGCCTTGGTTACCTCTCCCGCTGCCTTGGGGTCGGTGCCGAAAGCCATACCGCCATTGTGTACATTAGGGCAGGAGATGTTCACTTCTATTATCTCAACCTGTTCTTCTCTGCTCATCTTTTCTGCCAGCTGCACATAGTCTTCTACCGAGAATCCGCTTATGTTGGCAATGATTGGCTGATGAAACACTTCTCTCAGTTTGGGCAGTATCTCTTCTGTCACCTTGTCCACTCCCGGATTCTGCAGACCCACAGAGTTGAGCATTCCTTCCGCACACTCAGCAATCCTCGGAGTAGGGTTGCCATAGCGCGGAAGAACAGTCGTGCCTTTGATACTTATTGCCCCGAGGCAGTCTATGTCATATAGCTTTGCAGCCTCAAGTCCGAAACCGAAAGTACCCGATGCCGGAATGATAGGATTCTGCAGTGTTACGATGCCAAGTGATATGCTGAGTCTGTTATCCATGTTTCCTGTTAAAAGATAATGTCTGTACTTCTGAATACCGGTCCGTCGGTGCATACCTGTTTTGCACCTTCATGTGTTTGGCAGGTGCAACCCATACATAGTCCGAATCCGCACCCCATGCGCTCTTCCATGCTCAGTTGACCTTCTGCTGTCAGTCTGCCTTTCAGTGCTCTGAGCATAGGCACCGGTCCGCACGCATAGTAATAACTGATATGCTGAATGTCGCTCATGGCATCTGTAACGAACCCTTTCTTCCCCTCGCTGCCATCGGCTGTGGTTACTGTCACGTTGCACCCCGCTTGCCTGAATTCGTTGACTAATATTATATCTTTCTTTGTGTTGAAACCTAATATCACATTCGCCTTTTCTGTCTGCTCCAATAGTCTCTTTGCAAGCATCAGCATAGGCGGCACTCCCACACCTCCGCCTATCAGCAGCGGGGTCTCGCCTGCCGGTGTCAGGTCAAATCCGTTCCCCAGTGGCAGTAGCACATCAAGTAGTTCACCTGCCTGCATCGCTGACATTACAGCAGTACCCTTGCCGACTACTTTATACACTATGCATATTTTGTTGTCATCTATGTCGCAAATAGAGATAGGGCGGCGCAGATAGCATCCTTTTATGGCGATATTCATAAACTGACCTGCCTTAGCCTGCCGGAGGGCAGTGCAGGCGTCACTGTCTTCCGCCTGCAGCCACATGCGGTAAATATCTGCCGTGAGTGCTGTGTTGGATAATATTTTAAGTTTTACTTGATGCATCTAACTTTACAAACCTATTCTAACTTTACAAACTCCTCAAACTTTACGAACCTATTCAAACTCTTCCGATCTGTCATACACTTTTCTCCCTTTGCATACCGTCTTCAGGCATCTGCCCTGCACTTTCCATCCGGCGAAAGGAGTGGCCTTGCCCTTCGAGAAGAATTTCTGCGGGTCTATCACATATTCTTCCGAAAGGTCAAACACGGTATATGAGTTTTTGTCTTCAGGCAGTTGCATTATCTTTCTTGGCGCACCCGACATAAGTTCTGTCAGGCGCTCAAGTGTAATAACTCCTTTTTTGACAAGATATGTATATAGTAGCGGAAAAGCAGTCTCCAGACCTACTATTCCAAACGCACTATGCTCCAGTCCCCTGTTCTTTTCTTCCTGAGAGTGAGGAGCATGGTCTGTAGCAATGCAGTCGATAGTGCCGTCTGTAATGCCTTCTGTCAATGCATCTTGGTCTTCTTTGGAACGTATCGGAGGGTTCATCTTCCAGCACCCTGACTCTTGCAGCATTGTGTCGTTAAGCAGCAAATAGTGTGGGGCGGTCTCACATGTAACGGGCAGTCCTTTGAGCTTTGCCTGACGTATCAGGTTGACACTCTCTTTGGTTGACACATGGCAAATGTGGAATCTGCACCCCGTCTCTTCTACCAATCTCAGGTCGCGTTCTATCTCGCCCCATTCGCTCTCGGAACATATACCTCTGTGATTATGCGCTACAGCATATTCCCCTGCGTGTATGTAACCTCCGCGCAGCAGACTGTCCACCTCGCAGTGTGCCACTATTACCGACCCGGCTTCTCTGCATCGCTTCATCGCTTCTCTCATCAACTGCTCCGACTGCACACCTCTTCCGTCATCGGAGAATCCTGCAACCAACCGGGCCATACTGCCAAAGTCAACCAGCTCTCCACCGCCTTTCTGACCTATTGTGATGCTTGCGTACGGGTGTACGTTTATGCATGCGGTGTCAGCAATTATTCGCTTCTGAATGTTCAAGTTTTCTATGCAGTCAGGCACAGGGTTCAGGTTCGGCATCGTAAACACATCGCTATAGCCGCCGGCGGCGGCAGCCTTCGAACCTGTTGCTATAGTCTCTTTGTATGAGAAGCCGGGCTCGCGGAAATGCACGTGCAAATCAACAAATGCAGGCAGTTTCTGTATGTTCTCTGAATTAAGCATCTTTCTGTTATCCCTAATTAAACAAAAAACTTTCCACAGCAACTGCGGAAAGTTTGTTCACACTAAGAGCCGACAACCGACACACAAGACAATTGTTGTATCTTGTAATCATTACCTATCAGCATCTTGAGTCTCATTGTATAGAAAAACTTGGGTACTAATATGGCATAAAACCACACAATCTTTTACCTTATTTACTCCTCCCATCTGCTCCGAAAAAACATGTGCAAAGGTACAAATATTTTTCCATCTGTGCAAGTGTTTTCTTTGCAAAAAGAGCGATTATTTTGTTACTGTCAGTATCTATTGAGTTTTCTGTCGGTATTTTCTTTTCCGCCTATCTTATAAACAGCAATTCTCTGTATTTCGGCAGTGTCCAGAGTTCGTCATCAATCACCAGTTCCAGTGCATTGACATGGTGTCGTATGCTCTCCATCAGCGGGAATATGTTGTCATTGAACAGTATTGCTTTCTGTCTCAAGTCCGGCTCATGGTTGGCGGTTTTGCGTTTTAGTTTGAGCTCATCCACCTCACTTATTATGGCACTGATATGCTCTTTTATTTTTCTTACCAACTGACGGTCTTTCTCTGTCAGTTCTTCTGCTTCATTCTCGGGGAATATGGCTTTTATCTTGAGTATATTGTCCAGTAGCACTGTCAGATATCTTTCTGCCGAAGGAAGCACGTGGTTTATTACCATGTCGCCCATTACGCGGGATTCGATCTGCAGTTTTATGGAGAAGTTCTCCCATTTCACTTCGCATCTGGAGTGAAGTTCTTCGGGTGTGAGTACTCCTGTTTGGCTGAACATCTTCACACTTGACGGAGCAAGATACCTGTCTATCATCAGCGGGATACTCTTCTCTGTGTCAAGACCTCTCTTCTTTGCTTCCTCGCACCACTCGTCGGAATAGCCGTTGCCGTCGAAGCGGATAGCCTTGCATTGTTTTATGTATTTCTGAATGACTTTAAACAGTACTTTCTCTTTAGCCTCGCCTGCACTGATAAGGCTGTCCACCTCATTTTTGAAGTTGATAAGCCGGTTGGCGACGGCAGAGTTAAGCGCAAGCATCGCTGCGGCACAGTTGGCGCTGCTGCCTACTGCACGAAACTCGAACCTGTTACCCGTGAATGCAAATGGTGAAGTTCGGTTGCGGTCGGTGTTGTCAAGCAGTATCTCCGGTATATGAGCCACTCCCAGTTTCATCTCTTTCTTGGCATTGATAACTATGGCCTGCTCTGCTGTCGCATTCTCTATCTCATCAAGCGCAGCTGTCAGTTGGGTGCCCAGAAAGACCGAGATGATAGATGGTGGAGCTTCGTTGGCGCCCAAACGGTGAGCATTGCCGGCAGAGGCAATAGAGGCTTTAAGCAGACCGTTGTGTTCGTGTACAGCCATCAATACGTTCACAAGGAATGTGACAAACTGCAAATTAGCGTATGGATTCTTTCCCGGTGAGAGCAGATTCACTCCTGTGTTGGTCTGAATAGACCAGTTGCAGTGCTTGCCGCTTCCGTTCACTCCCGAAAACGGCTTCTCGTGGAATAGTACGCGGAAGTGATGTTTGCGTGCAATACGTTCCATTAGCGACATCAGCAGCTGGTTGTGGTCGTTGGCAAGATTGGCCTCCTCATATATCGGAGCAAGCTCGAATTGGTTAGGGGCGACCTCATTATGACGTGTCTTTACGGGTATTCCCAGTCTGTGCGACTCTATCTCAAGCTCTGTCATAAACTGCAACACTCTCTCGGGGATGGTGCCGAAATAGTGGTCGTCAAGTTGCTGGTTCTTGGCACTCGCATGTCCCATCAGTGTCCTGCCAGTCATCACAAGGTCCGGACGCATTGCCCAAAGCGACTCGTCAACGAGAAAATACTCCTGCTCCCAGCCGAGGTTCACGTGCACACGTTTTACGTTCTTGTCAAAGAAGTTGCATACCTCGGTTGCAGCTTTGTCGATAGCGTCTATCGAACGCAGGAGCGGAGTCTTGTAGTCGAGTGCGACACCCGTGTATGCTACGAAGATGGTTGGAATACAAAGTGTGTCACCTATAATGAACGCCGGTGATGCGGGGTCCCAAGCCGAGTAGCCTCGTGCCTCGAAAGTGTTTCTCAGTCCTCCGCTCGGGAAGCTGCTTGCATCGGGCTCTTGCTGGTAAAGCTCGTTGCCCGACAGTTGCTCCAGCACTCCTCCCCTGTGGTCGATCTCTATGAATGACTCGTGTTTCTCGGCCGTTCCTCCGTTAAGCGGCTGAAACCAGTGCGTGTAATGAGTGGCGCCATGCTGCTGGGCCCATTTCTTCATTCCCAAAGCAACGCTGCCCGCTATGTCGCGTCCCAGCGGCTTGTTGTTGTCTATCACGTCGAATAGTTGTACAAGAATATTCTCGGGAATATACTCACTCATTGTCTTGCGGGTGAATACGTTCTCTGCAAAAACGGCCTGCAATGATACTTTCTCGTTGCTTACTTGTGGTGGTCGATGCTCCCATGCACGACTGAGAGCGACAAATCTGCTGTTTGGCATATACTTAGATTTTTATGAATGTTGTTCTTTGTATCGTCAAAATGACGCTGATTTTATTTTTCAATCCGATTGAAATTCAAAATCAGTCGCAAAAGTAGTGCTTTTTTCTGAATTGACCAAATTAAAAGTAAATAATTGTGTATTTTCCATTGTGTTGTCAGATGTAGAAGTTCCACTGAGTTTGTTGCACATAAATGTGTTGTTGCACCGGAACGTCCATAGCAAGGCAAGGGTACAACAAATGAAGGCGTGGTTGGTTCCGTTAATTGGCGGAATGATATAAGGGTATGAGTATGTATCTTTGCATGGTTTTGTATTTCCTCAATAATGGTTGCAGGTTATAGGTTGCGTGTATGTTGGCCTGATGGTATAATGATGGTATAATAGTGGGGGCATTGCGATTTTGGACACTTCTAAAAATTGCTTTATGTTGATTAGAAGCGTCATAGAATTTTTCAGACTATAATGTCTGAATTTTACGGAGTAACTGAATGTATGATAAAAAGAGAGGTATCCACATAAAGAAATGTTAGATTGCAATATTTTACCGAGTTACAAAGAGGTCTCCGGGAATGTTGGAAATGTTTCATATTTGCATGTTTCAAGAAATTGTCGTATCTTTGTAGGCGGAAGGGAAAGGTTTCGACCATGAGAATGTTTCGCGACATTAGCTTTAAATGGTCTGTTAGGTTCTCTTTCTTATTGCTTGTGAAAATAGAAAATGTAACATAATATATTTTGCCAATGAACTAACCACGCACTGATAGGCAGTGCAACTACATATTTTATTAAGCGTTTTTGCTTCAATACTTGGGTCTTACGAAAACTGGACACTTTCTAAAGACTAAAATCATCCGAGGAAAAAGCATGAATGCTCATGCGTAAGCGTGGGCTTTTTCCGTAGATATATTTGGATGATTAGGTAGTCCAGTTTAACCTGTAAGACCCGAATATAAGCAAACTACAAAAAAGTTCGCGCTTTTTGTGTGTTATTATCCCACTGCACAAAGAGTTGGCAAAACGCTAACCAGTGTAGTGGGATGATTGTGATTATATGAAAATATTATACGTATCGGATAATAGAGTTCGTGGAAATTTCGGGTGTCGTGCTACAAGTACTGCACTTTCACAACTCATAAGGAAAAATCATGAAATAGTGGGAGTTATAACTGGAAAATATACAAATACTAATACAAATAACTTATTTTATTTTAAGTATTTGCCTGGATTTGTATATAAACAAGTAGGTAAATGGAAAAATCGACATAAAAGAATAAAAGAAATTTTTCTTTATGGTATAATTCAAAAAATAAGTAGAATTTTCTCTTCTCATTATTATGCAGGTCCCTGTGACTTTGTATCGCTTGACTTTGAGCAATCAGTAAGGAATTTAAAGAAATGCTTACCTGCAAACCCATACCTTGAAGAATTTAATTTAGATAACTACGATTTTGATGCAATGGTAGTTAATGGAGAAGGGTCTTTTATTTTCTCTACTCCAGAGTGGAATTGGAGAGAAGCATTAGTAATTAGTATGTTGATATATTGGGCACAGCAAAAAGGTAAAAAAGTATATTTTGTCAATGCAATGTTTTCGGATGAAAGCACATCGGAACGAAATTATAAGATGCTGAATGCTGTTGATAATTTGTTATCTAAATGTAATCTTGTTTCTGTACGTGAAGAAGAATCTTATAACTATGCATTAAAATATCTACCACATATTAATCCTGTAATATTCCCAGATGCTTTATTTACGTGGTATTCATATATTAACGACTCACATAAAGTAACTAATTATAGATATTATATACCACATTCAGTTGAGGCGGATAGTCTGTATGATGAACTAGATTTTTCTTCACCATATATTTGTATAGCGGGATCATCTTCCGCTAAAATAGTTTATGATAAACAAAAAACAATAGATAGTTACATAAATCTAGTATTACATTTAAAATCGTTAAACAAAAGTAATATATATCTAATAGAAGTTGATGAGCAAGATAGTTTTTTGCATGAAGTAAGCAGAATCACAAAAACTCCTATTATTCCAATAGATACACCTATTCTATCAGCATCCAAAATATTGGCAAATTGTAGAGTTTTTATTTCAGGACGTTACCATCCTGCTATTATGGCTTCTATGGGCGGAACTCCATGTATATTCATGGGTTCAAATTCACACAAAACTCATAGTTTACAAAAACTTTTGAATTACAATGAAATAAATGAATTCTCTGAGATACCATCTGAAGATACTATTTCACAAATAAGTCAATTGGTCATTTGTTATATAGATGGCGGAGATGTTTTGAGAAGTAAAATAAAGAAAAGGACATATGAGCTATCGCAGGAGGCAAGTAAACTTATAGATAATTTAATTTAATTTGGTTGAGATATATTTACTTAAATATTTACTAATAGTATGGAAAAACTGTTAACACTCTGTGTGCCAACGTATAATATGGAAAAATATTTGGCACGTTGCTTAGATTCGATATTATGTGACAATAAGGAGTATCTTGATGTTATTATAGTTAATGATGGTAGTAGAGATAGATCTTCTGAGATAGGGCATTTATATGAAAATAAGTATTCTAATGTTATACGTGTAATAGATAAAGAGAATGGTAATTATGGGACATGTGTTAATAGAGGGCTAATAGAGGCTAGAGGAAAATACTTCCGTATGCTTGATGCAGATGATTGGTGTGATACAGAAGCTCTGAATAAATTTATTGAAGAACTTAAACAATGCGATGCAGATATGGTTTTAACAATATCAGAGGATAGAGATGTAAATAATCTATTGCAGTGGAGGATGAAGGCTCCCGAATTAGTGAAAGTAAAAAAAGTATATCAAAATTACGAATTTGACGGAATAAAATTAGAATATAATGACTTGTTTTGTTCTCATATAGTGACATACAAAACAGAATTATTGCGTTCAATAAAATTACATTTACAAGCTGGAATAAGTTATACAGATAATGAATATGTATTCTTTCCATTAGATAAAGTTCAAACAATAGTATATTTCGACTTCCCTGTATATCAGTATTTTGTAGGTAGGGAGGGGCAAACAACGGATTTAAAAACCATGGCAAAATCTGTAGGACAGATTATGCAAGTTTTTAATAGACTATGGGAATATTTCATTATTCATAAAGATAAACAGATGCCATCGGTCGCTAATAATCAGCGAATTCTATTGGGAGAGATGATGTGGTGGGTTTATCGAGCAGCCTTTTCTGGGGCTAACCCACGTAAAATGCAACCAATAGTAGATGATATAGAAAGCAGGCTTCAGATAGATGCAGGATTGCGAGAAAGGGTAAAAAGATATAAATGTTATAGATATGGATTAGATTTACTTGAATATTATCGTAAAACAGGAAGATATATTAATCATCCCATTACAAAGTCAATATTGATTCGTAATAGAGTTCTTAGATATGTAAGAAGAAAGATTGGACTAAGATAATGGCATTTTGATTACGTAATTAGGTAATAGATATGGTAAAAGGAATATGTATTTTGATAATTATTCATGAGAATTGCCATGGAATATAATAATTCCATATGCCCTTCTACGATATCTTTAAGAAAGGGTACTACGAATCACAAATAAGGCACATGCAAAATCTTCTAACCATATTAATTCCAACCTACAACATGCAAGAATATTTGCATCGTTGTTTAGATTCATTGATACTCAATGATGAGACACTGATGAAGCAGTTAGAGGTAGTAGTAATTAATGATGGTAGCAAAGACAACTCTTCTGTTATTGCACATGAGTATGAAGTGAGGTTCCCGAAGACTTTTAGGGTAATAGACAAAGAGAACGGGAACTATGGTTCGTGCATAAATAGAGGGCTAAAAGAGGCAAAAGGTAAATATATAAAAGTACTTGATGCCGACGATTGGTTTTTAGCTTCGGAGTTTGAAAAATACTTGAGAAAACTGAACTCGATTGACGCTGATATGGTGCTAACATCTTTCAGCATAGTCAACTCATATTCTAATAGCTCAACGTTGGCGTATCATCCAAACCTTAAGGAAGAAGAGTTGTATGGCCTTACTAATCTTAATCTTAAGCAAGTAGGAGTATATATGATGCATGCAGTAACGTATCGTACAGAATTGCTCCGCTCAATAGCATACAAACAGACAGAAGGAATATCTTATACAGATACTGAGTGGACTTATAATCCATTATATGCTGTAAAAACCATAGTTTATCTCAGCTTTAATGTATATCAGTACCTCATTGGCAGAGAAGGACAAACGATGGACCCAAAGGTAATGATGAAGTCTGTAAATCATCATGAGGTGATAGCACGTAGTTTGATTGAAAATGAGAAAAATCATCCTACAAACGGTTTCATACATCTAACAATTGAAAGACAAATCAAATATTTGGTAGATTTAGTATATCGCACTCGTTTGGTATTGCAAGATGAGGTGAATTTTGACAATCCCGCAATGCTTGATTTTGACACTTATATTAAATCATATAGACCTGATTTGTATCGTAGCACGCGAAAACTCATAATAAAACCATTATTCCCTTTACCCTACGTATGGTATTGGCGAACGTTTGGCACTCGTTTCCCTGTTGATAAAATTAGATTGGCTTATAGAACTATAAGATATGGATACTGCTAAAATTAGAATATCACTCATAATACCGTTTTATGGGGTTGAGAGTTACATAGGTAAATGTCTCTCAACTGTCTATGAGCAGGATATATCAGAAGATGAGTATGAAGTAATTTGTATAAATGACTGTTCTCCTGACAATTCGGAGGAGATAGTTCTCGAATATGCTGCAAAACATAGTAACTTAAAACTTCTGAAGCATGACGTTAATCTTAAGTTAGGTGCTGCGCGAAACACCGGGTTGCGAGCAGCAAAAGGGAGATATGTGTGGTTTATTGATAGTGATGACTACATAAAATCTAATTGTCTTAGAGAAATATTATCTTATTGCGAAAAGAATAATCTTGAGATATTTCATTTCGGAATACAAAACAATAAAGGTCATATTGTCCGTCATTTGATAGATACAGATGTTATTACCGGTCCCGAAGAAGAGATAATAAGTAAGAAGCAGCAAAGTATAGAAATAACTTTTCCATGGAATAGAATATATAGCAGGAATTTTCTGTTAGATAATAATCTATGGTTTAATGACCTATATGGCGGAGATGTTATTCACACAATAGAGGCAGTAAATCTTTGTAAACGTATAAAGAATGTTGACCGATTATATTATTTCTATCGGATAGACAACAGTAGTTCTGATACTCATTCTGTGCAAACTGCAGAAAAAATATATAATATGTGTTATGTACTGGCCAGAGAAATAAAGAGTATAGAACCGAAAATGAATGATTCATGGCGGCATCTTGTAGAAGAATGTGCACCATGGAGAGTTAATTCATCGCTGAAAAGCATACTAAGATTGTCAAATGAAGAACAACAGAAATTATTTGACTTACTAAATGCAAATAGAGAATTGAAGAAATTTGTATTTAGTATGGGGAAAACAAAACTTAAATTATTGCTGCAATTCCCATTGCTAACCCAAGTAATCTCTTATTCATATAATTTACTTCGCAAAATAAAATAGTGATTATGAGAATAGTTATTGTAGGATCATATCCTTTATCTGCAGATTTGATAAAGGGAGGCGTAGAGTCATCTGTGTTTGGATTAGCAAATGAACTCAGCAAGGGAAACGATGTAGATGTTCTAGACTATCCTCGCATTGGTGGACGTGATTTTGTAGAACAATGTGGCAAGTTCGCGATTCATCGTTATGCCAACATCGGCAAGCATAACCGTGATGCCTCGCTTCGTGAGAAAGACATTATTCGTGACATAATTGCTCTTCACCCTGATGTCATACATATTCATGGTTCAGGTCAGTTGAGTTTGGCGATATATAATGCTACAAGTGATTATGGTATAAAAACCATAGTTACAATTCATGGTCTTGTACATGAGGAGAAAAAGAAGGCACTGAGAAAATGTCCTACACCCAAACTTCTTTACCAATATATCTACCAATCAAGGATAGAAATGAAGTTGTTGGATGTGGTAGAATATGTTATTGTAGATACACTTTATGTAGCCAATAGAATACGTCATTATTATAGTAAAGGCAGAATAAAACATCTTCCACGAATATATGTCATTCCTCAAGGTATAAGTAGTGAATATTTCAATATAAACTGCGACGAACGTAACACCATATTGCTTTCTGTCGGAGCAATGTCTCCTAGAAAAGGCCATCTGCTTACTCTTGAAGCATATCAGCTTCTTCGTGCTCATGGAACTCAAGCAAAACTAAGGATATTAGGCTCTCTTGCTGATAAAAAACACTACTCGAAACTTCTTGATACGATTAGTAAAAACCCATATAAAGAAGATATCTCACTTGAGACAAATGTTTCTCAGCAAGAATTATATGATGCTTATAAATCAGCAAATATTTTCGTTTTACACTCAGAAGAGGAGTCGCAAGGAATAGTCTTTGCAGAAGCCATGGCTACTGGTATGCCAATAGTGGCAACCAAGGTTGGTGGAATAGAAGATGTAGTAGAATCAGGAAAGACGGGTTTCTTATGTGAATATGGAGACACGGAGACTATGGCAGAGATGATAGAGAGGTTACTCACTGACAGAAAGTTGTGGAAGATGTTCTCTTTGTATGCCAAACAAATATCTCATGCATACGATTGGCAAGAGATTGGCAAGCAAATAGTGCAATTATATAAAGTCTAAAACTAATATAGTTATGTTCAAGTACACCAAGCGTCTAATCTGCAATATCCGTTATTATTGGCGGGAGATTCAACTGCGGGCAAAAGAAGAACGCAAGTTGGCAGAGGCTGAGGATAAGTGGGGAGAGGAGCATCCCCTTGCCGGTTTCGGATGTTACCAGAATATTCAGTATGCCCGCAATATGCGCCGCAAACAGCATGAGCAAGAGATTGCGCAAATCAAGTAGTCCGTGCTTTGCATATTCTCACAGATCTTTTTCTCAGCGTGCAATGGTTATGCATCTATAAAATTGGATGCTAAGGTTTTAGACGTCTGCAACCTTCGATATTTAGTATATTGATTATTACGAAAAAGGCTTCATTTGGTCTGCCTCTTTTTTTTCTTGTCTTTGCCGATATAATGAGGGGAGAGTTCGCTATTTTGAAAGCGTGAAAACTTTAGTTATGCAAAATCTGCCAATATTCTACTTTGGCACGGACTTTGCAACACCATATTTGGTTGTAAGCATAGTTGAAAAGGAACAACAATAATATAATATAGTATGAAGACTTTTTTGAAATATTTATTCGCACTTGTAGTGGTGGCGGTGGTCAGTGCGGGCACCACGTGGTTTGTATTGCAGAAGGCATCGCCGGAGGTGGTGATGACAAGAGTAGTGAATGGAGATACCGTCTCGACAGTGCCTGTGCAATATCAGCGTTTTGCGTCTCTCCCTCAAGCAGGTGAGACTGATTTTACCAATGCGGCAGAATTGTCGGTCAACGCTGTGGTGCACGTAAAGACTACGTATAAGTCTCAATCCCGCTCATATATGTCCGACCCCTTTTTCGAGTTTTTCTTCGGCAGACCGGGTCAGCAGCAGCGCGAGATGCCGGCTCAGCAGGCGAGCGGTTCGGGTGTGATTATCTCTACCGACGGGTACATTGTCACGAACAATCACGTGATTGATAAGGCTCAGCAGATACAGGTGGTGCTTAATGACAAGCGTGAGTTCGATGCCACTTTGGTTGGCACCGACCCCAATACTGATATTGCCCTGCTGAAGATTGACGCAAGTGACCTGCCTGTTATTTTGATGGGCAACTCTGACGACCTTCGTGTCGGCGAATGGGTGCTTGCGGTGGGTAATCCTTTCAACCTGACATCTACGGTTACGGCCGGCATAGTAAGTGCCAAGGCACGTAATATCAACATCTTGAACTCTGAGATGAAGATAGAGTCGTTCATTCAGACGGATGCTGCCGTCAACCCCGGTAACTCAGGTGGAGCGCTGGTCAACACTCGCGGCGAATTGGTGGGTATCAACACTGCTATCGCCTCTCAGACAGGCTCTTATACCGGTTACTCCTTTGCCGTGCCGACCAGTATTGTGCAGAAAGTTGTCAGCGACATCAAGCAGTACGGTATCGTACAACGGGCTATTCTGGGTGTTCAGATGCAGGAGATAACTCCCGAACTGCAGAAAGAGAAGGGTCTGACGACGCTGCAGGGTGCATACGTGTCACGAGTGGTGGAAGATGGTGCAGCGGCAAAGGCGGGAGTGAAAGAAGGCGATGTGATAACTCAGATTGACGCAACACCTATCAAGACGGGCACCGACCTGCAGGAGCAGATAGGGCGTCACCGCCCCGGCGACACTGTCACTCTCACGGTGCTTCGGAAGGGCTCACTGCTCACTCTGACAGCGGAACTCACCAACCGTCAGGGAGGCACATCGCTGCTGGAGAAACAGAACGAGAGTGCGTTGCTCGGCGCACAGTTTGAGCAGTTGTCTGACAAGATGAAGGAGAAGTTGGGTATTGACTACGGAATACAAGTGAAGAACCTCAAGTCGGGCAGGCTGAAGAGTGCGGGTATTCCTTCTGACTTTATCATACTGAAGGCCAACAACCGAGTTATTCGTTCAGAGGAGGACTTGGAAGAGGTGGTGGAGAATGCTATGGCGGCTTCGGAACGCGACAAGGTGCTCTTCCTCACCGGTTGCACACCGCAGGGCAGAGTGCAGTACTATGCCATCAACCTCGCAGAATGAGACATTAGTTGATACATTCTGTGCTAAAAGAACAAGGAACAAAGAGCAAAGACTCGAATGAGACATTAGTTGATACATTCTGTGCTAAAAGAACAAGGAACAAAGAGCAAAGACTCGAATGAGACATTAGTTGATACATTCTGTGCTAAAAGAACAAGGAACAAAGAGCAAAGACTCGATACAACATAACGGACTTCTCAAAAAGATATATACTTCATTTAAGTATAATTTAGTTAAGTTTGGTTTGTATTTGCAAGCGGCAGTCGTAATTTTTGACTGCCACTTGTGTTTTTAATCGTAATAGTTGTGTATGTGAAAATAAAGTGCTAATTTTGCCGAAATAAATCACTATCATTATGAAGAATCTTTTTGACCCTCCGGTATGCAAATATGGTCCGCCTCCACATTTTTGGCGTCCGAGAAGTAAGTATGATATGCTCATCTTCGACCTTGGCGGTGTGCTGATGCAACATAATATGAAAGGTTGTATAGATGCTTTTCGCCAGTTGCTTGGCGAAGAAGGTATGCAGCAGTATCTTGGTCTGGGTGCCAACGGAGAGGGTGCTGCCGACTCGCTCATGATACGTTTTGAGCAGGGGCTGGTGTCTGCGGAGGAGTTTGTGGAAGAGGTGCAGAAGCATTGTATTGCAGGCACGACTAAGCAGCAGGTGATAGATGCCTGGCTCAAGATGCATGCCGGAATACCCGTCGAAAGACTCGACTATGTACGCAGTTTGCGCAGACAGGGATTCCAGACTTATCTGCTCTCTAATAATAATGAACTACACTGGCAGGATGTGCTCGACCACTACCCGATAACCGACTGCTTCGACCGCGTCTTTCTCTCTCACGAGATGCACCTGAGCAAGCCTGACCCGAGGATGTTTATCGCTATAGCCGAAGAGTTGGTAACCGAACCTGAGCGCACTATCTTCATCGACGATATAGAAGAAAACCGTGTAGCAGCCAATGTTGCAGTAGGATGGCAGACGTGTGCCAGTGTTGATGAACTGCGACACATGCTTCAATTATGAGACGAATTTACCTGTTGTTAATACTCAATATTCTGCTTTCTCTGCCCCTGTTTTCGTCTGAGAAACTTACGGGGTTTGTGATAGGCTCTGAGTTCTCGGTTGACTACTCCAATACTTCCTCCCCCTCCACGACTGTCAACACTCGCCACATGGCGTTCGATGGCGACCTGAACACTTGTTTTGCTTCTTGGGAGAGGTCGTACACTTGGGTAGGGCTTGACCTTGGCGGGCCATGCGTAATAACCCGTGTCGGTTGGTCGCCTCGCAACGATGGTAATGGCCCCCGAAGAGTGCAGTTGGGTGTGTTCGAAGGTGCCAATCGTGCGGATTTTATGGATGGTATCCCTCTGTATATCATTCCCGAGCAGGGTGTGATAGGCAGAATGGATTACGCCGACATCAACTGCTCTCGTGCCTTCCGTTATGTCAGGTATGTAGGCCCCTCCGATGCCAGATGCAACATAGCTGAGATAGAGTTTTATGGTAAAAAAGGTACAGGCGATGACTCGCATCTTCCTCAGCTCACCAATCTGCCTACGGTCAGTATTCATACCATTGACAATCAAGAGCCTTACGACAAAGTGAATCAGATAGAGTCCTATATCTCTATAGTTTCTAACGATGGACATCAACTCCTTCAGGACACGGCTTTCACCCGCCTGCGTGGTAATGCTTCTATGGAGTTTCCGAAGAAACCATACCGGATTAAGTTCGCTCATAAGCATAATGTGCTCAACTCGCCGGCAAAGGCAAAGAAGTGGACTCTCATCAACAACTACGGTGACAAGACACTCATGCGCAACCAGCTGGCGTTCGAACTAAGCCGCCGTCTCGGTATGCCATACACGCCTTTCTGTGCTTATGTAGATGTGGTGCTTAATGGTGAATACAAAGGCTGTTACCAGCTCTGCGATCAGATTCAGGTTCACAAACAGCGCGTCAACATCGACGAGATGACCCCGCGTGACAATAGCGGAGAGGCACTCACCGGCGGATATCTAATAGAGGCAGATGCGTATGCCTATCTCGAGGCTTCTGCCTTCTGGTCGCAGAAAGGTACCAGTGTTACGGTCAAATCTCCTGATGAGGATAGCATCACTGTTGAGCAAAAGAACTATATCTCTGACGCATACAGTCGCATGGAGAACAACTGGCGTCAGTATCTCGACATGAACACTTTCCTCCGTCATTTTCTTGTCGGCGAGATGTCGGGCAATACCGACACCTACTGGAGTGTCTTTTTCTATAAGCGCCGTGGCAACGATACCATCTTCACGGGGCCCGTGTGGGACTTTGACCTCGCGTTCGACAATGACTCGCGCATCTATCCTGTCAACAACAAGGCTGACTATATATATCGAAGCGGAGGCAGCACTACCGGTTATATGCGCCAACTGGCGGACCAGGTTGCAGTCTATAGTGCCGAAGGCAGGGCTATGCTTCTTGACATCTGGTCCAAGGCGAGAGAGCATGGGCTGACAGTGGAGAATTTTCTGGAGTATATCGACACTCAGGCTCAGATGCTGGAGGAGTCGCAACGTCTCAATTTTATTCGTTGGCCTATCCTCAATCAATATGTCCACCAGAACGCTCGAGTGTGGGGTAGCTACGCTGCAGAAGTGGATAACGTCAAGGACTTCATCTCAAAGCGCATTCCGTGGATGGACAACCGGCTCGGATATACTTATGTGCCTCCTGTTGACGGAATAGAAAACCTTTCCTCGCAGCCGGATCTGTCGCAGCCTTATCAGGTCTATTCTGTCACCGGGCAGTTCATAGGCAACTCTGTCAACTCTTTATCAGGAGGTGTATATATTCTTCGTCAGGGCACAGCTGCTCATAAAATATTAATCCAATAGGTCATGAAAAAGATTCTCTTTGTCTGTCATGGTAATATCTGCCGCTCTGTAATGGCCGAGTTCGTAATGAAGCATCTGGTAAACGAGGCGCACAGGGCAGATGACTTCTATATCTCATCTGCAGCTGTCTCAACTGAGGAAACAGGCAATGATATCTATCCGCCTGCAAAACGAAAACTAACTGAGAAGGGTGTCCCGTTTTCCTCTCATGCTGCACGTCAGATCTCCGTATCCGACTATAGATATTTTGATTATATAGTTCTTATGGACAAAAGCAATCAGCGTCTCATGAGATATTTGGTGGGAGATGACACAGAAGGCAAGGTCTCACTTCTGCTTGACTGGGCCGGTCTTAATCGTGATGTTGCCGACCCTTGGTACACAAGAGATTTCGAGACTGCATATCAGGATATCCTTCTTGGTTGCAAAGCAATGTTGGTTCAATTGTAATCTTTAGACACAATTTTTTCCGTCTTTGTTCTGCCAAATCAAAGTAAAAACACGCTTTGGTGCACTTTTTGTTTGTGTATATGAAATATTTGTAGTAATTTTGCGCGCTATTTTGGCGAGGTATGTACTGCTGTGAACCGTGAGATGTTGCAAGTAAGGCATGCCGGACCAAATTTTTCAAACACTGGAGGTCACCTATGAGACAACTGAAAATTACAAAATCAATCACCAATCGTGAGAGCGCTTCTCTCGACAAGTATCTGCAAGAGATTGGGCGTGAGGAACTTATCACGGTGGAAGAGGAGGTTGAACTCGCAGGCCGCATCCGTAATGGCGATAGAGCCGCACTTGAGAAACTGACACGCGCTAACCTGCGTTTCGTAGTTTCCGTGGCAAAACAGTACCAGAACCAGGGGCTGAGCCTTCCTGATCTTATCAACGAAGGTAACCTCGGACTTATCAAGGCCGCAGAGAAATTCGACGAAACGCGTGGTTTCAAATTCATCAGTTATGCAGTGTGGTGGATTCGTCAGAGTATCCTACAGGCATTGGCAGAGCAGTCGCGTATTGTGCGCCTGCCGCTCAACCAAGTCGGTTCGCTCAACAAAATTAACAAGGCACTTCAGCACTTCGAGCAGCAATATGAGCGTAAGCCTTCTGCTGAAGAACTCGCCGAGGAACTGGACATACCCGTTGACAAAATTGCCGATACTCTGAAGATGTCTGGTCGTCACATCTCTGTCGATGCACCTTTTGTTGAAGGTGAGGACAACAGTCTGATCGATGTGATGGTCAACGAAGATTCGCCTAATGCTGATCGCGGACTAATCAACGAATCTCTGAAAAAGGAGATTGACCGTGCCTTGGCTACCCTTACTGATCGGGAATCAGAGATTATTCGTAAGTTCTTCGGCATCGGAGTTCCCGAAATGACTCTCGAAGAGATAGGAGAAGAGTTCGGACTTACGCGCGAGCGTGTTCGGCAAATCAAGGAAAAGGCAATTCGACGACTGAGAAACAACTCTCGGAGCAAATTGCTTAAGACCTATCTCGGATAATAGCCTTTAAGGGCGTGGTTATCCCCTTATAACTTTTTCATAATAATAGTGTTTGCTGAGGCCTGCCCGTGAGGGCGGGTCTCTTTTGTTTGATGCCTTTAGCTTAAAAATATATGGTAGAAACCTGTGAATATTGACGATCATTGCACTATGAGAACTGTTTCGTGTCGCAAAAATAAATATTATTTGCGTAAATAAAAAAAATACCGTATCTTTGCACGACTTTATGCATATTTCTGTGTTATGAATAAGACTAAGAAAATCTTTCTGCTGCTTTTGCTCACAGTGCCAATGCTGGTCATGGCGGAGGCTGACCCTTATAACAAGCCCGATATTGTCTGGACAAAGAATGCCAATTCGCATACCGGTCGTTATGTAACAAAGGGCAACACTGTGGCTCATTCCATCTCTCTTACTCTCGATGCTGCCTATTATTACGGCGACGTTGAGAACCGTGGTTTGGCAGTGGCTGGAGGCCAACTGTTTGCTGATAATGTGTGCGGCATGGCAAAGGTTAACTATACGCAACCCATTGCCTCTATGCTCAGTCTTCGCTACTCTCTCGGTGGCGGTGTTCTCCGTGGTAACAACGAGAAATATGCTGATATACTATACACTTCTGACAGTCCTCTCAGTTATCGCAAGTTTCAGTCTTGGATTCTCAATGCAGCTGTCGGAGTGGAGATTTTCCCTATCCCCGATGCAGGTTTCTTCATCTATGCAGGTCTGTTGCTCAACTATAGCAATGTGAGAATGGACTATGGTAAGGCCGGTCCAAGTGGTGATTGGCTCTATAACTGGAAGAACAACTCTTTCCTGCCTATGATTCCCGTGGAGATTGGCTACCAGTTTAAACTCAAGAAGAGCTGGCTGATGAATGTACACGTGGGTATTGCTCAGGGACTTGGCGATAACGGGACTCTCAATCTTGACGGCTATCCTCACGACTTCAAGGCTCGCGGTACAGGCACTGCCGCAGGTATGACAGGCACTGCCGGCACCGTTACCAAACAATGGTGGGATGGCTGGTTTAATGTAGGTATAACTATCTCTTACAGTTGGCATAATTGCGAGATTTGCCGCCTGCGTAAATGGTAATAGATGGCGGGCAAGCGTAAGATAATCAACGACCCTGTCTTCGGGTTTCTGAGTGTCCCCAACGAATTTCTCTTCGATTTGTTGCAGCACCCCTATGTGCAGCGGCTCAATCGTATCCGCCAGTTAGGACTCAGTTTCTTCGTTTACCCCGGGGCTATGCATAGCCGTTTCCTGCATTCGCTTGGGGCTATGCACCTGATGCAAGAGGCTGTCGCTGTGCTACGGCTGAAAGGTATTGACATCTCCCACAACGAAGGCAATGCTGCAGCTGCTGCCATCCTGCTACATGATATAGGGCACGGACCTTTCTCTCATGTGCTCGAGCATACTCTTGTCAGTGGCATCTCACATGAGGAAATATCGCTCCTGATGATGGAGAAAATCAATAGCGATATGCAAGGCAGACTCACAGAGGCCATTCGCATATTCCGCGATGAGTATCCGCGGCGTTTCCTCCACCAGATGATAAGCTCACAACTTGATGTCGACCGGCTCGACTATCTCTGTCGCGACTCCTTTTTCTGCGGAGTAAATGAAGGTACTGTGGCTGAAGCTCGTATACTGAAGATGCTTAATGTGGTGGACGACCGTTTGGTAGTGGAATCCAAAGGTATATATTCTATCGAGAAGTTCCTTGTTGCACGGCGTCTGATGTACTGGCAGGTGTATCTTCATAAAACTTCGGTTGCTGCCGAGCAGATGTTGCAGAAGATTCTTGCACGGGCAAAGCACCTCGCATCTGAGGGGAAAGACTTGTTCTGCAGTCCTGCATTGCATTACTTCCTTTATAACAATATTACGGCAGAACATTTCAGCCATAGCGACAAAGCTCTCCGGCAGTATGCCCTTCTGGATGATACCGACATCCTTTCCGCAATCAAAGTGTGGGCGGATGCTGACGACCATGTACTTGGCCTGCTCTGTCGGGCATTCACTAATCGTCGTCTGTTCAAGGTCAGAATGCTTGAGAAACCTGCTACTGAAGAAGATATTCTTACTCTCAAGAGCAACTATATCAAGACATTGCATCTGACAGCAGACGAGGCCGACTCGCTCTATGCGTGCCACTCTTCTGTCACCAATACCTATTCGGCAAAAGACGACAGTATCGATATCCTCTACCCCGATGGAACTATTCGTGATATAGCCGATGCATCCGATATGCTCAACTTGCAGGTTCTTACAAAACGGGTGGAGAAACACTATCTCTTCTACTATAAAATCTAACCTCAACAGCAAAGCAGTCTAATTTCAAATTTATGACTTTCACAGCTCAACAAATATCACAACTTCTCAATGGCCAGCTCACAGGCAATCCCGATGCTGAGGTGTCGGACGTGAGTCGTATTGAGGAGGCGCGCCCCGGCACCCTTTGCTTTCTTGGTGAAGAGAAATATGTGCACTATCTTGCCGACACCAAGGCTTCGGTGGTGCTTCTGTCACGTAATATTGAGTTTGGCGGTACAACCTCTGCTACTGTCATCCGTGTTGACAATGCCCGTGCTGCAATGGCACAACTGCTCTCTGAGGTCGCTAAGGTGCTCAATCCCAAGAAACAAGGAATAGAACAACCTTGTTATATAGCCGACGGCAATATCCTTCCTGATGATATTTATGTAGGTGCTTTCGCATACATTGGGCGCAATGTGCGTCTTGGTGAAGGGGTGCAAATCTATCCTCACTCTTATGTTGGCGACAATTGTGTCATTGGCGACAATACTGTTCTCTACTCAGGCGTGCATGTCTATCATCATTGTGTTATCGGCAAAGACTGTATTCTTCACTCGGGTGTAGTCATTGGTGCCGACGGATTCGGTTTTGAGCCTGACGCGGAAGGTGTCAACCGGAAAGTGCCTCAGATAGGCAATGTCATCATAGAAGATGATGTTGAGATTGGAGCCAATACAACCATCGACCGTGCTATGATGGGCAGCACTATTATCCGCCGCAATTGTAAGATTGACAATCTTGTGCAGGTAGCGCACAATGTTGAGGTCGGAGAAAGCACTTTCCTCTGTGCACAGGTTGGCATCGCAGGCTCCGCCAAGGTAGGCAGACACTGCGTTCTTGCAGGGCAAGTGGGCGTGGCAGGACACATCGAGATAGCCGACAACTGCGTCTTTGGTGCACAAACAGGTATTCCCGGCAGTGTTCGGAAGGCCGGTGTTTATCAAGGCTATCCTGCTATCGATGCTGCACAATGGAGACGCGCCATAGTAGGGTTCAAAAATCTGCCTGAACTGCAGAAGATAGTATATGATTTACAACGCAAACAATGAAACAACATACACTAAATACCGAGTTCACTCTTTCCGGCAAAGGACTCCATACCGGCAAGCATGTCACTGCACGCTTCCTGCCTGCAGACGACAATACCGGCATACGCCTCTGCCGTACTGACCTGCCGGACAAACCATGTTATCCCGCTCTTGCCGACTATGTCAGTGCCACCGAACGCGGAACTGTACTTAAGTGTGGAGATTGGCATATCTCTACCGTTGAGCACGCGCTCTCTGCTCTGTCTGCCTTGGGTGTGGACAATTGCCTTATAGAAGTTGATGGGCCTGAGATGCCTATTCTCGATGGCAGTGCTATGCCGTACGTGGTAGAGATTCAGCGGGTAGGGAAAAAAGAACAGTCTGCAGAGGTTAAAGTGTATGTGGTAAGGCAAAAGCTGGAACTTGAGCAGAATGGCAGCCGTATAATGGTGCTGCCTGACGACAGTCTGTCTATGGATGTGCATATATCCTTCCATTCTCCCGTGCTCAACAATCAGTATGCTTCTATAGATGATTTCAGCGACTATGCTGCCGATATAGCTCCTGCACGCACCTTCTGCTTTGTTCGTGAGGTGCGTCCGTTGCTAAGCATGGGACTGATCAAAGGAGGTGACTTGCAGAATGCACTTGTCATCTATGATGAACCGGTGCCGCAGGAGGAACTTAACTCGCTTGCACTCTCACTCGGGCAGGAGACACACGATGCTACCCGCCTCGGATATCTCTCTCCGCTCAAGTTCGACAACGAGCCTGCACGCCATAAACTCCTTGACCTGATTGGCGACCTCTCTCTGCTCGGATGCCGTCTGCAAGGCAAAGTGATTGCCACACGGCCAGGTCATACTGTCAACACTGCTTTCTGCCGACTTCTTCGCCAGCAGCTGAAGCGTGAGTCGCAACAACCGCCTCTCATAACTCCTGACAGCAAACCTCTGTTTGGTAGTACTGATATATGCCGTATACTGCCTCACCGCTATCCTATGCTCTTGGTGGACAAAGTCTATCAAATAACTGATACCAATATCATAGCCGCCAAGAATTTCACTCACGATGAGCCGTTTTTTGAAGGACATTTCCCCGGAGAACCCATTGTGCCCGGTGTGCTTCTTCTTGAGGCAATGGCACAAGCAGGCGGAATACTGGTCTTGTACGACAAACCTGACCCCACTCTGTATGGTACTTACCTTATGAAAATAGACAAGGCTAAGTTCCGTCGTAAGGTTCTCCCCGGAGATACTCTCTTGATGCGGCTCGCAGTGATAGAACCTATTCGCCGGGGTATCATAGTGATGCGTGCAGAAGGATATGTCGCAGAGCAACTCGCTGTCGAAGCAGAACTCACAGCACAAGTAATAAAGAAAAATTAACCTGCCAACTTATCAACTTATTAACTTATCATCCTGCCAACCTGTATGAGACAACCATTAGCATATATTCATCCCGGGGCAAAGATTGACCCGAGCGTAGTCATCGACCCCTTCGTCAGTATCGACAACAATGTTGAGATAGGTGCCGGTACCAAAATAGGCAGCAATGTAACCATCTGTGAAGGTGTGCGCATTGGCAAGAACTGCACTATCTTCCCCGGTGCAGTCATTGGTGCCATTCCGCAAGACCTCAAGTTCAAAGGCGAAGATTCTCTTGTCATCATCGGTGACAACACTACCATTCGCGAGTTCGTAACTATCCATCGGGGTACAGCCTCCAAGGGTAAGACCGTAGTTGGCAACAACTGCCTCCTGATGGCATATTGTCATGTGGCGCACGACTGCCTGCTGGGCGACAATATCATCATGTCCAATGCTACCCAACTCGCAGGCGAAGTGCAGGTAGGCGACTATGCTGTCATCGGTGGCGGTACGCTTGTACATCAGTTCACTCATATCGGTGCACATGTCATGATACAAGGCGGTAGCCGTATTCAGAAAGACATACCTCCTTATATAACTGCTGCGCGCGAACCTATTCAGTTTTGTGGCGTCAACAGTATCGGTCTGCGTCGCCGTGGATTCACCAATGAGCAGATACACGGCATACAGGACTGCTACAGGCTTATTTTCCAGTCAGGACTCAATGTCTCGCAGGCGATGGAACGTATTGAGGCTGAACTGCCCAGTTCACAGGAGCGTGACGAGATAATACTCTTCGTGCGCAACTCTCCGCGTGGTATCCTCAAAGGCTACTTGGATAAGTAATGATACCAAAGGCAGTAATTCCAATAGAATAGTCAATAATAAATAGTAAATAGCATTATGAATTTCATTGAAGAAATAGTCGAGAAAGACTTGCAGGAAAAGAAGAATGACGGACGTATTCAGACCCGTTTCCCGCCCGAACCAAACGGCTACTTGCATATAGGTCACGTGAAAGCCATCTGTATGGACTTCGGTATCGCTGAGAAGTTCGGCGGTGTGTGCAACCTCCGTTTTGACGACACCAACCCTGTCAAGGAAGACGTTGAGTATGTTGATAGTATCATGCACGACATCTCCTGGCTCGGATTCCATTGGGGCAATGTATATTATGCATCCGACTATTTCCAGCAGCTCTACGACCTCGCTCTCCGCTTCATCCGTGAGGGCAAGGCATACGTTGACGAGCAGACTGCCGAACAGATAGCTCAGCAGAAAGGTACTCCCACCGAGCCGGGGCAGAACTCG
The DNA here is from genome assembly GCA_017477325.1 of Paludibacteraceae bacterium. Taxonomy (GTDB): domain Bacteria; phylum Bacteroidota; class Bacteroidia; order Bacteroidales; family Paludibacteraceae; genus Colicola. The sequence goes on from JAFUWV010000002.1 coordinate 391,190, forward strand.
CCCTATCGCGACCGTCCTGTCGAAGAAAACCTGCGCCTCTTTGAGGCTATGCAGGCTGGTGAGATTCCTGACGGCAAGATGGTGCTTCGCGCAAAGATTGATATGGCTAACCCCAATATGCACTTCCGCGACCCCATCATGTACCGTATCATCACCACGCATCCTCACCATCGCACAGGTCGTCGTTGGAATGTGTATCCCATGTATGATTTCGCTCATGGACAGTCCGACTATTTTGAGGGCGTTACTCACTCCATCTGCACACTCGAGTTCGTCGTGCATCGTCCTCTGTATGATTACTTCATCGACCAGTTCGCAGATGATGAACCGTCGCTCTCTCCGTGGGGTAAGGGCTATCGCCCGCATCAGTACGAGTTCAATCGACTCAATATCACCTACACCGTCATGTCCAAGCGCAAGATGCTCCAGCTTGTCAAAGAGGGCCTTGTCGCCGGTTGGGACGACCCGCGTATGCCGACCGTTTGTGGTCTCCGACGCCGTGGTTACACTGCTCAGGCTATACGCTCTTTCATCGATAAGATTGGCTATACCAAGGTGGAGGGCATGATAGATCTCGGACTCTTGGAGCACACTGTGCGTGAAGAACTCAAAGAGAAAGCTCCGCGTGTTTGTGCTATCTTCGACCCTGTACGTCTTGTTATCACCAACTACCCTGAAGGTCAGAAAGAGACTATCGTTGCCGAGAATATCGATGGCAAACCTGAACTTGGCACTCGCCAGCTGCCTTTCTCTCGCGAACTATGGATTGAGCGTCAGGATTTCCTCGAGAATGCCGATAAAAACTTCTACCGTCTCTCACCTGGTGGGCGCGAAGTGCGTCTCAAGAGCGCTTATATCATTCAGGCTACAGGCTGCGAGAAAGATGCTGATGGCAACATTACTACTGTCTATGCTACCTACGACCCCGATTCTAAGTCGGGCACCGAAGGAGGCAACCGCAAAACTAAGGCTACCATCAACTGGGTTGATGCCGACACCGCTCTCTCTGCAGAAGTGCGTCTCTACGACCGGCTCTTCGCTGTAGAGAATCCGTCTGCTGATGAACGCGACTTCCGCGAACTCCTCAATCCTGATTCTCTGCGTGTCGTAACGGCTAAAGTGGAGTCTTCGCTGCATGACGTCAAACCGCAAGATCACTTCCAATTCCTCAAGCAAGGCTATTTTGTTGTTGACGATGACTCCACTGCAGAGCACCTTATATTCAATCGCACCGCCTCGCTTAAGGACAACTGGATGAAATAATGGCTGAGTGGCATCCCAACATACGCACCTCAGAAGGCAAAGAGCAGATCTTCTGCGATTGGCGCCGGAAGTTCGTTAGACTCACGCCTGAAGAATGGGTAAGACAGCATTTCCTTCACTTTCTGGTGGAGGAAATGCAGTTTCCCAAGGCACGTATTGCTGTGGAGCACCCGATATCTGTTGGTGATGTGCAGAAACGGTGTGATGCTGTTGTCATGGGGGCGCAACTTCAGCCTCTCTGTATCATCGAGTTTAAGGCTGACAATGTAGCCCTCACGCAAAAGGTATTCGACCAAGTGGCAGTCTATAACCGCAAGCTTCGTGTGAACTACTTCATTCTTAACAATGGTAAACAGACTTTTGCATGTCAGGTAACCCCTGCCGGCTACACTTTCCTCCACGATATACCAACCTACAACAACCTCTCTGAATCGTTAAACTCTACAAACTAAACAAACTTCTCAAACTTAACAAACTTAACAAACTTCTCAAACTCTTTAACCTCCTTTCCCCTTGGAACATCTCATCGAACTATCAGAAGCCCTCGACACCATGGTCTTCTACGGTGTCAACAATCGTAACATGCTCTGCCTGAAGAACATGTTTCCTCTTGTACGTATCGTTGCCCGCGGCTACCAAATCAAAACCAGTGGCAGTGATGAAGAAGTCAGACGCTTCGAAAAGGCGGTCCTCGCTGCCGAGACCTTCTGTCTGGAGCATGGCACTCTCACTGAGCCGCAACTCATCGAACTCATACATGGCAACCAGCCTGCCGACCACCGGCCTGACAACCTTATCTTGCATGGGGTAAACGGCAAGCCCGTACTCGCACGTACAGAGAATCAGCAGCGGCTTGTCAAAGACTTCTCAACTTGCGACCTGCTCTTTGCTATCGGACCGGCAGGCACAGGTAAAACCTACACTGCCATTGCTCTTGCCGTGCGGGCACTCAAGAATAAAGAAGTCAAACGTATCATCCTCAGCCGGCCTGCGGTTGAGGCAGGAGAGAAACTCGGATTCCTTCCGGGGGACATGAAGGAGAAAATAGACCCTTATCTCCAGCCGCTTTACGATGCTCTCGAGGAAATGTTGCCCAACCAGAAACTCTCTGAGTATATGGAGAAAAACATCATTCAGATTGCTCCTCTTGCCTTCATGCGCGGACGCACTCTCGGCAACGCCGTCATCATTCTCGACGAGGCGCAGAATACATCCGTTCAGCAGATAAAGATGTTCCTCACCCGACTTGGTCTCGGAGCAAAAATGATTGTCACCGGCGACCTCACGCAGGTTGACCTGCCGCTAAGCCAAAAGTCAGGTCTGCGCGATGCAGTGGAGAAACTGAGCAACGTCGAAGGAGTCTCAGTCATCAATTTCGGTGAGAAAGACATTGTCCGCCACCCACTTGTCACCCGCATCATCAAAGCATACGAAACTGACAAATAACATTGTACTAACCTATATTATTCCCATACCTTATGAAAAAACTGATTCTTCTCTCCTCTCTTCTCACGCTCTGCCTCTTTTCTTGGTCTGCTCCGCACGGTAAGTTCGGTAAGACACTCAAATGGCGCTATGATACTGAGTCGCAGACGCTTTACGTCACCGGAACAGGCGAACTCCCGTACCCCATTTGGGCAAAGAAAATCTACAATGACTATTATTCGTCCAAAGAGTCGCCTTACACCTTTGGCGATGCACAGCTGATTAAGGGCAAGGCGCAATGGAAGGTCAAGAATGTGGTCTTGTCTGAGGGAATAACGTCTATAGCCGACAAGGTGTTCAAAAACTGCACCTTCGACGAGTTCATCATGCCCGTTTCTCTGGAAAAGATAGATGGAACATCGTCGATTACCATCGGCAAACTCCACTACAATGGTTCTCTCGAACAGTGGCTCAACCTGCAAGTGGCGGACAAGTGTCTTCACGGAGCATATCGCGTGAGCAAAGTGTTTGTTGCAGGCAAGGATCTGGATGGCAGCATTGTCATTCCCCAGTCAGTCACCCATCTGCCTGCCTATGCCTTCTATCACAGGGAGATAACGGAACTGGTGCTGCCTAACACTATCAAGAGTGTTGACAAAAATGCTTTTCTGAAGAGCTATATTCTGAAAATCGATTTCCTCGGTACTGCTGACGAGTGGTGCATTACCGATTTCTCGCCCGCCAGCAAGTATCTGAAAGGCGAACTTCTTTTCCGAGGCAAGCAGTTGCCGGCTTCACTTCGTTTGTCGGATAAGGTGCAGAAGATACCTGCCTATGCTTTCTATCGTCAGACACAGCTTACCGATGTTGTGTTGCCCTCAGGCATTATCTCTATTGGCGAGAAAGCCTTCAGAGGCTGTAAGGGTATAAACACTATTACCCTTCCTGCTAAACTGCAGACTATAGGCGACTCCGCTTTCTATGCTACGCAGTTAACAGAGATTGACCTCCCACAATCATTGCAGTATATAGGTGTCGCTGCCTTTGCTTATACAAACATATCGCGGGTCACGTGGCGAATACCCGACTATTCCGGCAATATAAAAATCTTCGACCGTGGAGATATCAACCACTTCACTTTCACCTCTTCTGTTCGCACCATTCCTTCCGGTTTGTGCCAGATTATGACCCGACTATGGTATCTCACAATAGAAGAAGGTGTGAGAACCATAAGCAGTGATGCTTTCAATAGTAGTGCTATTGTCAAACTTGAACTCCCCAAGTCTGTTTCGTATATTGGCTATGGGGCCTTCAGCGAGTGTACCAATCTCCGACTTGTTAGTATTCCTAACCCCGCATGCAGTATCCAGGACAATAGTTTTTCCAACTGCAACCTGCTTACTCAGAAACCATACCCGGGTGGCACGGTGGACGATAAAAGGCATAAGGAAAAGCTGCCTGAGATTTGGGTCAAAGACATCGATGGTGACGCGGTTGAGATAAGCAGCAAGTTTCAAGACGGACACATCACTATGCTCATGTTCGACGCTACTTGGTGCATGCCTTCAAGACGTCTCACCAAATATGTGGAAGAAAATATCGAGCAGTGGAAGCAGCAGTACCCCGACCTGCAAGTAATTATGATATATTCCCACGACTCCTCGCCCGAAAAAGTCAGCACTATCGGAGAAGTCTATTTCGATTCAAGCGATTCCAAGACAAATGTCATGAAAAAATTGGTCGGTTCAAACACTTATCCAATTATAGTCTTCATCGATAAGTATGGCAAGAGCGTAGCAGGAATGAAAAGTGCATCCTACTGGCAGCATATCGAGGAATGTATTCAGAAGGCTGCCGATAGCAAATAGCCTCGCTCTTATCTCGCTACGATAAAATCTGCTTTGAAGAAGATGCGGGAAGGCGAATAGTGCAAGTGAGAATTTCTCTATTGCCGTTCGCTACATCCGTCATCCAAACAACACAAAAACAACACATTTTGCGTCATTTTCTCCATGTCTGTTTCCTTATTTAGCAGTATCTTTGTAGGCGTAAAGTTGGGGCTCGTCTTATGGGAACGCGAGCATACTGTCGGCCATACCGCAGTCATTTACTAACCTGTCATATACCATGATTTACGACCGCATGCAAACTGCAATGTATTACTGGTGGCTTTCCGTCACTATAATCATTATATGTGCAAGCGTGTAATATGTAAAGGACAATGACTCCGCAGCCATTGCCCTTTGTTTTTTTGTAGAGACGCGCATGCACCGCTGTTACATCGGAACGTCTCATCAAAGCAACCCCGTAGAGACGCTGCATTGGAACGTCTCACACCAACGAACCCTGCGTAGAGACGTTGCACCGGAATAGAATATTAATGTGCGTCTCCCACCCGTAAAAGCAAATAAATAACAATAATATAAACTTAAAACAACAATCAACATGAAAAAACAAAAACTCTTTGCGCTGTGGTTAGTGCTACTCTGCACCATCACCACAGCATGGGCAGAAGATGTTTATTTGTATTGTAATGCAAGTAGCAATACAAATACATTAAACACTGGTGATTTACTAGTAAATGGGAGTGGATCAAACATTTTTGGTTCATCATATGGTACATTTGCTTGTGCTCCGGAAGGTATCACTCCCACTCGAAGAGGAGGTTCTCAGTCTTCTTTTAAACTAACACTTCAGAATACTGAAAATGCTACTGATTTAGTGATAGGAGGTAAATCATCTTCAACAAGTTCAGCAAGAACACTGCAATCTGTCGGACTGAATGGGACTGATGTAACAGCAGATGTAGAAATTACACAAAGCGGTACAGGAAATTGTGGTGAATATGTAATTGAGAACTTGGGTGCTGTTAAGGGAGATGAGATTACATTTACATTTTCAGGTAACTTCCAAATCTCGTATCTTATAGCAAAATCTCCTTCCTGCACCACCCCCACCGTAACCTTCTCTGCTGCTGCAACCGTATACGTTGGTGACGAGGTGGATCTCACTTTCACTTCTACCAATGAGAATGCCGTAAACTACACCATCAAGAAAGGTGGTGCTGTGACTACAGATGCAAGCATTACTGACGGCAAGTTCACCGCTACTGCCGCAGGTACTTACACTATCACTGCCACTCAAGCCGCTGACGAAACCAACGGCATCTGTGCCGTGGAGGAGACGATTACTATCACTGTAAGTGAGGCTACTCCCGTTACCTATGCATCAATCAGTGCAAATGTGACCTCACCAGTTGCTCAAGGCACATCTGTCACTCTGACTGCCGATGCTCCTAATGCAACCGCCTATCAGTGGCAACTCGATGGCGTTGACATTGAAGGAGCAACCAACGAGACTTATACTTTCACCGCCTCAACAAAGGGTACATTCTCATACACCGTCAAAGCACGCAACGACTTCAACAAAGACGGCGATACTCCCACATGGGTAACATCCTTCGCCTTCTCTCTCAAAGTCAATGCCATTGCACAGACGATATTCCATTTCCAACAAGCAAATCTTAGTGAAAATTTAGGAGCTGGAATTCAAACTGCTACAGGTGGTACTTTAACAACAAATGCCACAATGAATAAAGAAAGTGCATCGTATAATTCTGCAGTTCCCTCTGATTTGAAAGGCGGTGCAAATGTTGGTAAATTAGGTGCTAATGCTACATATATTCAGTTAACACTTACCTCTGGTAATTTCATTGAGGGCGATACAATATATATATGTGGTTATAACCCGTATAAGATATCATCTACAACTGCACTTGATGGGGATATTGCAGCAAGCGTTGCTACGGGTACTGCAAAAGGAGACTATAATGTGGGTTATGCAGTAATTCCTGCTGGAATTGAGAATAACTCGATATATCTAAGTAGAGCAGAGGGGACAGGTACAGGTTTTGCCGCTGTTAAAGTTGTTCGCCCTGCTGCAAAGGATATCATTTCCACAGATGTATCTCTTACAGCAGTTACAGTTGATGGTGTTGCTATCAGTGCAGAGAATTTGGCTACTCTGACAAGCACTCACTCCTTGGCTCTGACCGATGGCTATGCTGCGGCTCCTGAGGTAGTGTTCACGCAACATACCGTCATCACCTACGAAGACAACACCACCAAGGTGACAGACACACCTGTTGAGGTTACTGCTACCGAGGTAGAAGGCAACTGGCAGGCTCAAGCCACTATCAACGAAGTGACCTACACCATCACCGCCGTCAAACTCTCATCCAAGACTGTCACCTATTATGATGGTGCAACACAACTCGGTACGGAAACAGTAGCTCTGAACGCTTCTCCTGCTGAATATGCTCAGTATCAGACGCGTTCTCACTATACCTTTGATGGCTGGTACACCAATAGCGACCTTGCTGAGGCAAACAAAGTGGCAGACATCACAGTTCTCACCATCACCGATGATACTCCTCTCTATGGCAAATGGACTGCCAACTATTCGCAGTCAATCAACATTGAGCAGTGGATTCTTGATAATACAAGTGGAACGGGAAGAAAAGAAGTAACCGAGCAAACTGCTGCGTTCAAGGAAGTCCTTACAGCTAAAGGTTATGAGTATGCTGATTTGAATGAACTTGATACACTTGCATCTGGAAAAGACAATCAAAACGAGGCATTCCTTGGTCTGAAAGTAAAGAAAACCACAGCTTACATTGAATTGCTCCTCAAGAACGGTGGTACACTTAACGCCAAGTTCGGAAACATACCGAGTGGCGTGAATGTCAAGATAGGTTCTGCCGATGCAGTTAAGCATACCGATGCCACATATACATATACTGCAACTGAAGATGTAGTAGTACGACTTACTTGTCCCGACACAAAGACTCTTGTCTTTAAGCAGCTTATGATTGACGAACCTATAGCAGTGGTTCGCCCCTATGTAGTCGCAATTGCCGAGACCACAGGCGGAACAGTGGTAGCTGATATGCCGATGGCTGCAGCAGGCGAGACCATCACACTCACCGCTACTCCTTCTTCTGCTGACTATCACCTGCAGACACTCAAGGTTACATATCTTGATAAAGATAATGCAGAGCAGACAGTGACCCTTGGCGAGGGCAACACCTTTACAATGCCTTCATACCCTGTAACCGTGAAAGCACTATTCGCACAAGACTATTTCGTCGCTCTCAGTGCTTATCAAGCAGGCACCAACTGGCAACCGACCAACGCAATGACTCTTGGCGAAGATGGTAAATATACTGCCACAATAGAAGGCCTTAACATTGCTCAAGCCTCCGGACTGCAATATAAGATAGTGCTCAACAATGAGTGGTATGGTGACTCTGAGAACTCAGGCAGTAACTTCACTATGTCAGTCGAAGAAGATGGAATGTACACAGTCACGATCACCGCTGACCCTGCCACTCTTAATACGACCGACATGATTATCTCAGCCACAGCTACTTCTCAGAAGACGGACGACTATGTGGCTCCGCAGTATAGTATAGGTCTGGGTGCTATAGAGTCTGATGCTGAAAAGGTTAGTCTGCCATTCACCGCTTGGGATCATACCGCTGAACAAGTGCAGATGACCGTTGCTACCGAAGGAGAACATGCTGGTGAGTATGCTGAAGTAACCATCGAAGGCATCACAGCTACTGCTGAAGCCAACCTTGAATTCAAGGCGGTGGTTAGAGAACATAATGCAGCAATAGCTTGGAAAGGCAATCCTGACGATAACGGAAATAATTACTCAATCACTCTCCCCGAGGCTGGCACCTACAGCATCACTTTCAAGTATTGGTTGGGCAGCACCTTCACTGAGAGTTTAGTCACCAAGACCGATTGCGAGACATACACCGTCACCTTCCGCAAACCTGCTGATTGGGAAAATGTCTATTTCTGGGCTTGGAATAGTCAAGGAGATCTGCTTGAAGAAGTATGGCCAGGTAAGCAGCTCACGGCTGCCGATGGAGTATATACTGCAACTGTCAACTCATGTTACTCTGGCACAGGTATTCTCTTCAATAACGGCTCTACCTACCAGACCGGCAACATCACTGTTGGTAACACCGATGAAGACTACGCTCTTGTAGATGGCAACTGCTACGAGTGCTCAGGTCCTACCAGTCAGTATGAAGGCACAACATACTACGAGATACAACTTTGTAAGACACTCTATACTATCGTCTTCAAAGATGGCGAGACCGTCGTCTCTACTAAAGAGTATCAGGCAGATGCTCAAATAGAGAAACCTGCCACCGACCCCGTGAAAGACGGTTATACCTTCCTCGGATGGTATCTATCCACCGATGAAACGCAGGCCCTTATCGACTGGGACAACAATATACCCACCGTCTCTACCGACCAAACCTACCTCGCCAAGTGGGAAGAGAATATAACTCTTGAACCGACCACATGGTATGGAGATGGTGATTTTACAACTACAGGTGGTGTATGTGCAGGCTTGTATGTGGTTGGTGAATATAGTATTACGCGTAATGCAGATAAAACTTTGACAATAAATGCTCAAACAAATAAAGATGTTTGTGGTCTGGCATTACAAGTCAATCTTGGGAATGGCTTCATTCGTATGAATGATATTATAGGTTTACGTAGTGCTACATATACAACGACAGATACTTATGAAGATGACGCAAAAGTAAATATTGAAGTTTTGTATGCTTATGCAGAAGGAGCAAAAGGTTTCGCATTTGAATATACCGTAGGTTCTGAAAATACTGCATCAGTATACTATAATGTCAGTGTTGCTGATTCTGATAATGGTTCTCTCACTATCAATAAAGACTATGTTAAGGCAGGTACAGAAGTAACTGTTACTACAACACCTGCAGAGGGCTATGAATTGGATGGTGAGATATCAGTAATGAATGGTGAGGACGCAGTAATTGTTACCAACGGCAAGTTCACGATGCCTGCCGGTGACGTGACTGTAAGTGCTGCATTCAAAGAATCTGTCACCTACTATAACATCGCTGTAAATACAGAAAATATTGTTGCCAATGCAGAGACTTCACTTGCCAATGCCACTATCACCATTACCGCTACTCCTCAAGAGGGCTACGAACTGGCAACAGTAACTGTGATGAATGGTGAAAACAGTGTTCCAGTTGTCATCACAGGCAACACCGCTACCTTCACTATGCCTGCAGGCAATGTGGTGGTAACAGCTACATTCGCTGAGATAGTGAAATGGTGCGAAGTAGCATTGACAAATAATATGTCCAATTCTAATCCTGAATCGAACATACTATTCTCAGTAGTTGACAATGGTGATGGTTCAGTTAAGTTTGTACTTAAAGCAGCCGATGGTGCAAACAAGTTAGATTACTTCCTTATTAACCCAATAGGTGTAACCGCAGGTGCAGATACAGATGATGCAGGAATTGACGAATTGACAGCTAACTATACATTACCAGCAGGAACAACTCAACTGACACTCGAGATACTTTGGAGTAATCCTAATTGGGGCGGACGCTGGATGGTTCAAAACCAAGTGGTAAAGATGAATGGTCTCTGTTCCGAGTCTGAACTGCTCAAACCTTCTATCGAACTTGACAAGGCAACTCTCAGCCTCGAGGAAAGTGAAACCTCCACTCTCAATGCTACAGTCAAGAATATCGATACCTACACTGTAGTCTGGACAAGCGATAACACCGAGGTGGCAACAGTAGAGAATGGCACCATTACCGCCAAGAAAGCAGGTAATGCCAACATCACTGCCACAATCGAAGGCACTGAATACACAGCTACCTGCACACTGACCGTTACAGAACCTGTAGTACTCACTCCTGCTACCTTCTATGGTGCTGCTGAGTTCACAACCACAGGTAGTATATGCGGAGGAAACGATCTGATTGCTATCTATTCTATCACGAGAAATGCAGACAAGACTCTAACTATTGCCGTTGAGGCAAGTGCTGACCTCTGCAATGCCGCTCCGCAAATAAAGTTAGCCGATGGTGCATTCATCCGTATGACAGACGTAGTGGCTTTGCGCAGTGCAACATACACTACAACCGAGAAGTATTCCGATGGCGCAACTGTCAATATGAATATCCTGCTTGCCTATGCCGAAGGAGCCAAGGATATTGCTGTTGCCTATGAGGTTGGTTCGTCTAACACCCGTCCGTCATACTACTTCATCTCAACTCAACAGACAGGTGAAGGCGAGATTGAAACTAATACTTATGCACAACCTGATTCAGAGGTTACAGTTCTCTACCAGGCTGCCACCGGCTATCAGTTCGGCGAACTGAAAGTGCTTGATGCTGAGAATAATGACATTAGCAACGATGTAACCCTCATTGACAACGCAGACGGCTCGGCTGAGTTCCTCATGCCTGCTCAGAATGTGACAGTAAGTGCTGTGTTCAACCAACTCTTCACCGTCACTACCTCCTACAACAGCGAACAAGGCATCGTAACTGCTACTCCAGAGTCTGCCATCGCAGGCACAACCGTCAAGGTTGAGTATGTCGCAGAAGAGGGTTATGAACTTGATGAGATATCCGCTAATGTCGCAGGTCTCACTCTCACCGCTGTCGAAGGCGAAGACGCATTCACCTTCACAATGCCCGCCGAGAACGTAACAATAACCGTCACTTTCAAGGCAACAGCTCCGGCAGAAACAACTGTTGACTGCAATTTCTACAAGGCTACTGATTTTGCCAATGTTGCAGCATCTGATGTCGTTATCATAGCATGGGAGAAAGAAGGTGCTTACTATGGTATAACAAATAATAATGGTACAGGCTCGGCTCCTGCTGCTATTGCAGTTTCTATCACTAATGGATATATACTCAACGACAATGCTAATATCCTTTGGAACATTACGTCTAATGCCATCTATCCTAACGGAGATACAGAGAAATGGCTGTATTGCACCAACACAAACAATGGTGTACGTGTAGGCACTAATGATAACAAGGCATTTGAGATAAAAGATGATTACCTGTATAATACAGCAACATCTCGTTATCTTGGAATATATAATGGACAAGACGTCCGTTGCTACACTTCTATCAATTCGAACATTTCCGGTCAAACACTCCATTTCTTCACCAAGGCAGACTGCTATGCTATCACTCATACTGCTGAAAACGGTACCATCAGTGTGATGGATGCTGCTCCTGCTGGCTATCCTGTTGAAGTAACTCTCACTCCTGCAGAAGGCTATAGAGTGAAATTCGGTACCTTGGCAGTGAAACGTACAACTACCGGTGCAGCAGTTGAACTCACAGATGGCAAGTTTACGATGCCGGAGGGTGCGGTAACTATTACAGCCGAGTTCGAGGAACTGCCCAAGTACGATGTAACTGTCGCTACTCTTACCAATGGTGCTATCGTGGCAGAACCTGCAACTGCTGTTGCCGAAGGCGCAATCGTTACTCTTACCGTATCTCCTGCAGAGCACTATCAGTTGAAGGCTAATACACTCGTAGTCAAAGACGCTTCAGACAACGACGTCGCCTGCACTGCTGTTGAAGGCACAACCAATCAATATACCTTCACGATGCCCGCAAGTGCTGCAACTGTAAGTGCCGAATTTGAGGCTATAGCAGTACAAAGCGTATCGCTCAGCGAAGTAGGTGATAACCTCTCGCTCTCAACCGACGATGCTACATATAAGTTTGAGGTAGTGGTTGCTCCGGCAGATGCTCTCAATCCTGCTGTAGAATGGACTTCTTCCAATCCGGCTGTGGCTACCATCGACCAGACAGGTTTGATGACTATCGTAGGCGAAGGACAAACCCTTATCATCGTAACCTCTCAAGAAAACAGCACATTGAAAGACGAGTGCACAGTGACGGTTTCGTCAAGTTCTATAGCAGTAGAAATTATATCCCTTGACAAAGATTACATCTATCTTGAGTTGGGTGGCACTGCAAAGGTAACAGCAACCATTCTACCCGTTGATGCTACAGATAAAACCATCACTTGGAGTTATTCTGAGAATGGTATAATCACAATCGATGAAGATGGCAATATAACTCCTATTGCTGCAGGCGAAGTTACTGCTACTGCAACCACTTCTAACGGTAAAACGGCTTCTGTTGAAATCGTAGTCTGCACTGCTGCTCAAGCAGGTTCGGCATACTATGAGAAAGTGACCACCGAACCTGCTTCATGGGAAGGATCTTATCTAATAGTTTATGAGACAGGCAATGTTGCATTCGATGGATCGCTAACTAGTTTGGATGCTGTTTCTAATATAGTAGATGTAACTATTAGTAACGACCAGATTGCCCATACTGAAGCATTAGAAGCAAAAGAGTTCACAATTACAGCTGATGTTGACAATGAAGGATGGTATCAGATTAAATCTGCGAGTGGTTATTATATTGCAGGTACAACTGTGACGAGTAATGCAGGCAACGGTATAAAATCAAGTAATGTAGAAGGTGATAAATCTAAATATCTAAATCAATTCTCGATATCTGGTGGAGAAGTTACTATTAGTAGTAAATCATCTGATCAAAACATGATTCTTAGGTTTAATGATGCTTCTAACCAAAATCGTTTCCGTTATTACAAGTCTGGTCAAAAAGCGATTGCCCTATATAAGAAAGTGATATCTGCAGCTATTCCTGGTTCTTGTGATGGTTCTATATCAATTACACCTGCATCAGTCGACTTCGGCACTTTGAATATGACAGGAGAAACTCTCACTGGCAGCAAGGAACTGACTATCACAACAGAGAACCTGCGTACCGACATTAGTACCGAGATTACAGGCGAAGGTGCTTCTGTATTCTCCGTTAGCGCAATAAACGAAGGTAAGTTCACCGTAAGTTATACAGCTAATGCTGCAGGTACCTACGAGGCAACTCTTAAACTGAAAGCAAAAGACAAGAAAAACGAGACTGTAACAACCACTGTAGCCCTCAATCTTGAGGTAAAAGAACTTACTCCTGCTACCGCCGTAGAAATCGTAGGTGAAGGTGACCTCAACTTGGAGATGTACAAGAACACATATCCTACACTCGCAGCTACTCTGTCACCTGCTAACTCCACCGATATTGTAACATGGAGCAGTAGCGATGAAACAGTCGTTAAGATTGATGCCAATACCGGTGCCGTAACAGAAGTTCTGAAAGAAGGCACTGCCGTAATTACTGCTACAGCAAACGCTACTGTTTCTGCCACTAAGAATGTTGTTGTAAAGACTACTGTTCTGAAACCTTCAGAAGCCGTAGCTCTTACTGCAAGTCTTGCTGATAAGACCACAGTCGAAAATGGCAAGTATGTAGTAGGTGGATACGTCAATAATATAGGTTCTAACCTGTTCTGGCTTAGCGATGACTGCTCTGCAACAAAGACATTCGAGGTTTATGGTGTGACCGTAACCGAAGATATTGTTAACGGTGCATACGTTGAAGCAATAGGTGAGATTTATAAATACAATGCTACCACCATTGAGTTCAACGGTGCTGAGTATGCCGTTAAGGAGAAGACATTCGCTGTCACCTTCGACATCACCAATGCCGGTGCCGACGGCAATACTGTCACTCTCGCTCCTGCTGCAACTCAACTCGCTGCATGCGCTGAAGCTCAACTTGCCATCAACTATGCAAGTGAAGACTACGACCTCCAGTCGCTCACCATCAAAGATGCTGCTGACAACACTATTGAGTACGACTCCGAATACAAGTTCTCGATGCCTGCTTCCGACATCACTGTGACAGCTGTGTTCGTTAGTGCACCTAAATATGATGTGACTATCTCTGCAGGTATTGAAAATGGTTCTGTCGAAGCTAACAAACAGAAAGCTGCTGCTGACACCGAGGTAACACTCACTGTTACCCCTGCCGAAGGCTACCTGCTTGATGCACTGACCGTACATAAGACCGCAAGCAGCGAGGCTGTGGCAGTAACCGACGGTAAATTCACCATGCCTGCCGAGGCAGTGACCGTCAATGCTACCTTCCGCCTCTACACCCTGCGCGACTTCCTCACTCTGCAACCTGCCGACAATGTAACTGTCGGTACCGAAGTACAGGTTCTTGCTCAGTCTGATGACAACAAGACAACTTACATTACCGATGGTACTGCTACACTCATGATTTATGGTGTGGTTGATGCATACGAGCAAGGTCAGGCACTAACCGCTGTGACAGGTAAATATAGCTTATACCGTGCTCAACACGAACTTATACCCGCAACAACTCCTGTAGCAGGCGAAGTGAAAGCATTGCCTACACCAGTTGAACTGACAGCAGTAGTCACAGCCGCTACCGAAGCACAATATGTAAGCATAGCTGAGCAGCCTGTGACCAAGAATGGAGATAAGTTCTATGTGTTCGAGACGATGCAACTCTTCTCTACCTTCCAGTCGCTTGACGCTTTGAAGGAAGCAGAGTACAGCTTCACAGCTATACTCACTCCGTACAACGATATAGTAGAGCTTCTGCCTGTCACTGCTCCTCAGCAGAAACAATACACCGTTACCATTGCTGAAGGCATACAGAACGGCAGTGTCAGTGCAGTTCCTCTGACCGCAGGCGAGGGCGACGAGATAACTCTCACCATCACTCCTGCTGACGACTGCTACCAACTCAAAGCAGGCACTCTCAGCGTGAAGAACGGTGAGAACGAACTTACCGTTACTGACAACAAGTTCCTGATGCCTCGCGGCAATGTTGCCGTAAGTGCTCAGTTTGAGAAGAAGTTCTACACTATCACCTTCAAGGACTATGACGGCACTGTCATCTCCACTCTCACCGGTGAGACAGCCGTAGAGTGTGGCACAATGCCTGCCGCTCCTGCCGAGCCCGCTCGCACAGGAAACGCTCAGTACTCCTACACCTTCTCAGGTTGGACTCCTACCATCGTTGAGGCTGCAGAAGATGCAATATATACAGCTACCTACACCGAGACAGTTAATACCTACACCGTACGCTTCGTGGACGAAGATGGTGAGACTGAGATTAAGACTATCGCTGATGTGGCTTACGGCACTAAGGTTACTGAGTTGACCGACCTGCCTGCTGACCCGGTCAAAGAGGCAACAGCTCAGTACACTTACACCTTCTTGGGTTGGACTCCTGAGATTACTGATGCTACCGAGGTAACCGGCGACATCACCTATACCGCTCAGTTCACCGAGACCGTTAACAAGTACGACATCACCTTCGCTCTTGACAATGGTGAGGCTGACGTAGTAGTCAACGCTGAGTACGGCACTAAGGTTAGCACCATCAAACCCGCTGACCCCGAGAAGACCGGCTACACCTTCACAGCATGGGCTCCTGCTATCAGCGAGGAGGCAGAGGTGACAGGCACCGCTACCTTCACTGCTCAGTACAACATCAACTCCTACAACCTCATCTACAAGGTTGATGGTGCTGACTACAAGACTGTTTCTGTCGAGTATGGTGCTGCTGTAACCGCCGAGGCTGAACCCGCCAAAGAGGGTTACACCTTCTCCGGCTGGAGCGAGATACCCGCTACCATGCCTGCCGAGGATGTAGAAGTAACAGGTACCTTCACAATCAACCAGTACACTATCACTTACCAAGTGGAGGGTGAAGAGGATGTGGTGAAGACCTATGACTTCTCGGCAGAAGTCCTCAAGTATACACCTGCCGAGAAGACCGGTTACACCTTCTCCGGCTGGAATGCAGAAGAGCCTCAGACCATGCCCGCTGAGAATCTCATCTTCACAGGTAAGTACAACATCAACAAGTACACCGTTCTCTGGGTTAACGAAGATGGCGTTGAACTTGAGAAAGACGAGAACGTAGAGTATGGCACAACGCCTGAGTATAACGGCGGAACACCTGAGAAGGGTGCTACAGCTCAATACTCTTATACCTTCAATGCTTGGACCCCTGAGGTAACCGCTGTAACCGCTGACGTGACTTACACCGCTCAGTTCACTGAGTCCGTTAATAAGTATGCAGTCCGCTTCCTCAATGAGGATGGCACTGAGCTGCAGAATACAGATGTAGAGTATGGCACAATGCCTGCATACAACGGAGAGACTCCTGTCAAAGCTCAAGATGCTCAATACACCTACACCTTCCTGAAGTGGACTCCTGAATTCACAGAGGTAACGGGTGAAGCTATATACACGGCTACATACACGGCAACCGTTCGCAAGTACACTATCACCTTCCTCAACTACGACGATGCTGTTCTGTCAAGCGAAGAGTATGAGTATGGCGCAACTCCTGTGGAGCCTGTGGCAACCAAGCCCGGCAACGAGCAGTACACTTACAACTTCTCTGGTTGGGACAAGGCTGTAGTTGCTGTAGGTGGCAATGCAACATACAAGGCTCAGTTCGAGCAGGTGGTTAACAAGTACACCATCAGCTTCGTCAACTGGGACAACAGTCCGTTGGCTTCGTATGAGGTAGAGTATGGTGCAATGCCGATTTACCAAGGTGATACTCCAAAACGTGAGAAGAGCGGCGAGTACAGCTATACTTTCCAAGGCTGGACACCTGAAGTCGTAGCAGTTGACGGCGATGCAACCTACAAAGCCGACTTCAAGGCAGTGACCAATGCATACACTATCACCTTCAAAGACGAGGATGAAACCGTAATAGACGAAGTGACGGTAGAATATGGTCAGATGCCTTCTACAACCAAGGTACCTGCCAAGGAAGGCAATGCTCAGTACAGTTACGAGTTCGCAGGCTGGACACCTGAGTTGGTTGCAGTAACCGGTGAAGCCGTTTATCATGCTACCTACACTCAGGTCGTTAATAAGTACGATATAGTGTTCGTCAATGAAGACGGTACCGAGTTGCAGCGCGAGTCTCTTGAGTATGGCGCAACACCTGAATATAAGGGTGCAACACCTCAGAAGGCTTCATCTGAACAATACGACTATACTTTCAATGGTTGGGGCAGCGAGATAGTAGTTGTAGCCGGTGACAAGACCTACACAGCTACCTACACATCTACTCTCCGCCAGTATGATATCACATGGGTAGTCAAGGGTGAACCTATAGTAGTTAAGGTTAACTGGAATGAGACTCCTGTAGCACCTGCCGTAGAAGACTACATGACCGAGTCAACAGTCTATACGTTCAACGGTTGGGACAGTGAGATAGTAGCCGTAGCCGGTGACAAGACCTACACTGCTCAGTTCACCGAGACCGTACGTCAGTACGATATCACATGGGTAGTGAAGGGCGAGCCTACCGTAGTCAAGGTTAACTGGAATGAACTGCCTGTTGCACCTTCTGTAGAGGACTATATGACCGAGTCAACTGTCTATACCTTCAATGGTTGGGACAGTGAGATAGTAGCTGTAGCCGGTGACAAGACCTACACTGCTCAGTTCACCGAGACTGTACGCCGGTATGATATCACATGGGTAGTCAAGGGTGAACCTATAGTAGTTAAGGTTAACTGGAATGAGACTCCTGTAGCTCCTGCCGTAGAGGACTACATGACCGAGTCAACAGTCTATACCTTCAGCGGTTGGGACAGCGAGATAGTAGCCGTAGCCGGTGACAAGACCTACACTGCTCAGTTCACCGAGACCGTACGCCGGTATGATATCAC
>JAFUWV010000003.1 GCA_017477325.1 Paludibacteraceae bacterium
ATCTCCAGATAGGCAATAAGCATGGATGCGTCTTGACGACCGATGTTTTCCGGGATCTGTTGCAATGCCTTTTCTGCCCACGGACTTGCGTCCTCGCCGTACATATCGCGTTTTGTTTGATACATGGCGAGATTATACGTAAACGAATCTGGGATACGTTTCGCCATCTCATCAAGTACTGCTTTCTTGCGGTCGGTCATACCATACTGCTCTTGGAGCATATCGGCATAACGTGCCGCGCTGAAGCACTGCTCCCATGCGTGCTCGTCAGTAGGATTGGCTTGTGCCTTCTTTAACCACAATGTTTGCTGTTGTTCGTACCATGCGGCATCGTGCTCATCTACTACAATACCACGTATTTCTTGGGGTTCTTGCGTTTCCAAATGTGTGAACGCTTGAAGTGTCCCGAGGCAGCCCAGCGCTAAAACTGCTACTGCAATAATCAAATACTTTTTATCCATTTTGATTGAATCTTTATCGGTTAATATTCAGTTTTCGAGTGCGCTCTCACTACTGCATACACCGATAATCGAAAATCGTTCACTAAAAAATTGCAAAATATATGCCAATGATACTATTATATCAATCGAGACAAAATCGGGACACGCCCGAGACAAAATTGAAATATTAACCTATCTGCTTGCAGCAAAAAACAATACCCAAAAGGCGTTTGAAAGTACCGTGGGTTCGAATCCCTCACTTTCCGCAGAAGAACAGAACTCTAAGATAAGAGTTCTGCTTTTTTTTCAAAAGTATATACCAATTTTAGCAAATACATAGGAAAAATCGGTAAAAAAAATACACAAATCTTGTCCCACTATATTGCTTTTTGTCCCAGAAGAGCAGTGTTAAGCCTTATTTAAGCAGAGAATATACCTTTTTTACAATGAATAGAAAAGAATATATTACTTTTGCAATCGAAAAGTTGACAAACTCTGCATTCATGCAAACGATAACCTGTGTGATAGATACGACAATGGGAATAGTTAGTATACGAGTTCACCGGAGTGTCAGCATTCAGATATGCATGAAATGGGGAGATGAACAATAATGGCAGGTAAAGATTATTAAGAGGATTAGAACACAAAAATTAGAACTTATATATTTTCAGTATTATGACAGCACCAACAAAACATTTTTTTGAGTACTTCAATGAGCGCATTCCTCAAAACTGGAATGAGCCAGCCTTGACCGACTATGACGGAGACAACAACTACACATTCGGAGAGATGGCAGCCCAGATGGCACATCTGCAGATTCTTCTTGATGCCGCAGGAATAAAGAAAGGAGATAAAGTAGTAATCTGCTCGAAGAACTGTGCAAATTGGGCAATAGCACTGCTTAGTATTGCAGCGAACAGAGGCGTAATTGTGTCGATAATGGATGCATTCGTAGGGTCTGACATTGAGGGTTTGGTCAATCACTCCGATGCAAAAGCTATGTTTGCAGGAGAGAGTGTATGGAAGAAGGTTTCGATAGAGAACATGCCGGCTCTTGAGCTTGTTATATGCACTACAGACTTTGAATTGCTATATGCCAAGACAGAACAGCAGAAGAAGGCATATCATGAGAGTGAAGAATTGTTTGTGAAGAAGTATCCTCATGGCTACAAAGTGACGGACGTTCATTTCCCCACCGACAACCTGGATGAGTTGATGATAATAAACTACACCTCGGGCACAACAAGTGCTCCGAAGGGTGCCATGTTGAGTTACAGAAACATCTCTGCCAATGTTCAATACTCGCAAGAGACCATACCCAATCATGCCGGCTGGAGCGAGGTGTGCATGTTGCCATTGGCACATATGTTCGGAATGACAATCGAGTTTCTGTATCAAGTGGCAGGAGGTTGCCATGTATATTTCCTGAGCAAGACTCCATCACCAAGTGTGCTACTGAAAGCATACGCGGAAACAAAGCCCTATATGATTCTGACAGTACCTCTGGTATTGGAAAAGATATTCAAGTCGAAGATATTCCCTGCACTTGAGAAACCTGTCGTGAAATTTTTATGGAACACTCCGCTACTATGCAAGATAGTAGAAAAGAAGATATACAACCAACTGATGCAAGCATTCGGTGGCAATCTGATATGGCTGATTACCGGCGGAGCAGCGATAAATGCAGAGGTAGAGAAAGTGTTCCGCAGAATAAAGTTCCCATTCGTAGTCGGATATGGCATGACAGAGGCAGGTCCATTAATCTGCTACGACCACTGGTTTAACGAAGTACAAGGCTGCTGCGGAAAGTGCGTTACAAGAAACGAACTGAAGATAGATTCACCTGACCAGGAGAAGATAGTGGGTGAAATATTGTTCCGCGGAGAGCACGTGATGATGGGATACTACAAGAATGAAGAGGCTACAGCCCTTGCCATAGACAAAGACGGATGGCTGCACACAGGCGACCTTGGCACAATAGACAAAGACGGGCACCTGTTCATTCGTGGCCGTTCAAAAGCTATGATACTGTCAAGCAACGGCCAGAATATCTATCCGGAAGAGCTTGAGGACAAGATAAACAACCTGCCCGGTGTGGTAGAGTCGGTTGTAGTAAGTCGTCAGGGCAAGTTAGTCGCCCTTGTCTTTGCAGATCAGAAATACAATTTGCAAGGTCAGACAATGGAAGAACTGATGAAAGAGAACCTCAAGAAGGTGAACAGCATACTGCCGGCATACTCGCATATTGCAGAGATAGAGTTGGTAGAAAAGGAGTTCGAAAAGACTCCGAAACGCAGCATAAGGAGATTCCTTTACAAATAAGAAAAGCTCCACCGTGAGTTGATCAGAATCTCCTTACCCCGCCCCTTCCGAGAGGAAGAGGTATGAAAAACACAACTTTATTAACTCGGAAGAGCAACCTCAGGGTTGCTCTTCTTACTTATATGAGTTATATATGACTTAGGAAAGGGAGACATAAGAGTATACCGAGTAAAAGAATACTATTTGCTACAAGTACGCCAAGAGCATGCTAAGAGTTAGGAGAATGGTATTACACCGAGAGCTTAGAGTATGCTTGGAGAGTAAGGGGGAAATAAAGAGAGGATGAGGGGAGGATGTTAGTCAAGCATGTGCCCAAAGTTGTTGGACATCTGCACCATCTTGTCGTATTCTTCAGGAGAGAGGTCCTGGAAATAGAAGTTACGCGGATCAAGCGGCTGCCCCTTATAACGAACTTCGTAATGCACGTGAGGGCCAGTGGATTTACCAGTGTTACCCGAGAGTGCAATGACATCTCCACGATGTACTTTCTGACCTACATAGACCAAAGGAGCCGAGAGATGCGCATAGAGAGTTTCGTAGTTGTATCCATGACTGAGAATGACACAGTTGCCATAGCCCTGACGCCAACCTACAAACTCAACAGAAGCATTTCCCGTAGCGTAAACATCGGTGCCGGTTGGACACGTGAAATCCATTCCGGCATGGAATTTACGGGTATGATAGACAGGGTCGATACGCCACCCATATCCTGAAGCAACCCGAGTGAGGTCTTTGTTCAGTACAGGTTGGATGGCAGGCAGGTTCTCCATACGAATCTCCTGCTGCTTAGCAAGTTCGAGTATCTCCTCATAGGATTTGGCTTGAACATATAATGCTTTCTCTATCCTGTCGGCATGGAGAGTGATATCGGCTGCAAGCTGCATGTTAGTAAGGGCCGCAATCGAGTCGTAGTAACTTACAGGGCGAGCTGCACCAAGACGGACAGAGAGGGGAATAGGGTCTGCCTGGAACAGAGTGCGATAGAGATTATCGTCGCGTTGCTGCATATCGATAAGCACAAGTTGCATCTGGTCGATCTGACGCTCAAGCATTTCATATTGCGAGCGCAGAGCATCTCTCTCTTGAGCGACCTGCTTCTCACGCGGTGAAGGGAAGAAAGAGAAGAAAAGGAAGAAGAAGAGCACACCGACAGCAATGGAGGTAAGGAGAGACGCACCTGTCCGTTTAAGCCAATAGACAAAGCCATGCTCCACCTGCTCCATAGAGAGCGTTTCAGGATTGAAATGATATTTTCGCTTTGATGCCAAAAGTGTACTTTCTTTTTGTTATATAACTGAAGTCTAATTAACGGATTGACCTACAATGTTACTTATTTTTTGACAACAATTTTTGTGCCAAATCGTCACAATGTATTCTATGAAGTGAATTTCTGATAGCAGATGCATACTCTTTCTTATACCAGAAAAAGAACTGACGCTGCTCAAGTTTCTGCTCCTTAGTGCGAGCGACATACACAGGTTGCATTGTATATGGGTTTAGGCCGGTGTAGTACATCTCGGTTGCAAGAGTCATAGGAGTGGGAGTAAAGTCTTGCACTTGCTCAAGGTGAAACTGCATGCGTTTGGTCTTGAGAGCGAGATTTGCCATATCTTTAGTCGTGCATCCGGGGTGAGAAGATATGAAATACGGAATAAGTTGCTGATTGAGTCCTGCCTCACGGTTAACCTTGTCAAAAAAAGTGTTGAACTGCTGAAACAGTTCGAAGTCGGGCTTTCGCATAAGGCGCAATACAGCAGACTCAGTATGCTCGGGTGCAACCTTAAGCCTGCCGGAGACGTGTCGCAAGATGACCTCACGCATATACTCTTCCGTAATAAGATCATAACGAATACCACTCCCTACAAAAGCCTTCTTTATATAAGGCAATCGGTCAACAGTTCTGTATATATCGAGCAGCGGAGCAAAGTCATCGTTCAGGTTTTTGCACTTCGAAGGCTGTATGCACGAGGGTCGGCGACATCGTTCGCACAGCTCACGATTTTTACCACTCATCATGTACATATTTGCGCTGGGTCCTCCCAAGTCTGAGAGATAGCCCTTGAAATCAGGGAGTTGCGATATCTTCTCTATCTCTTGCAGAATAGATTGCTTGCTTCTGGATGCGACATGTTTACCCTGATGCGCAGAAATGGTGCAGAAAGCACATCCGCCAAAGCACCCACGATGCATACAGACAGAAAAACGAATCATATCGTAGGCCGGAATGGTCTTACCTTTGTACTTAGGATGAGGCAAACGCGTATAAGGCAGGTCGAAAGACGCATCAATCTCCCCGGTAGTCATGGTAGGGTACGGAGGATTAACCACCACTACTCTACCGGCAGTAGGCTGCAACAAAGTCATGGCACGCATGGAGTTTGACTGCTCCTCTATATATCTGAAATTCTCCGCCTGGGCACGTTTGTCTTTAAGACATTGCTCATAAGAGTGCAAAGAGACAGCGTCCTCCAATGATTCAGCGAAAGAGGAAGCAGCGAGGAATGCCGTTTGAGGTATGTCAACAGGTACTTCTTTTGAATGAGCATAGTGCTCTGCCACAGCCTTGACCGGCTTCTCTCCCATACCATATATAAGAAGGTCGGCTCCAGAGTCTTGAAGAATGGAAGGCATGAGCCGGTCAGACCAATAGTCATAATGCGCAAGACGGCGCATTGAAGCCTCAATACCGCCAATTACAAGCGGTGTATCAGGGAAATGCTGCTTAATGATACGAGCATAGGTTATGGTGCAATAGTCAGGCCGCATCCCTGCCCTACCGTCAGGAGTGTAAGCATCATCCGAGCGACGCCGGCGATTGGCGGTATAGTGGTTGACCATACTATCCATAGAGCCTGCAGAGATGGCAAAGAAGAGTCTGGGAATACCAAGTTTGAGAAAGTCGCGATGATCGCCATGCCAGTCAGGTTGCGGAACAATAGCCACACGGAGACCTATACTCTCGAGAGTGCGCCCTATAACCGCAGCCCCAAACGAAGGATGGTCAACATAAGCGTCACCCGAGAAGAGGATTACATCAACGTAGTCCCATCCTCTGAGTTCCAGTTCTTTCTTCGTAGTCGGCAGAAAATCGGTGAGCATCATGCTTTATTGTTATCTTTTAACTCTTAGACGTGTGACAGTGCCATTGGCGGAAGTAAGGATGATGTCTCTTTGGGTCAGCATGCAGGCAGTGTTTATCACAGAGTTACCTATCTTATGCTTCCAGAGAATCTTTCCGTCGGCAGCATTTATGCCATGAATAAGTCCGTTCTTGGTACCAAACACCACTACCCCGCCTTTCTCGATAAGCATTGAGGGGTTGTGGTCGTAATCATACCCAGCATTGATATTCCAGAGAGTGACAGGCTGAGCGGCTTCTGCCTTCATAGCCACAACATAGTCCCACATACAACGTGAGAATATGCGCTTATGGTCCTCGCTGATACCCACCGTTTCTCTGACGACATGCTCTTTAGTACGCCAGATAACGCTACCCGTTTCAGCATCAAGGCACGTAAACACACGATCGGGAGCGGTAAAGAAGATTTTGCCATCAGCAGCCACAGGCCAACACGCTGCAGGTGAATACTTGTCAGAAGGGTGACCATTGCTCCATTTCCAAGCGAGGGACCCATCCTGAAGATTCAGTGCATAGAAATGACAATCCCACGCACCGAAATAAATCTTGTTATTATAAATGCAAGGCCGAGTTTCTATGTATCCTTTGACACCTCTGAAAGTCCACACCTCGGAGCCATCCTCAAGATTCAAAGCACGAAAGCAACCGTCAGAGCCTCCGATATAAACAACATCTTTGTCAATCAGAGTACAACCCATAACCGCTTTGCCGGTTTTCACCTTCCACAATAACGAGCCCTGAACGGCATGAAGGCAATAGATGTATCCATCTGTAGAACCGAACACCACCCTATTCTTTTCGACTGCAGCAGTGGAAATGATTCTCCCTTGGGTCTGATATTTCCATATCTCTCTGCCATTGCAGAGGTTAAGGCAATAAAACAAGCCTGTATCTTCACCCACATATACACGCTTACCATCAACCACAGGGGCAGCATAGATCTCAGCATCGAGGGTAGTCTGCCACCTCTCTTTAACCTTGGAGTACTGCTTATTTACCGAGAAGTCAGGTCTGAGAATCTGGTCCGGCTCATCGTACTCATGCCTGCCAAACGGCAGAGCAAGCCAGCCGACAGCCTTCTGTCCTATCCTCTTCTCCTGCCAGCGAATACTGTCGGAACGCACACTCACTATAGTATAACCGCCCACGGAATCTTTTCCATGAAGATTACTCCGGGCAAGGACATCGGCAATACCATCGCAACTGAAGAGCAGATTCCTATGATAATGACCTCCGAGCACACATTGTACATTGTACTGACGCAACACATCGGTCACCTCATACCAGTTATCAACATCTCCGTTCTGCAAAGGATAGTGAGTAACAGGGAAGATATATTTGCCAGCAGCCTTTTCCTGAAGAATCTGCTTCATCCAGATTACATCCTGTGGAGCAACATGCCCGTCCGCCATCTTGATGACAGGACCTGTACCGAAGCCGAAGAACAGGCAGTCGTTATATTCGAAACAGAACCTGTCGGAGCCGAATACTTTTTGAAAGTCGGTACATCCAGACTCCGACCATTTGGTCTCATGATTGCCCGAAGTGACATAGACAGGCACATTAACAGAGTCAAGCACACGCTTTGCACGAATCATCGAGCCTATCTCTCCAGCATCAGTTATATCACCAGACACGATGACAAAGGCTATTGAGTCATTTTGGTTGATTTCACACACAGAGCGGCGCAAGTCATTCAAGGCATTATCATTGTTGGGAGAAATATGCGTATCAGAGAGTTGCACAAAGGAAAACGGCTGAAACTCAGCATACAGCAATGTAGCGAGACTCAGCAGTAAGACAATAATAATGCTTGAAGTGGTCCTCATCTTATTCAATTGTCAGGTCAAGATTTTGTCTGAGGCTGTCCAACATAGTGTTCTTTTGCACGAGATAACGATATCTTTCGGCGTCAGAGACAAGCTCTTTCTGCAGATTCTCAACTACTTTGGTGACAACACGTATGTTGTCGTTTTGCAGTTTGTCGGCTAACACATGCTGAATATCAGACTTCAACTCAAGCAAGTTCTGTTCTTGCAAAACGTTAGACAGTGAGATAGTAATCGTGGTTCCATCCATTTGAATGGTAGTATTCATCATTGCAGCTTTCTGCCTGTCATCACCTCCTACCGCCTTGGGCATGACAAGCCACGCCTCTTCCAACTCCTCACGAGTGAACGGTTTATTTCGCTTCGGCTGCATATTCACAGCAGCGGAAGGTTGCTGTTCGGCAGGTTGCGGCGTTGCCTGTGCTGCCGTACCGGTGTTGATAGACACACGTACGGGTGCTCCAGGCATTTGCGGAGCAGGCTTGGGAGCAGACGGAGTAATCCGAAAACGCTGAGGTGCAGCAGCAGGCTGAGGGTTCACAGGCTGAGGTGCAGCGGAAGGCTGAGGGTTAGAGCGGGGTGCAGTTGCCGGTTGGGCAGCAGGTTGAGCTGCAGGCTGAACGCTAATAGATTTTAACGGTTGGCTCTGACTGACCGACGGCGTCTCATCGGACGCCGTAAGCTGGCTGAGACGAATGAGCATTATCTCAACCGTCAGCCGTTTGTTTTTTGCCACTCTATATTGAATATCACACTCATTAACCAGACTGAGAGCACGGAAAAGGAATTGGGCACTGCACTGCTTTGCCTGTTCGGCATAGTGCTGACGAATGGAATCGGAGGTTTCAAGCAGCTTAACAGTAATGGCATCCTTGCTTACCAACAAGTCACGCAGATGCGAGCCAAGACCGATAATGAAGTTCTGAGCATCAAAACCTTTGTTGAGTACATTGTTGAAAAGCAGCAACATCTGCGCGACATCACCGCTAAGTGCACAATCTACGGTACGGAAATAATAGTCGGTATCGAGCACATTAAGCACTTCAATTGCCTGCTCATAACTTATGTTATCTCCACAGAACGACACCAACTGGTCAAAGATAGAAAGTGCATCACGCATACCTCCATCTGCTTTCTGCGCCACCACATTCAGTGCTTCCTCCGTCACGTTGATACCCTCCTGCTTTGCCACATACTGCAGATGGTGAATCATGTCGGCAACAGTGATTCTGGAGAAATCATAGATCTGACAACGTGACAAAATAGTAGGTATAACTTTATGCTTTTCAGTGGTTGCAAGAATGAATATGGCATACGATGGCGGTTCTTCAAGCGTCTTAAGCAGGGCATTGAAGGCATCTTTGGAAAGCATGTGTACCTCATCGATAATATATACAGAATATTTGCCTATCTGCGGAGGGATACGCACCTGATCGATTAGCGTACGGATATTCTCAACAGAGTTGTTGCTTGCTGCATCCAACTCATGAATATTGAACGAGCGTTGCTCATTGAAAGCCCGACACGACTCACACTGATTGCAGGCATCATGACCTTCTGTGGGATTCAAGCAGTTGATAGTCTTGGCAAATATACGAGCGCATGTAGTCTTACCCACTCCACGCGGCCCACAGAACAGATATGCCTGTGCAAGATGATTAGTACGAATAGCATTACGCAAAGTCTGCGTAATTGACTCTTGCCCCACGACACTCTCAAAGGTGACAGGCCTATACTTACGAGCCGAAACAATATAGTTTTCCATGTTACTTATATTTGCACGCAAAGATACAATTTTTATTCGAGACATGCAAACATAACCTGCAATAAGGCACAAAAAAAGCGACTTACCACATGGCAAGCCGCATACATAGAATTAATCATATTCAGCTTTTGAGAGCATTCTCTATCTGCATCACCGAGCGTTTCAAGAAGGCATCATGCTGCATCTCGTTGGTGATAGTCTCCACAGCGTGGAGCACAGTGGCATGATTGCGGTTACCCAACTCGCGCCCTATCTCAACCAACGACTTGTCAGTCATCTGCCGAGCCAGATACATAGCCACCATACGCGCCTGAGCGACCTCACGCTTGCGGGTAGATGTAGCCAGCAACTTCTCAGGAATATTGAAATGGCGACAAACAGCACTGCTGATATTATCTATGGTAAGGTCGGCAGAACTTATCTTAACCAGACGGCTAACAACCTGCTCAGCCAATTCCATATTTATCTCGGCATTGGTAAGAGTACTATATGCCAGCAACGAAGCCAGGACTCCCTCCAAGTCACGCACATTATTGCGCACATTATCTGCAATAAAATCTATCACTGATTCCGGAATATCCAGCCCATCGCGCCATATTCTATTCTTGAGAATATCTTTCCTAAGCTGGAAATCAGGACGCTGGATTTCGACTGAGAGTCCCCATTTGAAACGTGTGATAAGTCTGTCCTCAAGGCCTTTCAAGTCAACAGGTGCGCAATCAGAGGTAAGAATCAACTGTTTACCTGTCTGATGAAGGTGGTTGAAGATGAAGAAGAATGTGTTCTGCGTGCCCTTCTTGTCCGCCCAATACTGAATATCATCGACAATCAAGACATCTATGGTCTGGTAGAAGTTGATGAAGTCATTAACTTTATTAGACACCACAGCATCAGTATATTGTACCTGGAATGTGTTGGCAGACACGTAAAGCACGCGTTTATCCGGGAAATTATTCACGATAGCATTGCCAATGGCATTGGCAAGGTGGGTCTTACCTACTCCACTGCCACCATAGACAAACAACGGATTGAATATATTCTTACCCGGATTAGCAGCAATAGTCACGCCTGCAGTACGAGCGAGACGGTTACAGTCACCTTCTACAAAAGAGGGGAAAGTGTATAGAGGATTGAGTTGCGAATCCAACTGAGGCATCTGTTGACGCAGTTCGGTCGGAGTGAGAGGCATATAGCCATTGTACTGCTGAGGCTGAGACTCGGATACGCCCTGGCTCGGTATGAGCGAACCCGCACCTGAGGTGCTGTCGATGAGCACACGGTATTCAAGCCTGATACCCTCGCCAAACACTCTGAGCAAGGTCTTGCGAAGCAAATCGATGAAGTTCTCCTCGATATACTCTACCACATACTGGCTATTCACCTGAAGAATCAGCACCTTATTATCATATTGCAAAGGCACAATAGGAGCAAACCACGTGCGGTAAGCAGAAGCCGAAAGATTGTCTTTCAGTATCTGCTGGCATTGTGACCAATATGCGTTGCAATTTTCCATTTATGTCCTTAGTAATACAATAATAAAGTTGGCAATTTCCTATACAAAACGTGCAAAACTGCGCTGAAAAAAAGAGCCTCACATTACCTCTCTTCAACTACCAACCTAAGAAACAAGCAGTTAACAGAAGACGTGAGAATCAAGATTTCACAATGCAAAGGTCGCACTTTTTTTTCATATAGACAAATCATGCAAAGTTCAACTTTTCCACGCACCTCTTTATATAATTAAATTTCAAAACATTATGCAAAACATACTCATTATCAACACATTTCAAGGCGACGGATAGATTTTTATACTGATTAACAGACAGATATAAAAAGACTCAATATCGCGTCAGCAATACCGAGCCTTCTTTTATAATGTTAATAAGTCAAGAAGTTATCAACAGACTCAAACGAGTATTGAAAATCCTGTTTATTTGTATAAAATTAAATTAAGAGTATATATTTACTTGTCTTTTTTACCTCCAAACAGCGAGAAGTGAACATATCGTTTCGGATTAGCCTTGAGGTCAACGACAAGACTATCGACAGACTTAACAGTCTCGTTGATATTTTCATACAACTTCTTATCATTCATCAACATACCAACTGTTCCTTCTTTTGAATTGAGAGCAGTGGAGAACTGCTGCAACTCTGCCACTACGTTATCCACTTTCTTGATTGTGGCAGCAATATCGACGTCTTTCACATTGTCAACAACCTTGTTTACGCCAGCCATTGCTCCCTTTGTGTCTTCCACTATTCCGGGCACGTCATTCTCAATAACACGCTTAATGTCTGCCGAAGCCACTTTCAAGTCAGCCGAAATACGATCGACATTCTGGAGTGCGGACTTCAGATAGTCACCCTCAAGCTGGCTATTCACATTATATATAAGGGTATCCAGACGCTCAACAGCAGACGAAAGCTGTGCGAGCAATCCGCCCTGCAGATTGTCAAGCAGACCGGGCACTACCAATGTAGGAAGAGTATCGCCCCGCGCAAACAAGTCTTCGGCATCTGTCAGCGGAATGTTGAGTTGCAAGGCAGTGCCACCAAGCAGACCGTCTTGTATAAGGGCAAGTTCTGTACCTTTGGGCAAAGCAATGTCCTTATTAATGGAAAACTGCACCACAAACGACTCGTCTTTGCTGAAGTCATAACTGATTTTGTCCACCAAGCCCACTTTATAGCCTTTCACATAGACCGGCGACTGCTCGGTAAGGCCATTTATAGCCTTATAGTTGCCATAGAAAGTGTTGGTTGAAGAAAAGATATTGATACCTTTCAGAAAATTAAATCCAAAATATAGCAAGAATATTGCTATCACGGCAAGAATGCCTACTTTCAGTTCACGTGAATATTTCATATAGTTTCTTTAAATAGTACAATTTATGTTTCTACTTGTCTTTTATCATCTTAAGTGCATCCTTCACATATATCTGCTCCCCATCGAGGAATGCCACAATAAAGCAGTCTTTGAACTTCTTCTGCAGTTCGTCACGCACTTTCTTTATCTTCTCATAGCTCTGCTCTTCTCCGTAGGTATATTTCAGATATTTACCGTCTTTAGTATATTTACACCCTTTAAGTCCCTTGAAAGAGGCATCACCCGCCTTCAGTTCTTTGGTAACAGAGAATATCTGCACGCGGAATACGGGTTTCTTCCCTTCTTTTTTCTGTTTTGTTTGTGCAGGCTGAGCGGTTTGTTTGGGTTGAGAAGGCTGTTTATCCGTCTTAGCTTCCGTCTTCGGGTTATCAGACTTCTTCTGCTCTGTCTGTTTCTTATCATCCGCTTTCTTCTGCTCTGCCTGTTTCTTATCGGTCTTCTTGGTGTCAGCTTTCTTTGTCTCCTGCTTCTTCTGCTCTTTCGGCTGCTCCTCTACCGCCTTCTCGTCATCTTCTTTGGAGGATTTAGCCACACTTTGCGACTTCTTCTCAAGCGTATTCTTATAAGCAACAAATGCCTCATATATCGCCTCGGCAGTCTGTTGCTTACCCTTTTCGGAAACCAAGTATTTCTCTTCATCGGGATTTGAGACGAAGCCCATTTCTACCAGCACAGAGGGACATGCCGACTTATGAAGCACCCAGAATCCTGCTTGACGCACGCCTCTGTCAGCACGCTCACACTTGCCAGACAACTGCTGCTGCACGAGCGAGGCGAACTGAAGGGACTTGTCAAGATAGCTGTCCTGCATAAACTCGAACATGATATACGACTCGACAGAGTTAGGGTCGAAGCCCTGATAAGTAGTCTGATAGTTATCCTCGAGCATAATCACGGAGTTCTCTCGCTTTGCCACGTCGAAGTTGGAATCAAGCTTGTGCAGACCGAGAGTATAGGTCTCGGCGCCATTCATCTTCTTATTCTCCGCCGAGTTGGCATGAATGCAGATAAAGAGGTCGGCATTATGCTTGTTGACGAAGTTGGCACGCTCTTGCAGGGTGAGGAAGACATCGGTAGTACGGGTCATATAGACATTGACGTCCTTGCACGAGTCTTTGAGCAGTTTGTTGAGCCTTTGGGCAACAGCCAGATTGAGTGCTTTCTCGGTAGTGAGAGCACCACAAGCGCCAGGGTCTTTGCCTCCGTGACCGGCATCGATAACAACATTGAAAGCGGAAACA
>JAFUWV010000004.1 GCA_017477325.1 Paludibacteraceae bacterium
CAAAACAGACAGAATGGCAGCAGAGCTGAAAGCGATGCAAGATGTGCTGAAAGAGAAACTCCGGCAAAGGCTTGAGATAACCAAGCGACTGCAGATAGACGCCCTAAAGGGACAAACAACCGATAAACTCCCTCAATGGGTGCAGGAGCTGCTTAATGACTATACGTTTACAGACGAGAGCAAATGGGAAGCATTCCGACAGGAATACAATCATGCGACAAACAACGAGCTTGACCGTCTGCAAAAGGAATATCCATCTCTGACAGAAGCGGATATACAATATATAGCTCTATCGAAACTTGAACTTAACGTAGAGGAGATGTGCATACTTCTAGGTTGTACAAACCGTACAATATGGAACAGAAAGCAGATAGTTCGCACGAAACTGGGTTTGCCCGTGAGTCCAGGGAGAGCAAACAAGGCATAGACGGAGAGGTGAGACTACAATAATATTTGCATATCTGAGAATAAAGCAGTATCTTTGTACTCAAATTAGAGTTTTTCAACAAAGTTTTTCTATCTGATGTATTTCGACGAGTTACCGCTAACCGACAACATACTTGATGCACTGTGGGACATGCATTTTGAGGAGTGTACTCCTGTGCAGGAGGCCTCGATACCAGTTATACTGGAGGGCCGGGACGTGATTTCATGTGCACAGACCGGCACGGGGAAGACAGCCGCATATATACTGCCTCTTCTGAACAACCTTGCCACCGACCAGCACGACCCCACTCGCATCAATGCCATCATCATGGCACCCACCAGAGAGCTGGCGCAGCAGATAGACCAGCAGATGGAAGGTTTCTCGTTTTACTCGCCATTCAGTTCGGTGGCTGTGTACGGCGGCAGCGACGGCAATGTGTGGGACGTGCAGAAGCGCGGTCTGACACGAGGTGCAGACGTGGTGATAGCCACACCGGGTCGTCTGCTGTCGCACATGAACGTGTACAAGATAGACTTCTCGGCAGTCAAATACTTCATACTGGACGAGGCGGACCGCATGCTTGACATGGGTTTCTTCGATGACATACTGAAGATAGTGAGCCAACTGCCACGAGACAGGCAGACCATCATGTTCTCCGCCACAATGCCCCAGGAGCTGCGCCGTCTGGCCAAAGGCTTTATGAGGGACCCGGTAGAAGTGAACATTGCCATCTCGCGTCCTCCGGAGACGATACACCAGCAGGCACTCGTCTGTTACGAGGCGCAGAAACTGCCTTTCGTCATCAGACTGCTGAAGCAGAAGAGGCTGAAAAAGGTGTTGCTGTTCGTAGGTAAGAAGGCGAACGTGAAGGACATCTATATCACCCTTCGCAGAGAAGGGATAGAGGCGAGACAAATGCATTCCGACCTTACGCAGCAGGAGCGTGAGCAAGTGATGCTGGACTTCAGAAACGGCAAAGTGGACGTACTGGTGGCAACGGACATAGTGGCACGCGGAATAGATGTGGACGACATACCGCTTGTGATAAACTATGATGTTCCGCGCGATGCAGAGGACTATGTACACCGCATAGGCAGAACAGCGAGAGCAGAGAACAGCGGTGAGGCGTTAACGCTTGTGAGCGAGAAAGACCAGTTGTTTTTCTCGAAGATAGAGAAGTTCCTGAAGAAGGAGACAGAGCGCCTGAGTCTGCCCCAGGAGTTAGGCGAAGCGCCTGAATATAACCCTCAGCCGCCACAGAAAAAACGGCGCAGGGCGACAAAGCCGGGAGGAAAGTCACACAAGCCGCAGAGAGGCGGACAGAAGAAGAGAGCATCAGATGGGAAGAGACACCAGCAGAAATAGAAAACCCCAGAGCCGCCTGCCGGAGCAGCGCGAATACGTAGGTGTGCTGAGCCTTACATGGCGCGGAGGCTATGTTGTGCCGAACCACAAGCAGTTCAAGCGCGACATCTTCATTCCGGACCATCTGCTCGGCAGAGCCGCGGACGGTGACAAGGTGATGGTGAGGCTGACCGACTGGAAGCGCTATAAGCACTACCCAGAGGGTGAGATAATAGCCGTTATGGGCCGTGCAGGCGATAATGACACGGAGATGAACTCAATCCTTGCGGAGTTCGGCCTGCCGTACGAATACCCTGAGAATGCTGTGGCAGAGGCTGAAGAGATAGAGGACGGCATCACGGAGCAGGAGGTGCTGCGCAGAAAAGACATGCGCGATGTGACCACTTTCACCATAGACCCTGCTGATGCAAAAGACTTCGACGATGCCATCTCTTTCCAGCATCTAACTTCTAACAGCGTCAGCGGTCTAACCTCGAACCTCTATGAGATAGGGGTACATATAGCGGACGTGACTCACTATGTGCGTCCTGACACGGTGCTTGACCGTGAGGCATACGCACGTGCGACATCGGTATATCTGGTTGACCGCGTGGTGCCAATGCTGCCAGAGCGGCTGAGCAACGGTATATGTTCGCTGCGCCCAGGAGAGGACAAACTCTGCTTCTCCGTCATCTTCCTGATGGACGAGGATGCGAATGTGTCCAAGTACAACATCAAGCGCACCGTAATAAGAAGCAACCGCCGCTTCAGCTATGACGAGGCACAAGAGCGGATAGAGACAGGCACGGGGGACTATGCAGAAGAACTGCTGACACTGAACAGGCTTGCACAGAAGTTGCGCGAGCGGAGAATGCAGCAGGGAGCAATAGACTTTGAGAGAGACGAAGTGGGCTTCAAGGTTGACGAGAACGGCAAGCCCACAGAAGTGTTCTTCCGCGAACAGAAAGAGGCGAACCAACTGATAGAGGAGTTTATGCTGCTTGCCAACAAGACCGTGGCGGAATATACAGGCAAGAAACAGGGTTCAGTGTTTGTTTACCGTGTACACGATGTGCCTGACCCCGACAAACTGGAGGAACTGCAGAAGTTTGTAAGTAACTTCGGTTACAGGCTGGACGTTTCCGCCCAGAAACGAACTTCGTACGCAATGAACACACTGATGAAACAGGTGGAAGGCAGTCCGGAGCAGGACCTGATTCAGCTGCTTGCGCTGCGCAGTATGGCAAAGGCGGTATATTCGACAAAGAACATAGGTCACTATGGTCTG
The DNA here is from genome assembly GCA_017477325.1 of Paludibacteraceae bacterium. Classification (GTDB taxonomy): domain Bacteria; phylum Bacteroidota; class Bacteroidia; order Bacteroidales; family Paludibacteraceae; genus Colicola. The sequence continues at coordinate 3,060 of JAFUWV010000004.1, forward strand.
GCTTTTCCGTATTACACCCACTTCACGTCTCCAATCCGGCGCTATCCGGACATGATGGTACACCGTCTGCTTTCGCAATACATGAAAGGCAGAAGCATTACGGATGCGGATTCGCTTGAAGACCGCTGCAAGCACTGCTCCGAGCAGGAGCAGCTGGCGGCTCAGGCAGAGAGAGCGTCGATAAAATACAAACAAGTGGAGTTTATGCAGGACAATGTGGGCAAGGAGTTCGATGCAGTGATCAGTTCGGTGACAGACTGGGGATTTTATGTGGAGGTGACAGAGAACAAGTGCGAGGGGCTGGTGCCGATACGCACGCTAAGCGAGCAGTTTGACGACACATTTTTTGCAGACGAGAAGACGTTTACAGTGGAGGGAATCAATACCGGCAGGCGTTTCCGACTGGGCGACAAGGTGAGAGTGAAACTGACAAGCGCCAACCTTGAGAAGAAACAATTGGACTTTGTGCTTGCATAAACAGAAGAAAATCTTTATCTTTGCAGCCGAATAATGAAAAGACTGTTGACAATATTGTTTTCAGTAGTGCTGGCGGTGTCAGTATGGGCTGACGTGCGTGTCACGCTGCGTTCAGGTGAGACGCTGACGGGGACGATAGTCTTCCAAAACGAGGAGGTGCTTGTACTCAAGAACGCTGACGGTCAGCGGTTTCAGTATCCGATGACAGAAGTGGTGAGTGTGGAAGACGGAGTGGCAGCGGAGCAAGAAGAGGAAGAGCAAGAGAGCGGCAGCCGGAAGAAAGTGGGTGTATCGCTGCATCTGGCAGGCGGTGCAGGTTTTGTGCCTTATGGAGGAAGGGGAGGCGGAATATCAGCCAATCTGTATGTAGGTGCATGCAATTTGTTTGACAAGCATATCTTTGTTGGAGGCGGAATAGGCTATACGGGTGTATTTTTGATTCCTGATGAAGCAGCTGCCAAGTCACTTTCGTTCATACCGATACAAGTGCGTTTCTCGGCACCGCTGATGCAGACCGAGCATGCTCCTGCGTTGGGTGCTTCGCTCGGTTACGGTTTCTCTTCCAAAGGAATAGACAAAGGCGGACTGGCAGCGTCGGTGGATGCAGGTTGGCGCTGGCAGATGACGGAGAAGTCGGCATTGTTTGTTGGCATTGACTTTGCCCTGCAGCAAGGGAAGGCTACCGTAGCGGAGACGATAGAAGGGGAGGAATATGAGTCGGAGCAGTTCCGCAACTTCTGCCGCGTAGGGCTGAAACTGGCAGTACAATTTTGAAATATTAAGTTTGAGAAGTTTGTCAAGTTTGAAAAGTTTGAAAGGGGGGTAAGAAGTTTGAAGGGTTTGATAAGTAACCATACAAACTTTGCAACCTTGAGACGTTCCAATGCAACGTCTCTACGAACTCTACGAACTCAACGAACTTTACGAACTCAACGAACTCAACGAACTTTACGAACTCAACGAACTCAACGAACTTTACGAACATTACGAACTTTACAAACTCTACGAACTTAACAAACTTTAAGAACATTACAAACCATCCTTCCCCTTGAAAACCACACGCTACATACGGGTAAAGAAGAAGATGCCGAGACGCAACCGCTTGGCAGTGTTGCTCAACGACAGTGAGCAACGTGCACTTGACAACTACTGCCGTAAGTACAATATTCAGAACCGTAGCAAGTTCATCCGTGAGACCCTGATGAAGAACATATTGCATCGTTTTGATACAGACTCTCCCACATTGTTTGATTAATAAAGGATTCTATACTAACCATTAAATTTTTCTTGTATGAAAAAAACGTTTTTCTTTTCTTTGTTGGTGTTGTTGATGACAGCATGCAACTTCTCGAGTACAATTACAGTTCTTCCGGGCACCAAAGAATTTCCTAAAGAAGGTGGTGAGTTTACAATAACCGTAACCACTGACAACGATCAGCGTGAGTGGATTGCAGAGTGCGACAGTGCATGGATTCACTTGGACAAGACTGCCGGTATCGGTGGCGATAAAGTGGAAGTGACGGTTGATGCTAATCCCTATGCAACTACGCAAAGTGCTACTATTCATTTCCGCTGTGAGAGTAATTCCGTGCATGTCATTGTACTGCGTGCCGGAACAGGCTCAAGCAGTTCCGAAGGCAAACCCTCGCAAAACCCTAATGCTCCTATCCAGGTTGATGTAACAGAGATAGAAGCTCCTGCAGAAGGTGGCGAATATGATGTACAAGTGACGGCTGCCTCCGACCTGAAATGGATGGTGTCGTCGAATGCATCGTGGGTAAGCTATAATATAGGTGTAGAAAAAGGCAACAAGACAATAAAGTTGACCATTGCACCCGCTGCTAAAGATGTATATGACAAGATGGAAGCAGTGGTAACGCTTAAACCTCAAGCATCAACTTCGGATGATGATAAAACGTATATCTACGTAACAAGAAAGGGTAATCCGGCTCCTGTATTCACTATCTTTAATAACAAAAAGGTTATGTTCGCACCGGGCAACCTGCAGTATAGTGCTGCGTGGAAAGAATGGCGCTTTGCCCAACATCAATATACTGTGATAGGTGCAGACAATAAGTATATATCAGCCACCAATTACGACTATATCGACCTCTTCGGCTGGGGAACAAGCGGATATAATGATTGCTATCCTTATCTGAGTGAAGAGGATGATTCCAAGTATGGTCTTGCAAATGTAGACATAGAGGGTACTGAGTATGATTGGGGTATATTCAACTCAGCTAATATAACCAATAGCCCTAACAAAGAGTATAAGTGGTTTACGCTGAGCAGCGTGGATTGGAACACTATATTAGAAAAAAATGTTACTACCCTTGGTAAACTGAATGGAGTAGAGGGTCTGTTTGTATATCCTGACGGAATGGCAGTAACAGGCAAAGAGACTTTTGATGACTACACCACATATACTGCCGAAGAAAGTTGGGTGACAGAGAACGGAGTGTTGTTCTTGCCGAGTGCAGGCTTCCGCGTTGGTACAACCTATTGTCCAGAAATGACTCTTATGGGTAGAGTAGGAGAAGTTGGGCTTAGCGATTATTGGACATCAACAGTTGATGGCGTGCTGGAATTCAGCAGTAAAGAAGGCGAAGTAACCACAGTAGGCTATCCTTCAGGAAAGTGTGTAGGTCTGCCCGTACGTCTCGCAAGAGAAGTGGAGCAATAAATATTGTAGTTAATAGCGAAAAGTTAATAATAGTTATAAGAAAAGCCTAATCTGCTGATTAGGCTTTTCTTATAAATTTGACAATTTAGAAGTACTTCACTTCCTGTCCGACGATGCTGGTGAGGAGGTTGTTGGCAAGGCGGCTTGCGCCAAAGCGGAAGTTGCTGTTGTTGAGCCAGTCTTCACCGAGCACGTGTTTGACGATAGTAAAGTGCTGTACAGCCTCTTCGGTGGTGCTCACTCCGCCTGCGGGCTTGTAGCTTACCTTGATACCGGTCTTCCCGTACCAGTCTTTGATGGCGCGGCACATGACGTACGTAGCCTCAGGTGTGGCATTGACAGCAATCTTTCCGGTGCTTGTCTTGATGAAGTCGGCTCCTGCCTGCATGGCGAGCAGCGAAGCGTTGTATATGTTCTTTACTCCGCGCAGTGCTCCGGTTTCGAGTATGACTTTCATGTGTACTGGAGCCTTGCATGCCTCACGCAGTTCGCAGAGTTCGTCATAGACCTCCTGATATCTGCCTTCGAGGAACTTGCCAATGGAGATGACCACGTCGATCTCGGTGGCCCCGGCCTGAATGGCAAGCAGTGTCTCCGCCACTTTAACTTCGATGAACGTTTGTGAAGCAGGGAAGCCTGCGCTGACGGCAGCTATGCCGACGGGCTCTTTCAGGTTCTCGCGCACGGTGCTTACCATAGCCGGATAGACGCAGATGGCTGCCACGTTGGGTATGTCGGGGAACTGAGTGTGAAACTCATTCACGTGCTTTGCCATGGTGCTGACTTTCTCCACGGTGTCGTCACCATTGAGGGTAGTGAGGTCTATCTGGTTGAGGCACTGCTTCCACACTGCAGGGTTGTTGTTCTCACGGAAATGTGCATCAAGGATATTCTTTACTTCCTGTTTTACCTGCTCATCGGTCATTTGCCAGTTGTACTGAGCAAAGAGTTCATTGAATTTATCCATTATTCTTCAGTTTTAGAGTTAAGTCGTGCTAAAATAGTTTCGTTGCCTGTCACGGCGTCACCCAGTTCGACGAACATCTCAGTGTCAAGCGGCAGATACATATCGACACGTGAGCCGAACTTGATGAATCCCAGGTGTGAGTTGCGTGTAGCGGGTTTGCCGGGCTTGGCATAAGTCACAATGCGGCGTGCCATGGCTCCAGCTATTTGCCGGAGAAGTATCTGCTGTCCGCTCTGTGTCTGAATGATAACCAGCGAGCGTTCGTTTTCAGTAGAGGACTTAGGCAGCCATGCGCCTTTGTGTCTGCCGCTCTGGTGTTCGGAGCGAAGCACAGTGCCTTCTATCGGGTACCAGTTGGCATGTACGTTGAATGGCGACATGAAGATGCTGACCTGCAGCCGCTTCTCATGAAAAACCTCCTCTTCGTCCACTTCCTCAATGACTACGACACGTCCGTCGGCAGGTGCGACAAGAAAATCGGGGTCGTTGACTTCGATTATGCGCTCAGGGTTGCGGAAGAAATAAGTGACAAAGCAGAGCAGTACAGCTGTGACAGACAGAGTGACAGCAAACACCCAGTGATGTGAATATAGAAAGACGGGTACATTGACAAGAAATGCTATCAGAACGATAGCAATCAGTGAGTTACGTCCTTCTCGATGTATTCTTGGTCGTTTCATTAAATGATGAGTTTGTAGGTTGGTACGCGCATGTTGCGCTGTTTGTAAGTTTGTAAGTTGATAAGTTATTGTTGCCACTGACTGAAAGGCATTTGTGCCAGCATATCGGCAGCTTGGTCGAGTCCTTCCTGCAGTTTTTTGTCGAGCATCATCTTGAACATCATCGGCAGATCGGCTTTCAGAGTGAGTTTCAGGCGCGTGTCCAGTTCCGCCACCTGTTTCATCTGTATCCACATGTTGGCTTGCACGGGTGCGCCTTCTGCGCCAAACTTGACAGTCTTGTTCTCCTCACGGTCGACAATACGGATACAAATCTTCTGCCCCAGTCCGTCCACTTTGAAGCGTACGTAGTCGGCATCAAACTCCAGGTCTTTGATTTTGTCCTGCGGGATGAGGTCTCTGACGCGTTCGATGCTGCGCATGTCGCTCAGTGTGTGATACACCTCCGCCGCCGAAGCTTTTGCGCTGGTTATCTTGCTTTCGTATTTTACTTCTGCCATTTCTTCGGGTTCTTTTGCCAGTTGCGGAATATCACTACATCTTCCTGAGAGATATAGCCAGTCTCCAGTGCGCGTTGCAGCACAGCCTCGAAGCCGCAAAGCGTATGGTGCTCAATGTCAGCATTCTCGAACCTGCGTGCTGTGTCAGGAAACTCGTAGTTGAAGATAGATATCAGTCCCATCACTTTGCATCCGTTCTTGCGAATGGCATCGACCACCTTCATGCTGTTCTGTCCTACGGACACCTGGTCTTCAATTATGACGACGTTCTGCCGAGGACGGAGATCGCCTTCTATCATGTTTTCGAAGCCGTGGTCTTTCGGTGTGGGGTGAACATAGATGAACGGCAGTGACAATTCTTCCGCCACGAGCATGCCCATTGCAATGGCATTGGTAGCGACACCTGCTATCACATCCACGTCGGGGTACATCTCCACCACTTTGCGTGCCAGCTCAATCTTAATGATGTTACGCATGCGAGGGTAGGAGAGTATCTTGCGGTTGTCGCAATATATGGGGGAGTCCCAGCCGCTTGCCCATGTGAAAGGGTTGTGCGGTTGGAGCTTGATAGCCTTGACTTGCAGTAGTTTTTGTGCCACAAAATCCTCTAATTCTTTCATAATCTTATGTTTTTATATTTTCAGTAAGTACGTCTTTTCTCGTTACAAAGGTAATGCGTTTTTCTCAATATAAAAAACATATTTTTTATGTTCTTTAGCATAAAATGCTATTAGTTACGATTAGTGCTTGTTTTCGTACTTGTCGATTTGTGCCTGCGCTATGTTGATTTGCTGTTCGAGCTGTCTGACATCAAGCATGGCAAGAGCCAATTGGCATGTCTCCGCAAGTGCCTGTTTCTCTGTCTGATTAAGATAGTACACATAGTTGCTGCCGCTGCCGCCCAAGGTCACTTTTATTCTGTCTTTGTCGTGTGCGGCGATGAACTTGAGAGCGGAGATAGCATCCTGTTCTTCAAGGTTGAGTATCTCGTAGTGGTTGCCATCGGTTTCGAACGAATGGGTTTTGCCGTTCATCGTCTGATACTCTTCGCCTACGGTAAGAGTCAGTGACTCATGATTGACGGCTTTCTGTCCGCAGTAGTAGCTCTTCATGGCAATGCGTATATCTTCGTTGACGTACGCCTGCAAGAAGCAGCGGTTGAAGTTGCGGTCGGTGGGCAGCTGCTTGTGGACATAGCGGCCGTAGAACTCATATTCGCCGTTTTTTTCGTTGTAGAACTTGCGCAGCATCTTGTCCACTTCGGGCAGCAGCGGCTGCAGGAGGGAGTCGGAGTATTGCAGGTTGCGCTTGGCTTCGATATATACAATGCTGTCCATGAGTGCTTTTGCCCGGCGGCGCACTTGTACCTGCTTGGGGTAGAGGAGGTGAACCGAGTCGAGTTGCAGTTTGGCGGCATTGAGGTTTCCGCACTCCACCATCTGCTGTGCTGCGGCTACACGCTGCTCAGCCTGCTTGAGCTGTTTCTGCTTGGTGTTGCAACTGACCATTGCCAGCAGCATCAGTGCAAATAATACAGTCTTTTTCATACGATATGGGTTTTTACGCAGTCAATATATGAAGATCAATAATCAAAAAGCGAGGTTAGTGAATAACCCTGATTCTTCCTTGCGGCTCCAGGTAGTCGTTAGAAATATGTCCTCCGAGGTTCTTCTCGAGGAACTCCACAAAGACGTCGCGGTAGAGTCTGTCAGTACGTTCAACCACGTGGCAGTCTTTGAGCACATAGTAGAAGCCGCCGCCGGTGACACAGTAGTCGATGGTGGCAATGGTGTATGTTCTGTCCATGTCAAGCGGCTCGTACTGACCTGTCTGTCTGTTGAGCACTTCGACGTCAGTCACGGTGTGGCCAGCCACCCGTGCGGTGTATCGGAGTCCTGACACTTGCGGAAAATAGCCGTCTTCCAGTGGCAGGTTGGCAGTGCATTCCTCGAGGAGCTGCTGAATGGTGGCACCTTTGGCTTCCACGACCCACACATTGTTGTCGTACGGCAGTATGTCGGCTATGTCTCCGTAGGTGAGGTCACCAGCGAACTTCTGTGTGCGAATGCCACCTCCGTTGGCGAGTGCGATGTCAGCGCCACTGATGATGCGGTAGGCATCGCATACGAGGTCGCCCAGGTTGGTCTCTGCCTTCCGCACCTGCTGCCGTCCGTTCTCATCGAGTATGCGCAATGCTACATCGCTATGGCAGACAACACGTTGTGTGAGTTCGCGGAGCAGCTGCTTGACGCTGTCGGTGGTGGCACTGACGCGCTCGCTTTTGTACTTCTGAGCCTCTTTGTCGGGTATGAGAGTATTGGTGATCCTGCCGTCTTTTCCGATAAGCACTTTGCCAATGTTGAGGAACTTGGTGCCAGTCTGTGTAACCACAATCTTCTTCCCGTCGGCATTACGAACGCTGTCGCCCGGAACTACATTATGTGTATGTCCGTCAAGCAGTATGTCTATGCCGCGCGTGTTGGCAATAAGCTCATGCGATTGGATATGCGTACTGTTGTCGTCCTCTCCGAGATGCGAGATGACAACCACATAGTCCGCCCCTTTCTTGCGGGCTTTGTCGGCAGCTTTCTGTACAAGTCCGTAGAGTTGTTCGGGCCGGAGTTCGTACACCTGCTTGTCGCCCTGCATGAAAGCCGAAGCCTCAGTGTAGAGAGCGGTGGGAGTGACCACGCCTATGAATGCCAGTTTGGTCTTGCCGAATTTCTTTATTATAAAGGGTGCGTATACGGGTTTGCGTTTGCCGACCTTGAAGAAGTTGGCACAAGTGACAGGTGCGCCTATCTGCTTGAGCAGCTTTTCGGTATGGCTGACGGGGTAGTCGAACTCATGATTTCCGAGAGTGATGACGTCGTAGTCAACCTGCTGCATGATGTCGGCAATATACTGTCCGCGTGAGATAGCGCCTGCAGTGCCTCCTTGCACGAAGTCGCCGCATGAGACGACAGCAACGTAGGCCGTGTCCTGTATTGCGTCACGGAGTCCGGCGAGGGAGGTATAGCCATCAATCTGACAATGCACGTCGTTCTCGTGCAGGATGACGATACTCTTGTCGGGAGTGTTGGTTTTGCGGGGTTTAGCCTCAGTGAAGTTGGTCACAGTGAGGCAGAGAAGTAATGAAAAGAAGAGTCTTGTTTTCATTGTTGCATGGTTTTAATGATGGTTAGTATGTCTTCGGGTTTGTCGGCCACGAATGGCGGGTTATAGGTGAGCAGTGTCTCCCGCGGGCAGAAGCCCCATGTGCAAGCCACTGCCGGCACGTCTGCATTTTTTGCCGTCTGCATATCGACATCAGAGTCACCGATGTAGATTACAGCGGAAAGACCGCTTTGCTCAAAGTCAAAAGCGGAAGGCCTATTATGCAGAGTAGGGCGGTCGGTGCGGGAGTCGGCAGTAATCAGGTTTTCTGCAACTGTCTTTGGTTGTTCCTCTTTCAGTGCATCGGTCTTGATTATTTCCTCTATGTCTCTGACTATCTGCGGGTCAGGTTTTCTGGGGCAGCCTTCTCTCTCTCCGAGCACCACGTCGAATAGCCCTGGAAAATAATGCCGGATAAGGTCTTCGGTGGCGGCCTGGTACTTGTTGGATGCGACTGCGAGCAGCCATCCTTGCTGTTTCATCTCGTGCAGCACTTCTATGATGCCTTCGTAGGGACGGGTATGCACTTTGTTGTGCGTGTTGTAGTAAGGAATGAACACTTGCCGGAGCCGGAGCACGTTGTCTTCGGTGCGCGCTTCAGCCGGCAGAGCGCGCATGATGAGCCGGTTGACTCCGTTGCCCACCAAGTGAGGGTATTCTTCGGGTGTGTGTTCAGGATAGCCAAACTGAGTGAGGGCATGGTTGCATGCACAGCCTAAGTCGCTGATAGTGTTGAGCAGTGTGCCGTCAAGGTCGAATATGGCAAGTTGGTATGTCGTCATTGAAGAGTCCGCATCTCAAATTCACGACAAAGGTAATATGTTTTTCTCACATAGGCAAATGCCGTTGCTCATAAGTTCAAATTATCTTTTAGGAAATGAATTATGCCGAATTCAAATCCGCAATTAAATGTTAGAAGTATCCCAAATAATTAATAACGAGACAAAGATACAGCGAACAAAGTGCAGTCTGTTCCGCTAAATTACGGAATGATTTTCGGGAAAGATGGTGTATTTTTGTACTGGTTACTGGTTACAGGTTACTGGTTACAGGTTACTGGATCCACGCTATTATGCCGCAGATAGAGGTTACTGGTTACTGGCTACTGGCTACTGATCCTCGCTATTATGCCGCAGATAGAGGTTACTGGATCCACGCTATTATGCCGCAACCATCATTCTCCACCGGAGAATAATGGGTTACTGGTTACTGTTGCGGGTAGGTTGGCCTGATGGTATAATGATGGTATAATGCTGTGAGCATTGTGTCAGATATTTTTAATTAGCGGATTGTAGGGAATATCACATATTTGCATGTTTCAAGAAAAAGCTTTATCTTTGTAGGCGAAAGAGAAAGGTGTGTAGAGAGTGAGCGTTGTGCAACATTGCATTATGTGGTTTGTTAAGATACTTTTCTCATAGTTTTTGTAAACAGAAAATGCATAATAATAATAAATTGCCTATGAATTAACCATGCACTGAGCGGCAGTGCAACGACATATTAATTAAGCGTTTTTGCTTGAGAATCTGGCATTCTGAAAAACTGGACACTTTTCATAGAATACACCAAGATACAAGTGAAGATGCTCATGCGTAAGCGTGGGCTTTCTTGTGAATATTCGGTGTATTAGGTAGTCCAGTTAAATCCTCAGAATGCGGATATTCTCAAAATGAGAAAGTCCGCGTTTTTTTTGTGTATATCTGATAAATGTAGTAAAATCTAATATGTCAAAAAATAATTTACCTATAAGAATAGAGTTACCTGACAATTTTTTTGATGTGGAAATCAGAAGTGGTTATAGGGTTGATGAACGTATGAAGAAAGTATGGGCAGTAGAGTTAGATTTACTCAATGAATTTATTAAGGTATGTGAAGAAAATAATCTTAATTACTTTGTTGGTTTTGGAACACTATTAGGAACAATAAGGCATAAGGGTTTTATACCTTGGGATGATGATATAGATGTAATTATGCCAAGAGAAGATTTTGACAAGTTGCTAAAGATAGGTAATAAAGTATTTAAGCATCCTTATTTTTTTCAAACACCGAGTTCAGAGGAGAAAAGCTTTTTTCGCACTCATCCGCAGTTGCGCAATAGTCTCACCACAGGAGCAATATTAGAAGATATACATAAAGATATTAATAGAGGAATCTTTATGGATATTTTTGTGTTAGATGAGGTTTCTGAAGATAAAGTATTAAAGCATAGAGAAAATTTAAATAGATATCGTATTATTGGAAATATTATTACAGCATCACTTAATTTAGAATGTTCGTTTGATAAGAAAATTAAACGTGTCATTAAGTATATATTTTTCAGACTTTTCTATAACCCCAAGAAGTTGTTTAGTTTATTCCATAAAGAAGCTTCAAAGTATAGAGGAAAAGGATATGATTTACTTGCCCATACAACTTTATTGTATCAAGATAGTGCAATATGGAACAAAGCGGATTGGGAAAATTATAAACTTATGACTTTTGAAAATCTGCCTGTTAGAGTCCCTTTAGGTTATGATAATATATTGAGAAAACATTATGGGGATTATATGACGCCTCATCGTAGTAATGGTAATCTTCATGGGGAGATATTGTTGAATCCGGAAGTCTCTTATAAAATAGTTTGCAAATGAGTTTACTGATTGAATTTTGGAAATTTTTAAGGCCAATAATAACTCGCTTAATAGTAAGTTTGATAAAGTTGAGAAAAAAGAATTCATATAAATTAATTCGTGATCTTAACAACTCTCAACTAATAGGAGCACATAAAGGTGCATATGGTTTCCCTGAGAATACATATGAGGCTGTGAAGAGTGCTTGTGAACAGGGTTATGCAATAATAGAAGTAGATGTAGCAGAAACTGCAGATGGACAGTTAGTGTTGATTCATGATGATACAATAGATAGAACAAGTGATGGTAGAGGAAGAATTACGGAATTGACTTATTCTCAATTGTCTAAGTTTGATTTCTCTAATGGATTATATGGGGGGGTGATTATCAACAAGTTACGATTCCAAGATTGGCAGATATATTAGAGTTGATAAAAGAATATGATGTTATTTTGAATATTGATGTAGCCCGTACTGATAGATTAAAGAAAGATTCATATTTAAAGATTATTGATTTGATTAAGTTGTATGGGGTAGAAAATAAAGTTTATGTAGAGATTGATTGTAGTTTAAGTAGCATGACGAAGTGGCTGATGTATGAGCCAAATATAGTATACGAGTTTGCAAATGTTGCAAATGAAATTATATTTAGAAAGATTTTGCCGTTTGCAAAAGTATTATCTACAGCAGTAATACTAAATAGAAATATTAATCCAACAATAGTAAAACTATCTCATGAAAATGGTTTTGCTGTGTCATTTTGGACAGCATCATGTGAAGAATTGATGCAATTAGCAATAAAAGAAGGCTATAATATTATAGGATGTGAATTCAAATATAATTGTACGATATGAAAACGATTCTAACATTTGGAGTTTTTGACTTATTGCATATAGGGCATATCAAGTTGTTTCAGCGAGCAAAACAGTTTGGCGACAAGTTAGTTGTTGCGATACAAGATGATGAATATGTATCCAAATATAAATCTAATGTAGAATGTTTTTATAGTACCGAGCAAAGAGCATATATGGTTTCTTCTATTAAATATGTTGATGACATAATTATATATAGAGATGTAGATAAGGATATTTCTAAGATAGAATTTGACATTCTAGCACTTGGTGAAGACCAAAATCATGTTGGATTTAAAAAAGCCATTCAGTGGTGTTATAATAACAACAAGGAAGTTGTTATATTACAAAGGACACAGGGAATATCTTCTTCAATGATAAAGGAATATACAAAGAATAATTAGTCCACATGCAAAAACTCTTAACCATAGTAGTACCAGTATATAAGGTTGAGCCTTATATCAACAAATGCCTTGACTCATGTGTCTTGGAAGATGAGAATATGATGTCTCAGTTAGAAGTAATCATTGTGAACGATGGTACACCTGATAATTCGGCGGAGATGTCACGTGAGTATGTGAAACGATATCCCAATACCTTTAGACAAATAGACAAAGAAAATGGCGGACATGGCTCCGCATGGAATGTCGGACTTAAAGAAGCTACAGGGAAGTATCTCCGTTTCCTTGATTCGGATGATTGGTTGACGAATTTGGATAAGTTGATGAAAAAACTGTTGATGTGTGATGCGGATTGCGTGCTTACGCATATGAACAATTACCATGAGGACACGGAGAAAAACGATAAATGGGCTATTACTTCCAGTGGATATGATACATTGCTTAAACTTGATAATTTTGATTTCAAAAAATTAAATGACAAGACAAATGCATTTAATTTCTGGTTCTGCACATACAAGACAAGCATACTCAAACCTTTACAGCCTCTTTTTATGGAGAAGGTGATGTATGATGATAGTATATTGTATGCCATACCTTTGTTGTATGCACGAACATATGTATGTTACAATTTTGTACTATACAACTACCTTACGGGTCGTGTAGGTCAGAGTATGAATGTATCAGTGAAAAGAAAAAATATAGATTCATTGTGTAAGACTTATAAATACGAAATGGAGTTTGTCACACAAAATATTTCTGCTGTAGATTCATCAAGACATAATGCTATAAATCGTATAATGGCATCAGATAGTACATTTTTACTAAGCATGTTGGTATTACTACCATACAAGAAGTATAAAGTAGCCATAAAACAATTTACTCCATACTTTCATTTGGAAAATGATGAGTGGGAGCAAAGCAAAATGTCTAGACGTTTTTTGACTTTTACACCTACTATATTTTATCTAATAGAAAAACTACGACAACTATTCCATAAATGAAAATATCTTATATCATACCTGCTTATAACGCCTCAAAAACAATTCTCTCTTGTATAGACGGTATATGTAAAAACATTCAAGGCGGTGACTTTGAAGTAATTGTTGTTGACGATTGTTCAACAGATGATACTCGTGAGATAGTCTCAGACTTCGCTTTTAAGCATCATGAAGTAAAATTGATTTGCCAGCCTCAAAATCATCGTCAGGGTGCGGCAAGAAATATAGGACTGAAGGAAGCAAAAGGTGAGTATATAACATTTGTTGATGCTGATGATATTGTGCTCGATGGAATAAAACATGCATTAGACATGGCAGAACAAACTAATGCCGACTTGATATACTGCTCATGTTATCATGAGAAAACGTCGACAGAAGTTGTGTTAAAGGAAATTGATATGGGGGAAAATGTTGTGATGACCGGTATTGATTTCTGCGAGGAATATCAACATGAGGGGGCATTTTGGTATCCATGGGGAATACTTTACAGGCGCGAGTGGTTGCAGGCATTGAATTATCCGTTTATAGAGGATCGGCAACATGAAGACAGAGACTGGCTTGCGTATGTCATGAGCCATGCTAATACAATCGCTAATAGCAAACAGCCTATGTATCCTTATGTATGCAATCCCAATTCTACCTGCCGTGCTCCGCGTTATTCGACTATCTTTGATCATGTGGCGAGTGGTATCCGGCATATTGATTTGTCGGAGCAACTGAAAGCTGAATGTCCGAAACTGTCTGCAACATTGTATGCCTTTGGCATGGAGGAAATTCATCATTCTATCCGTCTGCGCAATCTGACTAAATATCCATGGTCTGACAACAAACACTTATACGATGCACAATGTCTGCAACCGCTTATGGCTGACATTAAGCGTATGTGCCGCACATATCCAATGCCTACCGAAGTGCGCATTGTGGCTTATTGCCCATTGCTAACGAAAGCTACTGCTTTTGTTGCCGGTCCTCTGGCATTGTTAATCCGAAAACTGAAACACAAATAAAAAAACACCTCGCGGAGGAAATCCGCAAAGTGCTCTTTGACATATTTAGATAGAAACTAATACATCATTCCGAATAACCAAAGCGGGATTTTGTTTTCAAAGCCTATGTCTATACCGTCCGCCACAACATAACTATCGGGAATGTTTGCAATCTGCTTGTAGCCTTTGGTTCGTCCGCCAACCTCAAACAGCCAGTGACTATCAACGAGTAAATCTCCTTTTTGTGGCATAGATATAGAGTGACTGGAACTCAACATATTCGCAATATATGTCTCTCGCATCGTGCCTTGGTCGGCTGCAGTGGACAAAGAATACATGATGTTTGTATTGTCAAATAATACCTTTTCAGGCTTTTGCATCATCTTCATTGAATGCTCTTTGGAGAATAAACGCCGAATGATTGCGGCTTGGTTAAGCAGATCCAATAATTTCATCACTTGGCTTGTAGAAGTTCCCAAGGTTCGAGCTAATGCGGATATATTCAGGGTATAAGGCGATTGTTCTGAGAATATACCCAATAACTGCCGTATTTTATAAATAGTCTCATACTCCACATTTGCAACAGAAGGAATATCTTCATTAAGCACTGTATTGATGACACGTTGCAACCGCTCATCAAAACCATCCCCTTCTTCGATATAAAAAGGATAGTAGCCGTGCCGCAGATAGTTTTCAAAATGTCCCAGCACCTTTACCTGGCCGGTCATTTGGGCGGCTATCTGGAGATGATGCTGCAATATTTCCTCCAAAGACAGAATAGGCCAATCTGCAATATTCTCCAATTTCAAGTATTCGCGGAAACTCAGCCCTCGCATTGTGTACTCTTTACATCGACGGGATAAGTCACCCAATGCGTGCTCAATGCGCAACATGGAAGAACCGGTAACAATCAGATTTAGCCGTGGAAACGAATCGTAGATATTCTTTATCTCCTGCTGCCAGTTGTGATATTTATGAATCTCATCTATGAAAAGATGCGTTCCGCCATGCGTATAGTGGTATTCTGCCAAATCAATTAGCGAATGATTAGCAAACCAGATGTGATCGGCAGAAACATACAATGCTGTGGATGTGTCCTCAAAGGCAGTAGCAATGTGTTGTAATAACATAGTTGTCTTGCCGACGCCTCTTGACCCTTTGAGTATTATCAGCCGATTCTTCCAATTGATACTTTTGTACAAATAACGGAAAGAGGAAGGTCGGCTTTCTCCTAACAAACGATTGTAGTTTTCGATTAAACGATTCATAAAATTGAGAATTTAAATATTGTTTTAGATATCTTAAAGTGTAAATACTGCTTGATTTTAAATGTTAGAAGACATAAATTGATATGAATTTTATACATTGGAAAATGTAATTTTGTGCAAAGGTATGGTTTTTAATTTGAATATGCAAATAATTCTATCTAAAAATGTCGAAATAACGGTGAAATTATTATCAATAATAACTTTTATAACCCATGCAAAAACTCTTAACCATAGTCATTCCGATGTATAACATGCAGGATTATCTGCATCGGTGTTTGGATTCATTGATACTTGACGATGAGACACTGATGCAGCAGTTGGAAGTGCTTGTTATCAATGATGGTAGCAAAGATAACTCATCTGTTATAGCTCACGAATATGAAGCAAAATATCCGAATACATTCCGCGTGATAGACAAGGAAAACGGCAATTACGGCTCATGTATAAATCGTGGATTAAAAGAAGCAAAAGGGAAATATATAAAAGTACTGGACGCAGATGATTGGTTTGACACTAATAACTTTGAGATTTATTTGCATTTCCTAACTGATGCTGAAGCGGATTTAGTGATATCGGATTTTGACCAAGTAAAAAGTAATGGAGAGGTGTTGAACCATATTCATTATGGATTTAAAGACTTGTTCATAAAAATATCTGATTTGATGACCAGCAAACTATTTTTGATGCATGCGGTTGCTTATAGAACCGAGAACTTGCGACATATTAATTATCATCAAACGGAGGGAATTAGTTATACTGATCAGGAATGGATTTTTTTACCTATGACAACTGTCAATGCTATCTCTTATTTTGGCAAGGTGGTATATAAATACAGAATTGACAGGGAAGGTCAGACTATGGATGCTTCTGTATTCATGAAAAATTTTTCGCATGAAATGAATGGGACAGAGAGTATGATGCAGGAATATGAAGTCATAGCTCCATCACTTGACAAGGAGCATATGGATTATCTCACATGGCGTTTGCGTACACGTATTCATTTGGTATATTCCGCTTTTCTTTTAAAAGAAAATGTGCCATTAGGGATGGATGTGCTGAAAACATTTGATGTTACTACGCGTGAGAAATATCCGTTGTCTTACAAGTTGGTCGATGATATGAGAATTTCCAAACGGATACCAATAAAATTTATACATAGTTATAGACGATTCTATTCGCGAAATACAATGAGTCTTATGCTATACCGTTTGTATGTAAAAATGAGATTTATAATATGAACAAACTACTCTCCATTGTCATTCCGATGTACAAGGTTGAGAAATACATTGACAAGTGTATATCATCGCTTATCGTGCCTGACGAGAAGCAGTTGCAACTATTGGACATCGTGGTAATCAACGACGGCACGCCGGACAACTCAGCCGTGCTTGCCAAGGAATATGAGAAACGCTATCCGGGTATCGTGCGCGTCATCGACCAGGAAAACCGCGGACACGGCGGGGCTTGGAATCACGGCACAGAACTCGCTGTCGGCAAGTACCTCTTCTATCTCGACTCGGACGACTGGTTTGAGACGAGCGAGCTAAGCCGCCTCATCGATTATCTTGGGCATTGCGACACCGACATGGTGTTTCTTGACAGCAAGATATACTATGCTACCACCGACACCTACGCAGATACCTCCCGTCACCGCGAACTGACCCCGGACGTGGTATATTCTGCGGACCGGTTCGACTGGCTTGGCACCGGTCACGGCTTCAACATGACATACGCGCACGACACCGTATACAGGACCAGCCTGATGCAGCAGTATCTGCCGCTGTTCTGCGAGCATGTGATGTATGACGACGTGTCATTGCAAGCGATACCGATAGCCATAATGAACGACTTTGTATATACTCACATAGACATATACCGCTACTATGTTGGTCGTCCGGGACAGTCGTTCGACCCGAAGGTGAGAGCCGTACGTGCGGCCGACGACGTGACGAAAGTACTGGCATTTCTGCTCGACTGGGTACGGCGCAACAGGCACGTGGTGCCAAAGGGCGGCACGCGCGAGGCGTACACCGAGAACAACTTCCAGTCGATGGGAACATGGCACTACCGGGAACTGGCAAGTTTCAGTTACCCGATTGCCAAACCGAGACTGCAGCAGTGGGACGAGATGCTCAGGCGTGAGTATCCGGAGATACGGCCTAACGAGATGGTGCGCTGCTATCGTGCATTGCCATTCGGCGTGTTCTACGCAGGTGTCAGGGCGTTTATGTTCGCCGAGCGTTGTCTGAGGTATGTGAAAAGGAAAATGCGTGCAAAGACTCAGAATCCGCTGTAGACAACTTCGAGAGTCATGGGGTTGGCTTTGTCGGCGGCACTGCGGACGGTGGTTGCGGTAATGGTCTGCAGAGGGTGCACGGCGGAGACAGTGGTAGTGCTGCTGGTAGAGCTATACTCCACGCTCACCGGCAGGAGCAGCATGTGAAGAGTATCGGTCTCCTCGGTCTGTCTGAGTTGTCTGGTGAGCAATGTCTTGAGGTCGTAAGTATAGAAGTGTGTGGTGTTGCCCAGGCTGTCGGTGCCCGTAATCAGCGGACTGATAATGGCACACGTATCCTGAGGCAGCTCCTTGTCCTTGAAGAAGCGCTCTGCAGCACTCTCTTTTATGAGCATCATATTATCAGCAGGTTGTGCCCAGTCGTCGGACGTCTTTTGGGAGGTCTGGCCGGTATATACGTTAAGCACATCGACCTGCAGCTTAGCCATGTTGACATAAGGACGCTTCTCGCCAATATTCTTCCGTATGTCGCTCGACATATCCAGCATTGGGATAGAGAGCCGGGTGCTCAGGTTGGCAGGCGAGACGACATAGCACACGCTGTCTTGCTCGGACAGCAGTCTGTGAAAATCGGTGTTGCTGTAACTGATGCTGTTCACCGAGCGTATTTCGGAGTTGGCATAGAACCATTTCTCGTTATATACGGTGGTGTCTTTTCCAAGACGCGAATAGGTGAAGTGGTAGAAGACGGCCAGGCTGACTTCGCTCACATTGAGCATCACCGAACTGCCGAACTCAGAGGTGATGTATATACCTTTAAACTGTTCTGAGTAGTTCTCCTGCGAAGAGAAGTCGCGAATCATGAAGAAACGTTTGGCAAAACTGTCTTTTGCTTTAATCCTGATGTAGTATCCGCCTGCGGAGGACGAGTCGGTAGGTTCGCTTGCAACCAGAATCTTGTTTCTCTCGCTAATCTGTGTGGAGTCTTCTCCGCTCCAGTATTCAGACACGTCAATGTCGGAGCGATAGAGATTGGTGTAATAGAACGTTTCTTTGTCCATCTCATATACTTTCAGACTCATCGGGCTCTTGCCGTCGCCGAACCAGGTCTTATACATAATGAACAGACATACGGAGTCGAGCTGGGCTCCTTCTTCGTATTTATATCCTTCGGGGCATGCCAGCTGGGTCAGGATGTCGGCATGAATGGTGCCGAAACGGCTGTCGCACTCGCCCAGGAGCATAGAGTCGGGCGAAGAGTAAATGTAGTCCGCCAACTGCAGCGAAGAGGCGAGCGAGAAAGTGTCCACATTAACCACTATGGCATCCTGCTCCGGCAAAACAGAAGCACCTGTCCGAAGAACATCGTCTTTACAGGCGCTCAAGGCAAGTATCAATATGACAAAATATATCAGTCGCTTCATTCAATCTTCAAAAAAAGGAGTTGCCTCCGGTTATTCTCCCAGCAATTGGTGGAAGAAGTTCAAATAGTCTTCCGCATTGTCGCCCTTATACGGCATCATTGGTATTCCTCGTTTGCCGGCATGCTTTTTCACCACGGAGTTTACCGATGGTGCCGAGAGCACGACAGCATCGCTATAGTCCACACCCAGTTTCATGAGTTCGTTGTATCCCGCTTTTCTGCCGACGATAGGTTCGATGTCCTCTTTGCTTATGCCGTCCATCATCACTTTGTCTGCAAAAGTCAGGCCAAAGGGAGTGCGGAAGCTGTCGTCATCAATAGAGAACACTATTTTAGAGTCGGCAAAGAACGGTGTGTCGGCGTATGCTTTCTTCAGATAGAGCGGTGCCAGAGCCGACATCCAGCCGCTGCAGTAAATGATGTCCGGTGTCCACCGCAGTTTCTTCACTGTCTCTATGACGCTGCGTGCGAAGAAGATGGTGCGCTCGTCGTTGTCGTGATACTCTTTGCCTTTCTCGTCCATGAGTCCACGGCGGCGGCGGAAATAGTCATCGTTGTCAATGAAATATATCTGTATGCGGGCAGCCTGGATAGATGCCACCTTGAGCAGCAGCGGATGGTCGGTGTCGTCGATGATGATGTTCATTCCGCTCAGACGTATCACCTCATGGAGCTGGTTGCGACGCTCGTTTATCTCCCCGAACTTGGGCATAAACGTGCGAGTTTCAAAACCATTGGCTTGACAAACTTCAGGAAGCATACGGTTAAGTTTCCTTATCGGAGTCTCTTCTGCCAGATAAGGGAATATCTCCTGACAAATAAACAGAATTCTTAGCGGCTCTTTCATAACGGCATCCTTTCTTTTGTGTACTTATATGTTTGTATATCAGCGCAATCAGGATTCATCCCTCCATATAAGCATATAAATTGCAGTGCAAAATTACAAAAAAAGTTTGATATAACAAAATTTTTAGTAATTTTGCAGCCCCAAACGAGAAGCAACCCGTCTGCCACTTGACAGTGCCACGTGCGCCCGGCAGACTTAAAAAACTAAATAAATCAACAACAATATATGCAAATCATCACTACACAAAAGGCCCTTCGCGAGCAAGTCAGTGCTTGCAAGCAACTGGGCAAGACCATAGGTCTGGTGCCCACCATGGGTGCTCTGCATGCCGGACACGCCTCGCTTGTCCGCCGTTCCGTAGAAGAGAACAAAGTAACTTTTGTCTCCGTATTCGTCAATCCTACCCAGTTCAACAACAAGGAAGATCTTGAGAAGTATCCGCGCAACCTGAACCGCGATGCCGAACTGCTGGCTTCGATAGGAGTGGACTTCGTCTTCGCCCCGACGCCAGAGGAGATGTACACGAAGGAAGAGATGAACACCACTTTCGAGTTCGACTTCGGCGGTCTGGACAAAGTGATGGAAGGCAAGATGCGTCCGGGTCACTTCAACGGAGTGGTTCAGGTGGTGTCGAAACTATTCCGTCTGGTGGAGCCTGACCGTGCGTATTTCGGGGAGAAGGACTATCAGCAACTCGCCATCATCCGCCGCATGGCAGAAGTGATGCAATTCAACAATATACAAATAATAGGTTGCCCGATTGTGCGCGAGGAGTCGGGTCTTGCCCTCTCCAGCCGCAACGAGCGTCTGTCAGAGGAAGAGAAGCAGACGGCAGTCAACATCTCACACGTACTGTTCGAGAGTCGCCAGCTTACTCAGAGTCAGACGGTAAAGCAAGTGGAGAGCTGGGTGATAGAGCAGATCAACCGCGTGCCCGGACTCACCGTGGAGTACTACGAGATAGTGGATCAGACCACGCTCATGCCTGCCAAGGACTTCTCGCATGCGATAGGTTGCGTCACCGTGTATTGCGGACCGGTACGACTTATAGATAATATAAAGTACTAAGAGGAAAAGACCGCTTTGCTGAAAGAAGTTCATACAACTTTTACGCATCTTTGGATTGAGAGTAGTAGCCGACAAATATATTCCGTTTCTCAGGGGCATACTGGAGCCGTACGCTGAGGTGCTGTATATGGAGCCCGAAGAGATAACTGCCGAGGCGGTGAGAGAGGCAGACGCATTGCTTGTCCGCACACGCACCCGCTGCAATGCGGCACTGCTAGACGGTAGCCGTGTGCGTTTTGTTGCCACTGCCACTATCGGCTACGACCATATAGACACTCAGTATTGCGAGGAGCACGGCATCTTCTGGACCAACTCGCCCGGCTGCAACGCGCAAGGAGTGTGTGACTACATAGAAGAGGTGCTACGGGTAGTAGAAAAAGGAAGGGGAAAGACCGCTTCGCAGAAAGAGGAAAGACGGGAACCGCGGACTATAGGCATTGTAGGCGTGGGACATGTGGGTTCGCTGGTGGCTGAGATGGCAGAGCGAAGGGGCTATCGCGTACTGCTAAACGATCCGCCAAAGGAAATGGTATTAAGAGACCTGAGAAACTTAGGAAACCGAAGTGACCTAAGCAACCTAAGCGGTTTAAGTTCATCATCTTTTGTTCCACTTGATACTATAGCCCGTGAGTCGGACATCGTCACTTTCCACACACCTCTCACCCGCAGCGGCGACTATCCCACCTGGCACTTGTGCGACAAGACTTTTCTCGGGAAGTGCAAGCCCGATGCCGTCATCATCAATGCCGCCCGTGGCGGAATACTTGACGAAGAAGCAGCACTATATTCTTTAAACATTAAACATTCAACATTAAACTTTATCATAGATACCTGGCAGGGAGAGCCCAATATCAACAAAGAGATGCTCGACAGAGCCACCATTGCCACATATCACATTGCCGGCTACACTCTGCAGGGCAAGATAAATGCCACCAACCTATGCCTTAGTGCTTTATGCAACTATTTCTCACTGCCTGTCTTGCAGATTCCCGAGAAGTCGTTGCCGTTGTCACCGAAATCTCAAGAGGGCTGGATTATGCAAGTGGACAAGCAGCTGCGCGAGCACCCGGAGATGTTTGAGACCCTGCGTGAGACATATCCTCTGAGGTGAGATTCCTATTACCATTTCATTCTCAATGCAGAAAAAACAACAGTAGTGGCTATATTAATGCTGAAGGCACAGGTGACTCTCGTCATGCTATCTTCAAGCAATCTCTATGCTCTCGGTGTAATACAGTTCTCTAACCTTTTTGCCACCCCCTCACACACCATTTGCCTACACCTTATTATAGAGAAAACATATTCTTGGTTGCGGTTTCAATAATTTTGTATTACCTTTGCAGCCCGAATTGAGAAAACAAGCAACACAGAAAATTAATCAATCTCATCATAATGGCAAAATTTGACAAACTCACTTCACGAGCAGAAGACTACTCAAAGTGGTACAACGAACTGGTAGTAAAAGCAGACCTTGCAGAGCAATCAGCAGTGCGTGGTTGCATGGTAATAAAACCTTACGGATACGCAATATGGGAAAAGATACAGGCAGAACTCGACCGCCGTTTCAAAGAGACAGGTCACGTAAATGCATATTTTCCGCTGCTGATACCCAAGTCGTTTCTTTCCCGAGAGGCTGAGCACGTTGAAGGCTTTGCCAAGGAGTGCGCTGTGGTTACCCATCACCGCCTCAAGAACGACCCTAACGGTAAGGGGGTGATAGTGGACCCGGACGCCAAACTGGAGGAAGAACTTATCATTCGTCCTACGTCGGAGACCATAATCTGGAGCACATACAAGAACTGGATATCCAGTTATCGCGACCTTCCGATACTCTGCAACCAGTGGGCAAACGTGATGCGCTGGGAGATGCGTACACGTCTGTTTCTGCGTACGGCAGAGTTTCTCTGGCAAGAGGGCCACACCGCCCATGCCACCAAAGAGGAGGCTATTGCGGAGGCAGAGAAGATGCTGGGCGTATATGCCGAGTTCGCCGAGAAAGTGATGGCAATACCTGTAGTGAAAGGTGTGAAGTCGCCCAACGAGCGTTTTGCCGGAGCACTGGACACATATTGCATAGAGGCGATGATGCAGGACGGAAAGGCTCTGCAAGCCGGTACGAGCCACTTCCTCGGACAGAACTTTGCCAAGTCGTTTGACGTGCAGTTCCTGAGCAAAGAGAACAAGTACGAGTACGTATGGGCTACGTCTTGGGGAGTATCGACCCGACTGATGGGTGCACTGATCATGACTCACAGCGACGACAACGGACTTGTGCTGCCCCCGCACCTTGCACCTATCCAGGTGGTTATAGTGCCTATCTTCAAGAAAGAAGAAGACCTGAGCCGTCTGCTCGAAGTACTCAATCCGCTGGCAGACAACCTGAAACAGAGAGGTATCCGCGTAAAACTGGACACAAGCGAGAAGCAGACTCCGGGCTTCAAGTTTGCCGACTACGAGCTGAAGGGTGTGCCTGTGCGTATTGCCATGGGCGGACGCGACCTTGAGAACGGCACAATCGAAGTGGCACGCCGCGACACTCTGACCAAAGAGACGATAGCCTTTGAGGGCGTGGAGGATCATATAGCACAACTGCTGGAAGAGATACAGCAGAACATCTACCAGAAGGCGCTTCAGTTCCGTCTGGAGAACACTCGCGAGGTAAACTCGTACGAGGAGTTCAAGGAAGAGATAAAGAAGGGCGGCTTCCTGCTTTGCCACTGGGACGGCACTCCTGAGACAGAGGAGAAGATAAAAGAGGAAACGAAAGCCACGATACGTTGTATCCCATCGCCTGACAACATACTGTTCAAAGGCAACAACACTATATTTGAGGAAGGTCGTTGCATGGTGACAGGCAAACCCTCGAAACAAAGGGTGATATTTGCGATAGCATACTAAGAAACATACTTTAAACCTAAAACCTCAGACAGCCTCTCAGAGGCCTTAAACAGTTAATACATGAGCAAGAACCTCGTTATAGTAGAGTCTCCGCATAAGGCAAAGACGATAGAGCGTTTTCTGGGCAAGGACTATCGTGTGCTCGCCTCGCAAGGGCACATACGCGATATAGAAGGTGTAGGCAAAAACAGCATGGGTATTGACTTTGAGCATAACTATGCTCCTCACTATGCCATAGACCCGAAGAAGAAGCGTCTGATAGAGCAACTAAAAGACGAAGCCTCGAAGGCTGATACGGTGTGGCTGGCATCCGATGCCGACCGCGAAGGAGAGGCCATAGCCTGGCACCTGAAGGAAGTGCTGGGACTGAAAGACGACAAGACGCACCGTATAGCAGCACTTGAGATAACAAAAAACGCCATACTGGATGCACTGCAGCACCCCCGCAGCATAGACTACAACCTTGTCAATGCACAGCAGGCACGGCGCGTGCTCGACCGTATAGTGGGTTTTGAGTTGTCACCGGTGCTCTGGAAGAAGATTATTCCGGGTCTCTCTGCGGGACGCGTGCAGTCGGTTGCCGTCCGTCTGATAGTAGAGCGTGAACGTGAGATACAAGCCTTTCAGCCGGTTGCTTCTTACCGTCTGACGGCAGAGTTCACGGGAAAAGACGTGAATGGCGAAGAGGTAAGTCTGCGTACCGAGCTCAACCACCGTTTCTCCGCAAGGGAGGAAGCCGAGGCGTTTCTGAATCAGTGCCGCGACTTGCAGTTCAGTATCACCTCAATCCAGCATAAACCCGTGAAGCGTCAGCCTGCGCCACCTTTTACCACCTCTTCGCTTCAGCAAGAAGCGGCACGCAAACTGCGTTTCCCGGTGTCGAAGACTATGCGTCTTGCGCAGTCGCTATACGAAAACGGATTTATCACTTACATGCGTACCGACTCTGTCAACCTCTCCAGTCTGGCAATAGGAACTGCCAAGCAGGAGATTGTCTCGGAGTGGGGTGAGCAGTATCATAAGGCCCGCCAGTTTCACACCTCTACGAAAGGTGCGCAGGAGGCGCATGAGGCCATCCGTCCGTCGTATATAGACCGTCGGACAGCAGGCAGCACTGATGACGAGCGCCGCCTGTACGACCTGATATGGAAACGCACAGTGGCTTCTCAGATGGCGGATGCCGAGATAGAGCAGACACGCATAGAAGTAAGTGCAGAAGGCACTCCTTATATGTTTGTGGCTACAGGTGAAGTCATCACTTTCGACGGCTTCATGAAACTATACATACAGGGGACAGACGACGAAACAGATGAGGCTCAGTCGCTTCTGCCGCAGATGAAGCAGAAAACATGTCTCGCTGCAAAAGAGGTGGTGGCACAGCAGTCGTTCACCAAGGCGCCGTTCCGCTACACCGAAGGTTCGCTTGTAAAGAAGATGGAGGAACTGGAGATAGGTCGTCCGTCAACCTATGCCACCATCATTGAGACCATACAGCAGCGCGGCTACGTGGTGAAAGCGAGCAAGGCAGGCCAGAAACGCGAATATACGGTTATCACCCTAAAGAACAACAAGATAGCAGAAAAGCAAAAGACGGAGACCGTAGGTGCAGACTCGCAGAAACTGATGCCTACCGACCTCGGATTTGCAACCAACGACTTCCTTGTACAGCAGTTCCCGAGTATACTATCATACGACTTCACTGCAAAGTCGGAGGCAGACTTCGACGAGATAGCAGAAGGCAAACTGGAGTGGGTGCGTATGGTGGATGACTTCTACAAACATTTCCACCCCGACATAGTGAATGTAGAGAGCGGCAAGTTGTCGGGCCGGGTGCTCGGCACAGACCCCAAGACAGGGAGGCAAGTGATAGCCAAGATAGGCAAGAAAGGCCCATGCATACAGATAGGCACAGCCGACGACGAAGACAAGCCTCTGTTTGCTTCGCTGCAGAAGGACCAGTCGATTTACACAATCAGTCTGCAGGACGCACTCAGTCTTTTTGACACTCCGTATCCATATACGATAGGCGAGTTTGAGGGTGAGACGCTGATAGTTAACGACGGTATGTACGGTCCTTACATCAAGAAAGGCAAAGAGTACTTCTCGATACCCAAAGATGCAGACCCTCTAAACGTGAGTCTGGAGCAGGCAGAACAAATCATCCTCAGGAAGCGTCAGGCAGCACTGCCCATACACGAGTGGGGCGACATACAGGTGATAAACGGACGCTACGGACCATATATCAAGCAGGGGGACAACAACTACAAGATTCCGCGCGGCACCGATGCTGCAACTCTGACAGAAGAGCAATGCCGCCAGATTATAGCATCTGCGGATGCTGCTCCTGCAAAAAAAGCTGCCCATACAGCGAGAAAACGCAAATAGATTTTGTCAAGTCAAAAGAATATTGTAATTTTGCACGCTCAAACAAGAAAACTACTCATAAACAATAAAAATCTACAGTTATGAAGAAAACATTATTCATTCTTACTGCAATGCTTGCAGTGGTTTTTACAAGTTGCGAAGTAAAAACATCGGAAGTAACAGTTTCAGTTGTTGACACTGAAGGTAATCCAATGAATAACCGTGAAGTTCTATACACCGATATGGCTTCTCTTATTCTTGATGCCGCTCTGCCTTCACCTGAGTCTCTCGTTACCGGTATTCCTGAAGGTTGGGAGTATGCTACTACCAATGCTCAGGGTATTGTAACTCTTAAGATTGATTTGGGAGTAAAAAAACTGACTTATTATTTTGAGGTATTTGACCACGGATCCAACAAGTGGGTTGAGAAAAAACTCGAACTCAAGAAAGGCGAGAATGCCGAAGTGGACTTTGTAGTTAACAAATAATCCTTTATAATAATAAACCTTGTGGTGATGCCAATCACCACACTCGAGAAGTAGCGCAGTTGGTAGCGCACCACGTTCGGGACGTGGGGGTCGGGCGTTCGAGTCGCCTCTTCTCGACAAAAGAAAGGGAGTCTCATAATCGGGACTCCCTTTCCTTTATCAGTCCTGCTACTCGGCTTTCGCTATTACAGATAGAAAGCCAAGTATATGTTTGCACTCGGCTTTAACAGCGAAGAAAGTCGAGTCTTGAACCTCTCCCTTGTCGGCTGTGACTATTTAAATGTGGAAAAACTAAATTTACTTTGCAGACTGTAAAAGTACAACATTTTTTACATATGCGCAATATCTTAATAAAAATACTATGCAGATGTATTATTTTCTGTAGTCAAGTCATACTTTCGGGAGTGCCATTCCGGTTATTTTCTGGTACAAATCAAGTGCATACACATCCGTCATGCCTGAAATATAGTCCAGCACAGCCAGTATCTTGCCATATTCGGTCTTAGCATATACGTCATACTGTTGCGGTATGCGCTGCAGGAGTCTTTTAGAGTACTCTTTTTCCGGTGTGAACACAGCCTGCATCAGCTCTTCCATCAGCATATAGATTATCTTGTAACCCGCAAGTTCCACGTCAAGGACCTCGCTGCTGCTGTATATCTTCTTCACCGAGATTTCAGTGCAATGTTTGTATGCATCTTTCAGTCTGTTATTGCTCATAGTGCCTATAAGCGAACCGGTCAGCGTGCCATTCAGTATTGCTTCCTCGTTTCTGACAAACGTCTCAGCGCATGCATCTACCAGTTCGCCTATGACAGAAGAGCGCAAATACGCAATCTGCTCGTTTGTATCGTCAACTCTTTGCATCGTCTCCAGTTTGTGCGCCTGATGCTGTTCGTCAAAAAAACTGAGCAGCAGACTTTTAGTCTCATCCGTAGTCAGTATTTTTAGTTTGTGGGCATCTTCTATGTCCATTATCTCATAGCAAATATCATCAGCCGCCTCCACGAGATACACCAGCGGGAAGCGTGTCTGCTGAGGTACCCCGAGCCGTGAGGAGATTCTCTCCCAGGCTGATGCATCGTCTGTGAAATACCCGAATTTCTTTTTCGGAGAATTTATGGCACTATACGGATACTTCACAACAGAGGCAATAGTGGGGTAGGTAAGTACGAATCCGCCCTCCCGTCTGCCGTTGAATTTGTGTGTCAGTATTCTGAAAGCATTGGCATTACCTTCAAACTTTATGCAGTCTGCCCACTCGTGTTCAGTCAGGCAGTCTTTGTATTCCAGGCCTTTGCCTTCGGAGAAATATGTCTGTATTGCCCTTTCGCCGGAGTGTCCGAATGGCGGATTACCCATATCATGCGCAAGGCAGGCAGCACTCACTATCTCGCCCATCGAGTCAAACATCTGATTCAGTTCCTCATTGGCAGCATACTTTTTTTTCAGCTCTCGTGCCACATTGTTGCCAAGCGACCTGCCTACGCAGCTCACCTCCAGAGAGTGCGTGAGTCTGTTGTGCACAAACACCGAACCCGGCAAAGGAAACACTTGGGTTTTGTTCTGCAGCCTGCGAAACGGTGCGGAGAAGATGAGTCTGTCAAAATCACGCTGAAACTCGTTGCGTACGTCGGGATGAGGTCTGTGCCAGTCTTCCTGGCCATACCTCAATGTAGTTATCAATTCCTGCCAATACATAATATATACGAAGTTTTGATTTGCAAAGATACAAATTATTTGCTACCTTTGCAAACTCAAAGAGTAAATCTGTTAATTATAAATTATAAACCAATTTAATCATATAGCACCATGAGACTTATTATCGAACCAAATTATGAGGCAGTCAGCAAATGGACAGCCGCTTACGTAGCACGTCGTATCAACGAAGCCCAACCCAAGGAAAGCAAACCTTTCGTACTCGGTTTGCCTACGGGAAGCACTCCGATAGGCACTTATAAAGAACTAATCCGCCTTTATGAGGCCGGGGAAGTAAGTTTCCGCAATGTAGTGACCTTCAACATGGACGAATATGTGGGACTGCCGGAAGATCACCCCGAGAGTTACCATACCTTCATGTGGGACAACCTGTTCTCTCACATTGATATCCGCAAAGAAAATATCAATATCCTCAATGGCAATGCTCACGACCTTCAGGCAGAATGTGCGCGGTATGAGGAGAAAATACGCTATTATGGAGGTATCGACCTCTTCCTTACCGGAGTAGGGCAGGATGGACACGTGGCTTTCAATGAACCCGGCTCATCTCTCACATCACGTACCCGCAAAAAGGAACTCAACTATGACACTATCATTGCCAATTCGCGTTTCTTCGGCGGAGATGTCAATCTCGTTCCCAAAACCGCACTCACCGTTGGCGTCGGCACCGTGATGGATGCCAAAGAGGTGCTCGTCATGATCAATGGTCACAATAAGGCCCGTGCATTGCAGCATGCCGTAGAGGGTTCGATTTCTCACATGTGGACCATCTCGGCTCTGCAGATGCATCAGCGTGCTATCATTGTTTGCGATGAGGCTGCCTGTGATGAACTGCGTGTAGGCACTTACAAATATTTCCTAGATATAGAGAAGGACAATATCTAAGTGTCTCAACAATAACTGCGATTGTCAAACTAAAGTATTTATTCTCTCGTTGTGTCTCTCGGCAAATGGATATTAGGTGGCCTCGGATTCGTGTTAGGAGGTCCTATAGGCGCTGTCATCGGGTTGGTGCTCGGAGGTCTGTTTGAAGGCGGAATAAAATCTCTGCCCACCGGCGGTTTTTTTGGCGATGATACACAGTCGGGTACTGACTATACTGCCGAAGGCAGACAAGGTCAGCGTCAGCGCCCCTCTCAAGGCGATATCCGCATCAGTATTCTTGTTCTTACCGCCTGCGTGATGAAAGCGGATGGTCATGTAAAGAAGCCTGAATTGAATGTAGTAAAGCAGTTTCTCTTGAAAAACTACTCAGAGCAGGAAGCCAAAGAGGTGCTCAAGATGCTGCAAGGACTACTGCAACAGAACATTGACCACATTAGGGTAGCGCAGCAGATTCGCGTTAATGTAAACTATTCAACCCGACTTGAGATATTGCATTTTCTGCTTGACCTTGCTCATGCCGATGGCGAGTATTCCTCGCAGGAAGAGTATGTAATAGAACAGATTTCGAATGCTCTGGGTCTGAGCAATGCCGACTATCGTTCTTTGCTTGCCTTATATGGAAAGAAGCGTGACCCCAACTGGGCATATCAGGCATTGGAAATAGACCCAGCAGCCACCAATGAAGAGGTCAAAAAGGCATACCGGCGTATGGCTATGAAGTATCATCCTGACAAAGTGGCTTCTGCGGGCGATGATGTCAAGCAGCGTGCTACAGAGAAATTCCGTGCCATCAACGAAGCATACGAATATATAAAGACTCTGCGTGGAATCAACTGACGATAGTTTTATAAAAATATCTCTATTTTATGTCTCGCATCATTTCTCCATCCATGCTTTCGGCAGACTTCGGTCATCTGTCAGACGACATTCAGATGATTAACCGCAGCCAGGCTGAATGGCTTCATGTAGATGTCATGGACGGTGTGTTTGTGCCTAACATCTCTTTCGGATTTCCCATCATGGAGGTTTTGAAGAAGGAGTGCACCAAACCCCTTGATGTGCATCTGATGATAACTCACCCTGAGCGTTATGTCGAGCGTTTTGCTGATGCCGGTGCATGGAGTATAGGTTTTCACTCAGAGGCTGTTGATGACCCCCGTCCTATTCTCGACCTTATCCGTAAGAAAGGATGCCGCACCTGCCTCACCGTCAATCCGGATATATCTCTGGACCGCCTGCTACCATATGTTGCAGAAGTAGATATGGTGCTCCTTATGTCGGTTTTTGCCGGTTATGGCGGACAACGCTTCATTCCGGAGACCTATGAGCGGCTACGTACGGTGCGTAATTTTATCGATGAAAACGGGCTCTCTACTCTCATAGAAATTGATGGTGGAGTCAACACGGGCAATGCCGAGCAACTCTGGCAGGCCGGTGCGGATGTCCTCGTGGCTGGTAGTGCTGTTTTCCACGCCGGTAATCCCGAGAAGGAGATTCTCCGCTTGAAAGGAGAGTTGTAAGAAATATCTATATGAAGGTATTCCGAAAAATACCGTTTCTCTTATTGCTGCTACCTCTCGTAGCGGCAATAATTCTTTATAACTATTTCTGTCCTCGGTCTTTACCTCCTGCCGACATTTCTCCTGCCATATATTGTCTGCATCTTCTTTCCGTCCCCCAGCAGCGTGAGAAAACTGTAAAAGCAGAGGCGCAAATACTCTGGCGAAAAGACTCATCCACACTAAAAAATGCGGATGAGAAGGCAGTAATCTATATTCGTAAGGACTCGCTCAGTATGACTCTCCGGCAAGGCGATATTCTTCTTGCTTCTGCCTCTCTCACTCATTCGAATCGCGGCAATCCATGCGAGTTTGATTACGACCGCTTTCTTGCTTCGAAAGGTTTCTCCGGTGTTATTTTTCTCGATGGAAACGAGTGGTTGCTTGTCTCTCACGAAGATATCAACACTACTCAAGCTATAGCGGACCGTTGTCGTCAGTGGTTTGTCAATCAACTCCGTGAGCATGGCTTCTCTGAGGATGAGTTGGGCATAGTTGCGGCTATGGCAGTGGGAGAGCGAGATGAATTGCGTTATGACACACGCCAGAGGTTTTCTGCTGCCGGGGCTGCGCATGTGCTTGCAGTGAGCGGTCTGCATACAGGTATAGTGTATAGCACAATATTATATCTGCTGACTTGTTTTGGTTTTTATCCTGTGCTTTATCGGCAAAAGTTGCGCCGATGGCTCGTATATATTCTTGCGACAATCTTCATTTGGCTTTATGCCTTCCTTACAGGACTATCGCCAAGCGTGATGAGGGCGGCCCTCATGATTACCATATTTTCTTTGGGCAATGCTTTAGGCAGAGATGGTATATCGTTTAATACACTTGCTGCAGCCGCCTTTATAAATCTGCTAATTGAACCACAGGCACTATATAATGTTAGTTTCTGTCTCAGTTATTCAGCGGTGCTTGGTATATTGCTTTTCTCAAGGAAGATAGTTAGAATACTTTCGTTCAAAACAAAAATACTGAGATACCTGTGGAATTTGCTTGCAGTATCTGTTGCAGCTCAGTTGGGTACTCTGCCAGCCACCATCTTCTACTTCTCCCAGATCAGTAATTATTTTGCTCTTACCAACTTCTTCGTTATTCCCCTTGCCTATGTAATAGTGGTTTTGTCAGCTATGTTCGCAATATTTGCCGTCACTCCACTTGCTGTGTGGCTTGCCTATATACTTAAGGGTGTTGCCTACATAATGAATTGCGTCGTCAGTTTCATTGATGGTCTGCCTTTCTCTACTTCCAACATTAGTCTGACGCCTGCAATGCTTGCGGTATCAATAGGTTCAATTTTACTTCTCGCCCTCTGTATCCATCGGGAAAAATGGCAGTGGTCGGCAGGTTTCGCAGCATCACTTTTGCTGATAGCGGTTTTGCATAGTATAAATCTGAAGAAGATAGACAAGACGGAGCAAGCATTCGTATATAACACCTATCCTTATTCACTTGTACTTCATCAGCAAGGGCGGGCATGTACAATATATTCTGATAGTATTGAGGCTGCACTCCAAGTTACGGAACCATTCAGAAAAAAGCAGATGATAAGGGTTGTCAATGAGGTCGACCTTTCCGGCATAGAGGCCGCTTCGTTTGCAGTCTCCTCAAAGAGTGTGCTTCTGCTATCTGCCCAGAAGGGCCATAAGTTGGTTTTTGAAAGACAGATGCCAGCAGATGTGCTTCTGTTTGCCGGCAGAGGCAATAATTGTGCGGAAAATGCGATTTCTGCAACTGTGCCAGATAGTATTGTCATTCTCTCATCAGTGCCCCAATATAGGGAAGAGGAGATAATCAACTTGGCTCATAGTAGCAATATCCCTGTTTTAACTACCAAACAGTCTGCTATTGAAATACTGCACTAAGCGGCCTGTCTCTGATGCTATTAGCAGGATAGCATTTAAGGAGTCTTATGGATTTAATGTACGCCTTGTACAATATTCCAAGGTAGAGAATCTTCGATTAATAAGTCTCAGAGCCTACACGATTCTTTGTTGTGCGCTGACGGGTGAAGCGGCTCCCGCAACTCATACAGCGGTGGGTGTCACGATATCTGTCATGACGATAATAAGTGACGTCATGGTAACGCGTATAGTAGTTGGTGCGCGTATTTCCGTGGGTCTCACTATGCGAGTACTCATCCCGTGTACTTGTCTCACTGCTCATGCTTGAGTCGAGATACTCAGTGTCAATCACAGGGTGGTCAGCGTAATAGTTGCACGATGGGCAACGGTCTGTATCCTGACTTGTAATAGTTGCACCTATAATGCCTACATTGACAAAAGCCAGCACTATTGTCCACAGCCATACCCAAAATGTCCCTTCAAACTCCACACGGAACATGAAAAACAATGCTACTGCTCCAGCTGCCATCAGTATAAGTCCTATCAGTGAAATCGTGCCATTTGAAATACGGGCATATAACAGCGGCCAAAGCAGCACTGCAATAATGGCTCCGGGCGTCAGGAACCGCAGTAGATGAACACCATCTGCACTGCATATTCCCAGTAGCAGTATCAGCGCTCCAAACATAAAAATGTGTACAAGCAGTTTCTTTCTCTTTATTGCAAAGGCAAAAAGTATGATAAACCATAGTGCTGACCAGCATGCTGCAATCCTTATTACCCAGGTCATGACCTTGTTAACAGGCTCATCCAGCACCTTGTCTGTTGTGCGATGCTTTTTTGCTGACATCCGGTTCCCGCTAGACAGAGAGTTTGCTCCCTTCTCCAGATATTTCTTTGCAACCCAGCCACCGCCTTTAGGCACATCTATAAAAGCCCATGAGCCCTTTATCTCTTTGACTGTGACAACATCTCCCTTCGACACTTTGAACATCACTTCAGAGTTTTTGTCTGCATACTTGCGTACATTCAAACTGTTTGCTGTCACTGTATATTGACTTTCAGCCAATATTGCAGCAATCCCTAAAAAGAGAGTTAAGAAGAGAGAGAGAAGTTTTTTCATATAATGTGAGAAGTTATATCAGTTCGAACTTATCAGAGTCGCGCCATAATGGCGAGCGTTCGCGAAAATGCTGCAACGCTTCTATATCAAACTCAGCTATCTTTGTGCCTGCTTCATCGTCTGCGAAGCGGGCAAGTGGCATCAGGTGAGTATCATAGGCTATAGAGTGGCCATTATAATGCAGTCCGAGGGCATCATCGCCCACTCTGTTCACTGCCGCAATGTAGCATTGGTTCTCAGAAGCGCGTGCAGGCAACAAGGCATCCCAGTACCGGATACGTATGTCGGGCCAGTTAGCCGTGTACATGAGTATGTCATAGTCATAACCCGACCGGTTGCGGCTCCATACAGGAAACCTAAGGTCATAGCATACAAGCAGACAAAACTTGCACCCTCTGAACTCCACTATTTTTCTTTCATTGCCTGATGTGAAGAAGTTTGCTTCTCCACCGTGTGCATATAGGTGTTTTTTATCGGTGAAAACGGCAGAACCATCCGGTTTGACAAAGAATCCGCGATTATACAAATTCTGTTTTTCCGCCGCCATAAAAGACCCTGCAATTGCCATGTCGTAATCTTGGGCCCAACGTTGAAGATACTGCATCGTCATGCCGTGCATATCCTCTGCCAGTTCTGGGCGGTCAGTACAGAATCCTGTGGTGAACATCTCGGGCAGCAGAGCAACATCAGCCTTGCCCCTGAGAGGAGCAAGGCGACGCTCTGTCAGACGCAGATTAGTTTCTATATCTGCCCATTCAATCGGATATTGCAGTAGAGCTACTCTCACCGCTTGCCAATACTCTTATAAATACTACTTTTTGCTCTTTTTGCCAGGCTGGGCAATTGCATTACGCATGTCGGTATCAGAAATTATGTTCTGCATACGGTAGTAGTCCATTATACCAAGGTTGCCGCTGCGGAATGCCTCAGCCATAGCCTTAGGCACCTCTGCCTCTGCTTCAACCACATGAGCGCGTGCTTCTTGCGCCTTTGCCTTCATTTCCTGCTCTAAAGCAACTGCCATTGCACGACGTTCTTCCGCCTTTGCCTGAGCAATGTTCTTGTCGGCCTCGGCCTGATCCATCTGCAACTGAGCACCTATATTCTTGCCTACGTCAATGTCAGCAATATCGATAGACAGTATCTCAAAGGCAGTGCCTGCGTCAAGGCCTTTCTTAAGTACAAGTTTACTGATGGAATCGGGGTTTTCAAGTACTGACTTATGTGTGTCAGAGGAACCGATACTGCTAACTATGCCTTCGCCTACACGGGCAAGGACAGTGTCTTCACCTGCACCACCAACCAGTTGCTTAATGTTAGCACGCACTGTTACGCGAGCCTTGGCAATGAGCTGAATACCATCTTTGGCAACTGCTGTAACAGGAGGAGTGTCAATAACCTTCGGGTTAACCGACATCTGCACGGCTTCAAATACATCGCGTCCTGCAAGGTCAATAGCGGTAGCCATCTGGAAACTGAGGTCTATGTTGGCTTTGTTTGCACTCACCAATGCATGTACCACGCGCTCTATATGTCCTCCTGCAAGATAGTGTGCTTCGAGTCCATCACGGCGTACATCCTGCAAGCCGGCTTTGTGAGCTTCAATCATGCAGTCCACAATACGGCGTGGCGGTACCTTACGAATACGCATAAGGAACAGTTGAATGAGCGAGATATGCACGCCCGAAACTATTGCCGAAATCCAAAGAAGGAATGGCACATAATAAAGAAAAAGAATAAGAAGGATGCCCAGAAGAACAAGCATCACAATTTCAAATACTCCCATGGCTGTCAGTGTTTAAGATGTTAATATAATTTTTTGTTTGCTTATCTTGAATAACAGATTAGCTCAAAGGCTTAACTATTATTTTATTACCTTCTACTGCTACTACCTCAACTTCTGTCTGCTGATCGATAAAGGCCTCATAGCTCTTCGCTTCTATATCAGAGTCGCCAATACGCACTTTCCCCATTGGTGCCAATCGACTAATTGTAACTCCTTTGTCGCCGATGTGAATGTCAGTACCCTCTATCAAATCCACTTTCGAATCGATATTCTCCTGCAAGGCCATCTTGTCGAGCATCTTACTGCGGACAAAGATATAGATGGCTATGGCACAAAGCACTACGGAAGCAGCAAGGGTGATGTGACCGGCAGTATTGCCCAAATAGAAATATGCACAGAACACACCTCCTGCTATTGAGATGAAGCCAACTATACCCGGCAAACCAAAACCAGGTATGAGAAACAACTCAGTGACAAGCAATGCCACTCCGACAAGAATGAGGATAACAACTAACAGAGTATTCATAACTGACAATTGATTTATAAATTACTTAATCTTCAGCCAAATGAAGATTTTACACCGCAAAGGTAATAATTTATATTTAGATATGCAAACGTCAATGCTGATTTATTTATTGAATGCATTGTTCCTTATGATAAGATCAGACAGAGTATATGCTTCTTCAACGGTGAAAGGTCTGATGGAGTCAACCTGTATGTCTGTTTCATCACTTAAAGCACTTGCTTTCTTTATGAGGTCAGTGCCGAATCCGTGCCATGGGTAGTCCTCAATACCAACTGCTGAGAGAATGCTGGGGTAGATATCCATCTGGAAGCAGATGTCATTGACAGTAACGTCCTCGGTTATGTCCGGTGAGAACAGCACTAACGGACAATAGTTGGGTTCAGAGGCGATGCTAAGAGGCTTGTCTTGTGCCCATGTCTGTAATTCTTTGAAATCGATATTGCGGAAAACAGTGTGATCACCGGTTATGACTACAACCGTATTCTCAAGAAAACCCTCATCACTTAGCCACTGCAGGTAGTCGCCTGCATGATGGTCGGCATAATGCATGCAGTTGAGGTATTCTCTAACCTTTTGCGGAGTATCGTCCTTGAAGTGCATAGCGTAACTACTCTCATAGAGATTGAAGGGCGAGTGAGTGGAGATAGTGATGATGAACTGGCAGAAAGGAAAATCTGTGCGCATCTGTTCAGACATATCTTTTGAGACGGAGAATATGGTGTTGTCGATCCAGAAATGCCGGTGTGTCAGTTGGTTGAACTCTTCAAGTTCATCCTCAGGTTCTATCAGTTGCAGATATCCGTAGTTGTGTGCTGCGTCTGTCTGATTCCATGTTTTGCGCACCGGATTGACAATTGCACTGTTTCGGAACAAGTGTGCAAAGTTAGGGTAGGTGTTGTGCGTATACAGCAGGCATGCAGCGCCTGAAGATATTGGGAGTAATCCTGTGTTCAATGTCATTTGTCCGTCTCCTGACATACCTTGTTTCACCTGTGAGGTGATGCGCGAAACATACAGGTGCGGGTGCTCATCAAGAAATTTGTTTATCTTCGGAGTCACCGGTGCACCATCTGAATCTGTAGCATCAAAAACCCAGCTCTCCATGCTCTCAACAAAGAGTATTATAAGATTCTTCTTGGGTGTTGGCAGCGTTGAGCTATCGAGGTCAGGCAATGAGTCAAGAAACAACTGTTGTTGCTCGCATTGTGGTTTAGGCGATTTACGTTGTCCATAGAGCCTTATTCCTTCTACAGTCATGTTAACACTATATGCCACTATGCTATGACTCATGACATAGTTCATTTGGTCTCTTTCTGTCAGCCAGTCTTCCGCTTTAATCTCAGGAGGAGTAACAAAAGGGTTTAGCCAGGGAGAAAAGCGAAACGAACGTTGTTCACTCTCTGTAAAAGATTGATAGCGACATGCACCTCCTGCGAGAGAACTTGCTATGGCAAGAATTATTACAACTATACCTGACTTCCAGAGCAACACTCTTTGCCGGCAGAAAAAACAAACGATGCAGTAGATAAATGTGAGTAGAAAATATATCCACACTCGCCAATCAAGGTATAGAAGAATAGATGACGTGAATCCTTTCAGGTTACCTGACATTAGAATGGCGTCAAGTGTGAGCAGAAGTGAGTTGGCACGAAAATATATCAGGTTGGCTACAATCCAGAAGTCAATTATAAGCATCCATACAATGCTGTACCACGGATTACGTATGAAAAGCAGTGGAGTGGCAACAAGAAGCGAGACTGCTATTTTAGGCAGCCAAAAGCCAAAATAAGTTATCCATCCACAATTGCGTGGGTCAAGCAGAACAAAACCGATGCAGAACTTCTGGAAGAGAGCTATCTTTATCAGGATTAGAATGGTGAACAGTAGAAAAAGTAGTGCACGCAGTAGTTTATGATGAGTTCTCAACATAGTTAAAATGTCTATGAGGGTAATTAAATTTCGCCGCAAAGTTAGTAAAAATATTCAGTATTTGCGAATGAATTTTACTATTTGAAAGAAAAGTAGTACCTTTGGAGGCTGATATGAATTTGATAACATTAGTGAGCGTGATATTGCTTGCGGCCGGACTGAGTGACTGGCTGACCGAGCGTGTGCCTCGTTTGCAGCGTGATATATACTACGTTGTATTCTTTGTTGTTTTCATACTATTCACATCTAAATTGTATTATGGTCCGGACATTAAGAACTATGTTCCTTTCTATGCCGCATTGGAAAACTGGAGAATATTGTTGTCAGGCAATGTGGATATGCCGTATGAATGGGGCTTTTGTATGTTTTGTTCGGTGTTGAAAGGCTGGGGAGTGTCTTTTTGGGGGATGACGGCATTGATATCAGTGATATATTTCTATGCAATATGGTTGTTGCTAAGTGAGTTGGAAAGTAAACGCAGTTTTGCATTGATGTGTATAGTAATACTTGATGCAACATTGATAACGGTAGCATTGCGCCAGTGTCTGTCTGTGGCATTCTTTATATTGATGATAGTTGCATGGAAACATAAACGTTATGTGCCGAGCATTGTCTGTATGTTGCTCGCATGTATGATGCATAAATCAGGTCTAATAGCAGTGATGTTTCCTATAGGTTTTATTCTGGTCAAGAACGTGAATTGGTCAGGTTATACATATTGGCAGTTATTGATGGTGCTACTGACATTTGTGTTACTGATACCTGTGGCTCGTCTGACTGCTCCTATCCTCGCACATATACCATTGCCAGAAGAGTTTGCATCGTCAGCGGCACATCATTTACAATTAGGCAGACAGATACAAACTGTATTTGCATTGTATATGGTAGTATTAGTGTGTCTTGCTCACTATACTCATAACAAATTGACTAAGATGGAGGAGTACGGTGTTGTGGTTATTGTGGGAATGTGCGTAGTGGTGGCACTATACCAGTATTTCTATTTGTTGAACAGAATACGTTCGTTCTTTGTACCGTTTGTGGTAGTATATGTTTTGCGTTTGATAGAGAGTAAGAGAGGCAATAGGGAAATATCGCATGCTGAGTTGATAAAGCAGTTAGCGGGCGTGTTTGTGTATCTATACATGATATTTCTGACAGTACATTTTTACGTCGGAGCAAAACATATCTCTGTGCCTTTGTATGCCAGTTCTACAATATTTGAGTTGGGTGAGGCAAATGAGAGTCAGATACGAAATCGCCAGATGAAAATAGCGGACACTTATTGGCGAGTAGATTTTATGAAGAAGGAGAACAACAGGTTATGATTGATATACTGCTTGCAACATACAATGGAGGGGAATATATCGGTGCTTTCCTACAGTCGCTACAGTCTCAGACTTATTCGGATTGGCGTCTGTTGGTGAGAGATGACGGTAGTACTGATGATACATTGGAACAGATACAAACTCT
This sequence comes from Paludibacteraceae bacterium, assembly GCA_017477325.1. GTDB lineage: Bacteria > Bacteroidota > Bacteroidia > Bacteroidales > Paludibacteraceae > Colicola. Next base: position 42,800 of record JAFUWV010000004.1, read on the forward strand.
GACACAAGGTTGGCATCAAGAGGTAGTGTTTGTAGAAAGGGGCGATCATACAGGAGCAAAGAACAGTTTTGAGCAACTGCTAATGCATTCAGAGAATGAATATTGTGCTTTCGCAGATCAGGATGACATATGGAGAGAGAATAAATTAGCGGTGTCGGTGTCAGCAATGCATGAAGCAGAAAGTGTTAATGCCGGCAAGGCAATAGTTGTGCATACTGATTTGCAGGTAGTTGATAGCGAGTTAAAGACGATTTCAGAGTCGTTTTGGAAGTATTCGAATCTTAGACCTGAATTGATAGAAGGCGATATACATTATTTGGCAATATCTAATTGTCTGACAGGTTGCACTATGTTGATGAACAAACCGGCCCGTGAAGTCTCTTTGCCATTTGCAAGTAATGCGGCTATGCACGATGCATGGGTAGGAATATCTACGTTGTTATCAGGCGGGGTGATAGTGGCGCTACATGAGCAGACTGTGCTTTACAGGCAGCATTCAGATAACGTGTATGGTGCAAAGAAATATACGGCGTTGAAACTGAGGGGAGAAGAGAGCAACATAAGTAAGGCAAGAAAAAGTTATGCAGCAGCGTCTCCACAGGTGTTTGGCAGTGTGATTAGTTTCCTATGGTGGAAAATACGATACTTCATATCGCAGCGAATAAAGAGATGAGTGATATATTATTTGTAATAGTGATATACAATATACGCCGTGACGAAAGTGTTGCCTACCGTACGTTGTCAGAACTTTTGAGTGCAGAGGAGATGGCGGAGAATGTATATGTGCATGACAATACAGATAACAATGTGATGTTACATGGTGCCTATAATGCAGGATTACGTGAGGCAGAGAAGCGTGGCAAGAAGATGATAGTGCTATTGGACGATGACACAGAGGTGACAAAAGAGTATATGGAAGCGCTACAGAATTGTGGAAGAGAAGATGATGTGTATGTGCCCCGGCTGGTGAACAAGAAGGGTCAGCAACTGTCGCCTTTTTCATATAGAAGGGACAAGGGTCCGTTCTGGCGTAAGAGACGAAAGAAGTTGATAAACTCAGATAAATATGTATTGACAGCGTTCAATTCGGGTTGTATGATGAGGTGTGAGGCACTGAGAGCTTTGGGTGGCTTTGCGGAGGACTATCCGATGGATTATCTGGATTTTCATATGTTTCTCATGTTTCATGACAAAAAATTGAAGGTACGTCTGTTGGAAGTAAGTTTGAAACATGAGTTGTCGGTGGAAAACTACAGAGCAGGTGTGAGCAAGGAAAGATATATGCAACTTCTTTCTGCAGAGGAGCGTTTCTCAGATGAGTTGGGAGCTGAGGCAAAACGTATATATAAGCAACGTTTGGTGATGCGTTTAGTAAAATGGAGACTAAGCAATCATCCGTATATCAAGGAGACATATCAGGCATTGAGGAATGGTTAGTGTGTGTGTTGCTACATATAATGGCGAAAAGTATATACGAGAGCAACTTCAGTCAATACTTTGTCAGTTAGGTGCTGATGATGAAGTAGTATTGAGTGATGATGGTTCAACGGATGGTACGCTGAAGATAGTAGAGGAGTTTCATGATGAGCGTATTAGGATATTGCGGAGTAATGCACACAGTTGCAAATGGAACTTTTGCAATGCAATAGAGCATGCCCGCGGTGATCTAATATTTCTCTCTGACCAAGATGACGTCTGGCTTGACGGTAAAGTAGAGCGCTGTGTGAAAGAGTTGGAGACGTGCGACTTGGTAGTGACAAATAGTATAGAGACTGATGCAAACCTGAATTGTATAAACCCGAGTTTCTTCTCTGTTTACCACTCGGGAAGCGGGATATTAAAAAACAGTCTGAACAATACGTACTATGGTTCGTGTATGGCATTTAGGCATAGCCTGATAGAAAAGGCATTCCCAATGCCTAAGACTAAAGAGATAGGGCACGACTTATGGTTAGGACTGGTTGCAGAGATGACAGGAAAGGTGCGTTTTATAGAAACACCTTACATGCTGTACAGGCGTCACGAAGGAACGGTGACCAAAACAACAGGCCTTCTCAGAAGAAGTAAAAGAAACATAATGATAAAGATATGGAGCCGAGTGGTGGTTCTGTATAATGTGATAAAATATAAGATTATTCATGACTGATAATTTAGTAAGTATTATCACTCCGTTGTATAATGGAGAACGATTCTTGGGACAGACAATAGACAGTGTGCTCAAGCAGACGTACAAAGAATGGGAAATGCTGATTATCAACGATGGCAGCACAGATAATAGTTTGATAATAGCTGAGGGTTATGCCAAGAGAGACAACAGAATAAAAGTGTACTCTCAAGCAAATGGTGGCAGTGCATCGGCTCGCAACAACGGTATACGCCGGTCTGAAGGCAGATATATAGCCTTGCTTGATGCTGATGACTTGTGGGAACCGGAGTTTCTTGAGAGCCAGTTGCAACTATTAAAAGAAAAGCAATGTCAGTTGGTTTTCGGAGCACACAAGCGTATAGACGAAGGTAACAAAGAAATACTTCAACCGTTTTTCCCTCCAGAAAAAGTAACATATAATGACCTCCTTAAGACGTGCTCTATAACATGTCTGACAGCATTGTATGATACGGTGCCTCATGGCAAGTTGTATCTTCACGAAGAGTTTCGCAGTCTTAGAGACGATTATATTTATTGGCTTGAGATACTTCAAAAATGTAAGGTAGCTTATGGCAATCAAAACATATTGGGTAGCTATAGAATCTTGGGGAATTCTGTGTCACGAAGCAAAAGAAAGGTGATTATTCCTCAATATAAGGTGTATAGGAAGATAGCCGGCTTAAGTGTGGTGAAGAGTCTGTACTACCTGTGTCAGTGGGCAATAAGGGGTGTTATAAAATACAGTAAGTAGAGCATAGATTATGAAGGTTTGTTTTCTGGTACCTCCCGTTATAGTCGGCGAACATCCGGCAGAACGCAGTTCGGGATGCACAAATGTAGTGTATGCAACTCCAAATATATATGAGTTGCAGGTGGCGGCATGCGTGGAAAAGTCCGGTAATGAGGTGATATATCGTGATTGCATCAACCATAAAGAGAGCATAGAGACGCTGCTGAGAAGAGAAAAGGAGACTCCGTCTGACGTGTATATGATGTGGACAGTGAATCTAAGCGTAGATAATGATATAGAGATGGTGCGCAGATTACACGGTGTATTGCCACAATCATGGATAGTGCTGCTCGGACCCGGAGCAACATATTTCAGCGAGAAGTGTCATGTTGATGAGTGCACGATAGTAGTTCATGGGGAACCGGAGACGACGGTCGTGGAATTGCTTGAGAAATGGGAGAAGGGCAATGATTGGAAAAATACGGCAGGAATCTCGTTTCTTGAATGTGGAGAACATAAACGCACGCCGATGCGTGCATTGATGAAGAGTCTTGACGAGCTGCCTATGCCTGCAAGGCACTTGGTGAGTGACATAGAATATAGAAATCCGAAACTGAAACTGACACCATACGTCACCATGGTGACATCCCGTAATTGTCCGTTTCGTTGTATATACTGTGTGCCAAGTTCGCTCACTTTCGCCCGTGAGATAGAATATAAAGAGCACTTTAACAGGAAACCTCCGATCTCATTCCGTTCTGTAGAGAAGGTGGCGGAAGAAATTCGCATTCTTCATAAGGATGGTGTTCGTGCCATCGGGTTTATGGATGATAATTTTATCTGGAATGAGGAAAGGACGAAAGGTATCTGCGAGGTGCTGCGTGAGACGGGTATAGTGTGGGGATGTCAGGCCAGAGTAGATGCAATAACGGAGAATATAGCCAAGATGCTTGGTGAGAGTGGTTGCGGATATGTTGATCTTGGTGTGGAGTCGTTCAACGATGAGATACTGGAGTATGTGCACAAAGGAATAACATCAAAACAGATATATGAGGCGATAGCACTGCTACAGAAATACAAAGTGCCGGTGAAACTGAACATACTGATAGGTACAAGTCCGCTGGAGACAAAGCAGACTATCAAAGAGACCATACGTAAGGCTAAGCGCCTCAAGGTGGACCAACTGATGATAAACATCGTGTCGCCATTTCCGGGTACAGAGTTTTACAAGATGGCGCTGGAGAATGGCTGGATAGAGAACAATGAATACGTGCCGACTGACGTACAGCGTAATTCCATATTAAATTATCCTCACCTTACGGCTCGCGAGATGGAGCAGCTGTTATTCCGTTCAAATCTAAGTTATTTCCTTTCCCCCGGTTTTGTGTGGAAACAGATGAGGCGATTCCGTTCGTGGAAGGATTTCACTCATGCGCTAAGAACGTTGAAGGTAAAACTTTTCGGATGAGATAAGTCTGTATTTCAGATAAGTCATGTGTAGCAAATGGATATAAAGGTTTCATATATCATCATTACCTGGAACGGGTTGGCTCTAATCAGGAGACTGCTTGAGTCTATTCTACACCAGATGAAGAGAGAGGATGTGGAAGTGATAGTGGTGGATAACTGTTCAGCAGATGGCACAAAGGAGTTCTTGAAAAGAGAATATACAGAGGTAAGGCTTATAGAGAACGCTGAGAACAGGGGAGTGGCATACGCAAGAAACAGAGCACTTGAGGCAGCGAGAGGCAGGTATCTGTTTATACTTGACAATGACGTAGTGATAAACGATGCGGCAGTAGAAGGGATGGAAGAGTATATGGAGGAACATCGGGACGTCGGATTATGCGCATGCAGACTTGTAGGTGAGGACGGTGAGGTTCAAGAGAGTTGCAAGCCGTATCCGGGGTTACTGATAAAACTAAGGAATGTCCTGTTTCCGCAAAAGAATACTTTCTTTTATGCTACCGAGATGAACGGTGAGGCATTCGAGCCTGTATATGTGATAGGAGCCTGTCAGATGATAAGGCGAGAAGCATTCGAGCAGGCAGGTATGCTTGACGAAAAGATATTCTACGGTCCGGAAGATGCTGACTATTGTTTGAGAATCAGAAAGGCAGGGTGGAAGGTGATGTACTTGCCGCAATATACGATGCAGCATCTTTGCCAGCGCAAGACAACAAAGAGACCTTTCTCCCGTTTAGGCAGAAAGCATATAAAGGCTTTGATATACTTTTATTGGAAGTATAAGAAGATATGAGACTTACATAGTGAGCAGTCTGTAAGTCAGATAACCTGCATATACAAGCAGCAGGATAGCCCCTCCCCAACGTTTTACTTCACGCTCTTTGTTGGTCTTTACAAACAGCCAGACGAGCATACTGCCTACTGCTGCCACCCATGCATCTATTTCAATACCATTATAGGCAGGCAGAGGACGAATGACAGCACTGGTGCCAAGGATTAAGAAAACGTTGAAGATATTGCTACCGATGACGTTGCCAAGTGCTATATCGCAGTTCTTTTTGAAGGCAGCAACAACTGAGGTTGCGAGTTCGGGGAGTGATGTTCCCAGTGCTACAATAGTAAGTCCGATGATAGCTTCGCTCACTCCGAGGTCTGTGGCTATTTTGACAGCACTCTTGACTATCATTTCTCCACCTACTACGAGGCCAACTAATCCCACAATAATGAGCAATACAGCTTTCCACACTTTCATTGGTTTGACTTCTTCAGCAGTTGTTTCGTCAGGATGGTCTTTGGCATGACGGAATGTATTGTAGAGGAAGTAGCAGAAGAGTACAAGCAAAAGAATGCCTCCCAAGCGTGATAGTCCCCGTTGTGCTTCTCCAAAAGGAGACGTAAGCATAACCATAGCAAAGACCAGTATGCCGGCAATCATAGACATAGGTATGTCAAAATCACGTGAACGTTTCTGAGAGACAACAGGATATACGAGTGCTGTCAGACCGAGAATAACATAGGTGTTGATGATGTTTGAGCCGAGAATATTGGTTATGGCAAGGTCGGTTGCCCCATCTGCCACGGACACCATATTAACTACAAACTCGGGCATGCTGGTTCCGAAGGCTACTACAGTAAGTCCAATTACGAGGTCGCTGATTCCAAAACGCTTTGCAAGACCCGAGGCTCCATCTACAAGCCAGTCTGCACCTTTAACGAGCAGCACGAGACCTATGATTAATGATGCTGCAAGTATCCATGGATTATTTAGCAATTCTAACATTTTATTGAGTATATAAGTGTTGTTTTTTCAACTGCAAAGTTACTACAAAAACTGTACCTATGCAATAATTATTGTAGAAAGTTTGTCCTATTCATGGAAAATGCCTAACTTTGCACCCCCATAAGCAGAAAACAGTATAAACAACAGAATAAGATAAGAATAATGTCACTTAAATGCGGTATAGTAGGACTACCCAATGTAGGTAAGTCAACGCTTTTCAATTGCTTGAGTAATGCCAAGGCTCAGTCAGCGAATTTTCCATTTTGTACAATAGAACCGAACGTGGGAGTAATCACCGTGCCCGACGAGAGGTTGAACCGATTGGCAGAGATATGTCATCCTGAGAGAGGTGTGATACCGACTACGGTAGAGATAGTGGATATCGCAGGCTTGGTGAAAGGAGCAAGCAAGGGAGAGGGATTGGGCAATAAGTTTCTTGCCAACATACGTGAGACAGACGCTATACTTCACGTGTTGCGCTGCTTTGATGACGACAATGTAGTGCATGTGGACGGCAGTGTGGACCCGGTGCGTGACAAAGAGATAATAGATGCAGAGCTGCAGCTGAAGGATCTGGAGACTATTGATTCAAGGATTCAGAAGGTTCAGAAGCAGGCTACGACAGGCGGTGACAAGCAAGCGAAGGCGGTATTGGAGGTATTGCTTAAATACAAGGCAGCCCTTGACCAGGGCAAGTCTGCCCGCACGGTAGAGCTTCAGAACAAAGATGAAGAGGCTATAGCAAAGGAACTATTCCTGCTAACAGCGAAGCCTGTACTGTACGTATGCAATGTCGATGAGGCTTCGGCGGCCACAGGCAACAAGTATGTGGAACAGGTGAGGGAGGCAGTGAAAGACGAGAATGCCGAGGTGCTTGTGCTGGCAGCGAAGATAGAGTCGGAGATAGCAGAGCTGGACACCTATGACGAGAGGCAGATGTTTCTGGAAGAGATAGGTCTTGAAGAGTCGGGCGTGAACCGTCTGATAAAGGCTGCATATGCATTGTTGCGGCTTAAGACATTCCTTACCGCAGGCAGCGACGAGGTTAGAGCATGGACTTTCCGCGAAGGCATGAAGGCTCCGCAGTGTGCAGGAGTGATACACACTGACTTTGAGAGGGGATTCATCAGGGCTGAGGTAATCAAATATGAAGATTTTATAGCTCTGGGCGGTGAGTCACAGTGCCGTGCAGCAGGCAAGTTGGGAGTGGAAGGCAAAGATTATCTTGTGCAGGACGGAGACATAATGCATTTTCTTTTCAACGTATAGAGAATTAACATTAAAACATACTATGACCAGATTCAGAACAGAGAGTGACCTGCTCGGAGAGTTGCAGGTTCCAGAAAGTGCGCTCTATGGGGTGCAGACACAGCGCGGAATAGATAATTTCCCAATCAGCAAGTTCCATTTGAATGAGTATCCGGATTTCATTAACGGCCTTGCCTATACAAAGATGGCAGCGGCTATGGCTAACTATCAACTGGGTTTGCTGACAGAAGAGCAGTATAAGGGTATAACAGGCGCATGCAAAGAGATACTTGACGGCAAGCATCATGAGCAGTTTCCTGTGGATATGATACAGGGCGGTGCGGGTACGACTACCAATATGAATGCCAATGAGGTGATTGCCAACAGGGCATTGCAACTGATGGGGCACAAGGCAGGTGAGTATCAGTATTGTTCTCCGAACGACCATGTGAACTGTTCGCAATCGACGAATGATGCGTATCCTACCGCTATTCATCTGGGTCTGTATGCGACTCACCTGAAATATATAAACCATTACAGCGAGCTTATTTCTGCTTTCAGACAGAAGGCGGAAGAGTTTAAGGATGTGCTGAAGATGGGTCGCACACAGCTTGAGGACGCCGTACCGATGACTTTAGGGCAGACATTCTCGGCATTTGCTCAGATACTGGAGGAGGAAGTCAAGCATCTGAATATGGCTGCAGAGGAGCTGCTGACAGTCAATATGGGTGCAACGGCAGTGGGTACAGGCATTTGCTCAGAGCCCGGCTATTCGGAAAAGTGCATTAAGGCACTGAGACAGGTGACGGGCTGGAAAGTAGTGCTTGCTCCGAACCTTGTGGCAGCGACTAGTGATACATCGCATCTGGTGGGATATAGCCAGGCATTGCGCAGGATTGCCACTAAGCTGAATAAGATATGCAATGATCTGCGCTTGTTGGGTTCAGGTCCGAAGTGCGGTCTGCATGAGATAGATTTGCCTGCCCGTCAACCAGGGAGCAGCATCATGCCGGGGAAAGTGAATCCGGTGATACCGGAGGTAATGAACCAGATATGCTACAAAGTAATAGGCAATGACCTGTGTGTAGCAATGTCGAACGAAGCGGCCCAGATGGAGCTTAATGCAATGGAGCCAGTGATGGCTCAATGCTGTTTTGAGAGTGCGGAACTGATGATGAACGGTTTTGACGTGCTGAGGAAATACTGTATAGAAGGAATAAAGGCGGACCGCGAGAACTGCAGAGAGTATGTAAGAAACAGTATAGGAATAGTTACAGCCCTTAATCCTGTGATAGGCTACAAGAATTCAACCAAGATAGCCAAGGAAGCGATAGAGACAGGCAAAGCCGTGTATGACCTTGTGCTGGAGCATGGGATACTGAACAAAGAGGAGTTGGACAGGATATTGTCACCCGAGAATATGATCCGCCCGGTGAAACTGGATATCAAGCCAAGGAAATAAGGAACCTGTGGTTAGTAAACAGGTAATAGTTAATAGCGAATAGCTGACAGGGAGCAGACAGACAAAGAAAAGCGTGCCATAAGTTGTGGCACGCTTTTCTTGTATTGATATTGAATGCGGGTTAGATTAAAGTTTCGGACCTGCAGCCACAAGAGCCTTTCCTGCAGCGTTTCCTTCATACTTAACGAAGTTCTTAATAAAGCGTGAAGCGAGGTCTTTAGCCTTCTCTTCCCACTGAGCTGCGTCAGCATAGGTGTCGCGAGGATCGAGAATCTTAGGATCTACGCCGGGGAGAGCTGTAGGTACTTCGAAGTCGAAGTAAGGTATTTTCTTGGTTGGAGCGGACTTGATGGCACCGTCAAGAATAGCATCAATGATACCACGTGTGTCGCGAATGGAGATACGTTTACCGGTACCGTTCCAGCCAGTGTTGACAAGATATGCTTTTGCGCCTGACTTTTCCATCTTCTTTACGAGTTCCTCAGCATACTTAGTAGGATGCAGTTCGAGGAATGCCTGACCGAAACATGCGGAGAAGGTAGGAGTAGGCTCGGTGATACCGCGCTCTGTACCTGCAAGTTTAGCAGTGAAACCAGAGAGGAAGTAGTACTTGGTCTGCTCGGGAGTAAGGATGCTTACAGGAGGCAGGACGCCGAAAGCATCGGCAGAGAGGAAGATGACGTTTTCTGCAGCAGGACCTGCCGAGATGGGACGCACGATCTTCTCAATGTGGTCAATAGGATAGCTGACGCGGGTATTCTCGGTTACTGACTTGTCTGCGAAGTTGATTTTACCGTCTTTGTCAACGGTGACGTTCTCGAGAAGTGCGTTGCGGCGGATAGCGTTGTAGATGTCAGGTTCAGACTCTTTATCAAGGTTGATGACCTTGGCATAGCAACCGCCTTCGAAGTTGAAGACGCCGTTGTCGTCCCATCCGTGTTCGTCGTCACCGATAAGGAGGCGTTTGGGATCGGTAGAGAGAGTGGTTTTGCCAGTTCCCGAGAGTCCGAAGAAGATGGCAGTGTTCTTTCCCTGCATGTCGGTGTTGGCTGAGCAGTGCATAGAAGCAATACCACGGAGAGGGAGATAGTAGTTCATCATGGAGAACATACCTTTCTTCATCTCACCACCGTACCAAGTGTTGAGGATGACCTGCTCGCGTGAAGTGGTGTTGAAAGCGACGCAAGTTTCGGAATTGAGTCCGAGTTCTTTGTAGTTTTCAACCTTGGCGAGTGAAGCAGTGTAAACGACGAAGTCGGGTTTGAAGTCAGCTTCCTCTTCGGCAGTGGGCTTAATGAACATGTTGCGCACGAAGTGAGCCTGCCAAGCTACTTCCATCATGAAGCGGACAGCCATGCGTGTATCTTTGTTAGCGCCACAGAAGGCATCAACAACATAGAGTTCTTTGCCGGAGAGTTCTTTAACGGCAAGAGCTTTAACCTTAGCCCATACGTCTTCAGACATAGGGTGGTTGTCGTTTTTATACTCATCGGAAGTCCACCAAACGGTGTTGCGAGAGTTCTCGTCCATAACAATGTATTTGTCTTTAGGCGAGCGTCCGGTATAGATACCGGTCATTACATTGACAGCCCCCAGTTCTGTCTCCTGTCCTTTTTCGTAGCCAGTGAGAGCAGGGTTGGTCTCCTCTTTGAAGAGGTACTCGTAGGAGGGGTTGTAGGCTTTAACTGTTGCGCCAGTGATGCCGTACTGAGTAAGATCAAGATTTTTCATTGTGATAAATGTTTTATAATTATTCTTTTAATAAGCTATATTTGTATCAGGAAGGGGAATATTAGGTTTTTATGCAGAAATCTGTATAATTATGCATGAATCTTAAAAAAAAGCACTTTTCTCTGAGTGAAGAGATTGCTTACACTTTGCTTGGAGTATGCTTGACGCTTGCTCTGCATAATTATGCACCAATCTTAAAAAAACGCATGTTCCGGGTTTCGGCGGAGAGCCGTTGCCGTTTGTTTTTAAGTTGTGCAGAAAGATTGTGCCGATACCAATATTTCAAAGTCCCTTCTTAAGGCGCTACAAAGATACTACAAAATTATGAGAGCCACAAATTTATTAAGGAATTATTTCCATAATTGTTTCCTGTGGTAGATAAAAGTGTCAAAGGAGAGCCTCGTTTTGCTATGTAGAGATTACAAAAATAAGAAAAATGGGCAAAAACATGCTTTTTAGCATACTTTTTTAGGGTCAGGTATTGCGTATGTCAGAAAAGTGTAGTACTTTTGCACCGTGTTTTTCATGGTATTAGATTTAAGGTTAAGTAAAGATTGTGGTTGTCGCGATGACAACCCTTCTTTTTTTTGTATATACAGGTAAGATACGGGGGTGGGGAATGTGTGATGAGAAAGCGAAGGCAAGGGGGGAATACCAAAAGAAAAGAGCGATGACGAATCGCTCTTTTCTTTGTATGTATGCCAAGGCAATACCTTATTATAAATATATAGGGAAGGCAGTGCTTGGATTAATCGACGCCGATTTGGTTTCCGACAGTTGACATAGCGCAACGGAATCCGATGGTGCTGCTTGACTTGTTCTCGTCGAGATAGCGGCGAGTGGAAGGATTGAGCCAGTAGATACGATCGCGCCACGAGCCACCTTTATATACGCGTGTGGACTTAGTGATACGATTGGCGAGAATGTCGGTGGGGTCAACCTTGACTTCGGTGAGATTCTCTACACCGACTGTATCGAGAGGATAGTCGGTATTAAGGAGTGAAGCGAAGTCGCCGTCTTTCCAGTCGCGTTTGTCGTCGGAGCCTGAGAACTCGAGTTGAATGCCACCGACAGAGTCGATTTCGAACTTGCCCTCATCGTTTTTCTTAGGATGAGTGTAGATGTTTCCACGGAAAGAGTTGTACTCGCTTGTCTCCTGGTTGGATGTTTCGCGATAAACATCGAGCACCCATTCGTTGACGTTACCAGCCATGTTGTAGAGTCCGAAGTCGTTGGGGAAATACTCGTCAACGGGAGCCGTGATGACATATTTATCATTGAGAGCGCCGCTGACACCCATCATATCGCCCCGTCCGCGGACGAAGTTGGCCTGCAGCTGACCTTGCTGCTTAGCGGTAAGGTTACGCGGATGATATCCGGACCAAGGATAGACTTTGCCTTCGACAGTGAGTCCGTCTTCTCCTGCAACAGGAGCATAGGCAGCGAACTCCCACTCGGCTTCGGTGGGCAGACGGTATCCAACGACGAGAATACCATCGGAGATTTTTACTTTACGCTCCATACCGTAGATGTCCGTCTTAGGCTTGTTGCCATATTCGGGAACATAGTCTTCAGTATAGATATACTTCTGCGTATTGAAGACGAACTTGTCGCGTACCCACTCATAGGACGGGCGATACATGGTGACAGTGTTCTCAGGATCGTCAGGATCGGGAACTTCGAGTTCGTCCATATAGTATCCAGGGTACATGGTTTCCCACTCATCCTTGTAAGCCTCGTCGTCGGTAGGCTGGAGGTCAGCAAAAGGCGGATAAACGATGGCTCCGGCTTTGATGAGAGCGAGCTCATTGACACGGTCGGTACGCCAGCGTGAATAGTCCATAGCCTGTTTCCAACTAACACCGACTACGGGATAGAAGCTGAAAGCGGGGTGACGGAAATAGTTTTCAAGATAGGGCTCGTTGTATGCCATTTCCTCACGCCAAACGGTAGTGTCGGGCAGTACACGGCTGACGAGTTCGGGAGCAGTGGGTCCGAAAACGACCTCAGTCCAATGCAGATACTCGCGCCAGTTGAGGTTAGAGACTTCATATTTGTCCATGTAGAACGAGCTAACAGTAACGTTACGCTGTGAGTTGTCGCGTGGTGCGGTGATAAACTCGTCTTTTTCACCTACCATGAACGTACCACCTTGGATAGGTACCATACCCGTAGGTATACCACTGTGCACGTCAGCGAGTGCTTCGAAGTTGGTAGTTCTCTCATCGAAATAGTTCCAGCCCGTGGTATTAGAGATCTTGGTGTTAAGTTCTCTTGTCTGGCACGCTCCAAACACTACTACGAGCGATAGAAAGGCAAATTTAATTCCTCTATTCATATCTTGTCGGTTATTTGTTTACGTTGATAAAAGCTGTCCGAAAGCATGTGCTGACCATCTGATTTTTTAGAGCACACAACATTCAGCCTGCAAAGTTACATTTTTTTTTGCAATATCACCAACAATTGAGAGCAAAATCTGCAAAAAAAAGTATTTTTCTGCAAAAAAAGCGTCAAAAAGTATTGTTCGAGGGCAGAAAAGATGCTTTTTATAAGTTTTTTTTGTATCTTTGCACCCAAATGCTTTTTGAGTTTATGGAGTGTATGAACATAGGCGGCAGGTTGAAAAGTACGAGCTCTGTGCTTCTGATGGCGATAGTGAACGTGACAGACGACAGTTTCTATGCCGGTTCGCGTTTGCGAACGAGGGATGAGATAGAGGAGCGAATGCGGTCAGCGATAGCTGAGGGTGCGGATATACTGGACATAGGGGGCTGTTCGACCCGTCCGGGTTCGGCGCCTGTGGATGCAGAGACGGAGTGGAGCAGAGTGAGAGTGGCATTGGAGACAGCGCGGGAGAAGTTTGACGGTACGGCATTGTCGCTGGATACGTTCAGGGCAGAGATAGCAAGGCGTGCGATAGATGAATACGGGGCAATGATAATAAACGACGTGAGCGGCTTGCAGGACGAGCGGATGCTGAACGTGGTAAACAGAGGCGGAGTGCCTTACGTGCTGACGCATAACGGGAGTATAGAGAGCGGGAGAGACATAATGGAGCAGCTGACAGATTTCTTCGTAAGGAAAACAGATATGCTGCAGTATGCGGGTGTGAGCGACATAATAATCGACCCCGGGTTCGGCTTCGGCAAGAGTGTGGAGGAGAATTGGGAGATACTGGGAAGGCTGAGGACGCTGGAGATACTTGGCAAACCGATATTGGCAGGGATGTCAAGGAAGAGGATGATAAGAGAGTTGCTGCAACGGACGGAAGAGGGAGCACTGAACGGGACAACGGCGGCAAATATGCTGGCTCTGACGGAGGGTGCGACGATACTGAGGGTGCACGATGTGAGGGAGGCGAGAGAGGTGCTGACGGTGTATGAGACGGCGAAAAAGAAGAAACAGTTATAAGAAAAATATATGGGTTTTCAGATAGGGATAAAGGACATACTGGACATACTGCTGGTAGCAATACTGCTGTATGAGACGTACCGGATACTGAAGCGTTCGGGTGCGGTGAACGTGTTTTGGGGCATACTGGCATTCATACTGGCATGGTTTATAGTATCGTACGTGTTAGCCTTGGAACTGAGCGGTGCGTTGTTTGACAGATTCATATCAGTGGGTGCGATAGCGCTGATAGTGATATTCCAGGACGAGATACGTTCGCTGTTCTCGCGTGTAGGTTCCAGGTTTTCCCTTGATGCGCTTCACAGGACATTGCACAACAAGAACAGGCAGAATGCGGAGGAGAAGATAGTGATGCAGATAGTGCTTGCATGCAAGCATATGTCGAAGCAGAAGACGGGTGCACTGATAGTAATACGCCGTCAGCAGAGCCTGGGCGAGTATGCAGTATCGGGCGAGAAGATGAATGCAGAGATAAGTTCGAGACTGATAGAGAATATATTCTTCAAGAACACGCCTCTGCACGACGGCGCGTTGATAATAGACGACGGCAAGTTGCAGTCGGCAGCATGCATACTGCCTGTAAGCAAGAGCCAGGATATACCCCAGCGTTACGGCCTGAGGCACAGGGCAGCACTCGGCATAGCCGAGAAGACGGATGCGGTAGCGATAGTAGTATCGGAAGAGACGGGCGACATATCCGTAGCGATGGACAAGCAGATACGTTCGGTGAAGACAGACGAGTTGGCCCAGATAGTATCGCAGGTGTTATCTTCTGCGTCCTGAGTGTGCGCGATAAGCGTCCCGGCAGACGGTACATGCTCTCTTTTGAGGCAACTGGAAGAGATAGGTTGCCTTGAGTCCAATCATCATATTGTTGACACGCGAGTCAGCCGCCAGTTTGGTTGAGAAGATGTGGTTGATGGTGATATCTTGCATACCATCAGCGGAATATGACTTCGGAAGAGTGATATTCTCGTTATCGCCCGGCTTATTCATATTGAGGAGCCCGTAGTCGAAGAAGAGTCCGAGCCGCCAATAGTTTTTCTCTTTAGGGACGTCCCAACCTGTTCCGGAAGCAGTCTCGACGAATCTGTAACCAATCTCTGCGGAAGCCATGATCTGCGGTTTGAACTCCACTTTGACGGGGTCCTGCCTCACTTGATAGTTGTTGAAGGAGCCGTGATTGGGCATGACAGGAGTATGGTCGAGTCCTGAAGGAGAGTAGTCGAGTTCTGCATCGATGACGGCTTTGGCAGAGGCACGTGCGAGGAGGCTCATGTCGAGTTTGACACCCGCAAGGAAATAGAAATGTTTGGCTGCAGCACCAATCATGACAGGTACCTGCAAGGAGAGGTTGGTATAGCTGTCTTTGCGACCGGTCTGATTGTAGATATAGTTGAAGATATCGCCTCCACTTATGGGGTCATCATCGACCTGGTTTTCCAGGACCTGGTTCATAGCGCCTACGTTGACGATGCTGTGAGTAACATTGAGACCTGCAGCGACGTCAAGCAGGAAGGCTCCGTAGCGCATCTCATAGCCTACATTGAGTCCGAGACCGGCGCCTCCGCTGATTTTAGAGTCGATATCAGGAATGTTATACAGATAGGAAGCCTCTCCAATCTGTCCGGAGAGGGTTATATAGTTTTTCACCTGCGCACTGAGAGAGAGGCACAGAAGTAAGGAAAACAAGGCTGCGAAAACTCTTTTCATATTGCTATTCTTGCGTATTCGGAAAAGTTGCCGTACCTTTGCACGCACTTTTCAGAGTGCGAAGATACTGACAATTCTGCAAACGAGCAAATATATTCGGTGTTTTGTCAAAAAATCGCATAGATTTTGAATATTTATCACACATTATAATTATATGTCAGACAAGAAATTCAAGAGAACATTAGTGACTTCAGCTCTTCCGTACGCCAATGGTCCGGTGCATATAGGTCACTTGGCAGGGGTATATGTGCCTGCCGATATTTACGTAAGGTATCTGCGACTGAAAGGTGAGCCTGTGCTGTTTGTGGGCGGTTCGGACGAACACGGTGTGCCCGTAACGATACGTGCGCGCAAGGAAGGCATCACGACACAAGAGGTGGTTGACAGATATCACAAACTGATAAAAGAGTCATTTGAAGGGTTCGGAATCAGTTTTGACGTATATAGCCGCACGACATCGGAGATACACCACAAGCTGGCTTCGGACTTTTTCAGGAAGCTGTACGATGAAGGGAAGTTCATAGAGCAGACAACGGAGCAGTTTTATGACGAGCAGACCGGTGAGTTCTTGACAGACAGGAATATACGCGGTGAGTGTCCGCATTGTCATGCGAAAGACGCCTACGGTGACCAGTGCGAGAAATGCGGAAGGACGCTTAGTCCTGACGAACTGATAAATCCGTACAATGCAGTGAACGGAAATCCGCTGACGAAGCGTGCTACTTCGCACTGGTATCTGCCACTGGACCAGTATCAGGGATGGCTTGAGAAGTGGATACTGGAGGATCATAAGGAGTGGCGTCCGAATGTGTACGGTCAGTGCAAGAGCTGGCTTGACGGCGGCCTGAGGCCCCGTGCTGTGACCCGCGACCTGAACTGGGGCATACCAGTACCCGTAGAAGGAGCCGAGGGCAAGGTGCTCTATGTATGGTTTGACGCTCCGATAGGCTACATAAGCAATACGAAGGAACTGTGCGACAGTCAGCCTGAGAAATACGGAAGCTGGGAGACATGGTGGAAAGACGAGTCGACACGTCTGATACATTTTATAGGCAAGGATAACATAGTGTTCCACTGCATAGTGTTCCCCTCGATGCTAAAAGCCGAAGGGAGCTACATACTGCCAGACAATGTGCCTTCGAACGAGTTTCTGAACCTTGAGGGAGACAAGATAAGTACGTCAAGGAACTGGGCTGTATGGCTGAATGAGTACTTGGAGGACTTTCCGGGCAAGCAGGACGTGCTGCGATATGTGCTGACCGCCAATGCACCTGAGACGAAAGACAATGACTTCACATGGGCAGACTTCCAAGCAAGAAACAACAACGAGCTGGTGGCTATATACGGCAACTTTGTGAACCGTGCACTTGTGCTGACCAAGAAGTACTTCGGCGGTGCAGTGCCCAAGCAGGGCGAACTGACCGAGTATGACAAGACCACGATACAGGAGTTCTGCGACATAAAGCAGAACCTGGAGCAGCTGCTGGAGCAGTTCCGCTTCAGAGATGCGCAGCGTGAGGCTATGAACCTTGCGAGGACAGGCAATAAGTATCTGGCCGATACAGAGCCATGGAAGCTGGCAAAGACAGACATGGAGCGTACGGGAACGATACTGAATGTGGCACTGCAGATTGCAGCCAACCTGAGTATTGCCTTTGAGCCATTCCTGCCATTCTCGTCGGAGAAACTGCGCAAGATGCTTAACATGGAGAAGGCCGAGTGGGAGCAGCTGGGCAGCATCAGTCTATTGAGTGAAGGGCACGAGCTGAATGAGCCGTCGCTGCTGTTTGAGAAGATAGAAGATGCCGCAATACAGGCCCAGCTTGACCGTTTGGCACGGATAAAGAAAGAGAATGAAGAGGCAGCCTGGAAGGCTCCCGAGGTGAAGGCCCTGACCAACATAGAAGAGTTTGACAAAGCAGACATAAGAGTGGGAACGGTGCTTGAGTGCCAGAAGGTGAAGAAGTCGGACAAGTTACTTCAGTTCAGGATAGACGACGGCATGGGCGGCAGAACGATACTGTCGGGCATAGCCCAGAGTTATCCGGATCCGTCGGTGCTGGTTGGCAAGCAGGTGCTGTTCATTGCCAATTTCCCTCCGAGGAAGATGATGGGAACAGAGAGCGAGGGAATGATACTCTCAGCAGTGAATTCAGACGGAAAGCTTGTAGTTACGACAGTGAGCAGTGCTGTCAGGAACGGAGTACAAGTAGGATAATTACAGAAAAATGCAAATAAAACTTGCGTAATTCAGAAAGTTGTTGTACTTTTGCACCCGCTTTCGAAAGAAAGTGATGGCGAGGTAGCTCAGCTGGTTAGAGCGCATGATTCATAATCATGAGGTCCCCGGTTCAATCCCGGGCCTCGCTACAGAAGACGAAACACCCCGAAGGTCAGAAGACTTTCGGGGTGTGTTGTTGAAGAGTTTGTAGAGTTTGTAAAGTTTGTTGAGTTTGTTGAGTTTGGGAAGTTTGTAAAGTTCAATGTGGTGATGTATTATTGCTCTTCAGAAGAAAGGAAGAGGACAGCCCGCTGCGTAATATTGTCGTCACGTTCGAACAAGGGGAAGAAGCCTTCGTCGCCAAGTATGTTGCGAACAATATAGGCATTGATGATGCGAGTGAGTAGCGGGCGTGATTTCTCAATCTCTTTCTGATTGGGTTCTACCCCTTTGGATTCTGCGAAGCGTATGAACTCGGGTAGCCAATTGGCTTTCAGCAGGTGCTGTTCGAGCGACTGCCAGGAGGTGTAGCGCTCAAGTTGCTTACGATTGCGGTCAGTATATTGGTATGCAAACTGGTAGGTGAGAGCACGGTTGACAGTCAGGTTGAACCAAGGTGTGTTGAGTGATGTGTCTCTTCCGACAAAGATATCGGGCATGATGCCTCCGCCACCGAAGACCCGTCGGCCCTGCTTGGTGTAATAGAGAGTGGAATCGAGCATGTGGATACTGTCTTGGGAGAACATCTCTCCATGTTCAAAACGTTCGATGAGCTCTTTCTGATAGTCGGTCTGTTTGCCAAGTTCATAAGGTTTCTGTATGCAGCGTCCGGAAGGAGTGTAGTAGCGAGCAACAGTCAGTCGCATGGCGCTACCGTCGGAGAATGGGATCTGCTGCTGCACAAGGCCTTTACCGAAGGAGCGGCGTCCGATGATAGTGGCCCGGTCGTTGTCCTGCATAGCCCCTGCGAATATCTCGGAAGCGGAAGCAGAGAAGTCGTCGATAAGGACCACCAGGGGTACAGACTTGAATCTGCCGAGTCCGTTAGCCTTAGCTTCGTACTTGGGGTAAGCGCGGCCTTGCGAATATACAATCATATCGCCTGCAGGCAGGAACTCGTTAGCCATTCTGATGGCCTGGTCCATGTAGCCTCCTGAGTTCTCACGCAAGTCAACGATATATGCCGTAGCACCTTCGCTTTTGAGCCGTGCCAAGGCAGCGATGAATTCATCGTAGGTTTTCTCGGAGAATTTGTTTACGCGTACGAATCCGATTTTGGGTTGAACGGATGAGTGTGCTGACCAGTGAGTAGCCGTCTTATTGCTTTTGCCATCAGGTTCAATAATGAATGCGGCATCGACAGAATGGACGGGTATATCTCCTCTGGTGACTGTAAAACGGAGAGTTTCGCTTGTACCGTAGCGTTTGACACCGAGAGTGACCTGCGTGCCTTTCTCGCCACGTAGTGTGTGCATCACTTTCTCGTTGTTGATACCTTTGCCGGTGAAAGAAGAGTCGTTCACCTCAATAATCTTGTCTCCCGCGAGAATGCCAACGCCTTCGGAGGGTCCTCCGCTGATGACGGCAACGATATTGACAGTGTCGCTCTGAATAGAGAACTGGACTCCAATACCGGAAAAACTGCTGCTGAGCTCGCTATTGACGAGTTCAAGGTCTTTTTTGGGTATGTATGCAGAGTGTGGGTCAAGATGACTGACGATGTCAGCCATGATGTCTTCGGTGATGCTGTCCACGTCGATGGAGTCAACGTAAGCGGTTTGCATATACTGAAGCAGCTGGTCCACCTTGGAGAGTTGAATGTGGAAGTTGCCCCATCGGAGTTGCTGGGCATTGGCACGGTTGGCAATAGCATTACCGAGGAAGAAGCCAACGATGAGGCACAGGACGGTGATAGTAGGGAAAAGATATTTCTTCATTGATATGAGTTGTTAGTTCCGTGTGTTCAGTTTCCGGTTTTCGGTTTGGGTTGTTCAGTGTATGAGCAGGATATTATTCGTTATCGGGTAGATAATCGACTTGTATTCCCGCGCGCTTAAGGAGTTCGATGCCGTCAGTGAGCCGGTATTGTCTGCCATATACGACACGCCGGATGCCGGCTTGTATGATGAGTTTGGAACATTCGATACAGGGTGAGTCGGTAATATAGAGAGTAGCTCCATCGGACGAGTTGTTGGAGCGTGCGACTTTGGTGATGGCATTGGCCTCGGCATGGAGAACGTAGGGCAGAGATACGTTGTTTCCGTCTTCACAGACATTGGGGAATCCCGAAGGAGTGCCGTTGAATCCATCGGAGATAATCATTCGTTCTTTTACGAGAATGGCTCCCACTTTGCGTCGTTCGCAGTAGGAGTTTTCAGCCCATATACGTGCCATTTGCATGTATCGCAAGTCGAATTTGTCTTTGGTCATTGTGGTATGAAGTTAGTTGTTATGTTTAGCTATTGACTGCCGAGCCGAGCAGCTGCCGGGCGAAGTCAGGGATATTGATGCCATCGAAAGTGCCGGAAGTCATCATGAGCAGTGCGGTGTCGGTATAGTTGAGTTTGCGGAGTGCGAGTTGCAGTTGGCCGCTATCGGTGAATACAGTAACATTTTTCGTGCCAAAAGCGTTGCGGACCTCTTGCGCCGTGATGGGAGTGAGGTGTTTATGCTCAATAACTTTAGGATTGAAATAGACGAAAGCGATGTCAGCCTCGCTCATGCAGTCTTTGTATTGCGGAAGGAAATCAGCCATGAGAGAGGAGAACGTGTGGAGCTCCATGCAAGCGACAAGTTGCTTGTCGGGATATTGTTCGCGAACGGCATTGATGGTTGCACGCAGTTTGGAAGGAGAGTGAGCAAAGTCTTTGAAAGCGACAGACGAGGCGGTTTTTGAGGGTGAGGCGGAGGCGGGGATGCTGTAAGTGACTTCGCATATTTTCTCGAGGCGATTGCTGGCTCCGGTGAAGTCGGAGAGATAGGAGTAGAAATCAAGAGGTTTGATGCCTATAGCCTCGCATGCAAGCTGTGCAGCATGGAGATTTTGCAGGTTGTGCTTGCCGAAGACGGAGAGAGGAATGCGCTGCTGAGTGACGTAGGTTATGCCATCTTTGACAGTATGCTCAGGAGTGTTGTAAGGCAGGAGTGTGATGTCGGGCCGGGCCTTGGAAGCGATATCGCAGAGATTAGGGTCGCCATCGAAATAGATGAACTTGCCGTGAGGGAGGATTAAGTCAACGAAAGTGCGGAAGGTGTCGACATACTGAGGGAAGGTAGGGAAGACGTTGATATGATCCCATGCGATGCCGGTAAGAATGGCGACATGAGGATGGTAGAGATGGAACTTGGAGCGCTGGTCGAGCGGCGAAGTGAGATACTCGTCCCCCTCGAAGACTGCATACCGGGCAGTGTCGCTGAGACGGACCATATTGTCGAATCCTTCAATCTGTGCACCAACCATATAGTCAGCTTCGATGCCTGCTTTGCGGAGAGCATAGAGGATCATGGCGGTGGTGGTAGTTTTACCATGCGAGCCTCCGACTACGATGCGCTGTTTGTCTTTGGTCTGCTCATAGAGATACTCAGGGAAGGAATAGATACGCAGTCCCAACTCGCGAGCCCGTATCAGTTCGGGATTGTCTTGGCGTGCATGCATGCCAAGGATGACAGCATCGACGGCGGGAGTAATCTTTTCCGGGAACCAGCCTGCCTGAGGAGGCAGGAGTCCCGCCTCCTGCAGGTGTGTGCGTGCGGGGTCGAATATCTCGTCGTCGGAGCCTGTAACGGTGTATCCTTGTCGTTTACTTACAGCGATAGCGAGGTTGTGCATAGCCGCTCCGCCAATGGCAATGAAATGAATATGCATGATTCTAATATCCTGCGGCAGGTTGTGCCGCAGGTTTTAATATGTGTGAAAAACGGTTTATAAACAAAACGTGTATGCGCCGCTAAAGGATGAAAAATACTGATGTATGTATCAGGCTTTAGGAGCAGACTTTTTTGATTTGAGTTTTTTCAGTTGTTCTTCGAGAGCAGCTATTTCCTTTTCCTGATTGTTGATGGTGGTGAGAAGTTCGTTCAGTTCTTCGTTCTCGATGGTGGTAGGATACTGTTCGTCGACGAGTTGCAGGAAGTCGGATAGTACGTTCATATAGTTGGTGAACGCATCGTAAGCCGACTCGTAGTTGCTGCCCGGGTGGTCGATATGGTTCATGTAGCGGAGGTGGTTGACATCCTGCAGGATGAGCCAGTCGCTCTTGAGGCGTTTGTCCTGGCAGAGGCGTACGCGCTCGGCGACCGCATAGAGTTTCTGGATAGCCTCTTGCTGCAGGTCGTTGCCATTGTAAGCTGCGAGGTCTTTGGCTTCGCCTGTCCACGTGACAGGATAGGGGATAGGAATAGTGTCGGCAGCCTGCAGTTTTTTGGCAGCCTCTTGTGGAGTGAGGAAGCTGATTTCACGCTCGAGGGCATAGAAAGGCAGTGCTTTGAGGAACTCGAAGATGCCTGATTCACGCACTTGGCGTATGCCGAAGGTCTCAGCCCCGACCCAGATATTGACAATCTGTTCGTCCTGAGGCAACTGCGAGAGTTGCTCAGCATACTTCTCCGCATCGAGAGGATAGTTTTTCCAAGCGGGGTCGGAGAAGTGGAAAGAGAGCTCATCGCTAAGGGCAGTGTTGCGGAGCATGAGTTTGAGTTTGGGGCTGACCGCCGAGTTGTAGAGATAGTTGGGTGATTTCCACGAGAGGATATGTTTGGCTCCCTCAGTCATGACAGTCTTATAGCCAAGTGAGAGCAGCCGGTCGCCAATCTCGTCGCTATAGAGGAGTTCGGTGTTGAAGACGGTGACAGGCTTCTGTGCGAAGAGTTCATGTATCTGAGCAGCATGCCTGCGCAGCTGCTCCTCGAAGTCGGATTTGTTGTATTCAGCAGCGAGAGAGTAGGCATAGGGAGTGCAAACGAACTCGACGCATTTGGTTTGTGCAAGTTCGCGGAGTATGTCGATCATCTCGGGTGCATACTGCTGGAACATGTCGAGGAGGATACCGCTGACGGAGAATGCGCAGTGGAACTTGCCGTGTGAGAACTGTATCATCTCCTGAACAGTCTTGCAGAGAGGCATGTAGCTGGTCTGCACAAGCCAAGAGATATTCTCTTCGGTTTGCATGTCATCGTAGTAGTAATGGTCCTGTCCGATCTCAAAGAAGCGATACCGTTTGAGCCGGTAGGGTGCATGCATTTGGAAGCAAAAACTTATATTTTTCATAAAACCACCCCCGACCCCTTCATAAGAGGGGAGACCTGCGGGGGGCAGGGCTTATAGTTTGTATTATCTGTTATTTGTTATATATTACTTTGTCGTAGATAGCACGTACTTTGAGTCCGGCATCGTACCAGCGTATGTTGTTGACTTCTTCGCGTCCGAGTTCGGAGAGCGACTTGTACATGGCCGGATACTTGACGATAGAGTAGATGGCGTCAGCCATGGCGTCGATGTCCCAATAGTCGGTTTTGATGGCATGAGTGAGAATCTCGGCGCATCCTGACTGGTGTGAGATGATGCTGGGGCATCCTACCTGCATAGCCTCGAGAGGCGAGATACCGAAGGGTTCGCTGACAGAGGGCATGATATAGACATCGGACTCAGCGAGCATCTCCTGTACCTGTTTGCCCCGCATGAAGCCGGGGAAGTGGAAGCGGTCGGCGATACCCCTCTTTGCAACGAGGTCGATCATCTCGTTCATCTTGTCTCCTGAACCAGCCATGACGAAGCGGACACCCTTTGTCTTAGCCAAGACACGAGCAGCGGCCTCGACAAAGAACTCAGGTCCTTTCTGCATAGTGATACGTCCGAGGAAGGTGACGATTTTGTCTTTACGCGGATGCTTCTGGAACTCTTCAGGATGCGGAAGCGGTTCGACAGCATTGTGGACAGTGGAGACTTTGCGCGGATCCTGATGGTACTTCTCGATGACGGTGTTTCGTGTGAGGTTGCTGACGCACATTATATGGTCCGCCTCGTCCATACCCCGCTTTTCGATAGCATAGACGGTAGGATTGACGTTTCCGCGGGAGCGGTCGAAGTCGGTAGCATGGACGTGTATGACAAGCGGCTTGCCGGAAATATGTTTGGCAAAGACACCTGCGGGATAGGTGAGCCAGTCGTGCGAGTGAATGATATCGAAGTCGAGGCTGTGAGCGAGCACAGACGCTACTGCCTCATAGTTGCCAATCTCTTCGATGAGGTTGTCAGGATAGCGTCCGGAGAAAGCGACGCAGCCGAGGTCGTCGGTACCGATACGAGTGAAATCGTAGTGAATACCATTACGTAGATGATAGTATTCTTCGGGTGACATACGTCCCTGCATGCGGCGGCGGACATAGTCGTAGTCGTTGTCTTTCCAGACGATAGGTACGGAGTTGGCTCCAATGATACGCAGGAAAGACTGGTCTTCGTCGCCCCAAGGTTTAGGAATGACAAAGGTGATGTGCATATCTTCCTGTTGTGCCATTCCGCGGGTGAGTCCGTAGCTGGCAGTGCCGAGACCGCCAAGGATATGGGGAGGGAACTCCCAACCGAACATTAGTGCATTCATTCTTTATCCTCCTTAGTCATTTGTTCAACAGTTTTGATTACAGATATGACGGCCGCCACAGATGGTGCATAAGACATGCCTCCATGTCCTTTGTATGGCGGGTTGCCGTCGTAAATCTCATTGAGAGTGCCGATGCAGAGTTCTGACATCTCGACCTCGTATCCAACGAGCAGCCGTTGCATAAATCCGAGTCCGCTATGACGATACACATTAGTATAAGCGCGTGCGTAAGCAGCGATGGTGCATGGCCAAACGGGTCCGTTGTGGAAGTTGTGGTCGCGCTCGTGCTGTCCGCCGATATATACAGGGCGATAGTCTCCGCTCTTTGGAGAGATGGTACGGAGTCCGCGCGGCGTGAGCAGTTCTTTGGTACAGATGTCAACGACTGCCTTCTGCTGCTTGCGGTCAAGCGGAGAGTAAGGCAGTCCGGCAGCCCAGATCTGGTTGGGTCTGACTTCGCGATTCTGATAAGCGTCAACGACATAGTCGTAGAGATAGACGCCGTTCCAGAAAGTATCGACGAAGGCGCTTTTGCAGAGCTCAGCCTGATAAGACATGAGGTCGGCGCGATGTTCTTGTCCGAGCTGGCGTAGAACATCTGCTGTGAAGCAGAGAGCATTGTACCAGAGAGCGTTAATCTCGACGACATAGCCGGTGCGCGGCGTGATAGGTCTGCCATTTTCGACAGCATTCATCCATGTGGCAGGGCGCTCGGTGCCGTCAACCCATACGAGTCCGTTGGAATGGAGGAACATGCGCGGATGCTTCTGCTTACGGATGAACTCGATGACGTCGGCACAGAGCTGTCCGTATTTCTCAGCCGCTTCTTTCATGCTACTATATGTTGCATACTGCTGTATGGCCCGGATGAACCAAAGCAGGACATCTGGTTCGTCCATATCAGCAAGGCGAATCTTGTCGTATTCTCCCTCGAGGAAGGCACGGACTTCATCGACAGCAGTCTTGTCCATGATAGCCTCCCAGTATTCGGGTCGGTCGATTTGGAGAGTGCATGAGGGTAGTGAGAAAAACTGTTCGCGTGCGGTAGCCTTGAACCAAGGGTAGCCTGCGAGCAGGTGGCACTTGTCGCCCTCGCGCTTATAGAATTGAGCAGCAGAGTTCTTGAGGCATGCGAACATGTCGGTGCGAGTGATGCGCCGGAGTAGTTCTTTGTCCCAAGTCTGCTTGAGAGTGCGAGGGTTGACTTCGGTTATGCCTGCGGCGAAGATGACTGACTCCCCTTTCTTCATAGGCAGTTCGAACCAGCCAGGTACGAGCAGGTCTTCTTTGAACTCGTAGCCGCGTTCCTGCTCTTTCTGGTACTCGATATCTTTGTACCAGTGAGGTTCGTGGGTGTAGGTAACCTGCTTTGAGAACTGCATGAAGAGTTGCGGGAACTCGGGGTACATCCGGTTGACTCGTCCGCACTGCACTTCGTCCATATTGCTGTTGGCACGCGGATTCTCGTGTGTCAACTTGTTGACACTGCGGAAGGCGAGGAATGGCCGGAAGCGGAGTGTGGTAGGCGAGTGTGCCTCGACGAGGGTGTAGCGAATGAGCACACGCGGTTCGAAACTGACGAGCATGCGTTCTTTGGTGAGTATGACACCTCCGACGCGATAGGTAGTACGCGAGATGACTTCGCAGTCGAACTCACGGATGTACTTATGCCCGTTGGGGGAGAAACGGTTTTCTCCATATTTATGGAGCCCGAGATTGAACTCGGCTCCGTGCTGAATCACCGTCTCGTCGAGCGAGGAGAGGAGGACATAGTTGTCGTCGCTCAGTTCGGGGAGAGGGAGAACCAACTGGCCGTGGTACTTGCGAGTGTTGCAGTCAACGAGTGTCGAACTGTTGTACACGCCTGCACGGTTGGTACGGATCATCTCTTTGGAGAGCGACCGCTCCAGGTTGATAAGCAGTGACTTGTCGAAATTAAGGTATGACATATAAATGATAGTTTGTTTATAATCACAGAATAGTTGATTCTATTATAGATTTTCGTTGGTGAGTATGGCGTTAATATATTGTTTATTGAAGTATCTGAAAGAGTTATTTCAACGGCGGTCAGGCAACCTCGCAATCACAAGGAGGTTTGGGTTAGCAACTCCACATGATTATACCACTGTGCAAATTTAGTAAAAATTTTTTCCATGCGAAAAAGTGATTGTTGTTTTTTTATTGTTTTATGAATTTTGCTTGCAGTTGTTCACCATCAACGGTTATTGCACGAACGATATACATTCCAGAAGGCAATGAAGAAACGTCTATCTCTGTTTTTGTGGTTTGCAATACAGGTTGTCCGCTTAGAGAATAAAGTCTAATAGAAAATACTTGTTCTAAAGTATATATTCTAAAGATATTATTAACGATGTCAAAAGTTAAATTCGAACAACAATTCCCGACATCATTCTGATCATGACCTTTAGTTCCAGAACTTGCCACTTGATGTTTCATGTATCGTCTATTCATTCTACGCGATGTAGAGCAAGATATATCTTCATTCTCCCCTGACAACATCTTTTGGAACATCATTGCAATACTCAGGGCTTCTGTTTTGAAACCTGCTGAGCAGAAATATTTCCAGCACCTAATAGGAAAAGCAAGAATATATATATATTAAATTTAATCTCGAACTTCATACGTCCATTTTTTTAATTCATTCTTTGATATTAATGTATTAATAGCAATTGCATATTCAGAGAAAAGACTATCAACAAGATTAGCATAGCTATCATATTCATCAGCACCTCCTTCTTTATATTTTATGAATGCTGTTTCATTAAAACCGCAATCTAAATAAACATACTTACATGTATTATCAAAATTATTCGGAGTGTAAGTCTCAATATAAGTAAGCGGTGATTCGTCACCTGACATATATCTTTCTAATGCTTGACATGATATTGTTCTCCATTCATCGACACCAAAATTATTCCACACATCACTATTATTCCATATCTGAGACAAAGAATCTAAATCTTCCCATGGGGTATTCATCACGAAAAAGTGAGCAACAGAATTATATGCAATATTTCGCTTGTTATGGTACAGGTTTTTTGATGATATTGGGAGATAATCTTGCCAACGCCAATCTACAAGTAAATAATCATTAGATAACTCAATATAGGGGGTACTGCCTATAAGACCACGCTTTTGGTTAAATTGTTTCTCAATATCTGAACCTTCGTAAATCAATTGATAACTTGTTGTATCAAAAACATAATTCACATTACCGAGTGAGCCGTCGAAGTACGTAATGGTCGGATCAATTATCGGATGAGCAGCTATAATCTTTGTCTTGTATAAAGGATCTTTATATTTAATAACGTATAATGGAACATCATCTGATAATCTTATATCTGGGTTATTATTAGAACATGATAAAAACAATAATAGTATGGTGTTAAATAATATAACTCGTATTGTATTCATTTTGAAAGTAGTGCTTCTATTTGTTGCTGTTGTTGATTGATTACTTCTTCTTGATGTAAGACGTATAGTATTAGTTCCTCAATTTTGCGGAGCAATATTATTTGTAATTCATTTATATTTACGCCCTCTCTTACCATATCATCAGCTGACGGAATATCAGGAAGATGCTTGTTTTCATTGATAAAACGTTTTAGTTCGTCCAAAGGCATTAGATTATAACTTTTATCAAATACATAATCTGCACCTTCATTCATGTCTACTAATACTTCTTTTGCATGGATTGTTCCATTCACATCTAATTTATATGAAGGATTATTAGTGCCAATCCCTACATTGCCATTGCTATTAAGTATCGTGACCCGTGTTGTTGGCGAAGATCCGTTTATGGCGGTGTTGAAAGTTTGGAGATATAAGTTTTGTCCTGCACCGCTTGAGAACTCACCATTGGCAACCATTATAGGCTTGTAGAAATAGAAACGAGGCATTGAGGTCTGAAAATGTGAGTACGACCAACCTTGTGCACCAATGGTTGTAGTACCTGCCTCTGTTCGTATAGTCAATGCACCTAACGCTCCATTCCCTCTTATATTACCATTTATATGCAAAGCCTCTTCCGGTTCGTCTGTCCCTATTCCCACGTGTCCTGCGGTATCTATTGTCAGTCTTGGAGTGTCGGCAGTGCGCAACTGAAGGTCACTCTGCCCGTAAGAACCAATTACCCCACCATTTATATACAGCGGTTTGCTGAAGAAGAAAGCAGGCCGGTCAGTGTAGAAATGCGAGTAGCCAGAATTGGCTGCACCAATCTCCGTTGTACCTGACGTGGTTCGTATGCGCAATGAACCGCTCTCACCGTCTCCGCGCACAGGTCCGTTGACATGCAGTCTTTCTTGTGGTTGAATGCCGATGCCCAAATTAGAATATATCACTTGGTCGGCTATTCCTGTGTCCGCATATCTGTATGAGAGTTTGAATCCGCGATACATCTCGCCAGAATTGCCATACTGAGACACGAGAACTACACGAATGACTTGATTAGAAGTATATACCTGAATCCGTCCTGTCATAGGTTGGTAATTGTAGTTCAAGACTTCACGCTCAATATGGTTTTCGTCTTCTGTATAGATATAAAGCGCATCAATCGCACCATTGGGATTCAGGTCAATGATGTATTCAAACTCGACATAATTATAGTCTTCCGGAATGGTTATATCCCACTCTTGAACGATACATTCTTCATAGTCAGTCCCCCAACATTCAATGCTTGTGCCGGGATTGATGATTGCAGGCTGAACGACAGGGCAATTTGGGTCCGCAAACAAATACAATGGCAGAACAAGACAAAATATATTGAACAAATACTTCCTCATTGCTTCCGTCCTCCCTTTATTCTGTTGTTGATTTCTTCCCGTTTTGTTTGTTGCTTCACCCGCATAGTGGAATATTGTTCGTCAGTAAGAATGTTCCTGAGTTGCATATTGTATTCCTGCAATGCGGCAGCCTTTGCGGCGACAAGTGCTTTGTCGTCGTCAGAGTACTTGGTATTGGCAGTCTTCACTGCAGAGATGTAGTGCTCCGCTGCTATATTTAGTGCGTCAGTCTGCTCTGTACTGAGTTGAACATCAGCAGATAGCGTTTGCACCATAGCCATGCCCGCCGGTTCTGCAGTCTGAGCTATTACACCGACTGTCATGGCGAGCATACTTAAAATAAAAATTGTCTTTCTCATATGTATAGTATTTTTGATATTTGTTTTCATTTTTTACTCTTGATCATATATTACATTAGTTTCCAATATATGGCAGTGAATATATGTGTCAAGTTCTGTGTCGAAAAAAGTATAATAAACAAATCCGTTAGCAAGATAGTTCACTCGTCCTTTTTTATTGCCTTCGCAATCATAAATTGACCAGTCAGAGTTGAGAATACCTTTGCTTTCAACCATGTATGCATGGTCAAAACCGCTAAGTTTAACATATTCGTCAACTCCCTCATTGTTAACGATAATATGTTTTTCAGCCCAGACTTCTGAAATAGCGAGTTTCGATGTTCTGTTCTGCCGTATTATACTTTTCATCCATTCACATTCGTTCACAGGGTCATCATATCCACATATTCCCCAAGCAGAACTCTCAAACATAGTCCTGCAAGAGGTAAGAATCACGAAAAAACCTATAACAATAAAAGACTGGAAATATTTAATATTTATCTCTGTCATATGTATATATAATATTTTTATGTTTCACTATACATTTGAAAACCAATTGTCGTTCCTTGTCAAAAAATGTTATAGGTTGACCTATAGAAGTTCCGCTACACAAACATTCACCATTGCAGTCATAAGTATGCATATCGTATATGTCAAAAGGAGGAAGAACATCATCAAAACAAATTTGATATGCATATAACACCTCATCTGTTTTTTCATATCTTATAGTATCTGTCTCTTCTATGCGTATATATTTTTCAGCCATAACTTCAGCAATACGAAAATTCCGGTTTTTATTCTGCCGGATAATCTTTTGCATCCACTCACATTCGTTCACAGGGTCTTCATAGCCGCACAGCCCTCATGATTCTCTAATTGAGGCCGTTCGACAAGATGAGAAAAACATCACAAAAGGAATAAAAAAGCATAATATGTTTAGAAACCATCTATTGCTCATATATAATATTTAAATCTATTATTTTACCAGTGAAAAATTGTCCAGACTCAGAGTAAAATATGGGGGACCCTACACCATATCCGGAATTCAAATATTGCCCATTACAGTCATAAGAATCTGTATCAAATAAGTCATATGTAAATATACCTGTTAATTCACAAGTTATCTGATATGCATACATCAACTCACCTGTTTTCTCATAATATACGGAGTCTGTTTCTCGTATTAAAATATCCTTTTCCGCTACGACTTCGACTATTTGCATTCTTTTTGTTCTGTTCTTCCGGATAATCTTTCGTATCCATTCGCATTCATTCACCGGGTCTTCATATCCGCACAGTCCCCATGCAGGAGAGACAGAAGCTGTTCTGCAAGACGACAGAATCAACATCATCACAAATATATAGGAAATACTTCTCTTTTTCATTCCTTTATAAACTTTTTATATAGTATGTTCTTTCCATTTGATATAGATATAATGTATATGGCATCTTTCAAATCAGTTGTGGAAATGCAAGTGGTTTCGGGGGCAAGTATTCCAACCTTGATAAGTTTACCATGTACATCGTATATCTTATAAGCTGACATGTTTTCTGAAAGATTTTGTATGTTCAATTTATCAGTACATGGAATAGGGTATATTTGTATATCATTGTTTGGCTTGGTTTGTGTTTCTTCTGATTCAGAATCATGATATTGAGGCATACTTAGCGGAGCAAGATAGGAAGACGGTGACGAAGATGGAGATGACGTGCATGGTTCGATATATGCATGGAAATTTGAACCGGGTTCTGCTCTGAATCCGGGTCCTAAATGAATAACCCTGCCCGATTTATATTCCACATTGCTTCCTGCCTCTATGGTATTGTCGGCATAAATAGAATCCGTAGCGCAGAATACACGTGATTCTCCTGATTCTATTGTTTGAGTAATGTGAAGAATATCGTCAATATTCAATTCTATATTAATACCTACCGCATTCCAAGCATCCACAACACTTCTTGCTTCGTTAGAACACATACCATACAATTCTATCGCAGCCTCACGGGTATATAATGCAGCCTTGCTGTAATCAGTAAACATCGTAAAATAGTCTGTGAGAGCCTTATATACTATTTGTTCCGATTTATCGAAGCCTACGCCTGTTACATCATACGAATCTCCCTTGTCATTTGTTCCACTTCCTCCTTCTGTCAATAGATAGAACCAATAGTTCATGACTCCACTATTCCAATGTACTCCGCCATTATCATTAAAAATGTTATAATCTTTCCAAGAAATACCTTTGTACATATTAGGGCATACATAATATGCTGTATCAGAATTCCGAGGATTTTTTAGAAAGCGGCTAGCCTTATTATCCATGCGTGATTCATAGTCATGCCACCAGATTTTTTTTGATGGTGCCGCATAGTGTTTAACGCATGCTCCCCATATATCGCTTAGTGATTCATTTATGGCACCGGGTTCGTTTTTGTAAATCAATCCTGCAGAATATTGTGTAACCGCGTGCCCAAATTCATGAGCAACAACATCTATACTAACATACGGGTTATAATCAATCCCATCACCATCTCCTAATTTTATAACAAAACCATTCCATTGAGCATTATTGGTGCCAGTTTTTCCGTCTTTTCTATCCTTGTATGATAACCAATGTACATACATTTTGAGAGTTTTATTGTTGTCATTATAACTTTTTCTTCCAAACTTTTCATAGAAATAATCAATTGTTTTCGCTGCTGCCCAATGTGCATCCAATGCCACATCATCACCCGTTGGAGACATCTCCGCAGAAGTCCAGTTGTTGTCATTATCTGTTATCTCCCTATGATACAATACTGTATTTGAATGGTTTTCGAGGCTATAGGTATATATGCTTGTATTGCCATTGCAACGTGTGTGGTCATGTAAGTAGTATTTGCTGTTTTTATATATGGTTTCAACAGGTTGTGTTCCGGAATATCTTGTTTCGGCAGTGCCCGTGTATTCACAGATATTAGACAACGAATATAAAACGGCACCTGTCTGGGCATCTACATATACATCAGAATTTATTTCAGGTGCGATGGCAACAATATTAAACTTGTATGCCAATCTGGGAGCGGAAAGAGTGTCTTCAATATCTGTCGGACAGATCACAAGTTCTCCGACAGGTTGACTCTTTAGTTCCGGAGCACCGATGGAATCAAAGTATTGCAAACTATCCGTTTGCCAGCTATATAAGTCAGCATCAATATAATTAATGGCAGCATTACGTGCTGTGGTTTCAGAAATTCCCGGAGTAGTACTTACATTAATGTTATTAAACCGCTCTCCATTCACTGATACTATGTAACCATCTTTCTTATGAACATTGATTTGGCAGAACTCCAAAGGAATATTGTTATATTTCAGTCGATAAGTGAAGTGTTGCCAATCGGTAGTATTGTTATTAGCCGCTTGCATATTCCGGTGCATCAAGTGTGTGGTTTCATACTTGTTCACATCAACACCATAATGAGCAGAAATCCAATCATCTATTGAAATTGAGGAAGATATAGGTATCTGCTCAAAATAAGACATTTGCGAGTATGAATCTATGCTCAATAAAAGTAGTAATACTACAAGCAATATTCTATCTGTATTCTTGTTCATATATAATGTTTGAATCTATTATATCACACCTGAAAATATGTCCAGACTCAGGATCTTTATAAAATATAGGGGATATATCACCGTATCCTGAATCCAAATATTGCCCATTACAGTCATAATAATCTGTATCAAATAAATCAATTGTATATTTACCAGTTAATTCACAGGATATCTGATATGCATACATCAACTCGCCGGTTTTCTCATAATATATAGAATCCGCTCCTCTTATCTGAATATACTTTTCCGTCACAACTTCTTCAATGATCATTCCCTTTGTTCTGTTCTGCCGGATGATCTTTCGCATCCATTCACATTCATTCACCGGGTCTTCATAGCCGCATAGTCCCCATGCAGGAGAGACAGTGGTTGTTCTGCAAGAGGACAGAAACAGCATTAACATTAATATGTAAAGGGCATGTATTTGTTTCATCTTCAACATGTACAAATGTAACAAATTATTGCTTTTGACTAAATAGTCAGCCCCAACAATGCTGAAAGAATAATTGTCTTCTTCATGAAATTGGGTATTGCGGGTGTACTAATTGTATTTGCCGTCGAAGTTGACTTGCACGTCGTTGACCATCTGGCGTATCTGCTGTTCGTTTTGTTTGCGGCAGATGAGCAGTACTCCCTGGTTCTCGGCAACGATATAGTCGTCGAGTCCCTCGATGACTGCCAGTTTTCCGCTCTCAAGTGTGACAATGTTGCTTTGTGAGTCGTAGAAGAGGGCTTCGCTATGAAGAGAGACGTTGCCTTGTGGGTCTTTGTCGGAGAGGTCGTAGAGCGAGCCCCAGGTGCCGAGGTCTGACCAACCGAAATCGGCAGCCATGACCATGACGTTGGAAGCTTTCTCCATGAC
The DNA here is from genome assembly GCA_017477325.1 of Paludibacteraceae bacterium. GTDB lineage: Bacteria > Bacteroidota > Bacteroidia > Bacteroidales > Paludibacteraceae > Colicola. The sequence continues at coordinate 76,905 of JAFUWV010000004.1, forward strand.
TCCGTAGTCGATAGAGATGTTGGGACAGAGGGGGAAATGCTCTTGAATGAATGTTTCTTCAGCGGGTGTGCCGAAGATGTCGGCACCTTGGTCGAACTGCTCCATGACGAGTGGAAGATACTGGTGTAGGGCTTTCATGACAGCCTGCAGGTTCCAGAGGAACATACCTGAATTCCACAGGAACTCGCCACTGCGGACGAAGACCTCTGCGAGTTCGCGGTTTGGTTTCTCAGTAAAAGTCTTGACGACAAGGATATTGCTTTCGTTGCCGGTTTGTGGAGTTTCGAACTGTATGTATCCATAGCCTGTCTCGGGTCGTGTGGGTCTCATGCCGAGAGTGAGCAGAGAATCGTGTCCGGCGACATAGTTGAGCCCCTCGGTAATGATACGCAGGAACTCGGGTTCGTTGGTGATTAGATGGTCGCTTGCGGCAACGACAATGTTGGCATTGTCGGTGAGTGCCTGTATTCTTGACATGGCATAGGCGATGCACGGGGCAGTATTGCGCCGGCAGGGCTCACAAAGGATTTGTGAGGAGCTGATGTCGGGTATCTGCTCAAGGATGAGGTCGCGGTAGGCGACATTGGTAACGATAAGAACGTTTTCGATAGGTACGATAGGTCGGAAACGGTCAACAGTCATCTGCAGCAGAGAGCGTCCGGTACCGAAGAAGTCGAGGAACTGTTTGGGCCGGTCGTTGCGTGAGAAGGGCCAGAAACGGCTACCTATTCCCCCTGCCATGATGACGCAGTAGTTGTTGTTTATCATGATAAATAAAGGTACAAAATGTTGTGTAAGATTGTGTTTTCTCGGGACATAAATGTCCGCCACAAAATTACTCAGATTTTCTGATATCTGCAAATAGGTTTTTTATGTTTGTGAGCATAAAACAGCGGCTCTACCGATGGCAGAGCCGCTGTTCAGGTATTCAGCTATTGTCAGCTGATAATTATGCTTTAGCCTCTTTCTTTGCTTTGCGGCGTGCGACAGCCTGCTGTATGTCGTAAGCAATAGGAGTAGCGATGCAGATGGATGAGTAGGTACCGATGATGACACCCATGAGCAATGCAAACACGAATCCTCGAATTGTCTCACCACCGAAGATGAAGATGGCGAGCAATACAACGAATGTTGACATACTGGTTGAGAAGGTACGGCTCAAAGTTGCATTGATAGCATCGTTGATATTCTGTGCGCGGTCGCGCTTAGCATACAGTGTGTTGTACTCACGGATACGGTCGAAGACAACGACGGTATCGTTGACAGAGTAACCGATGATGGTCAGAATAGCGGCGATGAACGCCTGGTCGATCTCCATGGAGAAAGGCATAATCTTCCAGAGGAGTGCATACATACCGAGAACGATGATGGTGTCGTGAGCAAGAGCTACGAGAGCGCCAACAGAGTAAGCGGCATTGCGGAACCGGATGAAGATATAGAGGAAGATGATGAGCAGAGCGGCGAGGATAGACCAAACGGCAGCCTGCTTGATATCGTCTGCGATACTAGGTCCTACTTTCTGGCTTTGCATGATACCAACCTCTTCGTTAGCCTGAGTGGAAAGGAACTCTTCGGCAGTGATATTCTCGCTGAGGAAAGGTTTGCATCCTTCGTAAATCAGAGCTTCGATAGCCTCGTCAACACCCTCATCGTTGTCGTGGATGCGGTAGTTGGTAGAGATACGGACTTGGTTCTGGTCGCCGATGGTGATGACGGTGAGAGAATAAGTCTCGTCGTCCTGAAGGGTCTGCATGAACACATTGTCGAGTGACTCCTTGACATCCTCGGTGCTGACAGGCTGCTCGAAGCGTACGATATAGTTGCGTCCACCGGAGAAGTCGATACCGAGGTTGAGCTTGCCCATGATATGCGGCTCAAGACCGAGGAGGCCGATGACGATGACAACACCTGAGATGATGTAAGCCCACTTGCGGAAACTTACGAAATCGACATGAGTGTTCTTGAGGAAGTTCTTCATGTAAGGAGTGGTGAAAGGCAGCTCCTTAGCATTCTCGCGAGAAGCATAGTCTTCGAGAAGGAGACGCGTGATGAACACAGCGGTGAGGAACGAAGAAATGATACCGATAACGAAAGTAACGGCGAAGCCTTTGATAGGTCCTGTACCGAAGATGATGAGTACGATACCTGTGAGCAGTGATGTTACGTTGGCATCAACGATAGCGGAGATAGCACCGCTGAAACCATCGGCGATAGCTTTGCGCATGTTCTTGCCAGCAGACATCTCCTCGCGGATACGCTCGTAGATAAGCACGTTGGCATCGACAGCCATACCCATGGTGAGCACTATACCGGCGATACCCGGCAGAGTGAGGACAGAGCCGAAGGAGGCGAGGATACCGATCAGGAGGAATACGTTGCAGAGGAGAGCTGCATCGGCAATGAGGCCAGGGATGAGGCCATAGTAGAAGATCATGTAGAGCAGGATGAGGATGAAACCTATGACGAAACTCCACATACCATCGTGGATAGCCTTTTGTCCGAGAGAAGGACCAACGACATCTTCCTGAATGATGCGTGCGGGAGCGGGCATCTTACCTGACTTGAGAGTGTTGGCAAGGTCTTTTGCCTCTTCAACGGTGAAGTTACCTGTGATTTGCGAGTTTCCGCCTGCAATCTCGTTTTGTACGGTAGGGAAGGAATAGACATATCCGTCAAGTACGATAGCGATAGACTTGCCAATGTTCTCACGCGTGATACGTGCCCACGCTTTAGCGCCTTCAGCATTCATTGACATGCTGACATTGGCATAGGCACTGGTCTGTGAGAAGTCGGCACGTGCATCGGTGATGACATCTCCTTCGAGAGAAGCGCGTCCGTCGCGGTTGACCATCTTGAGAGCGACAAGCTGGTACAAGGTCTCGCGCTCATCGATAGGCTTGACAGTCCAGCAGAACTTGAGGTCGCGTGGCAGGATAGCCTTTGCAGCCTGCGAGCTGAGCATCATGTTGACAGCGGCGGTGTCGGTATAGATGACAGTACCAACGACGGGTCCGCGAGAAACCTGTCCGGTATAGTTGAGGCTTGCGAGCAGCGGGTGCTCTTTCTTGTAGTTTTCGTATGCCTGTTTGTTGTTTTCCTGAGCAGCGGAGTCAGTAGCCGCAGCGACAAGACTGTCAAGAGCATTGGTTCCGGCTGCCTGAGCGTCAGTGGTCTGCTGTGCTTCTTCCTGCTTTACTTCTTCGGTAGCGGCATTGACTTCTGCCAGTTGCTGGTCGAGTTGAAGCAACTGCGGCATAATCTCCTGCATCTCGTAGGTTTCCCAGAACTCGAGATTGGCAGTACCCTGAAGGAGTTTACGTACACGCTCAGGCTCTTTAACGCCAGGGAGTTCGATAAGGATACGTCCTACCTGGTCGAGTTTCTGAATGTTAGGTTGAACAACACCGAACCGGTCGATACGTGTACGGAGCACGTTGAAAGAGTTGTTGATAGCGCCTTCAACTTCTTCACGTATAACCTTCTCGACTTCGTCGTTGGTGGAGGTGGTTGTCACTTTGTCTTTGAGTTCGAAAGTGGAGAATACAGCAGCGAGTTGAGCGTTAGGGTCAAGCTCTTTGTATGATTGTACGAAGAGTGTGACGAAGTCAGTCTGGCTGGTTTTCTGTTTCTCCTTGGCAAGTGCCATAGCCTGTGTGAAGTTGTCGCTGGTGTTGTATCCTGAGAGAGCGTTGAGGATGTCGGGCACGCTAACTTCCATAGTTACGTTCATACCGCCTTTCAGGTCAAGACCAAGGTTGATTTCTTTCTCGCGGCACTCTTTGTAGGTGTATCCCATCCACACTTTCTTAGACGAGATGGAGTCAAGGTAGTAGTACTTTTTGAGCGGATCGCCTTGAGCATACTCATCAGCCTTACGGTTGTGGTGAGAAGTCACGAAAGAGAACGAGAGATAAAAGGCGGATACGAGCGCAAGGCAGACCGCCAATGTTCTTACAAGTCCTTTGTTTTGCATTTTGTTGTTATATTTAAGTTATTAATTTTCAGTTGTTGCAAGGCACAAGAGAGGGTGCACCTGCACAAAATAGCGTGCAAAGGTACAACATTTTATTTATATATGCAAATTTAGGAGAGATTTAAAAGAGATTAGAGGTATCAGTCCAAAATGCAACGATGTTAATATTTTCTTTTGAAGGCCTCTTGTGGTGAAAGGAAGAAACAAAAGTTCTGATTTGAGTGTGCGAACTACAGAATAGTATTATTTGATTTCTGCGCCGAGCAGATTGTAGCGTTTGCCGTTGTGGTGGATGTAGAGAGTGCCATCGTTATTAAGAAACTTTTTCTCGATTGATACAGGACTTTTGATATCTGCTGTAGCACTGATTTCGTATGGTACTGAATAGTATATATATCCGCTGGAATCTTCCACATTTATCAGTTTTCTATTGCAACGACCTGACATGCCGTGATACCAACTTGTCCTAAAAAAGGGCTCCTGAATGTCGCCTATACCCTCTACCCAATACATACGATAAATACGTTTGTCTAATTCTTTTTCTTCCGCAGAGAGATTATCTTCATTTTTATATCGTATTATTGGATCAAATTTAATAAAACGAAGAAAATTCAAA
>JAFUWV010000005.1 GCA_017477325.1 Paludibacteraceae bacterium
CTTTACCCTCAACCAACAATGGTTCATAGCCATAAGACATATTATGTCCAAATGAAAGCGATAACAATATGACTAACATCTTTTTTCTCATATTCTAGTTAATTTATTAATATAATCCATTAGATTTAAATGTTTTCTATAGGTCCTTCACTAGAATAATAACCATCAAAGTCTGTATCGGATGTTATTTCAAACAAATAGATAATGTTGTTATTTTTGTCCGTTTCTTCATATGTATATGGATTATCTCCAATCTTAGAAATGTTTTTTTAAGACACATAACTATTGATATATACCTTTTGTTCCTTTTCAATAGCACTATAATAGTCAAAAAGTTCATCTTCATCGGTAGGAGTATAGGAAAATATAGTATAACCTTCTATTTTCTTAACATCTTTGCCATTTAATGCAATCTCTCTATTGCCGATAGGAATAAAAAGGCTATCTCTTATTTTGCCATTTTCCATAAATGAAACAGGAGACTTGTCCATTGTCAGTATATATTCTCGTCCGTTCATGTCAGAAGGGAAAAGCCCCAATTTTACTTTGATGGCCAAAACGCTGTCTGCTGAATTATAAGGATTGACTACCAAAATCAACTTGCCCTCCAGCCAATCGGAAGGATTTTGTTTTTTGACATCTGTTGAATATGGATCACATGCTGATAAGCATATTAGAAAAATTCCAAATATTATTTTGTTTTTCATAATAATTAATTTTTAGAAAAATAACGATGCAAAGATAGTGATTTTTTTACTAGCAAGCGTTAATACTCATTTACTACACAAGTACCCGGTTTTGCAAGAAATGTACCGCCTGATTGTACTTGAAAACCATCGGATAGTATTATTTGATTTCTGCGCCGAGCAGATTGTAACATTTGCCGCTAAGGATGATGAAAATTTTGTCGTTGTCAAGAATCTTTTCTGCGTAAGAAGAGACGGTAACGTCTTCAACATTATCGTTTATCAATTCCCAATCAGGGCAGTTATTCTCTATTCCGAGATGCCTGGTATCGTATGTGTAGAGTGTTTCATCGCCTTTTGCTGCGCAGAGAGTCCAGAGACTTGTTGTTCCGTAATAGCCATAGTCATGCGGCCAGATAATATTAGGAGTACCGATGCCTTGAATCCATTTCGTACGGTAGTCATTGACAATTTGACCGTCATCATGTTCAATGCAACATACTACACCCATGTGTATTCTGCCATTGATAGTCTTTTTGCTTTCAACAAGATATCCCAAACTGCCCATTTCTCCCCTGTTGTCGAGATATTCGCGCAAATCCATTAAATTGAAATATGCATCTTTTATTGTATCACCAACTTCGGCTGAAAAATCATATAGTAGATGTTCTTGATTGAGGTCATGCCAATATACTTTCATTCCATCTTCCGTCTGCCGCACAGCCCCTATACAAATGCTTTTGCCGTTATTAAAAATCTCACCTTCAAAAAATAATTGACGATAGTTAACGTTATCTATGAGAGTGTCATTTGCCAAGTGCAATGTCACATTTGTATAATCATCAGAACGCTCTGACCGTAAATAATTTCTTTCCAGTCCATACCATGTATCGGCAGTAGTTGGAATTACAGTGCAACCCAATTTGTCGGCGACAGGAGTAGTGAAAATAAGGCTATCGTTATCGTAAACACATGTAAGTATGGGAAGTGGGGCAGGAGAAGGGTCATTGATTTCATACATACGATTTCCGAGAAGAGTCAATGAGCCTATTCCTTCAATCCATATATCGGTATATTCGGTTATTTTCTCATCAAGCAAAATATCTGTTTCGTATACAATCTCACTATTTATAGCTGATCTCTCAATACTATTTACATATATACGTTTTCTGCCTTGAACTGAATCTATTTTCACAACCACAAAATCCAGAGTGTCTTTATAAAAGTCATCATAATAAGGAATAGTATCTCCTACATTTACATTAAATGACAATATCAATTTCTCGGTATATTTGTTCTGAGATTGATTATAGATGCAACGATAGACGCGTTGCTGCTCTACATCCTCTCTATAAACCATTTCCACACCAAGATACGGATTAAAAACTTTATAATAGGTTAATCCCTCAAATGTGAAGATATCACGTATCGTCTGAAACATCGTATGTTGTGCCCTAATCTCACCATCTGCACTAACAGCATATTGCCTTTCATACAAGTTCCATTGCCGACCCTCAACCAACAGAGGTTGATAGTCTGCAAAAACAGTGACTACACATGTCGTTATAACTGACATCGTCAAAATAATGCGTTTCATATTTGTTAAGTCTTTAAAATCTTGTTGCAAAGATAATATTTTTATAATACTGCCAAAATTAATTGTCCATAATTCATATCACAAGTACCTCCGAATTGGACATCAAGTGCTCCTGCTGAATGTTGATATAGAGTTCCGTTATTGAGTAATATCAAATGACCTGTACTTTTAACAATGATATTGGAATTAACGATACTACCAGCATCTACCACTAACGTTCCTCCTTCTTTTATAATTATTTTAGCTGCAGGATTCATCGTGAGTATGGCGGAAAGAGTTAATGTAGCATTATTAGTAATTATGATGTTACCACATTGGGTTAAATCTGTATTCCAACAGGTATCTTCTGTAATAGTAAGTGTATGATAAGGAAATTCATATTCATTAAAAACTCCGTATTCGTTCATTTCGGCAACTGCAGGATTAGAATCGTCACCATCGGGGATATCTGGACAGCAGATAGGACAATTCGAGGGTTTTGGACCAAGTCCCCAGAAATAATAACCATCATTATCCTCATCTGTTATTCGAATATCAGTTGATGAATAAATATTACTGTATATGGGATGATTTATTTTATAAGAGGTTTTAAAAGTATTTATTGATTGAAATACGATATATAAGAAACCTCCGTTTCCTGAGTTTTCTCCGGCACTATCTTTGAATATCCAAATAGTTTGTCCAACATAAGGACTATTTTCATCTATAATATATTGCTGGAGAGGCTGATTCGTTGAAATAGGAGAATATTTTATAGTATCTCCTGTTTTAGCAACTGAAAAACCAACAAGAATTAATGCATGGTTCATAAAACCATTACTAAAACCTGAAGAAAGAGGTCCAAAAGATATTAGGGCTTTTTTTAAAGTCGTTTCTGATTTCATGATAGAATTATATCCTTGAATACTTATCAAGTCAACCGGTGAAGTACACATTTCCTCACAAGGGATACTATCATCATTATAAAAAGGGAGGCACTCTTCTGTCACAACACCATAATCTCTAATATAATCTAGAGCTCTATCTGGATAACCACCAGATTTGAATGATCCACATGAATGTTCTGAGGGACAAGAACTTAATTGCTGCTCAGATAAATCATAATAAAGCAACTGATTATAATATAGATTTATTGAAGATTCTACTGCTGCGCAAGCAGAAAAAGCCCAACAACCACCGCCACCAGAAGAATTAAATGGTATTAGTTGATTCTTAACAGAAGTTACCCAATTCTTTCCATGTCTGTTCCTCCAATCGAAATAGTCAACAAAAGTTGTGTATTCATTATCTCTTGATAAATCTGTTATATCCTCTTCTGCTGTTTCTTCTATTGCAGAATTAATACTATTTTTATGATTCCTAACATAGAAGATACCTCCTGCATAATACTCAAAACCATCGGAAATAAAACCATCATCTGTAGCATTGAAATATCTTTTCTTTTCTGTATAAGACATTTGTGATAACATCGTTGAACTAGCATACCAATATAGTTTAGATTCTCTATTGGATTCATTCCACTTTGAAGCGACGTATTCCTGTTGTTTTTCTTTTATCTTGTTTTTTAGCGATGATAATTTTTCAGACTGATAGGATTGCCGCATATTATAGTGCATCTCTGAGATATTAAGAAGACTATTTCGGACAATTACTCTTATTTCTTGTGGTATAACAGAATCTAACAAAATAGTTTCTAAAGCAACATTATTAAATGAATGGATAGAATTCTTGGCAGACAAATAATAGTCTTCAAAAACTAGATATTCTTTATCTTCTTTATCAATAAGTATTATTCTTACAACCGATTCTGTTCCTTGAAGTTCTACAGAACCACTTACTGATAATCCAGAAATAGGACCTACTTCTGGTAATATAATAATAGTATCAGATAGGATATAATTATTAGATATATCCAGGTGTTTAATTGTCATATAAGTTCCTAATTTAAAGGCGGCATTATCATATATATCCGCTTTAACAAATAAGGGACCTAACAACAATAATAAGGAAATAAAAGTTTTCTTCATATTCCCTCCTTTCATTTTGTGAGTATCATACGTTTGGTGCCTACGACTTGCCCATCAGCAATGAGAGAGTATAGATACATACCTGCCTGGAGTTCATTGGCCTGTATGGTAAGAGAACCTTCACCTGCCTTAGCAATGGAGTGTTTCTGAATCTGTGTGCCATTCATATCATAAATATAGATGGCAGCATTTTGCATATCGGCAGGTAGGAAATAACGAATCTCTGTTGCAACATCAAAAGGATTGGGTTCATTCTGATAAAGCACGGCGTCATCTGAGAGATTGTCTTCCGGCATTTGTCTTTTTATTGGTTCACCAGCCTGCAAACTCTCCACCTGATGTTGTAAGTCCTGAATCGCCATAACCAAGAGAGGAATGATCTCTTGATAGTTGATTCCAAGGAATCCGTTGCCGTCTTCATTTACGATATTTGGCAACAACTCACGAACCTCTTGAGCGAGAAAACCATAATGCAACTGCTCAAAGTCGATATCAGGACTGAAATACTTAGGTTTCTCGTTAGTGGAATCGTTCACCTCTCCTTCCAACTCTATCTGCTGCCAGTTATATTGAACAGGATTAAGTCTGCCTATTACCGACAATGCCTCTTGCTTTATAGGAGTAATGTTTGCTTTCAGTCTTTCATCAGAGGTCTCCGTTACAGTAGTGGCAAAAAAATTCCCATTAACTTTTGTTTGACCATAGAAATATCCAGCATACTTGTCGGGTATGGCAGAATTATACTCAGATATTCCGCCAAATATACCGGTTCCATTGTTTGAACCTGTAAGCAATCCGTATACACCATAGTTATATCCACTTGCCAGATTACCTGCGGTAGCATATACTCCGTATGCCTTAGGAAAGAATACTCCATTATACATTGATGGAATAACCGCCCCATTCCCAGCAGAAGCTTTGACACCTATACATTTGTCAAAAGCAAACTTGCTACTTGCATATATAGCAGCACTTGTTTGACTGGTAAATTTGTCTGTAAAAACTTTTACTCCATAATTTGTTGAAGACAAATAAGGTTGGTTACCTTGAAGAACACTTAATGCGTATTCCGTAATACTCATAGAGCCATTACGCTCCACTGAAACAGCGGCAGTTGAATCTCCGACTGTATTTACTGACAAATTGGACAAGGGAGCCGAAGTGCCGACAGCAATACCTACTTTGCCGTCACTCACTACTTTAAGTTGGGAACTTGCATATCCTGCCGACATGAGAAGGATAGCAGAGAGAAAAAGAGTCTTTTTCATGGTAATAATGATTTTTATGTTTTTATTAGGATTTCGGGGTAAAGGTATGCAATATATTGCAATAAAGCAAATAAAATAAGAAGAAAAGTTAAATTAGTGTTATATTCCATAACATTCACTCAATAATCCATAAGAAGAAGCACCCGTAAGGTAGAAAAAATGTGTCAAGACAGTCCCCCCCCGCCGAATTAAAGGGACGCGGTGAAGCGTCCCTTTGCACGTCTTATGCCCCGTTGGGGCAAGTAAAGAATGAAGAATGAATAATAGTAAAGAATGAATCACTTCACTTTTGTTCCTTGCATAGTATAGAGTCCGCCATTGCGCTCGATATACAGAATGCCATCCTGCATGACTTTTCTCGGTGCTGCAGACAAATCAGAATGCGACTCGACCGATTCAACCGAAGTATCAATAAGAGTGGTGTATATATCAAACAAATCACCGCTATAGGCCAGATAATAGCCCAAGGGCACTGCAGTACTACGTGCGGAACCCATACGCAAGATAGCCTTACCGTGGTGACCCGTAATGGTAGCAGAATAGGAGTTGGAGGCAGCGGTCTCGTCGGTCACTTCTGACTCGGAGTGAATACCAACGACCTTACGTATATGCACAAGGCGGTTGATGTCGTTCTTGAAAGTGTACCAATGAGGCCAGAACACACATGGCACTCCCGGCAACATCAATATATATGCATTAGCGGCAAGTATCTCTTTGCGCTTGTTAGCCAAGTTAGTATTATAACCGATAAACTCTGCACCCTGGTTGTCGGAGCGATGGAAAGTATCATGATTATCAATAAAAGTGACAGCAAACCGAGAGAGACCCTCAGAGCGGAGACCCTGGTTCTTGAGGTTAGAGTAATTAGAACCTCCATTCCAAGATTTGATTTTTGCCTTGAGCGGAAAGTCGAAAGCGAGAGTGTTGTATGAGACTGACTCAAGATGTGACTTGACAGACTGTACATCATCCATCCAGAACTCCGACACAGAGAAGAAGGGCTTCGAGGCAAGGTTGTATTGCGAGAGATAACTGCCAGCATAACCACGGGTCATATCGTAGCGGAAGCCGTCGAAACCAATCTTGTTTATCATCCATTTGGTGTATGCCTCACACATCTGCTGTACATACTCCTGCGTATGGTCAAGGTCGCGACAGCCGGCATCGTTGGTGCCGGTGTCAGCATTGCCGTATGTAAGCGACTTGCTGTCAGACGAACTATTTGTTGCCGCCTCATCACCTGCGCAGATATATTTTGACTCTATCTTGAACGAACCATAGTCTTCGAAATTGTTGGTAGCAAAACCTTTTGCCCAACCGTTGTTGCTCTGGAAATGGTTGATAACGATATCGGCTATCACCTTGCAGTTGTGGCTGTGCAGAGAAGTAATAAGCGTCTGCAACTCAGCTTTGTTGCCCCAAGCACTGCTTAGATTGGAGTAGCATTTGGTGTAGTAGCCCACTCCGCCACCATTGCCCGAAGGCGGGAGCCATACCAAATCGAAGTTCGTGCCTATCTCCTCCGCAAGGTTCTGCAGAGTAGCATACTTAGTGTTGGAATACGTGGTTAACTGGTGTGAGTTCCAATAGAAGGCCTGCAGCATGACGCCTTCATATTCCGATGGTACAGCCACCTCGGCATACTTTGAGGGGTCAGGATAGTTGTTTCCCTTTGCACCCTGCAGACAGATTACCGAACCATTGTAGGTGATCGTTACATCTTGCGCTTGCTGAAGACTGAAACCGATGTTGGCATCGGTGCCGACAGAAGTGGCATACAGATTAGAACATTCTTCCGAGAACTTGTTGTATCCGAGCCAGGTACTCGAACCGTCGGTTACCTTGAACTCGTAAGAACCGACAGGTACAGCTGAGAATGTGACACTCCATATCCCGCTGTTTTCTGTCATTGGAGAGCCTTTGATATTCCACGACTTGCCATCACACCAGGAACTGCCGCTTGTCCCGTTGCCTGCCACATAGTAAGCGGCAAAAGAGCTGACAGAGCAGAAGGTTATGAAAAGAAAAAGGACTGACTTACGCATAATGATATTATAAATAAAGTTAATAGTGTATTACCAATTATGTTGCAAAATTAAAGAAATATTTTTATTCATGCAACACAAAAAGACTCTTATATCACGTAAAAGCAGAAATAAGTTCCACAAGTTGGAACTTATTTCTGCTCAACCTACCTAAGCATATAGAGCTTAAGTGATTGACGGGTTAACACTTAGTGTCTCTATGCAAATTAATTCTCCTCTGCAGAAGCATAGGTGAATGTAACTGCATAGGGGAATTTGGCATCATCAGGAACCATGTGGTTTCCATCGCCGTCAGCATTCTCTACTGCACTTGCCCATGCGTCGCCGATGAAGACTTTGCACTTGAAGTTCTTGCCGGGGATTTCACCTTTCCATGTGAAGGTTCCGTCTGCATTCTTTGTCATAACGCGGTCTGAGTTACCCCAGTCTTTCTCGTCAAAGTTTCCTGTGAAGATTACGTCACCTTCAGGAAGTGCGCCACCTTCTGTTTCAGGAATGATAGTAACTGTAAACTCGGCAGCACGAGCAACTACGGTTTCGCACTCGCTCTTGTTCCATCCGCCAATACCCAGATAGAGAACACCGGCAGGTGCATCGGCTGCAATAACGAACTGACCTTCACCGCTGATTTCAGTAAGAGTAACTGTTGTGTTCTCTTCGTCAACAGTAACGCCTGTTGCCTGACCTTGCCAGCTACCGTCACCTTCATACTTCAAGCAGATTTTGCCCTGCAGACCACCTTCACCAAGTTTGAAGGTTGCTTTGAACCATGTCTTGCTTCCGTCGATAGCCTCGAACTTAACAGCGTTGGCTGCGTCAGCCTGAGCGTCTTCAAGACCAATGTAGGTGTTCTCACCTGACCAGTCGTTACCATTGATGCAACCTTTCATGTAGATACCGTTACACTCTGAGCCTTCAGGAATGTTAAGAACAATAGTAACATATCCTTCTGCAGGTTTGTCTACTTTAGGAACATCAGAGGGGTTTACTTCCGGAATAATAATCTCCGGGGTGGGTTTGCTGTTGCAAGAAGCAAAAACCAATGCGCCCATTGCAAGGGCTGCAACCATTAATTTGTTAGCTTTCATAATGAATGAATTTTTAGTTAATAATGTTGATTAATAAAGTTGTTTGTTATTATAAGTGTTTACTTATATTCATTTTTCATATTGGCATATAGCAAATTATGTGCCATTCTGATTAATATCCGGGATTCTGCTCCAGATTGGCATTAGCCACCTTGTCGGAGTTTGGAATCGGATAGAGAATGAAGTGCATGTCCAGACTCTTCGCCTCGAGCCAGTTGCCTGAATCATCAAACGACTTCTGTCCGCCACGACCTTCCCAGTTCATGGTAGCGTCAGGGCCGACAAATTGTCCGAAACGGATAAGGTCTATACGACGGCGTCCTTCATGATAGAACTCACGCAGCCACTCTGCAAGAAGATTCTCTTCTGTCAGGTCGGAGGCCGACCAAGCAGTAGCGTTCGCACGCTCACGAATACGATTTACGTTTCCAAGAGCCTCTGACGTCTTGCCTGCACGGAACTGTGCCTCTGCCAGTGTGAGCACTGCCTCGGCTGTACGCATGAGTGGAACATCCGTATCAGTATACTTGCTGTCATGCTGCGGCTTCTCTGCATCAGGATTGTACTTCATTTCAGCAGTAAACTGAGTGGAATAGAGGTTGGTCCACTTGCAGATACCCCAACAGTTGTCAAAGCCTTCACCATTTTCAGGAACTTCACCTAGAAAGTCTTTCACGTTGTCCGTACCATCGTTAGGATTGATATTCTTAGCGCAGAACATTGCTCGGTCATCCTTGGCTATAGAAGGCATGGCAAACTCGTCTGCATCTTTGCCGGCTGCAACAATCTCGGCCACTGTTTTTCCGGGGAAGAACACTTTTATCAGTTCCGGATCCGAACGCCAGCAACCCCAGTTGTTGTCTGAAGTACCTATATCGTTCATCTTCTGGTTGCGGCATGACGCAATCGCATACTGGCTTCCTGCCCATGTACGGATGTAGGCTCCGTCCTGAGCCGAGAGGAATACCATCTCGTCTTGTGACGTCTGGTCATTGTCACCCATGAAGATCTGTGCAAATGGCTTGTGAAGATTTGGATAAGCGTCTATCACCAGCTGGGCATACTTGGCTGCATTATCCCAATCTGCTGTACCTTTAGTGAATGACTTTCCGTCTGCACTTAGTGTACCGGTGTAGATCTCAGCATTGAGGTAAAGACGGGCAGCAAGCATATAAGCCGCCGGCTTCGTAGCACGATAGATGGTCGTTCCGCCCTTTTCATACAAATCATCAACGAAGCCGTGTTTGTCGGTCTCGGTAAGAGTCTCGCCGAACATCGGTTTGGTATGACCTGTCAGAATCTCATCAAGCAACCATTGATAGAGGTCAGCACGCTTGATCTGGTCTGGGTTCCCTGCACCCCATACTGTTACAGTGAAGGGCACATTTCCGAACATATCAAGCAGATGATAGTAGTTCAGTGCGCGAATGAAACGTATCTCTGCACGCTGGTGAACAGTCTTCTCGTCTGTCATGCCCTCTGTCTTCTCAAGGAAGTGATTACACATCGTTACACCGTAGTTGAGACGATTGTAGAGTTTGCTGACGAACGGGTTTGTGGCTGACCACGAAATCATTAGAAGGTCGGAGCAACCGGCATCGTTGCGCCAGGTCCACCAGCCTGCATCTGTCGGGAATTCGTTCAGCACGCAGAGTGTACGATAGAATCCGGAGTAACCTTCATCATCTGTGATAATGTCAGCATCACCTCCGCCACCTGTCTGACCTGTTTGGCAGAAAGAAGTATAAATCTTGTAGAACACTGCATCCTGGTCAAAGGTCTGATTGATGTTCGGGTCAATAGGTTGCGTGTTCAGGTTCTGCACACAAGCATTCATGCCGAGCACTACGGCAAGAAGAATCGCAAATGTTTTTATTGTAGTTTTCATATCTTCAAGAATTTAGAAAGTGATGGTGCAACCAATAAGAGTAGTCATGGCACGTGGATACATGTTTCCGTCTATTCCACCCGACACTTCCGGGTCTAACCCTTTGTAACCTGTGATAACAAACGGATTGCTAACTGTCGCATACAGACGGGCATGTGAAATCACATTGTTCGGTTTGTTCCACGAGTAGCCGAGAGTAATGTTGTCGCAACGGAGGAAGGATGCATTCTGAACGAAATAGTCGGTCAGAACACCGTCGGTCTGGTTGCGAAGATTGTTTTTATCATAATAGTAAGAGTTGAATGCCTCTTTCAGTACACTATGATAGCCTTCGAATTTTGCATCGTAGATGGTAGTAACATACTGCAACTGGTCTTGGAGTACGCTGTTATATACGTAGTTGCCGATAGATGCACGGAGCGTGATACCAAGGTCGAAGTTGTAGAACTGCCACTTCGTGTTGAAGCCCATCGTTACTACCGGAGCAGGACTATGGTAGAACTTCTTGTCCTTTGTGTCGATTACACCATCGTTATTCAAGTCAACACGTGTAAGGTGACCCGTTGCATCGTAAGCTGTCTCATATACATAGAACGATGAAGCAGGGTGACCTACTGCGTGAGCCTGTACTTTCTGGTCATTACCTATATTACCGAGGTCGATGTAGTAGTCGGGGTCATCGCTGTTGGTAAGACGGGTAATCTTGTTCATATTCCAAGTGGTGTTAAAGCCCAGATCCCATTTGAGCTTCTTGTTGTCTATTGCAACTGCATTGATTGAGAACTCAACACCTTGGTTGAATAGTGAACCGATGTTGCTGATAACTCGTGTCTTGAAGTTGGTTCCTGCAGGAACGTCAACATAGTTGATAAGGTCATCTGTCAAACGATAGTAGTAATCAATTGCACCACTGATACGGTTGTTGAGGAAAGCGAAGTCTATACCTGCATTATAAGTGGTGGTTTTCTCCCAAGTAAGCTTCGGGTTGTACTCGTTTGGTCTATATGTAGGATAGTAAAGATAGGTACCGTCTGTTACAACACCGGCATCTTTCTGCTCCTGAGTCAGTTCTCCTACCAGAAGCTCGCCGACGGTTGAATAAGCACCCGTACCCTCACGACTTGCCACGTAAACAGGCAGATATGGGAAATCACCTTGGTTGATGTTCTGCTGACCTGTGATACCATATCCGAGACGGAGCTTGAAATCATTCAGCCAGTTGACATCCTTGAAGAAAGTCTCCTTGATTTTCCAACCGAGAGCGACTGAGGGGAACACACCCCAACGGACATCGGGAGCAAAACGCGAAGACGCGTCTGCACGAACCGTTGCTGTCAGCATCACCTGATCCCAGCCTATCCAGTTTGCACGACCGAAGAAGGAAACAAGGTAGCTCTCGGTGGCGGAATCGTAACTCGTGAAGTCCTTGCGCGTGCCGCGGAGATCTACGTTGTTGTTGGTCTCGGGATAGAAGCCGCCGCCTTCTGAATGATAGTCATTATAGAAATGTTGCCACTCGTAACCTGCCATTATGTCGAAATGCTGGTTGGCTTCTGTGAAGTCTTTGTAATATTGGGCGTAAGCATTGAACGACAGATTATATTTGTGCTTCTCCTGCCATCCTTCATAACCGTAATAACCCCATGTAGTGTTTTGAGCATACGGAGATATACTGGTTTTCTGCTTACCGTATGAGTAGTCGGCACCGAAGTTTGCATGCAAATGCATATCCTCGAATCCGTGAATCTTGTAGTCTGCCTCAAGGTTTCCAACGAAAGCACCGGAGTTGGCACGGTCGTTCTTGGTATCAATGATATTGAGCGGGTTGGCTGCCGTCTGGGTGTTGAACATATAGTCCCAAGTGGGGTCGTTGAGCGAAGTTGCCACCTGAGTACGTCCGTAGTAGCCGTTAAAATGCTCAAATCCGTCAGCCTTGACAGGTTGGGTCGGGTCGTATGATAGAGCCTGACCTACTACTCCGCCGTCTGCATAACGGTTGTAGATATACATACCCTTCGCATTCAGATTGAACGTGAGGTGCTTGTCAAGGAAAGAAGGATTGAGGTTCATGCTCGCTGTTACACGTTGCATCTGCGATGTAGGAATAATACCGTTCTGCAGTGTGTAGCCGATTGAGAAACGATAAGGCATGTGCTTTGTTCCTCCCGTAAGGCTCACATTGTGGTCGGTCGATACTGCAGGGCGGTAAAGCTCTTTCTGCCAGTTGGTGTTGGCTGTACCGAACTTGGCCATCTTTGAGGCCGAAGTACCTAGCTGCTGGGCATAATTGCGAAGCTCGTCTCCAGACATCACATCAAGAGTGTTGGTAAGGGTAGCCAGAGATACGTTGCCTGAATAGTTGACTTTCAACTTCTGTCCGGCACTACCTTTCTTGGTCGTGATGATGATCACACCATTCGATGCACGAGAACCGTAGATTGCAGTTGCAGAAGCGTCTTTCAGTACCGTGAACGACTCTATATCGTTCGGGTTTACCATTGACAACGGGTTCGCAACACCTTGAACACCTTCGTTATCCATTGCAAGACCGTCGATAACGATAAGAGGGTCGTTGCTTGCCGACAGAGACGAACCACCACGGATACGGATTGTCGAGCCGCCACCGGGAGTTCCGTCGTTGCTCGTTACAACAACACCTGCAACCTTACCTGAAAGCATTTCCTGAGCATTGGTGGTCAGACCCTTGTTCATGTCATCGGGTTTGATAGCGGTGACGGAGCCGGTAGCATCGTTTTTCTTAACGACACCGTAACCTACAACCACCACTTCTTCAAGCAGCTCAGAGTCTTCACCGAGGCGCACTGCCATATTGGCAGCAGCGGGAAGAGTCTGTGACTTGTAACCCATGTAAGAAATCTGCAATTGGGCATTGGCACCTACGCTGAGTGTGAAGTTACCATCCCAGTCGGTAATAGTACCGTTGGTGGTTCCCACCTCAAGGATACTTGCACCGATGATAGGCTCACCTGTAGCAGCATCAGTCACCACACCCGAAACCGTGGTCTGAGCAAACAGTGCCATTGCAGGGAGCAAGAGCAACATTAGCGCCCATACACGGATGAGAGAGAATGTTTTGTTTTTCATTTTGGTGTTAATTAAAGTTGATATTATTGTGTTATTAGAGTTTGCCAAGTTTGAGGGGTTTGAGAAGTTCGTAAAGTTTGTAAAGTTTGCTGAGTTTGAGGGGTTTGAGAAGTTTGTAAAGTTCGTTGAGTTCGTTGAGTTTGTTGAGTTTGTAAAGTTCGTTGAGTTGGATTAGTCCTTCTTTTCCTTTATAAATATAACTGCGGCAGCGCCAAGGATGAGCAGTGCACCTGCCACAACAAGCATCATGACCTGACTGCCGGCACATATATGCTGCAGAAGCAAGCCTCCGCAAAGGGCAGCGATGATCTGCGGTAGGCAGATTGTGCAGTTGAACAAACCGAGAAGTGTGCCCATATACTTACTGCCGGAGATGGCATTGGTGATAATAGTGAAAGGCAGAGCAAGCATTGCCGCCCATGCCGCACCTATGAAGGCATAGCTAATAAGGAGCACATACTGATTGGTCACAAGCATTGCAGACGCGAAGCCAAGACCTCCGACAACGAGAGAGATGGCATAAGCACCCTTGTTGCCTGTGTATTTCTCAAGCAAAGGAAGAAGCATAGCCCAGAGAAGAGAGCCTACAGCCTGAATAGCGAAGCAGACTCCCACCCAGTTGCCGGCAGACTGGAAGGCGGCATCAGCGGTAGAGGCACCATCCCAACCGAAGCATTGAGTGGCAATAGCGCCATTGGAGTAGGTCCACATATACATAAAGGCAGCCCAGCAGAAGAACTGCACAAGGCCAACCGTCAGGAACGAGCGAACGATAAAGCCGGTATTGGAAGCGCCTTCGGAAGTCTCTTCTTTCTTATTATTAAGTCCGTGGAACTCGGCATACTCCTGCGGGTCCATCTCTTCGACAGCGAAGAAGGTGTAGAGTACACAGAGAATGAGGATGGCAGCGCCGACATAGAACGACCACTTGACAGAGGCGGGGATGACTCCCTCTGGAGCCGTGTTGGCGATACCTATCCAAGTAAAGAAGATAGGGAAGAGGTAACCTACGAGCGAGCCTGCGTTGCAGAGTGCGGACTGAATGGCGTATGCCGTACCTTTCTGTTCCTCGTTGACCATATCGCCCACCATCATCTTGAAGGGTTGCATGGCTATATTAATAGAAGTGTCGAGGAACATAAGCGAGAACAGACCGAACCACATGGCGGCATTAAGCCCGAGCCATACACCCTGCTCGAAGGTAAAGTCGCCTGCATTAGGCAGCAGCACCATGACAGCAACGGCGATAACCGCACCTATAAGAAGATAGAACTTACGACGGCCAAAGAACTTACCGAACCAAGTCTTGTCGGACAGAATACCGATAAGAGGCTGAACTATCATACCCATAAGCGGGGGCAAGATCCAAAAGAAAGATAATTGATGAGGGTCTGCGCCGAGAGTAGCAAATATTCGACTAATGTTGGCACTCTGCAGAGCGTATGCTATTTGAACTCCGAAGAAGCCAAAACTCAGATTAAAAAGTTGTCCGAGGGACAAATTGCGTTTTTCTGTTGGCATAATTTCAGTTTTAAAAGCCCGCAAAGTTACTACTTTTATTTCAATAAGCAAAATTTTTTGCATAATTTTCTTATTATTTTTGATATTTTTTAGGAAGAAAAAGTATGTGACATATTGATTTGCAGTAATGTGCTACAGACAGATGCGGATGGGAAAGCAATGCGTAAGGAGCAGGCGGAAGCGCCCCACCCTCTGCGAGAGAAAAGAGACATAGAAGCGCGACAGTTCGTTTACGTGTCGTTTACGTCTCGTTTACGTGTCGTTTACGTCTTTTTTACGTAAATGAGAGGATTGAGAGTGAGAAAAGGGAGTTAACAGGGAGAGAATCGGGAGCTAATCGGGAGAGAAATGGGAGATAATGGACAGATAATGGACAGATAATAGACAGATAATAGACAGATAATGAAGCTATGGTGCAGAGAAAATGGAGAAAAAATGAGAATTTGAGAGATTGTAGAGCATTTTTTGCAAGAAAAGACTTGCACAATTGGAATAAAAGTTTTAATTTCGCACTCTGAATAGGTGTTACTGGTTACTGGTTACGGGTTACGGGTGACGGGTGACGGGTTACGGGTTACGGGTTACCGGTGACGGGTTACGGGTGACGGGTTACGGAGGAAGGGGAATGATGCACACGAAGGAAAAAATATCAAAACATATCTTAATAATATATGAGCAGACACGAAGAACTACTCGAAGCACTGAAGAAGAATTTCGGTTTTGACGGTTTCAAGGGGAATCAGGAGGCCATTATTGACAACTTGATGGATGGTAACGACACATTTGTGCTGATGCCGACAGGCGGCGGCAAGAGTCTGTGTTACCAACTGCCTTCATTACTGATGGAAGGAACAGCGATAGTGATATCCCCTTTGATAGCACTGATGAAGAACCAGGTGGATGCGATGCGCAACTATTCTGAAGAAGACGGCATAGCCCACTTTATCAATTCATCGCTGTCGAAAGCAGAGATCCAGTCGGTGAAGGAAGACATACTGGGAGGAAAGACAAAGTTGCTGTATGTAGCCCCTGAATCGCTTAACAAGGACGACAATGTGGACTTTCTGCAGAACGTTAAGATATCGTTTTACGCAGTGGACGAGGCACACTGTATATCGGAATGGGGTCACGACTTCAGGCCTGAGTACAGAAGGATATTGCCGATAGTGAAGCGAATAGGGCGCGCTCCGATTATTGCACTGACAGCCACCGCCACTCCCAAAGTGCAGCATGACATACAGAAGAACCTGGGAATGCTGAAGGCACAGGTGTTCAAGTCATCGTTCAACCGGCCGAACCTATACTATGAAGTAAGGCCGAAGACGGACGATGTGGACAAGGAGCTGATAAAGTATATCCGCTCGATGGAGGGCAAGTCAGGTATAGTGTACTGCCTGTCAAGGAAGACGGTGGAGGATCTGGCGCAGACACTTCAGGTGAACAACATATCGGCACTGCCGTATCATGCAGGAATGGACAGCGCTGTCAGAACGCAGAACCAGGATGATTTCCTGATGGAGAAAGCGCAAGTGATTGTTGCCACAATAGCTTTCGGCATGGGTATAGACAAACCCGACGTGAGGTTTGTGGTCCATTATGACATACCCAAATCACTGGAAGGCTACTATCAGGAGACCGGCCGAGCAGGCAGAGACGGCGGCGAAGGTCAGTGCATCTGCTTCTACTCCCCAAAAGACATAGAACGCCTGAGGAAATTCCAACAGGGCAAGCCTGTTGCGGAACAGGAGATAGGCAACCAGCTGCTGTTCGAGACACAGAGTTACGCCGAATCGACATTGTGCCGCAGAAAGCTGTTGCTCCACTATTTCGGCGAGGAGTACGACCAGGACAACTGCGGCAATTGCGACAACTGCAAGAAGACATACAAGATAATAGACGCAGGCGAGTTGCTTCAAGTGACACTTGAGACGATACAGCAACTGAACGAGAAGTTCAAGGCAGAGCATGTGGTTGACATACTGAAGGGCAACGAGACACAGACGGTGCTGAGCTACAAGCACAACGAGCTGGAGAACTTCGGCATAGCAGAAGACGAGGACGAGAGCACGCTGCACGCCATCATCCGCCAGGCTATGCTGACAGGCATCATAAAGAAAGACATAGAGGCCTACGGAGTACTGAAACTGACCTCGGACGGAAAGAAATTCCTTAAGAAAGGCGGCGAGTTCAAAGTGCCGATAGAAAGCAACGGCGAGGACGAGGAAGACATGGAGCCGACCATGGCAAGCGGCTCGGCAGCAGACGACGTGCTGTTCTCGATACTGAAAGACATACGCAGGAAACTGTCGAAGAAACTGGAAGTGCCTCCATTCGTAATCTTCCAGGACCCCAGTCTGGAAGCGATGGCAACAAGCTATCCTATCACAATAGAGGAGTTGCAGAACATACCGGGTGTTGGTGCAGGCAAGGCAAAGAGATACGGCGAGGAATTCATACATATAATAAAGGAATATGTAGAGGAGAACGAGATTATCCGTCCGGAAGACCTGAGAGTGAGAACCGTTGCCAAGAAGTCGCAACTGAAGATAAGTATCATTCAAGCCATAGACCTGAGAAAAGACCTGGACGACCTGGCGGAGTCGAAGGGTATGTCGATGGAGGAGCTGCTGGAAGAGATAGAAGCAATAGTCTATTCGGGCACGAAGCTCAACATCAACTATTTCATCGAAGAAGTGGTTGACCCCGACAAGGAGGAAGAGATATACGAATACTTCCAGAACGCAGAGACGGACAACATAAAGAAGGCCTTGGAGGCACTCGGCGAAGACGACTTTACCGAAATAGAAGTGCGCCTTGTGAGGATAAAGTTCCAATGCGAGTTGGGGAGTTAACGGAAAGGACAGAGATGCACAAGGGAGAGATAGACATCATAACGCTGGGGTGCTCGAAGAATCTGGTGGATGCGGAGCGACTGATGAAGCAACTGGAGACAAGAGGCTTCAAGTGTGTGCATGACTCTGCCAATCCGCAAGGAGAGATAGCAATAATCAACACATGCGGTTTCATAGGTGATGCCAAAGAAGAAAGCATAAACACCATACTGCAATTCATAGAGCGCAAGAAGCACAAGAAGCTGAAGAAACTGTATGTGATGGGGTGTCTGTCGGAGAGATATCTTGCCGACCTTGAGCAAGAACTGCCCGAAGTGGACAAGTACTTCGGCAAGTTTGATTATATGGGGATAGTGGAAGAGGTGGCAAGAGTTCCAGGTTCCAGGTTTCAGGTTTCAGGTCTCAGGTTTCAGGTCTCAGGAGTTGCCGAGTACGAGAGAGTGCTGACCACTCCGAAACACTTTGCTTACCTGAAGATAGCGGAAGGATGCAACCGTTTCTGTTCTTACTGCGCGATACCGCTGATTACGGGCAGGTACAAGAGCCGTCCGATAGAAGAGATTGTGGAAGAAGTGAGATGGCTGGTGAAACAAGGGGTAAAAGAACTGCAAGTAATAGCCCAGGACCTGACTTACTACGGCACCGACATATACGGCGAGAGCAGAATTGCAGAACTGGTGGACAAGATAAGTCAGGTTGAGGGAATCAAGTGGATACGCCTGCATTATGCCTACCCCACACATTTCCCGACGGACCTGCTGCCAGTGATGCGCGAGAGAGACAATGTGTGCAAGTATCTTGACATCGCCCTGCAGCACTCCACCGACCACATGCTGAGCCTGATGCGCCGCCATATCACCCATGAGGAGCAGACCGCCCTCATACATGAGATTCGCAGACAAGTGCCGGGCATACACTTGAGAACCACAATGCTGGTAGGACACCCCGGAGAGACAGAAGAGGACTTTCAGGCACTGAAACAATGGGTGAAAGAGATGCGTTTCGAACGTCTGGGAGCCTTCAGCTACAGCGACGAGGAAGGCACATACGCCAACCAGCACTACGAAGACAACATCCCGCAGGAGGTGAAAGACAGGAGACTGGACGAGCTGATGAGCATACAGGAAGAGATAGCGGCAGAACTCAACAGGGCAAACACAGGCAAGACGATGCAGGTGGTGATAGACAGGGAAGAGGATGAGTACTACATAGGCCGAACCGAGTTCGACTCGCCGGAGGTGGATCAGGAGGTGCTGATAAAGAAAGACAGAGAGTTGAAGGTGGGCGAGTTCTACATGGTCCGCATCTCAGAAGCGGACACCTTCGACCTGTATGGAATCATAGTGAACAATGCATAATTCATAATGAAGAATTATTAAATAATCATATATGACGACCAAGGAACTAATATCAGACATTACTGCAGCAAGCGGTATAAGCAAGACTGAGGTGGCTCAGCTTGTGGAAGCCACAAACGGTATCTTTACCGAGACATTGCTGCAAGGAACAAGTGTCCACATTCAAGACTTTGGAGACTTCGAGTTGCGCGACAAGAAAGAGCGCATCACCGTTCACCCCAAGACAGGAGAACGCACACTGACACCTGCGAAGAAACAGATTGTTTTCAAGCAGACACCCAAACTGAAATCCGACCTCAAAAAGTAACATACTATGGCAGAAAAGAAACTAACACTTGCCACACTGAGAAAGATGCTGGCAAAGCAGACAGGAATGCCCGAGAGCAAAGTTGAGACATTCCTCGATAATTTCTTCCAGACCATAGTATCCGGTCTGAAGGAAGACGGACAAGTACGCCTCAACGGCCTTGGCACATTCAAGGTGCAAGCCATCCAACCAAGAAAGAGCGTAAACATAAAGACAGGCGAGAGCATCATCATTGACGGCTACAACAAAGTGGTGTTCACCGCAGAACCTGCCCTGAAAGAGCAAGCCAATGCGGGCAACCCCAACTTCAAGTCAGTAAAACTGCAAGGCAAAGCCGCACCCGTGGTTTCAGCAGACGGAATAGACCCTCTGCAGAAACTGGGTGAGCAGGCCGAAGAAATCAAAGACATTCTGGCTGAGCTGGGAGTCAGCACAACGGAGACAGTAACAGAGACACCGGAGGAGCCCGTTGCACAGGATGCGCCTATTGTGCCTATAGTGCCGGAAATACCCGATGAACCTGAAGAGACAGAAGTGACGGAGACACCGGAGGAGCCACAGGCTGTAGAACCAGAGCCGGAGACTGTATCGGAGCCTGTGACTGAACCCATATCAGAGCCTGTACCCGAACCTGTACCTGAGAAGAAAGAGGAGAAGACGGAAGATGAAGAGAACAAGGAGAAGCCATTCCAGCCTTGGAAAGTGGCAGGAATAAGCATTGTCATCTTCTGTCTGCTGCTTGTAGGTGCATATTTCTTCTTACGCCACAAGCTGACCACCTGGGCAGACAGTCTGCTCAACAAAGACAATCAGACAGAGCAGGTGCAGACACTTACGGAGACAACTCCAGAGGCAACCGATGTCACACCTATAGCAGCCGACAGCACAACAGAGAGCGCAGAACAAGCACCTGAGCAGACACCTGACCAAGTAGAGGAGCCCAAACAGGAAGATCCTATTCAAAACTGGTACGGAGGTGAGCGCAAATACGAAAAGTTCATCAAGACAGAGACTCTGGGCGAAGGCAGCCGACTCACTCACCTGTCCAGGAAATACTACGGTGCGCCAGACTTCTGGGTGTATATATACGAAGCAAACAAAGACCGCATCAAGAATCCGAACAAGATAGGCAGAGGTACGAAACTGCGCATACCGGAACTTCCTGCCGAGCTCATTGACACCAACAACGAGAAGTCGATGAAGCAGGCAAAAGAGTTGCACAACAAGATACTGGGGAAGAAGTAGATTTAGTTGAGAGTTGAAAGTTGAGAGTTGAGAGAAGTTTATTAGTTGAAAGTTGAGAGTTCTTAGTTTGCTTTGCTCTCACGATCGGCAAGCCGTGGAGAGAAGTTTATTAGTTGAAAGTTGAAAGTGGATAACGAAGTAATACAAATACGAGGGGCGAGAACCAACAATCTGAAGAATGTAAGTATAGACATTCCAAGAAACAAGTTGGTAGTAGTGACAGGTCTGAGCGGAAGCGGGAAATCAAGTCTCGCTTTCGACACTTTGTATGCGGAAGGCCAGCGCAGATATGTAGAGTCGTTGTCCTCATACGCACGACAATTCCTTGGCAGAATGCAGAAGCCACAGGTTGATTTCATCGACGGTATTCCTCCTGCCATTGCCATACAACAGAAGGTGGCCTCGAAGAATCCACGTTCTACGGTAGGCACCGCGACTGAGATATATGACTACCTGAAACTGCTCTTTGCCCGCATAGGCAAAACCATCTCTCCCGTCTCGGGTCAGGAGGTTAAGCGACATCAGGTGCAAGACGTGGTGCAATACGTGATGAGTCTGCCCATCGGCACCAAAGTGATGCTGCTATCACCTATCCTGCTGCCTGAAGGAAGGACTCTGAAAGAGCAACTCGACATCTGGCAGCAACAAGGTTTCACACGTCTGCTGCACAACAACGATATCGTACGTTTCAGCGATGTGCCCTACTCTGCCGTTGCCGACGACAGCTTCTACCTGCTTATCGACCGCATCGTATGCGATGGAGAGCAAAGCACCGCCAACAGGTTTGCCGACTCGGTGCAGACAGCTTTCTTCGAGGGCAAGGGATACTGCAGAATACTGGTGCCAGAGAGCGGAGTGCAAGATTTCTCCACACGCTTCGAGGCAGACGGAATCACTTTCATGGAACCCACGGAGCACTTGTTCGACTTCAACAATCCTCTTGGTGCATGCCCCGAGTGCAACGGCTTTGGCAACGTGATAGGCATCGACCCCGACCTTGTAGTACCTGACAAGTCGAAAAGCATCTATGAGGAAGCTATCGCCTGCTGGCACGGAGAAAAGATGTCGCTATGGAAAGACGAACTGGTCAACAACGCAAGAAAGTTCTCATTCCCGATTCACACTCCTTTCTATGCCCTCACTCCGGAACAGAAGCAACTGATATGGACAGGCAACGAGTATTTTCACGGACTGAACGAGTTTTTCCGTATGCTTGAGCAACAGCAGTATGCCAAGATACAGTACCGCGTAATGCTTGCCCGCTACAGAGGCAAAACTCTCTGTCCGGAATGTAGCGGCACAAGACTAAGGAAAGAAGCGACCTACGTGTATGTAGGAGGCAAGAATATAACACAACTCATCAGTATGTCCATTGCCGAGTTGGCAGAATGGTTCAGCCGACTGCAACTCAGCGAGCAAGAACGAGACATAGCCAAGCAACTGCTGATAGAGATAACCTCACGGCTGCAGTTCATGCTTGACGTAGGGCTCGACTACCTCACTCTGAATCGTCTGTACGGCACGCTGTCAGGCGGCGAGAGTCAGAGAATAAACTTAGCCAAGCAGTTAGGCAGCAGCCTTGTAGGTTCACTCTACGTGCTGGACGAACCAAGCATAGGTCTGCACCCGAGAGACACACACAGGCTGATAAAAGTACTTCGTGAGTTGCGCGACCTTGGCAACACGGTGGTAGTGGTGGAGCACGACGAGGACATAATGCGTGCTGCAGACTACATCATTGACATCGGTCCTGAAGCAGGCATGCGTGGCGGAGAAGTGGTGTGGCAAGGCGACCCTGCCAAAGACATAAACGACAGCACACCTGCACAGCACTCTTATACACTTGACTTCCTCTCCGGCAAAGAGCAGATAGAGATACCGCGATTCCGCAGACCGTGGAACAACTACATCGAGATAAAAGGAGCAACAGAGAACAACCTGAAGAATATCGATGTCCGTTTCCCTCTGAATGTAATGACGGTAGTGACAGGGGTGTCGGGTAGCGGCAAGTCAACACTGGTTACCCAAGTGCTCTACCCTGCCCTCAAGAAACTATACGGAGGAGTGGCCGAGCATACTGGCAACTTCTTGTCGCTGACAGGCAGCACCATGCTCGCACAGAACATAGAACTCGTTGACCAGAACCCTATCGGCACTTCCACTCGCAGCAACCCTGTGACCTACATAAAGGCATACGACGAGATACGCCGGCTGTTTGCCGAACAACAACTAAGCAAGCAGATGGGTTACACTCCGGCCCATTTCTCATTTAACACACCCGGTGGCAGATGTGAGGAATGCAAAGGCGAAGGCTTCGTCACCGTCGAGATGCAGTTTATGGCAGACCTTGTGCTGGAGTGTGAACACTGCCATGGCAAGCGCTTCAAGCAAGACTTGCTGGATGTGCAGTACAAAGGGAAGAATATATACGATGTTCTGCAGATGACTGTCAATCAGGCAATAGCATTCTTCTCCCAAGACATAAAGCAAGATGACAGCAATATGTCGCCCAAGGCAAGAAAAGCAGAGTCGCCATCAGACAAGATAGCACGCAACATAGTTCAACGGCTCAAACCACTGCAAGACGTAGGCATAGGATATATCAAACTGGGGCAGGCATCGTCCACTCTCTCGGGCGGAGAAAGCCAACGTGTAAAACTGGCTGCCTTCCTTGCCGACAACAAGCCTCAGCCCACTATCTATATCTTCGACGAACCTACCACGGGTCTGCATTTTCATGATATACGTATTCTGCTCAAGGCTTTCAACTCACTCATAGCCAAAGGACATACCGTAATCATCATCGAGCACAATCCTGCTGTCATCATGGCCGCCGACCATATTATAGACCTTGGCCCGGAAGCAGGTGACAAGGGAGGAAACATAGTGTTCGAAGGAACACCGGAGATGCTGCTCAAGTGCAAGCAGTCTTACACCGGAAGATGCCTTGGCGAACTGAAAGTTTAGAATTAAAACAAATAAATATATGTATTCCGATCCCAAACAATGTCTGTACTGCACAGACAACCAGACGCAGAAAGACCTGATGGTCTTCGTAAAGAAACTCAGTGTATCACGCCTCTTTATCTTCCGCGAGCAGACCTATCACGGCAGATGTCTCGTGGCATACGATGAGCACATAAACGACATGAACGAGCTCCAACCTGAGCAACTCAATGCTTTCATGGCTGATGTGACAGCAGTTACGCGTGCTATGCAAAAGGTGTTCAACCCCGAGAAAATCAACTACGGCGCATACGCTGACACCCTCTCGCACCTGCATTTCCACCTTGTGCCCAAGTACAAAGGCGGACCCGACTACGGAGGCACTTTCCAGATGAATCCGAAACAAGTGTATCTTACTGAAGAACAATACCAAGAAATGGCAGAGCAACTGAAAGCACTGCTTTGACTTGCACTATTCAGGATGTTTATAATAAAATCTTACATATAACAAAAACAATAGAGATGCAAACACATCTCTATTGTTTTATATGTTATGTATTGGCTTTATTATTTAGAGAAACCACTGACGAATGATGCACCCATGTTCTGCGGGTTGTTGTCATCATGAGGCTTCTGTCCAAGCAACTCTGGCAGATACGAGTCGCGGATATATGCGAACTCAGGCTCTTCGCGCAGGATGCTGCGACATTTGTCTATAGCCTTCTGCTTGTTGCCTGTCTTCTCGTAGCACTGCGCAATCACCATCTGTACAGAGCGATAGTTCCAGTTATATACCGTGTCGCCGGTATGCTTAAATTGCTCCTCTGCTTTGAGCAGATGCTCAAGAGCAAGTTGTTTGTCTCCCCCGAAAGCAGAAGGGCAATAGAAATAGATGCTGCCACGAAGAGTGAGAGCATAGGGGTTCTGAGGGTCGAGTTTGACAGCCTTCTCCGAGTAAGAGAACGTTTTGGGTCCATTGCTCAGAATGGTTATCTTGCTGACTGAGATATAGTAGGATGCTGCAGCGGAGAGATAAGTAAGCCGGGTGGACTCAGGCATCTTGCCCTCCATCTCATTCAGATGCTTGTTGAAGTTCTCCAGCAGTTGCTTTACATTCTTCTCTTTGACAGATATGGCGTATGCTATGTAGCCATACTCATAGTTCAGTAGTCGCTGGCGCTCCTGATTGTCCATATTACGCCAATCTGCTGTAGTCACATACTGCTTCCAGAGATTCTTGTTCTGACTCAGGTAACAGTTGTACATCGCCTTCTGGTCGTATTGTGCAAAGCATAATGCCGAGAGTGACAATAGTAATGATATTATAGTTGATTTCTTCATATGTTCTGTTTTACGATTGTATTGTTTTCAACAATCGTGCCAGAAAATCATTAATCATAGAAATAGTGCTACTTTATATGAAGAAGAGAACATTTTTAGAATTACTGAAAAGAAAAGAGTTGAAAGCAAGCCTTCAACTCTTTTCTTTTATCTATTCGCTTTTCGCTATTGACTATCCGTTACCGGATCACTCCTTTTTCCAGCATCAGTGTGTGTGTCGGCAGGTCGCATACCTCCGAAGGTCCGTAGTACTGGATCGGGCCCGGGTAGATATACTGGTTGGTCTTGGCCCAACTGTCGCGGTGAGCAGCGAAGTATTTGAACGGAGCACCGTCCAGTTCCACAAGCGCTTTCTGGATTACAGGTTTCATCTTGCCTGCACGCTTCTCCATATTCATCATCATAGTGATAGGCACACCGCCTGCCACCCACTCTGCAGCGGGAGCTGTCAGGTTGCGGACGAGAGCCATATAGCCGGTTTTGCCCGAAGTTATCAGATATGTAGCAGTGATACCAAGAGCGTAGCAGTAGTCAGCATCGAAGTTGCTCGGAGTGGCGCAACGGCCCTCGTAACCGAAGAAGTGGTTCAGAGCGGCAAACTTGCCTTTGTATTTGCCTTCACCCTTCAGCATCGCCAGTTTCTTGGCCACCATCTCTATCAGCAGTTTCTCTGTCTCTATCTGACTAACCTGCACATTTCCGTGAGGGTCGCGGTCCATTGTGAGTTGGCGTGCAATACCCTTTGGCAGCGAGCGATACAGTTCGCGGCTGTCAGGTGAAAGCATGCCCTTCACATACTGGCGCTTCTCGTCGTCGGTACCCATAGCGAGGAACTCCTCGTTGTTAGCGAGAAGGTCGTTGAGTTCACGAATGAGGCGTTTCATTGCGGGAATGAACTCTATGAGGCCCTCAGGGATGAGGATAGTACCAAAATTGAGGCCTGCCTCGGCACGATTGACTATCACTTTGACAATGCCGTCAACTATCTCGTTCAGAGTCATCTCTTTCTTTTCCACTTCCTCGGAGATAAGGCAGATGTTAGGTTGCGACTGCAGAGCGCACTCCAGTGCTATATGGCTTGCCGAGCGGCCCATCAGACGGATGAAATGCCAGTATTTCTTTGCGGAGTTGGCATCGCGCTGTATGTTACCGATAAGTTCGCTATATACCTTGCATGCAGTGTCAAAACCGAAACTGGTCTCTATCATCGAGTTCTTCAGGTCGCCATCGATAGTCTTGGGGCAGCCTATCACCTGTATGCCGCAACCTTTCTGCAGATAGTACTCTGCAAGCACGCAAGCGTTGGTATTGGAGTCATCGCCTCCGATGATGACGATAGCCTTGATATTGAGCTTCTGACAAATCTCTATACCTTTGTCAAACTGCCAGGTTTCTTCCAGCTTAGTACGGCCTGAGCCGATAATATCAAATCCGCCTGTGTTGCGATATTCGTCTATTATCTCTGCTGTCAGTTCTGTGTACTGATGCTCTATCAGACCGCTGGGACCACCAAGGAAACCGTACAGTTTGCTGTCTTTGTTCAGACGTTTCAGTCCGTCAAACAGTCCGCATATCACGTTGTGTCCGCCGGGGGCCTGACCACCTGAAAGAATCACGCCCACGTTAACTGCGGGGTAAGTCGTCTCATCACCTTTCACCAGTTCCAATACCGGCAGGCCGTATGTGTTGGGGAATAATGCTTTGATTTCTTCTTGGTCGGCAACCGACTCTGTTGCAGCGCCTTCCTGTACTTTCACGTTACCCTTGAGAGCAACGGGCAATTTTGGTTGATAGTTGCCACGAGCTATCTGAAGTGGACTTTTTTGCATAGTTGTATGTTGTTTTTGTTATTATTCTTTGTTCAGCCTGCAAAGTTACGCACTTTTTCCGAAATATGCAATTGCTATTTCAAATTCCCTCTTTCCCGACTGTCTGCGTCTTCATTAATCAGGCTTACAAGCGCCTCTACAGCCTCTTCCTGGGCAATATTCTTCCTGACACACTCTTTGCCTCTGTACAGACTCACTTTTCCTCTACCTGCCCCCACATAGCCATAATCTGCATCTGCCATCTCGCCAGGTCCGTTCACTATGCAACCCATCACGGCTATCTTCAACCCCTTCATCTGCGCTGTGGCGGCTTTCACTTCCTGAATAGTCTTCTCTATGTCAAACAATGTTCTTCCGCACGATGGGCAAGACACATATTCCGTCTTATACCTTATCACTCCTGCCGCCTGCAGTATATCCTTGGCAAGCGTCTCAAGTCTCGCTCTCTCAAAATGCCGGTTCTCTATCACCAGCTGCCCGGCTCCTGTGTCAAACAGCGGTTTACCCAAGTCTGCCGAGGCATGAATGCAGAAATTCTCCCAGCTGCAATCTTCCTCAGAAATGTATCTCAGCATGCTACCGTCAAGCTCAAGGTAAGCTCTCGGTGTAATACCATTCTCGAATCTGCTTGCTATCTCTTGCGCAACCGGTATCTCTGCCTCAGGAGCCTCCGAGAGAGATACCCTTATCGTGTCTCCTATCCCGTCCGCAAGCAGTGCGCCAATCCCCAATGCCGACTTTATCCTGCCGTCTTCGCCCTCGCCTGCCTCTGTCACTCCAAGGTGCAACGGGAAATGCATATC
This sequence comes from Paludibacteraceae bacterium, assembly GCA_017477325.1. Classification (GTDB taxonomy): domain Bacteria; phylum Bacteroidota; class Bacteroidia; order Bacteroidales; family Paludibacteraceae; genus Colicola. The sequence continues at coordinate 27,907 of JAFUWV010000005.1, forward strand.
CTCCTTGTCCATCCGCTCAACCAGCAACCGCACCGTCTGAACCATAATCTTGGTGGTAGATGCCTTGACGGATATAACCACGTCGCCGAACTCTTCCTCCACGCATATCCTTAGAAACTCCATACAGCTCTCCACCATTCCCTGAGGCGTATCTCCATATCTCGACATTATCCTGTCGGACAACGAGCCGTGGTTCACACCTATGCGAAGTGCAGTATGGTGCTCTTTGCAGATATTAAGCAGCCTTACAAACCTCTCACGCAATCTGCCCAGTTCTTCCTTATACTCTTCTTCCGTATATTCAATATGAATGAATTTCCTTGCCGGATCAACATAATTGCCGGGATTTATCCTCACTTTCTCCACTACTTTTGCTGCCTCATCGGCTACATTCGCATTGAAATGCACGTCGGCTACCAAAGGAGTCATGCAGCCTTTCGCTCTAAGAGCCTCAGCCGTCTGACGCAAACTCTCAACCTCACGCGTGCCTTGCGTAGTGAATCTAAGTAGTTCGGCTCCTGCCCCGATTATCTTCAGCGCCTGCCCAACTGAAGCCGCAACGTCATTGGTGTCAGTGTTAGCCATACTCTGCACTCTGATAGGATATTCCGACCCTATACACAGTCCACCCACACGTGTTGTTGATGTCTTTCTTCGATTCTTTGGAGTTAAATCTATCTGTTGCATATCATATACGATTAGTGAGCGCAAAGATAGTAATTTCTGCTGACACCCGCAATAAAATAGTTGAAAGTTTAAAGAAGCAGATAATCACATAAGTCAGTCAAAAACCTTAAACAAGTACCGCAATATGGTGGTATAGGATTGTCCAGAAAGACTCTGTGCCATATCCGGTGGAAGTAATCATCGAAAAGCGGGTAAGGAACGCCTACGACCGGTTCGTCAGCGGATGGTTCTGGGCTACAGCTATACTACTGCTCCTGATTGCAGCATTCCTGATTTGCGACAAGATACCCGCCACCAAACCATACACAACCATGATAAAAGGACTTCTTAAATGGCTCTGAAATTGTCCAAAAACAAGGCATATTTTTGGACAGGTTTTGGACAATTCAGTTGTGCCCGAGTGGTTAGGGAGAAACTAATCCCCAGGAAACATATCTCCCACAAGGAACCACATGAGAAATGGGGTAATCATAATGCTAATAATAAATATTATCCATGAGAACCAGCGATAACCTATCTCACGGAATTTCCATGCTATTGAGGCGGATAGATATAGATAAATATACCACCCGATAAAGATTGACACTATAATAATGAGAAACCACATTATCAACACTCTTTCTTTAATTGCAAAGGTACAAATAATCATCAACATACAAAACATGTTATAAAACATACTTTTTTTTCTTGTGTAAACCCAAAATAAGTATTACCTTTGTACAGAAAAACAAAAGATAATCATGTTGCTAAGCATTCTGATAATATTGCTTGCAGTTCTCTATTTTGCATGGAGTATTTATCTTGCCATAGTAGCCACCAACCGCGGCAACTGGGCATGGGGAGTTATTTTCTTTTTCATTTCCATAATATTCACTCCATTAGTAGTGCACCTTATATATAAAGGTGCTGGTATTCTGTGATTTTTTCAGTCTTTTAATGGTTAAGAGATATTCTGTAATTTTGCCCAAAAATAATATTTTGTATGGCAAAGTTAACAGATGATCAATTGCGCTTTATTATCGACCTTGATGCTTCAGGCGCACAAGGCAAGATAAATACGCTCACTGTTGACATCAATAAACTCGAGAAAGAAAACCAGTCTCTGCGCTCCATCCTCTCTCAAAACGAGAAGGAGATGCAGCAGCTCGCTACGCAGATGGAGCGGCTCGAGCAACGAAGCATGAGTAACACAAAAAAAATGCCGCTGAATGCAGTATTCATCGGCATTGCGGAAGGAGGGGGATTCGAACCCCCGGTACCCTTACGAGTACGTCAGTTTAGCAAACTGGTGGTTTCAGCCACTCACCCATCCTTCCTGTCAGGCGTGTTGCCAAACTGCTTCTTTTCGAAAGCGGGTGCAAAAGTAATGCAAATTTTTCACATGCGCAAGAACAAACTGAAAAATCTTGTATATTTTAACAAAATGAGAGCAAATCATATCGGTCTGACAAGTTTGACAGGAATATACGAATCCTGAAATTAAAAGTACATAAAAACACTTTACTGTATGGAAAGTTCAGAAAAAAGTGTTACCTTTGCACCCGATTATGAAGAAGAAAACTATTGTAATATTAACCCTGTTCGCTATGGTGCCTATAGCGATAGGGATTGAGCAGTATTATCGCATGTTTGTGAGCAATCTGACTGCAAAAGACGACGAAGAGCACTTACTTTATATATACCCCAATTCATCGTTAGACAGCGTCATTGCCGCCATAGAAGAGACACATGACATAGCATCTCCATGGAATCTGCGTCTGCATTGCCGAATGATGAAGTTCGCTCACCCCAAAGCAGGGTGCTATAAACTAAATGAGAAAGAGGCGGACGTGAATCTGATTCGTCGTCTGAGAGGAGGCGAACAGACACCTGTAGAAGTCACATTCAACCGCATCCGGACTCGCAGTCAGCTGGCGAAACGCCTGTCTGACCAACTGTTGATGGACTCCGCAGAAGTGGCTCAAAGACTTGAAAGCAACGAGTATATGTCACAATACGGACTTAAGCGTGAAACAGCTGTGTGTCTGTTTATTCCTAACACATACGAGTTGTATTGGACCATATCTGCCGATGCCCTGTTTGCAAGAATGGAGAAAGAATACAAACACTTCTGGACTGCAGAAAGAGTGCAAAAAGCCAAAAAGCTGGGACTCAGCAAAGAGGGAGTTGCCACTGTGGCAAGTATTGCAGAAGAAGAGACTAACAAAGACTTCGAATATCCTATCATAGCAGGTCTGTATCTGAACCGCTTGAAACAAGGCATGCCTCTGCAAGCATGCCCCACAGTCAAGTTTGCATGGCAAGACTTCAGTTTGCGCAGAATACTCAACAAGCATCTTGAGATTGACTCACCCTACAACACTTACAAAAACAAAGGCCTGCCACCGGGACCCATTCGTATCCCCCGCGCTTCCACAATGGATGCAGTACTCAACTACACTCCAAGCACCTATCTTTTCATGTGTGCTTCTGCCGAATTCAACGGCACACACCATTTCTCCTCAACATACGCTGAGCATGCAAGATATGCAAGAGAATATCAGGCAGAATTGAACAAAAGAAACATAAAGTAAGCAGAAACTTCAACGAAGATGCAATATACACAAGTATTATTCAGTGTTGACTCCGAACTCGGTTTTGTGCAAGATGTACTGACTCAGCAACTTGCAGACATAGGTTTCGAGAGTTTTGTTGAACAGGCTGACGGCCGGTTAGCGGCATATATTCCAACCTGCAACTTTGATACCGCCAATCTGAAATCCATGCTCGACTCCTTTCCTTTCGAAGGAGTACGACTTTTGGAAACCACACTCTGCGAAGACAAAGATTGGAACGAAGAATGGGAACAGAATTCGTTTCAACCGATACAGATTGGCTCCGACTGCCTCATTCATGCACCATTCCACAAGAATCTGCCACAGTGCAAATACGACATAGTCATAAATCCAAAAATGGCATTTGGCACGGGCACTCACCAAACCACGTCTCTCATTCTGAGCAGACTCCTGCAAACCAATCTGCAAGGCAAAAGTCTGCTTGACATGGGCTGCGGGACTGCCGTATTAGGCATCTTAGCCAAGAAACTGGGAGCTTCGCCTGTCACTGCTATCGATATTGACAACTGGTGTACCGAGAATGCTGCAGAGAATTGTATGCTGAACGGCATCAGCGACATGGAGATTTTGCTTGGAGATGCCAAACTGCTTGAAGGCAGGAGTTTTGACATCATACTTGCTAACATCAACCGCAATATTCTATTAATGGATATGCCGCATTATGCCGCATCGCTCAATAACGGCGGCATACTGATAATGAGCGGATTCTACACAGACGATATACCTGTCCTTATGGAAGAGGCAAAAAAGCATGGTCTTGTGCAAGCAGAACATCTGAGCAAAGACAACTGGGCAATGCTCGAACTACATAAAGAATAATCCGTTGCGCAATGACAATGCGGTATTTAATCAAATAGAACATTCATGTCAACAATTTGTGCCATATCAACTCCTGCCGGCATTGGCGGAATAGCCGTTGTCAGAGTGTCCGGCAAAGACGCCATCAGCATTGTGGACAGCCTTTTCGAAGGCAAACACTCATTGGCAACAGCCAAGGGATACTCAATGCATTACGGCACCATTGCTGACTTGGACGATGCCGTAGTGAGCATTTTTCGGGCACCTCATTCGTTTACCGGTGAGGATGTGGTAGAGATTAGTTGTCATGGTTCATTGTTCATTCAGCAGGAGTTGCTCCACAGACTGACAGGAGCCGGCTGTAAACCTGCCCAACCGGGAGAGTTCACCAAGCGGGCATTCCTGAATGGCAAAATAGATCTGAGTCAGGCCGAGGCTGTTGCAGACCTGATTTCCGCACAGAGCAAGGCTGCTCACAACATAGCATTGAGCCATATCAGAGGAGGGGTCTCAGAGAGACTAAACCATCTGCGCGAACAACTGCTAAAGATTACCTCCCTGTTGGAGCTTGAGCTGGACTTTGCCGACCATGAAGAACTGGAGTTTGCAGACAGAAGCGAGTTGAGCAAGTTAGCACACGAGATTGACCTGCATATCGGTAAGCTTGTGAGTACATTCAAATTGGGCAATGCCTTGAAAAACGGAATATCAGTAGCCATCATAGGCCCTACCAATGCCGGAAAATCGACACTGCTGAATGCACTCGTAGGCGAAGACAGAGCCATCGTCAGCGATATTCATGGCACCACAAGAGACACCATAGAAGAAACCGTAAGCATTGATGGTATACTGTTCCGCTTTATTGATACGGCAGGCATCAGACAAACTGACAATCAAATCGAAAGCATAGGGATAGACCGCTCAAGGAAAGCAGCGGAGAAAGCAGATATAATTCTTTATGTGCTCGACTCTGCCAATATGGACACCACAAAAGATGACATACTAAAAGATATTGACACTATCGACAAGACTATTATCACGATATACAACAAAGTTGATTTGCTTCAAGAGCAGCCTTGCATATCAAACGACAACGAGATTTATCTCTCAGCCAAACACGGAGATATAGAGCCGCTGAGAAAATTGCTCGTCAAACATTTGCCGAACGAGACTCCGAATGAGATACTCATTTCCAACACAAGACACTATGAGGCTCTTTGTCTGGCCCAGTCTGCTATTAGACGTGTTCAACAGGGACTGCAACAAAACTTGTCAGGAGAGTTACTCTCGATGGATTTGCATGATTGCCTTGACGCACTGGGGGAGATAACAGGAGAAATTACGTCAGAAGATGTACTCGGCAACATCTTTTCTCATTTCTGTATAGGAAAATAAGAATACATAAAACAAAATCATATATGCTTCTATCAATGACCGGCTATGGTAAAGCCGAATGCCTTATTCAAAACAAAAAATACATAGTAGAGTTGCGTTCGCTCAATTCAAAACAGATGGATATCTCAATGCGCCTGGCTTCTCTGTTTCGAGAAAAAGAACTTGACCTGAGAACTATCCTGACGCAGCAGTTGGAACGGGGGAAAATAGATTGCGCCATCTTGCCTGACAACAACACTGCAGAGTCAGCCACTGCATATATCAACACGCAATTGCTTGACATGTACGTAAAACAACTGCAAGATTATGCCAACCAGAACAATCTGACAACAGACGTTCTTGCCATTGCAATGAGAATACCTGATGTGACCAAGCCCAACGAAAACAGCCAGTTGTCTGACGAGGACTGGGAGATACTGAAGAGCACGGTTATGCAGGCAATAGAGCAATTCAACAGCTTCCGGCGGCAAGAGGGTAACGCCCTGCAAAACATGTTTACGGAAAAACTGAATGCCATACTTGCGCTACTCAGCCAGGTAGAGCCTCTGGAGAAAGAGAGGATACAGAAAATCAGAACAAGACTTGAAGACAACCTGCGCCAACTTTCAGAAGAGACACAACAAGCAACCGACCGCAACAGACTGGAGCAGGAGATGATATATTATCTTGAGAAACTTGATATCACCGAAGAGAAAGTAAGGCTCAAAAACCACATACGCTATTTCTTTGAGACTATGCAGGAGGAAACAGGGGTCGGTAAGAAACTCGGATTTGTAGCTCAGGAGATGGGCAGAGAGATTAACACCTTGGGAAGCAAATCCAATCATTCTGAAATGCAAATCATAGTGGTTAAGATGAAAGACATACTTGAGCAGATAAAAGAGCAAGTGTTGAACGTATTGTGATATATTTGAAAATTCGAAGATTATGATACTTATATTTTGCGCACCATCAGGTTCCGGAAAGAGCACTTTTGTGAAGCACCTACTCTCATGCTACAACACTTTCGAGTTGTCAATCTCTGCCACTTCACGCCCTCCGCGTGGCACGGAGAAACATGGAGTTGAATACTATTTTCTCACAGCTGAAGAGTTCCGAAAACTTATAGCTGAAGATAAATTTGTCGAGTATCAGGAAGTCTATAAAGACAAGTTCTATGGCACTCTGAAAAGCGAGATTGACAGAATACAAAAAAAAGGTCATCATGTGGTGTTCGATGTCGATGTGAAAGGAGGACTGAACCTGAAAAAGATATTCGGGAATGGTGCCATTTCCGTGTTCATTCAACCCCCATCAATCGAAGAACTCCGCAAGCGACTGACAGGCAGAGGCACCGACTCTGCAGAGATGATAGAGCAGCGCATAGCAAAAGCATCTACCGAACTACAGGACGCACCATATTTCGATCACATCATTGTGAACGACAACCTGCAGACCGCACTTGCCGAACTGGACACGTTATTGAAACAATACAATCTTATATAAACCATCCATCGGCAAAATGAACATAGGCATCTACTCCGGCTCGTTTAATCCCATACATCTCGGCCATACAGGTTTAGCCGGATATATTCTCCGGCACAGCAACCTGGACGAGGTCTGGCTGATGGTATCGCCCAATAACCCGCTTAAAACAGAAAGCGACCTGTGGGATGAGAAGTTCAGACTCAAACTTGCCAAGATAGCCACCAATCATATACCCGGAGTAACTGCTTCCGATTTCGAGTTCAACCTGCCGCGCCCATCATATACTGTTGAGACATTAAGGCAGCTTTCTGACAGATATCCGCAACACAGCTTTTCGCTCATTATCGGCTCAGACAACATGACTATTTTCCACAAATGGAGGGAATATGAATATATACTTGGCCACTATCCGATACTTGTATATCCGCGCAAAGGAGATGATATGGAGTATCTTAAGAAGAAATATCCGAATATACATATTGTCGAGAATGCACCTTTGTTCGAGATATCTTCAACCATGATAAGACAGAAACTTAAGGCTGGAGAAAGCGTGGCAGAATGGGTAGATAAAGAAGTAAATGAGATTTTGGAAAAAGAATATTTGCGAGATTGAATTTTTTGTAGTAATTTCGTAGCCGAAAAAATTTCGTTAGAACAAAAGCGTATATAAACAAAATTAAAAACTCTATGATAACAACATTCAACAAGTTACGTGCTGTGAAAGACAGCCTCCCCAGCGGCAGTATGAACGCAATTGCAGAAGAATTAGGCATTTCTGCCGATGAAGTTCGCACATATTTCGGCGGAAAAGCCGAAGATGGCACAGGCATACATATTGAGCCGGGTCCTGATGGAGGCATTGTCACTCTCGACAACACTCGTATTTTGGAAGTTGCCCTGCGCATTGCGTGGGAGAACCGCTGAGATGCAAGAAGCACTAAACATTAAAAATCAGCAAGGAAGACGCTCTGACAAATAGTTGGAACGGCTTTCTTTGCATTATATATAATTAGTCTGTAACATAACAAAAAACAATTAGAAATGAGAAAACGTATTTTTGCCGCAATTGCTGCTATTAGTATTAGCTGTGCCGGTTTTGCTTGGGACTTCCCCGGATTTGAATGGTCAGTGGGAGCAGACATTACTTCTGCATACCTCTGGCGTGGTCTGAATCTTGGCGGTTTGGCCATTCAGCCTGATGTATCAATTGGCTACGGAGGCCTTAAACTTGACGCTTGGGCCAACATCTCGCCTAAAGATTACAAATTCAAGGAAATAGCACCCGAACTCGACCTCACTCTTTCCTACTCTATCGTCGGATTGACGGTCGGTGTCAATCACCAGTACTATTTCGACAAAACAAAGTTTTTTGACTGGAGAATGCCGACTCTTGAACAGTACAACAACGGTGATTATGCAGGCAACCAGACGGAAGTTTTTGCGGAATTTAATCTTGGAGACATCCTGGAAGACGTTCCGTTTCACATAGGATGGTACACTTACGTTGCCGGTGACGACTATGCAGAGCAGTATGCCGAAGATGGCGAGACCGTTATTGGCATCAAGCGTGCATATTCATCCTACTTTGATGTTTCATACGATTTCGGGCTGCCTCTCGGTTTTTCCATTACACCTACAGTTGGTATGTCTCCTTGGAAAGGTATGTACAACTACTATGACGAAGGTTTCTCCGTAAACAATATATCGCTCAAACTCAACTGGGAATTTGAAGGCGGAGACCATTTCGCTCTTGACGTTTATGCTATCGGAGCTGTCAATACTGCCGGCATAAACAAAGAAAATGTCTGGAGAAACTTCTACAACACCTCCACCGGCGACTGGAATACCCAGCGCCTGCACTTCGCTATCGGTCTGGGTGTTTGGTTCTTCTAATACTGTCTTCATAACTACGTTTTATGGATAAGCGTATATACAGAACAACTTTTGCGCTGCTGTTCCTTGGAGCAGCAGCATTTTTCCTATGGGCCTATCCTGATGAGGAAAAAGTCGAATATTACCACAATCAAGGTAAAATATTCGGCACTTACTACAACATTCGCTATAGCGCTACCAAAGACTTGGAAAAGGGGATAGTGAAGACCATGCAAGAGTTCGACAACAGCCTGTCCGCTTTCAATCAGGAATCCACCATCAGCCTCATCAACCGGAACGAAAGCACGAAGACTGATGCTTATTTCGAGCAGATGTATGAAAAAGCAGAAGAAGTATGGCAGTTGTCTGACGGTGCATTCGATATTACCGTTGCTCCTTTGGTAAATGCATGGGGATTCGGGTTCAAGAACAAAGCAGAGGTAACCGGACAGATGATAGACAGTCTGAAGCAGTTTGTCGGCATGCCGCTCGTAAAACTTGACAATCACAAACTGATAAAACAGGACTGTCGCACTATGCTTGATGCCAGTGCTATAGCCAAAGGACAGGCTTGCGACGTGGTGGCTGACTTCTTGAAAGAGAAAGGCTGCGAGGACCTGCTTGTGGATATCGGTGGAGAAGTAGTATTGAAGGGCGTCAATGAGAATGGCGAACCATGGCGCGTTGGCATTGTCAAGCCTCAAGACGACCCTACCGGCACGCATAACACGCTCCAGGAAGTAATCAGTTCCACATCACTCTCAATGGCTACATCCGGCAATTATCGCCAGTTCTACTACGAAAATGGAATCCGTCGCTCACATACTATTGACCCCAGAAGCGGTTATCCAGTCAATCACTCGCTGCTTTCTGCCACTGTTATTGCAGACAACTGCATGACAGCCGACGCTCTGGCAACCGCATGTATGGTACTGGGAAAAGACAGTGCCATGCTTATGATTAACAACATTCATGATGCCGAATGCTACCTGATCTATGCCGACGGAGACAGCATAGATACAGCTATGTCAGAAGGCTTTCATAAGCTGATAAGAAAATAAATTTGCATATACGGGAAAAAGTTTGTACTTTTGCAGGCTAATTTGTAGAATGAATAAGAAGGGCTTTATATTAATGCTTGTCTTGGTGTTTCTGGTATCGTGCGGCGAATACCAGAAACTGCTCAAGTCTACTGATCCTGAACTGAAATATGAAAAGGCTATCGATTATTTCAACCAGAAGAAATACTCAAAGGCCTTGACTCTGTTTGACGATATCTCCACTTACTACAAAGGGACAGAGCGAAGTCAGGAAGTGCTCAACTATATAGCTCGCTGCTATGTAGGGCAAAAGGACTATTCATCTGCTGCCGAATATTATCAAATCTACATCAGGAACTATCCTAAAGGGCGTTACATAATCGAAGCAAGATATATGATAGGTCATTGCTACTATCTGGATTCGCCCGATGCAAGACTTGACCAGACGATGACAAAGGACGCAATAACGTACTTGACAGACTTTGTGGACCTGTATCCGGAAAGCGAGTATGCCCAGAAGGCGTACGAGGAGATTGACGCAATGAACAACAAGCTGGCGCAGAAAGAATACTATTCCGCCAAGTTGTACTATAATTTAGGTTCATATCTCGGAAATAACTATGAGTCGTGCGCCATTGTTTCCCGCAATGCACTCAAAAACTATCCCGGCAACAAATATCAGGAGGAATTCAGTTGGCTTATTCTGCAGTCGAAATACCAACAAGTACTGATGAGTATCAGTGAGCGCCGGCAAGAACGGGCTCAGGATGCAGAAGACGAATGCTACAGTTTCTTGACAGAGTTTCCGCAGTCGAAACATCGTAAAGCTGCCGAGAAAATACAGAATGAACTAAAAAAAATAAAGAAATAACAAGGAATAAACTATCAAATATAACAATATGGATTACAAAAACAGCAAAGCACCTCACAACACTGTCACTCGTGACATGAATGAGTTGAGTCAGAAAGTGGGCAACGTTTATGAGACTGTTGCCATTATCTCCAAGCGGGCAAACCAAATCTCACAAGAGTTAAAGAAAGAACTGGACAACCGTCTGCAAGATTTCAATGTTCCCCAGGAGAACATCGATGAGATATTTGAGAATAAAGAGCAGATAGAGATTTCACGTCAGTACGAGCTTCTGCCCAAACCGTCACTTTTGGCAACCGAGGAGTTCCTTGACGACGAACTCACCATTCGCAACACTTCCAAAGACAAAGCATTGGAAGAATAATGCTCAGAGGCAAACACATATTAGTCGGAATAAGTGGCGGAATAGCAGCCTACAAGATTCCGGAACTCATTCGCCTACTCAAGAAAGAGGGTGCAGACGTGTGTGTTTGCACTACAAGGAATGCACTTCAGTTTGTCACTCCCCTCACACTTGAGACTTTGAGCAACAATCAAGTCTATTCCGATGTATTTGCACCGCACAACAACCATCAGACTGAGCATATCAGTTTGCCGGACTGGGCTGACCTGATGATCATAGCTCCATGCACGGCAAACGTGATAGGCAAGATGGCAGCAGGCATAGCCGATGATGCTCTCACCACCACATTTCTTGCCATGCTCAAGCCTGTACTGGTGGCTCCGGCAATGAACGACAAGATGCTCGCCCACCCTGCAGTACAACGTAATCTCAATATTATCGCCGGCTATGAAAACACTACCGTACTTGATTGCGACAGCGGTTTCCTCGCCTGCGGTACTACGGGCAAGGGCAGAATGCAAGAACCGGAAGATATTGTGATGGCAGCGGACATCTTACTTGAGAAAAAAACTCTTGCCGGCAAACGGGTGTTAATAACTGCAGGTCCCACGCAGGAAAAGATTGACCCTGTAAGATACATATCCAACTACTCAACAGGCAAAATGGGATACGCTCTTGCATATGCTTGTCTTAAGCGTGGTGCCGAGGTCACTCTAGTTAGTGGTCCGAGCAGTGAACGTTTCTGCGGAAAGACAATCAATGTCACATCTGCAAAACAGATGTTCGAAGTCTGCAAAGCGGAATTTGCTCAAGCCGACATCACCATTCTTTGCGCTGCTGTGGCTGACTATAGTCCTGCAACGGAAGCGGAGACAAAAATTAAACGCAATTCCGGTGAACTTAACCTGAGGCTGCAGCCCACTCATGATATAGCTGCAGAACTCGGCAAACAGAAAACTCAGAATCAACTGCTTATTGGATTTGCTTTGGAGACTGACAATGAGGAAGAGAATGCTATCGGCAAAATGCAAAGAAAAAATCTTGACTACATTGTTCTCAATTCATTGCAAGACAAGGGGGCTGGATTCGGCTGCGATACAAACAAAGTAACCGTCTTCTCGCAAAAGGGTAGCAAGACAAGTATGCCTTTGGCTTCAAAGCAAGAGATTGCCGCATCTATAATTGACATTATCAGTCAGGACGTATAAATCTGACTCGCAAAACAATGTCTTAAGAGACTTAAGTGCCTTAAGCGACTTAAGTAACTTAACAAAAAACACGGAATGGATTCCGTGTTTTTTCTTTTACTTAATTCAGAATTAGTCTTTCTTCACAAAACGTGAGAACAGTCCGCGACGCTTGGGTTCTTCCTCCTCTGCTTGCGGTTGCTCTTCTGCTACTACTTCTTCAGCCTTTGGTTCGTCAGCCGAAGTTTCAGGAACCCACTCTTGACGTTCCTCAATAGTGCCGAACTTCTGTTCCACAAAACCAATCACATCACCCAGAGCTTCTGTGAAGTGCTTGAAATCTTCCTTGTAAAGGAACACTTTATGCTTTTCGAAAGTAGGGAACTCTTCCTCGCCGGCTTTCTTTTTGCTCTCTGTAATGCAAAGATACAAGTCTTCGTTACGAGCCTTCTTAACATCCAGATAATAAATTCTCTTTCCTGCTTTGACAGAGCGTGAATACACTATCTCCGGTTCACGTCTGTCTTCAAATCTACGGTTTTCCATCTCCATTAATGTTTAAATTAATAAAAATACTTTCAGCCAACAACTATGTTGTCGCATGCAAAATTACAGCATTTTTTTGGATTATGCAAAATAAATTTGTTTATTTTACACTTTTTTTAATTGTGCAATTCGCAGAAAAGTATTACCTTTGTGCCCACAATCAACAAACAAGGCGCGGTGGCGCAAACAATATGATTAACAGAACTCTTGTTAGGACAAAAGTCATTCTAACCCTTTTCGCATATTTTCAAGATGCTGAAAAGACAAAATTCTCTGCTGAAAAAGAACTTCTCCGTTCGTTTTCTGACACTTACAATCTTTATTTCTTACTGATTGACCTTATTAACCAGCTTACTTCCAATGCTCAGTTGAAGATTGACGAAGGCAAGGAAAAAGCACAGGCATTGCACATTGATTACAACCCCAATCCAAGGTTTGTAAACAACAGGTTTGCCGAACAAGTGTTTGAGAATCGCCAACTGCGTCACCACATTGACGAGCAGAAACTCTCATGGGACACCGTGTCCGACTCTGTAGGACTCCTACTCAAGCAGATTTATGACTCCGACATTTATAAGGAGTACATGAATGCGCAAGAGTCGTCCTATGAGGCTGACAAAAACGTATGGAGAAAAATCTTCACTTTCATCTTGCCTGACAACCCTAATCTCGAGAATGCGCTTGACGAATTGGAGGTTGTGCTTGATGGCAACTGCTGGACCTCCGACATGGACGTTGTCATGTCATACGTCGTAAAGACTATTAAGAGATTCAAGGAAGAGAATGGCGCCGACCAGCCGCTTCTTGAGATGTTTGACCACGAAGAGGAACTCGAATTTGCCAAACAACTGCTCAAAGAAACCATCAGTCACAGCGATGAATATCAGACCTTGATTGAGCAGAAACTCAAGAACTGGGATGCCGAGAGAATCGCTTTCATGGATATGCTTATCATGAAAACCGCACTCGCAGAGCTGTTCACCTTCCCTGAGATTGCAGTCCAGATTACTATCAACGAGTATCTCGACATAGCAAGAGAATATTCCACCGACAATAGTCCGCAGTTTATCAACGGCCTGCTTGACGAGATAATCAGAGAGCAGACAAAGCAGGGCAACATGGTAAAAGGTCTTACACTGAAAAATTAAAAACTATAACTGAAACTAAAATATTAACAAACTAAATAGAAAACAACTATGCTTAATTACATTCTTCTACAAGCTCAAGCAGCCGATCCCGGTCAGTCTGCAGGTTCCGGAATGGGTAACTGGTCATTCTGGATTATGATGATTCTCATCTTTGTAGTCTTCTATTTCTTCATGATTCGTCCTCAGACAAAACGTCAGAAAGAGTTGCAACAGAAACGTGATGCACTCAAGAAAGGCGACAAAGTGATAACCGCAGGCGGAATATACGGTGAGATCAAAGATATTCAGGAGAATGCCTTCATCATCACCGTAGCGAAAGACGTAACACTGAAGATCGACAAATCGTCTGTTACACCTATCGAAGAGGAGCAGCCCAAGGAAACCGAGCCCAAGAAATAAATAAGCACAGACTGATAACAGGCACGTTGCCATTTTTCACCTCTACAGATGAACAAGTTGAGGGCTATATTATTGCGTTATTGGCTTAAGATCAAAGCGTTTATGAGAGAAAGAAATCTCTTCACGTTTTGTCTTTTCCTTGTGTTTGCTGCCATCTTGTGGTACGGTCATGCCATGAATACCGTCAGAGAGCGCACACTCAGTATTGAGATTCAGTATGCGGGCATTCCTGACAATGTAGCGTTCACAGGCTCTCTGCCTGCGGAGTTTCGTTTCACTGTTCGCGATCAGGGCAAGCGCCTGCAGAAGTACCATGAGAGCACCTTCATTCCTATAGAAATCGATTTGTCGCAACAACTGAATACGAAAGAAGGTCATTTGCACATAGCTGCCGATCAAGTTAAGAGCAAGATTGCCGACCAGCTGCAAGGTACTGCCAAAATACAGAACATTCAACCCGATATCATTGAAACCGACTTCTACACTCAGCATAGCAAGTCGGTAGCGGTAAAAATAGAAGGTGATATCTCTGCCGCCACTCAGTACTATTTCACTCAGCCTCCGGTGACCATACCCTCAAAGGTAAAGATTTTCGGAAAGAAAGAGCAACTGGACTCTATCACCGCCGTCTCCACCGAGGTATTATCTGCTACTGACATTCGCGACAGTATCAGCATCAATGTCGGCCTCATGCCTGTCAGCGGAATTCGCTTCGCAACCGACAGCGTAACCGTTAAGGCGCAGACAAGGCAATTCACGGAGAAGCGGCTCACGCTCAACATACCTACCAAAGGAGTTCCTGCCGGAGAGAGAATGAGAATCTTTCCTTCCACTGCCGAGGTGACCGTACACATTCCTGTCGAGTATTTTAACGAGGTGAACGAGAACAATATCACCATCTTCTGTAAGTACCCCCAGAAGCAGCAGCGCTCGCTTCCTGTCGAACTCAAGTATGATTCCAAGCATATCATCAAAGCCCGGGTCACACCTGCAGAAGTAGAATATATAATAGAGAAACTATGAGACCTATACAGATGGTTGACCTGCAGACTCAGTATCAGCAGATAAAACCGGAAATAGATGCAGCTATTCAGAAAGTCATCGACGATGCCACTTTTATCAAGGGCCCCCAGGTGACTGACTTTTCTGTTGCGCTTGCTTCGTGGCTCTCTGTCAGACATGTCATTCCGACCGGCAATGGCACCGACGCTCTGCAGATTGCTCTCATGGCTCTGGGTCTGAAAGAGGGTGATGAAGTGATTACTCCCGATTTCACCTTTATTGCCACTGCCGAAGTCGTGGCATTGCTCGGACTGACTCCTGTGGTTGCGGACGTCGACAGAGACACAATGAACATCAGTATCGATGCTGTAAGAAAGGCTATCACGCCAAAGACAAAAGCCATCGTTCCTGTACATCTGTTTGGTCAGTGTGCCGACATGGAACCTCTGCTGCAGTTGGCTAAAGAGAACAATCTGTACGTGGTTGAAGATGCCTGTCAGGCAATAGGAGCCGAATACATATTCTCCGATGGTACTCGCAAGAAAGCGGGGACTATAGGCCATATCGGATGCACATCTTTCTTCCCGTCAAAGAATCTTGGGTGCTACGGAGACGGAGGTGCTATCTTCACCGACGATGACGAGCTTGCCAAGCGTATGCAGGCCATTGCCAATCACGGAATGGTGATAAGATATCATCATGATATGGTTGGAGTTAACTCGCGGCTTGACAGCATTCAGGCTGCAGTACTGGGCGTAAAACTCACGCATCTTGATGAATACACCGGGCAAAGACAACTCGCTGCAGACTACTACGACCGCGCATTTGCAAACAACAAGTCTCTCACCTGTCCCGCAAGAGCGAAGTATTCTACACATGTCTTCCACCAATACACACTGCAGGTGAACAACTACGACAGAGACACTCTGCGTGAGCAACTGCGCGAAGCCGGTATTCCTGCTATGGTTTACTATCCTGTACCTCTACACATGCAAAAAGCATATCACGATCAGAGATACAGACAAGGAGATTTTCCCGCATCCGAATATCTGGCGTCATGCGTCCTGTCACTGCCTATGCACACGTGCCTTACGCAGGAGCAGTTGGAGTATATCACTCAGACCGTGAATCGGTTAATCGGACAATCAGACAACCGATGAATCAGCGAATAAGTTAATTAAGTTGATAAGTTATGGCAGAGAAGAATCTACTCACACAAGAGACCACTCTCAAGCAGAAGACCACACTTACACCTCTGCAGATACAGGAGATTCGTATTCTGGAGTATCCCACTCTGGAACTCGAACAGCGCATCGAGCGCGAAATCGAAGAGAATCCGGGTCTTGAAGCCGGCTCCGAAGACAAGGAGACCAACGAAGAAGAAGATATCATGGGTGAGCAGGAAGATGCTCTGCAAAACGACGAGTTTGACCTCAACGACTACATCTCCGACGATGACGATGTGCCGGAATACAGAACAAGAACCAACAACCTCTCACCTGACGACAAACAGGAAGACATTCCTTTCTCCGTTGGTGAATCTTTCCAGGAACAGCTGCTTTCTCAACTTGGACTGCTCAAGCTCTCGGCTCTTGAACAGAAAGTAGCACAATATGTCATCGGTAACATCGACGAAGACGGATACCTGAGGCGGGAGCCTGAGCAACTGGTTGACGACCTGGCATTCAAAGCAGGCATCACTATTGCTGACGAACAGATGCTCAACATCATTCATCTTATTCAGAATACTTTCGAACCGGCAGGAGTGTGCGCCCGAAACCTGCAGGAGTGTCTTATACTGCAACTGCAACGCAAGCAAGCCACTCCGGCTGTCAGTCTTGCCATCACCATACTCGAGAAGAAATACAAGGAGTTTACCGCTCATCACTATCAGAAAATCGTAGAGCGCTTCTCTGTCACTGACGAACAACTCCGTGATGCCATTGCCGAGATACAGAAACTGAACCCAAAGCCGGGAAACACCTACTCGCAAGATGTGTATAATGCCACGGCTGTCATTCCCGACTTCATAATCGAAGTGGAAGAAGGCACCATCAGTATTCAGCTCAACAACGGTAACATACCCGAACTTCGTGTTAACCGCGAATTCAACGAGATGCTTCAGCAGTATCAGGCACAACCCAGCCATAGCAAGCAGGAGAAAGACACCATTGCCTTCATCAAAGACCGTATCGACTCCGCCAGATGGTTCATCGATGCTATCAAACAACGTAACGACACTCTGCTGCGCACCATGAGGACCATTGTAGCTATACAGCGCGAGTATTTCCTTGATGGCGACGAGGCTCTGCTCAAACCTATGATACTCAAAGATGTGGCAGACCGCACTGGATACGATGTCAGTACCATCTCGCGCGTCAGCAACTCCAAATATGCCCAGACACCGTACGGAATCTTCCCGCTTAGATATTTCTTTTCCGAGAGTATGACCAACAACGAGGGGGAAGAAGTGGCTACCAGAACCATCAAGAATGCCCTGCAAGATATCATCAACAGCGAAGACCCGCTTGCTCCGCTCAATGATGACGAACTGGTTGTACTGCTCGAGCAGAAAGGATTCCCCATTGCAAGACGTACTATTGCCAAATACCGCAAACAGCTCGGAATACCTGTTGCAAGACTGAGAAAGAAGATTTGAGAAGCTCTTATTTGGTGCAATCGGTAAGCTATGAATAAGTTCCTTTCATATTCGGCACGGATTCTCAGCATTCTCCTTCACCCTATGCTCATGCCTACGTATGCCGTCTCAATGCTTGCGGCGGCCTATGCTGCTTACCAGTCTCCGCTACCCGCCGCATACACTGCCATTCTTGTCGCAGGCACGTTCATCCTCACTTTTGCCATTCCTCTCTCTGTCATACTGCTTCTTATTAAGCAGGGACGGCTCAGAGACCTCTATATAGAAGACCCGTCGGAGCGCACTCTGCCATACGTCTATGGCCTGGTAGCTACTGCCGCATGGTGCTTCTTCCTCTCGTGGGTACTTAAGATGCCCGCTTACATAGTGGCATCTGCAGTAGGAGCACTCGTAGCACTCTTACTGGTCAGCATTATCAATTACAAATGGAAAATCTCTGCTCACCTGGCATCTATAGGAGCCTTGATTGGAGCAGTCGCTGCATGGCAGTATCACAACTCTATTTCCTCTCTCTGGCTCATCCCCACCCTCTTGGTGTTGGCACTACTGCTCTGCTATGCCAGACTCTGTCTAAATCAGCACACGCCATGGCAAACCGTCTGTGGTCTCTTGCTCGGACTGGCATGCACTTCGCTGACATGTTTCATAAGTCTGTAGAGTATGCAGGGTTAACTTTGCAACCTGACAACCAATAAAGCAAGATCGCAAGCGCACTACCGCCTCCTTTATTCTACAGACTGTCCGTCTTTGCTTGCTTCAGTTCTTCCAGTTCGTCTTCACGCATGCGAAGCTCTTTTCTCAATGAGTCTATCACGGCATCTTTCTGCGACAGTTGCTTGCTGTGATACTCAAACAGGTCTTTCACCAGTGCCTCTTGGTCGAAGCCTTCTGTCACCGCATCTTCGTGGAACACTATCTGACTGCGCATAAAGCCTTGTTTCTCTGCCTCCTGGTAGAATCGTTCTCTGCTCTCGTCACTCAGCCGCTCGCCTGCTATGTATAGGTCTATCACATCCTGCTTGCCCGAGCTGTCTATCTTATAGTCGAAGATGTAGCTCTTCCCTATTGATTTGTTGCTGCTTATAAGGCGTGATGCAGCACGGCGCGTATTGTTGTCCTGCACTATGTCAATGGTCGAGAATACACCCGGAATCAGCACTATCACCAGTATCACATACACCACCCACTGCCTCCTGCTCTGTTTCTTCTGGTCCTCCAGTTGCACGGACGGGTAGCGGAAATACTTCACCATGATGAAGGTGGCAAGCGAGATGAACACGCTGTTGATGAAGAACAGGTACATCGCTCCGAGAGCGTATTGCCAGTTCAGTTGTGCTATGCCATAGCCTACAGTGCACAGAGGCGGCATCAATGCCGTTGCTATCGCCACACCCGACATCACAGTGCCCTTCTCTTTCCTTGAGGTCTCCACTATGCCTGCCAGACCGCCGAACAAAGCTATCAGCACGTCGTATATCGTTGGCTTGGTACGGGCAAGCAGCTCTGTCGGCTGCTCAAGATCAAGCGGCGTGAGCACGAAATAGAGTGTGGAGGCAAGTATAGAGATCACCACCATCACCACAAGGTTCTTCAGCGCTTCCCACACAAGGTCCGTGTCGTTGGTACCCAGACCCAGGCCGAAACCTATTATCGGGCCCATCAATGGCGATACCAGCATCGCACCTATGATTACGGGTATGGAGTTCACATTCAGACCGAGCGAAGCTATCAGTATCGCAAAGAAGAGGATGAACACGTTGGGTCCGCGGAAAGGCACGCTGCTGCGTATGTTGGTCATTGCCGCCAGCACGTCTATATGCTCCGACAGGTTGACCAACTCCCGCAAGTACTTACCCGTACTATTCATTTTGTCCCGTAAACTCATATTCGTATTCTTTTATATTTATTACTGCTTTGTCTTGTCTCTCCTTTTCTGCATCTGTCTGTTCTTTCAATATATATCTGCTGCAAAGATACTAAAGAAAAACCACATGCACAAACCCCGCACCGAATATTTCAAACATTTCATGTATCTTTGCAGCGTGGTTGATGCAATTTCGCAAATGTAATCTTAAATATTGCGGGAATAGAACCCACAAGGCAACTTGTTTCCGACGTATTTGCATTATTGTAGTCTCAACATCAATTTTATAAATAAACGCCAAAAGCCTTGTACATAACAGATGTGCAAGACTTTTTTTGTTTGCATATTTCAAACCTTTCATGTATCTTTGCACCGATAAAAAGTATTGTTCAATCTACACTATTGAACTCTAATGCCACGACAAAATAACATATCCGAGCCGGAAATAATAACAGCCCGTCTGACAACCGATATCGAAAACCTGATTAGAAGTATCAGAGGCAAACAGGTTATGCTTGACCGAGATTTATCAATGCTATACGGTGTAGAAACTAAAGCGCTTAATCAAGCTGTCAAGAGAAACATTTCAAGATTTCCTGAGGACTTTATGTTTCAGTTTACCAAAGAAGAAAACGATATTTTAAGGTCACAACTTGTGACCATAGAAACAGAAAATACTATAAGGTCACAAATTGCAACCATAGACAAAAGAGGGCGGCACGTAAAATATTTGCCGTATGCTTTTACTGAGAATGGCATAGCCATGTTAAGCAGTGTGCATCGCTCTCAACAGGCAATAGAGATATTGTTGAATTTCAGAAGTCTCACGACCGCTTTCTATGCATTGACAATACTGTATACCATATAGGTGCCTCACTTAAAGACCTTGGCAAACGCTGGTTTGCCTTCTCAAGAATGGAGATAACAACCGACAAACTTTTAAGTAAACTATAATACTTCAAACCTGAAACCTGATACTCAAACTACCCCGCCTATGAATAAATAACATATAACAATACAAACATATAACTCTTAGCGTTATAAGCCCAACTTGATTGTTTGAAAACTCGACACTTTCAACTAATCATTAGATGTTCAAGCATGGTTTTATGTGCGCTCACGTATTAGCGTGAGTATTCCGTGCATAAATTTGAACATCTAAGGTAGTCGAGAACCTCAAACAATCAAATGGAAGCAGCGAAAGCGCACGCTTTTCTCATGTCTGTATGTGTTTGTTGATACGTTCGATGAAAAGTCCTTGGTACTTGGTCTCTTGGTACTTAAAATATACTCTCGTTAAGATAGCAGGCAAACGGACAGCCCTAGTCCTTGACCGAGCGACGAGCGGGAGATGACCGAGAGATGAGCGGGACAAAAAAGAGACTGAAAAATGTACTCTGATTAAGAATGAACCAACAAAACAACCAAATAAGCAATTAACGCGACGCAAGCCGCAAATATTAACAATTAAAAATTAACAATTAAAAATTAACAATTAAAAATTAAATTATTATGAGAAAAAAACTATTTTCAATTCTTCTCGCCCTCGTAGCCGGCATTGGCTTCAGTTGGGCGTCCACCATCACCGTAACGTGGAACAACGATGACATAACCGGCAGTGGAAATTCTTTCACCAAGGACGGTGTCACTATAACTGCCGGCGTGATAGACTTCACGGAAAAGAATTTCTCGCGCGGCGGAACATTTACCACCACCCTCGGCAACTTCACCAAGATTGAAGTGACTGCCCGGTATGCTCGCCTCTCCGGCACAGGCTGGTCTGGCAGCACATGGACCGGCAATGCTTCCAGCGTATCGTTCAGTGGCGATATTTATGGTATGGGAACTGGCGTAACGATGGTGTTCACCATTGAGCCGACGACCGTCGATGTCACCGGCGTGACCCTCTCGCAGAGCGAGGCGGCAATGACCGTGGGCGGCGAGACGCTGACGCTGACCGCTACCGTCGCCCCCGACGACGCAACGGACAAGACCGTGACATGGACGTCGAGCGACCCAACCGTAGCAACTGTAGCTAACGGCGTAGTAACCGCCGTAGCAGCCGGCACAGCTACCATCACCGCCACCGCCACCAACGGCACCGATGACACCACCGATGACAAAACCGCTACCTGCACTATTACGGTTACTGACCCTGACCAAGTAGCAGCAGATGCAGTACTGGCTCTGTTCGATGCCCTGCCTGCTATCGATGCCATTACACTGGACAACAAAGAGGCTATCGAAGCTGCCCGCGCTGCATACGACGCTCTGACCGATGAGCAGAAAGCACTGGTTACTCCCGAAGACTTAGCCAAACTGACCGCCGCTGAAGAAGCACTGGCTGCTGCTGAGAAAGCCGCTGCCGACCAAGTAGCAGCAGACGCAGTACTGGCTCTGTTCGATGCCCTGCCTGCTGTAGAGAATATTACGCTGGACAACAAAGAGGCAATTGAAGCTGCCCGCGCTGCATACGAGGCACTGACCGCCGACCAGAAAGCACTGGTTTCTGCTGAGGACTTGGCTAAACTGACCGCTGCAGAAGAAGCTCTGGCTGCATTAGAATCTCAAGGCGTTGAGAATGTACAAGGTAATGTGAAGAATGTCAAGATTCTTGAGAACGGACAAATCTTCATCCTCCGCAGCGAGAAGGTATATACATTGCAAGGCCAAGAGGTAAAATAAAGGTATAGTAAGGGTATAGCAACCCTATACGAGAGCAAGTGGCTGAAAGGTCACTTGCTTTCGTTATATAATAATCGTCACTTTTTGCGTTTACCTGCCACGTACGTGAAGCGATTAAGGCGCACCGAGAATGTCCGGCGGACATTCGAAGGAGTAAGTGCGCCGCGCGAGTTCGCAGAGCGAACATAGAACTCCTTAAAGCCGAGACATACTAGAAAGATACCCGACGGATGGCAACGTCTTCATCCTCACACCCGACGGCCGACGCTTCAACCTCCAAGGCGCAGAAGTGAAATAGCTTAGGCAGATGCATTAACCTTATAAAGAAAATGTAAGATACGCAAAGAGGAGATATCAGTCAGAAAGAACAACGTGTCATAAAATAAGGTCTAACAAACCGTACTGAGAAAGTGTCAAAAGTTCATGAACTTTTGACACTTTCTCTATAATCCACAGAAACAGACCTCTGAGCAGAATGGTATTACACCGAGAGCATACCGTTAGCATAGCAACTGAGTGTGCGCGGTCCTTGTCGCTCATATAGGGCAGAAATTCTGTTTGCATATTTGTGTTTTTTTCGCTATCTTTGCAGCCGTATATTGTGTGCATACGTGCAAACGCATAATTACATATCATCAAGATACTTAAATTACACTAATATGAAATATATCTCAACAGAAGAACTCAACAAACTTATCGCGCAGTGGTTCAAAGAGGACATTGGCGATGGCGACCACACTTCGCTCAGTTGCATACCGCAGACTGCCATGGGCTGCCAGCAGCTTATCATCAAGGAAGACGGCATACTGGCAGGAGTCGAAGTGGCGGAACATGTGTGTCACTATTTCGACCACGAGCTGCGCATCGAGACCTTCATCCGCGACGGCGCCGAGGTAAAGAAAGGCGACATTGCTTTCCGCGTGTATGGCAAGGTGCTGTCACTGCTGCAAGTGGAGCGCACCATGCTCAACATCATGCAACGCATGTCTGGCATCGCCACCACTGCCCACCGCTACCAGTCGCTCATTCAGGACACAGGCTGCCGTGTGCTTGACACGCGCAAGACCACTCCCGGCCTGCGCTTGTTGGAAAAAGAAGCAGTGGCAATAGGCGGAGGCACAAACCACCGCATCGGACTCTTCGACATGATACTGCTCAAGGACAACCATGTGGATTTCGCAGGCTCTATCACCGCTGCCATCACTCGCGCACAGGACTACTGCAAGAAGAACCGCAAAGACCTGCGCATCGAGATAGAAGTACGCAACGAAAAGGAGATACTCGAGGCACTCGCAACCAACGGAGCCGACCGCATCATGCTTGACAACTTCACGCCTGAACGCACCAAGGAGGCTGTCGCTATAATCCGTGACTGGGAACAGCAGAACCATCGCCACATCGAGATAGAGTCGTCCGGAGGAATAACTCTTGACACCATCCGCAGCTATGCCGTCTGCGGCGTGGATTTCGTCTCTGTCGGCGCACTCACCCACTCTGTCAAGAGCCTCGATATGTCGTTCAAGGCAGTCAAGCAGTAAGAATATTATACATAAAACCCCTTCCACGGTGCAGCAAAGTTGAAGCAATCACCAAGCAAAGTGTAAGCAATCTCTATGCTCACTCTTCACATACTGCACAAATCGGAATATTATCCATATACATCAAACATAATATGATACAGGAAAGAATCAACTCACTCAGAAGTCTGATGCAAGAGCACGGACTGAGTGCATACATAGTGCCGGGCACTGACCCGCACGCAAGTGAATACATGTGTGACCACTGGAAAGAAATCACATGGCTCAGTGGCTTCAAAGGAGAGACCGGAACAGTGCTTGTAACACTGCAAGAGGCTTTCCTCTGGACTGACTCACGCTACTATCTGCAGGCTGACAAAGAACTGGCAGGCACAGGAGTCAGCCTCATGCGCGAAAGCGACATCGACACTCCCACCATACCCGAGTGGCTGACAGACAACCTCAAGAGCGGCAGCACCGTAGGCGTAAATCCCGAGATGTTCACCGTGCAGGCATACAAAGCCCTTCAGGACGAGCTGGCAGAGGCAGGCATAGGAATAAAGAGTATCGACTTCATTCGTGAATTGTGGACAGACGGCCGTCCCGCTATTCCGCAAGTGCCTCTGTATGAATACAAGGCGGAATTTGCGGGCGAAACAGTGGAGAGCAAACTCGGCAGAATACGTGCTGAGATAAAGAAGAAAAAAGCTGACACGATGGTCATCTCCGCCCTCGACGAGATAGCATGGATTCTGAACATTCGCGGACTCGACGTGGACTTCAACCCTGTTGTAATCAGCTATCTGCTGCTCACCGGGGACAGCTGCACGCTCTTCGTTGCGCCTGAAAAAGTGACAGCCCAGGCAAAGCAATATCTCCTGAGCAACCGTGTCAAGACTGACGATTACGAAAACATATTCGCAGCATTGAACGCCCTGCCGGCGTCTTCAGTGGTACTGTTCGACGGCAACAGACTCAATCAGGCGCTCTATGAGGCACTGCCTGCCGACTGCAAGAAGATAAACACGCAGTCGCCTATACTGCTGCTCAAGAGCATAAAGAACAGTGTAGAGCTGGAGGGGGAGAGAAAAGCGATGCGCGAAGATGCTGTGGCTCTGACACGATTCTTCCGCTGGTTGGAGGAGGAAGCCTTTGCTGACGGCAAGACTCCTACGGAATACGAGCTGATGGAGAAACTGCATGAATACAGAGCAATGGGCAGAAACTTCGTCACTGAGAGTTTTGGCACCATAGCAGGCTACAAGGGCAACGGAGCCATTGTCCACTACGAAGCCACCAAAACAGATTGCGCAGTGGTCTATCCCGAAGGAATGCTTCTGCTTGACTCAGGAGGACAGTATCTGGATGGCACAACCGACATCACACGTACCGTATGGCTCGGAGGAGAAATACCCGAACAAGCAAAGAAGGACTACACTTACGTCCTGAAAGGTCATATCGCACTCGCTACTGCACGCTTCCCGCGAGGCACCAGAGGCAACCAGCTGGATGCTCTTGCCAAGCAGTACATGTGGCAGGCGGGAATCACCTACGGACACGGCACAGGACACGGAGTCGGTCACTTCCTCGGTTGTCACGAAGGTCCGCAGAACGTACGTACCGACATGAACCCCACACAATTACAGCCAGGACAGATATGCTCGGACGAACCTGGAATATACCGCACCGGCATGTGGGGTGTGCGTATAGAGAACCTTGTGGCTGTGACAGAGGCTCCGCAGACTGAGGCCCGCACCACCGACGACCGTTTCTTGTGCTGGAAGACACTCACACTCTGCTACTACGACACCTCTCTCATTGATATGTCACTGCTAACTGCTCAGGAGCGTGAATGGATCAACTGCTACCACAAGCACGTCGCAGAACAGATATGCCCGCTGCTCAGCAAGGAAGATGCAGCGTGGCTGAAGAATAAATGCAAGGCAATCTAATCTTTAAACGTCAAACATTAAGCGTTAAACAACTGATGATAACACTTGAACAACTGAAAGACATACAGGAACGCACGGAGAAGTTGCGCCACTATCTCAGTATCGACGAGAAGCAGATGCAACTTCAGGAGGAAGAACTTCGCACCCAGGACCCTGACTTCTGGAGCCACCAAAAGGCTGCAGAGGCGCAGATGAAAAAGGTGAAGACACTGAAGAACTGGATTCAAGGCTTCGAGGGTGTAAGGAAGGCAACCGAAGAACTCGAACTCGCTTTCGACTACTTCAAGGAAGAGATAGTCAGCGAAGAGGAGGTGGACACTGCCTACGCCACTGCACTGAGGGAGGTGGAGAACCTTGAAATGAAGAATATGCTCTCGCATGAGGAGGACCAGATGCCAGCAGTACTGAAGATTGTGGCAGGAGCAGGAGGCACCGAAGCACAAGACTGGGCCGATATGCTCATGCGTATGTACCTCCGCTACTGCGAGAAACACGGCTACAAAACCACCATACAAAACCTGCAGGAGGGTGAAGAAGCAGGAATCAAGACTGTCACTTTCAACGTGGAAGGCGATATGGCATACGGCTACTTGAAGTCGGAGAATGGTGTACACCGCCTGGTCAGAGTGTCACCATACAATGCACAAGGCAAACGTATGACCTCTTTCTCATCGGTGTTCGTGGTGCCTCTGATTGACGACACGATAGAGGTGGAGGTCAACCCTGCTGGCATCAGTTGGGACACCTTCCGCAGTTCGGGAGCAGGAGGACAGAATGTGAACAAAGTGGAGTCCGGTGTGCGTCTGCACTACAAGTTCAAAAACCCTCTTACAGGCGAGGACGACGAGATAGTAATCGAGAACACAGAGACTCGCGACCAGCCCAAGAACCGCGAGAATGCACTGCGCCTGTTGCGCTCGCAACTCTACGAACTGGAACTGGAGAAACGTCGTCAGGCGGCAGCCAAAGTTGAAGCAGGGAAGAAAAAGATCGAATGGGGAAGTCAGATACGGAGCTACGTGTTCGACGACCGCCGGGTAAAAGACCACCGTACCAACTATCAGACCAGCAATGTGAATGCCGTAATGGATGGTGACCTCGACGAATTCATCAAAGCCTACCTCATGGAATTCCCCGACTGACAAAGCACCTACGATATGAAACGCATCTTATCTCTGACAGTATTGTCCTTCCTCTTGGGAGGAATAGCGTTAGCCCAGGTAAACCTCGTTAACGCAGGTTACAGAAAAGCCCTTTTCATAGGTGCTCACCCCGACGACAACGAGTCGTGTGCGGGAGGCACAATGATTCTGCTGCAGCAGAACGGCTGCGAGGTGGTGAGTGTGTATCTGACCTCAGGCGAGGCAGGTATTCCCGACAAGAGTCACGACGAAGCTGCTGCCATCCGCAGAAAGGAGCTGGCTGAAGCATGTCTGATTATGGGAGTCAGACCACTGCTGATGACTCAGATTGACGGAGCTACCGAGATTAATGCAGAACGGTACAAAGAGATGCTGCAGGTGATTGAGGAAGAGAAACCCGATGTAGTGTTCACCCATTGGCCCATTGATTCCCACCGCGACCACAGGATATGTTCTGTCCTTGTGCTTGACGCATGGAGACAAAGTGGTAAGAATTTTGATCTCTACTATTATGAGGCAGAGACCGGGATGCAGTCGAAGAACTTCATTCCGGAGGTATATGTCAACATCGACCCTGTAGTTGAAACCAAGCATGAGGCACTACGCAAACACGTAAGCCAGAATCCGGAGGATATACTGGAGTGGCACTCGCCGATGGAGATATTCCGCGGCAGAGAGTCGGAATGTCCGAGAGCAGAAGCCTTCGTCATGCTTCACAAAACAAAGCAATAATAACAAAACAATATAAATTAGGTATGAAAAAGACAATTATCATGGCTGCAATGTTGGGAATAATCTTTCCCATGACAGCACAAAACGACAGTATCCCTGAAGAGAAGAAAGACTCCGGATTCGTGTTTACAACTGTAAAGGAGAACCCTATCACGAGTGTAAAAGACCAGAACCGCTCAGGCACATGCTGGGCATTTTCAACCATTGGTTTCCTTGAGTCGGAACTGCTCCGTCTGGGTAAGGGGGAGAAAGACCTGAGCGAGATGTTCGTGGTTCACAAGACAATGCAGGACCGCGCAGAGTATGTGGTCCGCATGTACGGAGAGGCACAGTTTGCTGCCGGAGGCTCGGCATACGACGTAATATACTGCCTGAAAAACTACGGCATGGTGCCGCAAGAAGTGATGCCGGGCATAATGTACGGCGACACCCTGCCCAACCACAACGAACTTGATGCTGTAGCCAAGGGCTACGTAAACGGTATCACCAAGAGCAACCTCAAGAAGCTGACACCGGTATGGAAGAAAGGTCTGCAGGCTGTGTATGACACATATCTGGGAGAGATACCTGAGGAGTTCGAGTACGAAGGCAAGAAATATACTCCGAAGAGTTATGCCGAGTCGCTCGGTCTGAATGCGGACGACTATGTAAGTATCACCTCTTACACCCATCATCCGTTCTACACACAGTTTGCACTCGAAGTGCCTGACAACTGGCGTATGGACCAGATGTACAACGTACCGATGGAAGACATGATGGCTATCATTGACAACGCTTTGGACAAAGGCTTTACTCTTGCATGGGGAGCTGACGTGAGCGAGATAGGCTTTACCCGCACCGGCATAGGAGTTATGCCTGATGCTGACAAAGGTGCAGACCTGACAGGCTCCGACGCTGCAAAGTGGCTGGGTCTTAGTGCAGCAGACAAACGCAAAGAACTGACACAGAAACCTCTGCCTGAAATGGAAATCACACAAGAGATGCGTCAGACAGCGTTTGACAACTGGGAGACAACCGATGATCACGGTATGCAGATATACGGTATTGCCAAAGACCAAAACGGCAAAGAGTACTACATGGTCAAAAACTCATGGGGCACAAAACGCAGCGACTACAAAGGCATATGGTACATCAGCCGTGCTTTCATGCAGTACAAGACTAACGACGTTCTGGTTCACAAAGATGCAATTCCGAAAGACATCAAAAAGAAACTCGGAATAAAATAACAACTAACAACATTATTAAAAACTAAACCTATGACTACTAACATTCAACAACCCACTCGTATGCAGTTCACTCACCTTCACGTACACTCTCATTACAGCATTCTCGATGGTATGTCGAAAGTGCCTGATATTGTCAATCATTGTCAAGAAAACGGCATGAATGCAGTGGCCCTGACTGACCACGGCAATATGTATGGCATAAAGGAGTTTCTTGATTATTGCAAGAAGATAAACAAGAAAGCTTCAGGCAAGGTGAAAGAGTGTGAAGAGCGGATACAGAAGGCCGAACAGATGCTTGAGCAGCTGCCCGAGTGGGAGAAACAGCTCCAGACAGAGACCGACGAGCACGAGCGTGAAACACTGAATACCAGAATAAAAGATGCACGCAAGGCCGCCGAAGACCTCCCTGGACTGCGTGAAGACCTGCCACGCCTGAAGAAGAAGGCTGAAGAATACGTACCATTCAAGCCGATAGTAGGAGTGGAAGCATATTGCGCACGCCGCAGCAGACACCTGAAGGAGAAAGGCTTCAAGCAGATTACCGGTGAGAACAGAGAGATAATAGTTGACCGCTCAGGCTGGCATCTGATACTGCTTGCCAAGAACAAAACCGGCTACTATAACCTCTGTAAGATTGTATCACTTTCGTTTATAGAAGGTTTCTACGACAGACCGCGTATCGACAAAGAACTGCTGGAGCAGTATCACGAAGGAATAATCTGCTCGTCAGCTTGCCTTGGCGGAGAATTGCCGCAACTGATACTGCAAGGCAAAACGGACGAAGCAGAGAAGTCTATCAACTGGTTCAAATCGATATTCGGCGAGGACTATTACATAGAACTCATGCGTCACAAGACCGACAAACCCAATGCCGATACCGACGTATATCAGAAGCAGATGATAGTGAACAAGGTGCTTGTTGAGTTAGCAAGAAAGACCAATACAAAGATTATCTGCACCAACGATGCTCACTTTGTGAAAGAAGAGCATGCCGAAGCCCACGACAGGCTTATATGTCTGAGTACCGGCAAGTATTTAGACGACCAGAACCGTATGCACTACACCAAGCAGGAGTGGCTGAAGACACCGGAAGAGATGGCTGCTATCTTCAGCGACCTGCCTGAGGCACTCAGTAACACTCAGGAGATAGTGGACAAGGTTGAAGTGTATGACATAGACTCAGCACCTATCATGCCGCTGTTCCCCATACCTGAGGATTTTGGCACAGAAGAGGAGTACCGTCAGCGGTTCACACATGAAGACCTGTTCAACGAGTTCACACGTGACGAAAAAGGCAATGTGGTACTTAGCCAGGAGGAAGCGGAGAAGAAGATAAAGAAGCTGGGAGGCTATGACCGGTTATATCGTATAAAACTGGAGGCCGACTACTTGAGCAAACTGACATGGGAAGGTGCAGCAAAGCGTTATCCCGGCGATGCCCTGACAGATGAACACAAAGAGCGTATCAACTTCGAACTCCACGTCATGAAGACAATGGGTTTCCCCGGATATTTTCTTATAGTGATGGACTATATACGTGCCGCAAGAGAGGAGCTTGGAGTGAGTGTCGGTCCGGGCCGTGGCTCGGCAGCAGGCTCTGTAGTTGCCTACTGTCTCCGTATCACAGACCTTGACCCGTTGAAGTACGACTTGCTGTTT
Source organism: Paludibacteraceae bacterium (assembly GCA_017477325.1). Lineage (GTDB taxonomy): Bacteria > Bacteroidota > Bacteroidia > Bacteroidales > Paludibacteraceae > Colicola. The sequence continues at coordinate 58,713 of JAFUWV010000005.1, forward strand.
GAGCGTTTCCTGAATCCTGACCGTATTTCACTGCCCGATATAGATGTTGACTTTGACGATGCAGGCAGAGAGCGCGTTCTGAACTGGGTAAGCGAGAAATACGGCAAGACACATGTGGCGCACATCATCACTTACGGCACCATGGCAGCCAAGTCGGCAATAGCTGACGTGGGAAGAGTGCAGCGCGTGCCACTGGCACAGGTGAACGAAATCAAAAAACTTGTTCCTGACAAGTTCCCTGACGAACTGAAAGACGAGAAAGGCAAGACCCCGAAAGTGAATCTGCATAACTGCTACAGATATGTAGACGAACTGAAGGCGCTGCTGAACGGTGAAGATGACAATGTGTCATCGATGCTGCATTATGCAGAAGAGTTGGAAGATACGATTCGGCAAGTGGGAATACATGCTTGTGGAGTCATAATAGGTGCTGACGACTTGACCAAGTTTGCCCCCCTGGCTACCATCAAGGACAGAGACACAGGCGAAGACATTATGGTGACACAATACGACGGTCACGTGGTGGAGAATGTGGGACTCATAAAGATGGACTTCCTGGGACTGAAAACTCTGACTATCATCAAGGAGGCTCTTAGCAACATACGTCACTCCAAGGGTGAAGCTGCCGTGCCTGACATAGACAACATACCGATAGACGACCCCCTGACATACAAGCTGTTCCAAGAGGGAAAAACAATAGCCGTGTTCCAGTTTGAATCGCCCGGCATGCAGAAGCACATGAAGAATCTGAAGCCTACACAGATTGGTGATCTGATAGCGATGAATGCTCTGTATCGTCCCGGACCGATGGACTATATAGACTCATTCATCCGCAGAAAGCATGGCAGAGAAGAAATAACGTATGACATACCTGTGATGGAAAAGTATCTGAAAGATACGTACGGCATTACGGTATATCAGGAGCAGGTGATGCTACTATCGCGTCTGCTGGCAGGCTTCACTCGCGGTCAGGCAGACTCGTTGAGAAAGGCTATGGGCAAGAAGATATTTGCCATGCTGGCCGACTTGAAACCCAAGTTCATAGAAGGAGGCAAGAAGAACGGCCATAACCCGCAGGTATTAGAGAAAATTTGGAAAGACTGGGAAGCCTTTGCAAGTTATGCTTTCAACAAGTCGCATGCCGCTTGCTATGCGTGGGTGGCATACCAAACCGCCTACCTGAAGGCACATTTCCCTGCCGAGTTTATGGCAGCCAACCTGACAGTCTCCAAAGATGATATCACATCGGTTACCAAGCTTATGGACGAATGTCGTTCGCTTGGCATTAACGTGTTGCGTCCGGACATCAACGAGTCGGAACTGAACTTCACCGTGAATCAGACGGGTGACATACGGTTTGGACTTGGAGGAATAAAAGGCGTAGGCGAGAGTGCAGTAGAGGCAATACTTAGAGAGCGTGCAGCTAACGGCAAGTTTGACAGCATATATAATTTTGTAGAGCGGGTAAATCTCAATGCTTGCAACAAGAAAGCAGTTGAGAGCATGGCATTGGCAGGAGCTTTCGACGGGCTGGAAGGTCTGTACAGAGAACAACTGATGGACATAAACAGCAAAGGTGAGAACGTGCTTGACACTCTGATGAGATACGGCAACCAGTACCAACTGGAAAAAGACATGCAACAGAATTCGCTGTTTGGCGGCTTCGACTCGGAATTAGCAGTAGAGATACAGAAACCGGAACTACCACTGGTACCACGCCGCTCTGCGATAGAGAAATTGAACATAGAGAAATCGCTGATAGGCATATTCCTCTCTGCCCACCCACTTGACGAGTATGAGTTTGAGATTAGGAAACTATGCAGTATGACTACAGCCGAGCTCAGTTATTTCGATCAGTTTGTCAGGCCGGACGAACGCAGTTCATTCATTACACCTGAAGACAAAATGCCTCCGCTGGATTGGATAGAAAAATACGAGAATAAATCAGTAAAGATAGGTGGCATTATCACAAAAGTGGAGAAACTGATTAGCAAGAACAACAATGCTTATGGGCGTTTTACAATAGAGGACTACACCGGCACATATACTTTTGTTGTCTTTGGAGAAACATATCAGAGGATAGCGCCCATGATGATAGAGAACTTATACGCAGCAGTAAGCGGTGTGGTACAACAGCGTGGTGCAGGCAGGCAGTATTTCAAACCCGCACTGCCCAAAGATGCAGAGTATGAATTCAGCGTGAAAAGCATAGAACAACTGCAGGGTATGCAGGAGCACTATTTGAAAGAACTGCGTCTGAAAGTACCAATTACTAACATCAGCCCTGATTTCAACGAGGAGTTGGTTGATCTTGCCAAGAAAAGTGCGGGGACAGCATCACTGACCTTGCAGATATTTGACGAACAACATAGAAACAAACTGACACTTGTATCTAAAAAGTACAAGATCAAAATCACTAAAGACTTGTGGCATTGGCTTCAGACCGGCGAATCAAAGGAAAGATTCAGTTTTGAAGTAATCTAAGTGCTTCGCCAACAACATAGTTGCTGCCGCCGATGAAGATAGTGTCATCAGCGGCGGCTTCATTTATTGCCTCCGTAACAGCCGACTCTACATAAGAGAACGCTCTGCCCTGCAGTCCTACTGCGGATGCCATGTTGAGTAGTTCAGGTGCAGGAATGGCACGGTGTGTTTGAGCCTGAGTGAAATAATAAGTAGCGGACTTAGGCAGAAGACGCAGCACTTCTGTAACATCTTTGTCGCTAACCATTCCGAATACAATCCTAAGATTGTTAATCAGCTTGAGATCGTCTATATATGCCCGAACTCCATGAGAGTTGTGCCCGGTATCAAGAATGATATTCAGTGAGTGAGTCTTGGGAGACAAGATAGTGAGTTGCTGCCAACGGCCTTGTAGACCCGTAAGGTCGCAGACACGCATCAGTCCCTGACTGACTGCCTCTTTAGGGATATCCCAACCTCGAGTGCGCAGAACCGATACTGTGGAGAGCACAGTACGGATATTCTTCTGCTGGTACAATCCTTTGAGCTGACAGTCAGGAAGATGAGTAAAGGACTGCTCTTCTGCAAATAGAATGTCACAACTATTCCGCTCTGCAGCAGAGAGAAAAACAGGACGCGTCTGAGCACATGCTTCACCTATGACAACAGGAACATGAGGTTTGATGATTCCGGCTTTCTCAGTAGCAATCTCTTCAAGAGTGTCACCGAGAAATTCGGTATGATCTAAACCGATATTGGTTATAACACTTACTTGCGGTGTGATAATGTTTGTGGAATCTAGTCTGCCACCGAGCCCAACTTCTACAACTGCGATGTCCACTTTTTCGCTTGCGAACCACGAGAAAGCAAGAGCCATGGTGGTTTCAAAGAATGACGGCTTTACCTTTTCAAGCAGTTGGCGGTTGTGCTCTACAAAATCAACCACCGCTTGCTTAGGAATCATAATTCCGTTGATGCGGATACGTTCGCGGTAATCAACAAGATGCGGAGAGGTATAAAGCGCAGTTTTGTAGCCTGCTGACTGAAGAATAGCCGCCAACATGTGTGAGGTACTACCCTTACCGTTAGTGCCTGCTATGTGGACTGTTGGGAACTGGAGATGCGGATTACCGAGTGCCTGCATAAGGCTCACGGTGTTGCCGAGTCCCGGCTTGTAAGCTGCAGCTCCTACCAAATGAAAAGCAGGTTGGGAGTTGTATAGATACTGAAGCGTCTCAGAATATGTCATCGAAATGATTTATTTATGCCATTTACAAGATACAAAGGTAAGGCATTTTAAAGAAATTACGGTAAATGAAAGAACCTTCATTTTTTTTCAGTAGACTAGTTCTCTCATTATCAGGATGATTTAGAAATAGAGATAAAATAAATCTATTTTTTTTGCGGAAATATTTGGTCATATCAAAAATTAGCAGTACCTTTGCACCCGCATTTGAGAAAACAATGCACGGGCGAATAGCGCAGTTGGTTCAGAGCATCTGCCTTACAAGCAGAGGGTCGGGGGTTCGAATCCCTCTTAGCCCACACAAGAAGACTTGAGAAATCAGGTCTTCTTTTTTTGTTATATTAGGAAAAAGTATTATCTTTGCACACATAAAATCAGCAAAGAAAAGAAGATAAAAAATGCAAATAAACACCTCATCATTTGTTATATCAAGTCCTGACGTGAGCAGTTGTCCCAAAACAACGCTACCTGAGTATGCATTTATTGGCAGGAGCAATGTTGGCAAATCATCACTAATCAACATGCTGTGCAATCATGAAGGTCTTGCAAAGACATCATCAAAACCGGGCAAAACACTGCTCATCAACCACTTTCTGATTAACAACACATGGCATCTGGTGGATCTGCCAGGCTATGGTTATGCACAGGCAGGAAAAAAACAAAGAGAGCAACTTCGACGGATGATAGAGCGCTACTGCCTCTTACGCGAGCAACTGATTTCTATGTTTGTGCTGGTTGATATACGGCATGAAGCACAGCAAATAGACATGGATTTTATGCAATGGCTTGGTGAGAACGAGATACCTTTCGCTATAGTCTTCACTAAAGCAGACAAATTATCAAGACAAGCACAGCAAGAGAACATCGAACAATACCGAGTGCGACTGAGCGAACAATGGGAGGAGTTACCACCAATGTTTGTCACATCGGCAGAGAAGCACATCGGCAGAGATGATATATTGAATTACATCGAAGAAATCAACAATAGTCTATGAGAAAATCAGCAGTGATATTGGGGTGGATATTTGTTTGCATGCTACTAACAACAAGTTGCAAGAAGCAGGCATCAAACGTAGCAATACAAATACCACATGGGCAATATGCTCAAGGGTTTGTGCTGACAGAGCATGAAGATTATAGTGAGGTGATTATTTTTGACCCATGGGAAAAAGGCAAAGTGATGCAGAGGTATTTTTTGGTGACAGGTGATGGTACACAGGTGACAGGAGACGGGCTGGTTGTAAGAGTGCCTATCAGGAGAATGGCGGTCACATCATGCACACATGTAGGTTTCTTAGATGCACTTGGCGAGACAGGTTCTCTGTGCGGAATATGCTCTCCGAAATTAGTATATACACCTATACCATCAGAGAAAGAAGGATGTGCCGACCTGGGAGATGCCATGCAAGTGAATCCGGAAAGAGTAATACTGACCCACCCTGACGCTGTGATGATAAGCACCTACGCACAAGGCGATGGGGTAAGACAATATATGGAGAAAACCGATATTCCTGTAATCTACAACAATGAATGGACAGAATCTTCGCCTCTTGCACGGGCAGAGTGGATACGGCTTATAGGAGCTTTTTATGATAAGCAGGAGATGGCGGATAGCATATTCAGGTGTGTAGAAACACAATACAAGGAGTTAAGACAGCAAGTCAAAGAGCAAATAAAGGAAAAGCGCACGCTGATGGCAGGAAACAACTTCAGAGGGACATGGTATATGCCAAGCGGGAAAGTATATACAGGCCAATTATACAGAGATGCAGGTGCGAGCTATTTTTATGAAAACGACTCCACAAACGGGAGTATTCCGCTAACAGTGGAGAGCGTACTGATGAATTTCCGCAATGCCGATGTATGGGTTAACAGTACAGCACGCAGCATGAAAGAACTACGCGAGATAGACGAGAAGCACACTTGGTTCAAAGCTTACCGGACGGGAGAGGTGTATAACTTTCTTCGCCGCAGTACGGACTACGGAGCCAACGACTTCTGGGAGAGTGCGGTAGTACATCCCGAGAGGTTACTGAGAGACATGGTGTGGGTGCTGTATCCCAAATTGCTACCTTCGGACTATGAGCCGTATTACACAGAGAAAATCGGTGATAGCGAATAATGAGAATAGGACTTATATATAAAGGTAAAGTAAAGGAAGAGCATGAGGAGTTCGTCGCGAACTTGGTCAGTCAGACCTCACGCGAACTTTACAAGACAGATGTGCAGCCACAGGATGCGGATGCGTTGGAGCAATTATGCGACAAAGAGAGCATAGACATCATGTGCATCAGCTGTCGCAATAACCGCCGTGAGATACAGCATTATCTGGATCTCTGCCGCAACCTGAGACTACCCTACCTTTTCCTGACTGAGACCATGACTATGCCCAAACAATTAAAAAAAACAGTGTCACCTATAACAATGCTTGAAGAAGAAGCCCACAAAGCAGAGATACTGACACACCTGAAACGTTTCACAGGCACTGATATACTACTGCTTATAGCTAACGACTACGGCAGTCGTGCAGAGCAGAACACTAACAAGATTCTCACCTCTCTACGCACACTTGGCTTCACCGCAGAGACACTGAAGGCAAGGAAAGATAGTTTCTCAGTAAACAAAGAAGCAGCAGAGAGAGCAAGGGATTTGTCGGCTGACATAATAATATTGACCGCTTCACGCGACTACGGACTGGATGATATTCTGTTCGGTCCACAGGAGTTGCATGCAATACGAAAAAGTTTTTGCCCTGTCGTGCTACTTAATCCACGAGGAGACCTATATTCACTTTGCGACTAAACAAATAAGACATGAGGAAAACTTTACTCTCACTGATTATACTGCTTAGCAGCACTATTGCCACATACGCTGACGACTTCGACATTTTGCGTCATAATCTGCGTGAACACGTCACGTTGGGCAAGACTGACTACAATCCTGAGATGCCGGAGATGCGGATCTACTTGAATGACCTTAATCGTTCGGCATCAGCATACATGTCAACAATGCGCCACGACACCACATTCCTATGGGATGACATAGCGATGCTTCGAGCAGTACCAAGTCTGACACCGGCTCACATAAATGCCTCATACCAACGCCTGCTTGACATGACACGTGCCTGGGCATACCCCGGTGGAAAACTTTATCAAGACACCATGTTGCTGCGTGAGATACGTTACGGACTGAAAATATTATCAGAAGTTGCTTACAACAAACAGACCAAGCGGATAGGCAACTGGTGGGAATGGCGAATAGGAGTTCCGTGGAATTATGGGCACATAGTAAGCATACTTTATGAGCAACTGACCGGAGATGAAATAAAGCAGTATGAGCAAGGAGTAGCCACTTTCATTCGCTCGTTCACCCGCAATGGCGACCTTACATACGCCAATCAGGCATCAATATGCCGCAATCTGTTAGTGCTTGGCATTCTGACCAATAACAAAACAGATGTAAGAAATGCGTTACGATACACCATACCTGCTTTTGCTGACAACACATCACCTCAGCAGCGTATGGCAGCCATAAGACGCCAAGACGGATACATAAGCCGTCAACGACAGACACTGCAAAACGTATCGCTACTGAAAAACAAAGAGGGACTTTACGAAGACGGGAGTTTCATACAACATAATGCTATACCATATATAGGCACCTACGGAGTGGAAATAATACAGATGGCTGCATACATGGCACGCATCACAGAAGGAACAGAACTTAAGGTGCCGGAAGAGATTACGGAATGGCTTCCGATATGGATCAACAACGCATATCTGCCGGCAATGTACAGAGGCGAGATGATGATTATGCTGATGGGGCGTGCCAACGATAGTAATCCATACAATAATGCACGCCTAGCAGCACTTAGCATAATGGATGCAGCCCTGCTAATCAATGACTCTACCCTACGGACGCAAGCACTGACAGCAGCAGCTAATACACTGATTCACGATCCGCACCACAAATCGCCATACTCAGAACTTGCTCCACTGCCGATATACAAACCCATAATAGACACTGCAGCAGAATACGCTTCAGAGGACGGTGAAGAACCATTTGCACTCATGCTTGCGGCGGGAGACAAACTGATTCATCAAACTGCGAAGTGGAGAGCTTGCGTGAGCATGTCAAGCAACAGGATTGGCAAATATGAATGCTTCATACGTGCCACAGGCAGGCAAAACACAAGAGGTTGGTATAGTGGCGACGGAATGACTTATTTATATTTGCCGGATGACCCGAAACAGTTCTATCAGTATATGCAGGCAGTAAACACATATCGTTTGCCCGGTACCACTATTGACGTAATGGAGCGAGAAGAGGTGGAGAGCGTGCAACCTCTGTACGGACACACGGCACAGGCGGCCGACAGTGCGAGAGCAGGAGGCACTACGTTGGGAGAAGAATATAGCACTGCCATGATGCAACTGATAGGTGGAGCATCAACACTCAGAGCGAAAAAATCATGGTTTATAATGCCGGAAGGTATTGTATGTTTAGGTTCTGACATACATCTTAATGACGAACGTGAGGTGATAACCACAGTAGAGAACAGAAGATTTGCCAAGTCGCTATATATTAGAACAAAGGACGGAGAACAATCTGTAAGCAATGCTAAGAACAAGACTATAGAGAAGAGCCAGTGGGCACATCTGGACGGAACAGCAGGCTATATATTTTTTGACACATGCGATGTTATAGTCAATCAGCCTGAAAATGGCAATACCGAGATTATGCTCAGCCACGGAGTGAAGCCGGATAGCGGCAGATATGCCTATATGATTCTACCCGCCATAAGCAGGACTGAGACAGAGGCATACGCAAAGAATCCCACAATACAGATACTAAGCAACAGCCGAATGCTGCAAGCGGTAAGCAAACCATCAGCTCATACTGTGGCTGCCAACTTCTGGGGTGAGACAGAGTTGCAGATTAATGACAGTACAACACTTCGCAGCGATGGCACTGCTGCAATAATACTGCACACTGCCGGCGATACACTATACATGAGCATAGCCGACCCCACATGGGACAGAAACAGGCAGACACTTCAACTTACGGGTAATTATACACTGCAAGAACAGACTGCAAAAGATAACGTGAACACAAGATACAGAAAAGGTTTCACACGAATAAATATAAATCAACGCAGAAGACTCGGCATGACACAGAACATAATGCTGATAAGAGCAAAAAATGACACAAAGTAAAAGATACGACATATAATATAATAACAATGACACAACAAAAAGCTATACTTGTAGGCCTCATTACTCCCGAACAGCCTGAGGAGCGTACAAAAGAATATCTTGACGAACTGGCATTTCTGGCAGACACAGATAACATCGTGCCGGTAAAGCGATTTGTACAACGAACAGACAAACCCGACACCAACACCTATGTAGGCTCAGGCAAGATATATGAGATAAGGGAATATATAGCAAAAATGAACTGCGGAACTGACAAATCAGAGGATTGTGAAGACTCAAGAATAGAACTCGTAATCTTTGATGATGAACTATCACCACGCCAACTGCGCAATATTGAGAGAGAACTGAACACGGGACTTGACAAGAACACACCCGGAATAAGAATAATGGACCGCACCATACTTATTCTTGAGATTTTCCTTCAACGGGCTCAAACCAGTTACGCAAAAACTCAGGTAGAGATGGCACATTTGCAATACATGCTGCCCAGACTGACGCGTATGTGGACTCACCTTGACCGTCAGCGAGGAGGAGGCACTACATCGCGTGGCATGGGTGAGACACAGATTGAAGCGGACAAACGAATAATCAATCAGCGCATTGCTTTGCTCAGGGAGGAACTGAAAAAGATAGACAGGCAGATGATGACACAACGGCAGAACAGAGGCAAAATGGTACGTGTGGCACTGGTTGGATACACTAATGTAGGTAAGTCTACACTCATGAACTTGTTGAGCAAGTCAGACGTATTTGCAGAGAACAAACTCTTTGCCACACTTGACACTACAGTGAGAAAAGTTACGATTGACAATTTGCCGTTTCTGCTTTCTGATACTGTAGGATTTATACGGAAATTACCACACAACCTGATAGAGTCATTTAAATCAACACTGGACGAGGTGAGAGAAGCCGACCTGCTTATACACGTTGTAGATATATCACATCCTAATTTTGAAGAACAATATGAAGTAGTGGAAAAGACAATAGCAGAACTTACGGATAATCAACAGAATGACAAAAAACATAAATATAATCACGACATACAACATGCCATACCGGAGATTGTGGTCTTCAACAAAACTGATGCTTTCACCTACACACCCAAAGAGGAAGACGACCTGACACCAATACGCCGCGAAAACATACCTTTAGAAGATTTGGAGCGCACATGGATGGCACGACTTGGCAGCACAGACGGACAACCTAACTGCATTTTTATCTCTGCCAAAGACAAGACCGGAATAGAGCAACTGAAGCAGGTTATGTACGAGAACATCAAACGTATTCACATACAGCGCTATCCATACAACGACTTTCTCTTCCAGAAATACGAATAGAACAATCACCATATAAAACATAAGAGTATGCTTGTCTCAGTTATCGGTGGTGCAAATTTCGATTTGTCTGCTCAACTTACCACCAACTTTATCGCCAATGACTCCAATCCCGGCCATGTAAGTCTGGGACATGGTGGTGTTGCCCGCAACATTGCTCACAACTTGTGTCTAATGGGAATACCAGTAAGATTTGTGTCGGTATTCGGGAGTGACATATTCGGCGGACTGATTTACGACCAATGCAAACACTACGGAATGGACATGAGTCTAAGCGAGCACCTGCAAGGCGAACGCACCGGCATGTATCTGTGTATCAACAACCATGCAGGCGAAATGATAGCTGCGGTTGCTGACACAGATATCATAAGACACATCACACCAGAGTTTCTTGAGAAGCGCACAGGTGAACTCAATCTGTCGGACTTCATAATAGCCGACACCAACCTTTCAGAGGACTCAATCCGCTACTTGATGGAGAACAGCACTGCTCCCGTGTTTGTGGATGCAGTTAGCAGCACCAAGGCACATCGAGTGGTGAATGCGCTGAGGAAATGCAAGTTGCCACACCTTCACACTTTGAAACTAAACCAGAAGGAAGCTCTTGCAGTAACCGATAGTAACACATACACCGAGGCAGCCCAATGCCTAATGGACATGGGCGTAGAACATCTGTATATTACGCTTGGTGCAGAAGGAGTATATTCACGCCACGCAGGTGAGGAATGGCTCTTCCCTGCTCTACCTGTAGAAATAACAAACACAACCGGAGCAGGTGATGCCTTTCTGGCAGGAGTTGTGTTGGCACACCTGAAGGGTATTCCGTTTCCTCAGACAGCTCAATACGGATTGATGGCAGCCAGAGCGACACTTATGTCGGAGAAAGCAGTAAATCCTGAGATAGCCAATATACTGCTATAGAATAGGATATAAAGGGATAATAATCAGAGCTAAGTTATGCTCCCATACAAAAAGATTAAAAAATATTACTATGAATAAATACTTAAGTATATCGCAAGAAGTGCAAGAGGCACTGAAATTGGGCAAGCCGGTGGTGGCACTGGAATCAACCATCATCTCACATGGCATGCCATACCCTCAAAACGTAGAGACAGCTCTTAGAGTAGAACAAACAATACGTGAAAATGGTGCAGTGCCAGCTACTATAGCCATCATTGGGGGCAAACTGAAAGCAGGTTGCACCAAAGAGGAAATAGAGTACCTGGGCAAAAAGGGACAACATGTTACCAAAGCCTCACGTCGCGACCTGCCCGTATTGATAGCCAAGAAAGCAGACGGAGCAACGACTGTTACTACTACTATGATAATAGCAGCAATGGCAGGTATTCGTGTATTTGCAACAGGAGGTATAGGCGGTGTGCACCGCGGAGCTACCTCTACGATGGATATAAGTGCAGATCTCGAGGAATTGGCGCAAACACAGGTGATGGTGATATGTGCGGGAGCAAAATCCATATTGGACCTTGGTCTGACATTGGAATATTTGGAAACCAAAGGTGTTCCGGTGATAGGTTATCAAACAGAAGAGTTGCCGGCATTTTACACACGTCACAGTGGTTTCAGTGTAGACTATCGTGTGGATACTCCTCAAGAATTAGCCGACATCTTTAATACCAAAATTCAGTTGGGACTGAAAGGCGGCATGCTGGTTACGAATCCAATTCCTGAAGAATATTCCATGCCGGCAGAAGTGATTAACAAGGCAATAGACGACGCCATAAGTGAAGCTGAGAGGCTGGGAATACATGGCAAGAAAGTCACTCCATTCTTACTTGCCAAAGTGAAAGAACTGACAGGTGGCGACAGTCTTCAGTCCAACATACAACTTGTACTCAACAATGCTCGCCTTGCCGCACAAACTGCCAAAGCAATGATAAACAAGCCCGAATGACGCAAAAAGATAACGCAATATGATATTTTGAACGATAATGTTAATTATCATCTTACAAAAAGCTGTACTTTTGCGGTTGAAAATGTCAAGTGACACAGAAGCAAAGATTCCAAGCGATGAAACTGAGGAAACGTATATACATATCTTTCATTATGCTGATACTACTCTGCCCAGGAGTGGTAGCAGGCAATGCAGACACGTTACTCAGTGATTTCAACAATCATCCATCAGCTAAGACCGCCAATAGCTTCTTTGATTTTCTCAATCAACAAGAGTTCATCGATGAACCAATAGAGTTGCCGGCAGATGCATCTCATGACAGACTATGCAGCACTGTATGGTATTGGGCTTCGGAGTGGTACTACGACACACAGGATTTTCAGAATGCTGAGCACTATGCACTGCGAGCATTGCCTCTATGTAAAGCTGTCCAGGACAAGCAGACCGAGGCTGACTGTGCTTCACTGCTTTCACTTATTTATGTTCGTCTTGGAGAGTTCGATAAAGCAGCCATCTACGCTAAGCTGTGCAACCAATTAGACATTGAAAGCGGTAATGATGACAACATCTCATCATCATTCAACACACTTGCAGGTATCTACATGAGTATGCGTCAGGTCGACGAAGCTGAGAGGTATATTCTGCAAGCTATTGAATATGTCGAAAAGGTGGACAATATGCCTCGCAAGGCCGTGATATATGGCATGGCATCGGAGGTATATCAGCATAAAAACATACCGGAGAAGACGCTTGACTATGCTACTCGGGCGTGGGAGATAGAGAAGCGTCTTGGAAGGGAAGACAAAGCAGCCATCAGACAGACACAACGCGCTGCGGCACTAACAGTGCTGGAACGATATGAAGAGGCAGAACAGTGCCTTAAGGAGGCTATACCTATAATAGAAGAGAGCGGAAACACTCATTCACTGGGCATAGCATACAACCACATGGGAGACCTGATGTATGTGCAAGGAAGAAACAAAGAGGGAGCAGACTATTACTATAAGGCTCTTGACATCTTCACTGCTCAACATGACATATACAACGAGAGTCACACCAGAAAGGGACTACGCGAGACATTGCGTGGCATAAATCCCGAAGAAGCATTATTACACGGAGACAGATTTGAGCACTTGAGAGACTCTATATATGACCACGAGACTAACCGCAACCTCTCTCACTACGCTGCACAATACGAGAACGACATACTGCAACAAATAAACGAGCGTCAACGAGTACGATACATCTGGCTGATAGTACTCATATTGGTGCTTTTCGTGATGCTTTCTTTAGGATCATGGCTTTTTTACCGCCATCAACAACACCGGCAACTGCTCCACTTCAACAATCTTCTCATCGAAGTGGAGAAACTGCGCAAGCAGACCAGAGCAAAGAAGAACATAGAGCAAGTGCAGAATCAGGAAGAACGAGAGCAAGAGACCGGAAACTTAGTTAATGACACTACAGCAGACGACCGCCTGATGCTTGCACGGGTAATTGAACTTGTGAACACCGGCATGCAACGCTCGGAGTTTAGTGTTGAGCAGATAGCAGACTCTATGAACATGAGTGTGAGCACTTTCCGCAGACGAATGATAGCAGCAACAGGCGACTCTCCAAAGACATTTATACTTGCCATACAAATGGAAAAAGCGACCGAGCTGCTTGTGCAACAACCAACTATAGCGATTGCAGATATAGCAATGCAATGCGGTTTTGCCGAGGCAGGCTCGTTCAGCCGCACTTTCCACCGCTTCTATGGTATTACTCCAACGCAATATCGCGAACAGAAAACATAATTATAAAACTTAAAGACAGGTAATACAATGAAAAGACTCATCTTTGCAATAGTGACCACTTTGGCAGTCACAAACTTGTATGCTACTCCCGGCGGCAGAGAAGTGGTAAAGGTTGATACTATAAATGTCCCAAAGTATATCAACAACTTTAAGTTTGACTACGAAAGTTTCGACCTTACTTTCTACGACAATTTTCAAAAAGATAAGAATCTTGACAGAATGTACATAGTGCATTTATATCATTTCTATCCTTTAATAGGTTTGTACCATGTGTTGCTCGACGGCCATAGCCCCAGACGATATTTATATGGGGGGATAAGTACTGAAAATGACGATGACTATGAGCTGGTTACGTACCATGCGGAACTGCCTCTCTATCTGGAGTATAATGCCAACGGATCATATGGAGGAAAGCATACTGTTTCCGGCAGTAAGTTGCGTTCGCAGATTTATGAAGCATATCAAAAGTTCTCTTTCTTCTTTTATCCGGAGGAAGAGGGTATACATGTCATTGTGGAGCCTCGATATAAGGACAAAGTGACAGGGGAATACACCTCGTATTATTCTGACGATGAGAACAAACAAAACTGCTGGCTTATAAACGGGTTCAACATCAACAAGCGTTCAATACTGACTGAAGTGCCGGTAAATACCGAATTCTTCGTGGAATACGGAGGAAAATCATATATCAGCATGTCGGTGCATGCAGATGACGGTTTCTACTACACATGGGAGAGCAGTACTGACAAGAAAAACTGGCAGGTGGTCGATGCCGGGGAGATTCAGACCGCTGAGGCCAAGACAGGACTTAATTTGCATTGCAACTATACATTCAACCGTGACGGCGAATATCCGAGGTGGTTCCGTCTGTTGACTGAAACAAGTTCTTTCAATCCTGATTATCCCGGGGCACACGGGCGGCGCGACACCTCAGAGGCGGTATACGTCCACTTCCGTTACCCGTTTGAGAGTAGCAGGCTCGGAGATAACCTGTATGACGCAGGAGAGAAGTTCGTGATTGATGCGGGAGACAAATGTATGAAGCCCTTCTTCACAGCTAATTTGCCTGTTGCGATGAAGCAAAAGAGTGAGTCTACATACGAAGTAACCATGCCGGCATGTCCGGTGGAATGTGGTTTTTTCATAAATAATCATGTGGTTAAATTCATCAATGCAGACGGCAGTGTGCTTAAAACAGAAACCTTACATTGCGGTGAAGATGCCACTCCTCCCGCCAATCCGACAATAGCAGGCATGACCTTCGCAGGTTGGCAAGGCGAATATAAGGATGTGACCTCTGACAGAAACATATATGCTTCATACAAAGTGGACGGGTACGAACTCAGCATGGAACTTGTGTCGCACAAAACGACAACAGGGGATGAATATGCTTATGAGATAACACATGGAGAAGGCTTTGCCGGTAGTGCAAGCATGGCAATGGAGGGCGATGAAATAGGTGTAATGGCATTTGTGCAAGCAGCTAAGTCTGCTACAGTATTCTTCGAGCGTGCCACATACAACTCCA
>JAFUWV010000006.1 GCA_017477325.1 Paludibacteraceae bacterium
GTCCGAGTCCGAGCGTGTTTAAAAGGCGCGGTTGCAGCGCAAACAATCGAGAGCTCTGCTCGAAGATTGAAAGGAGAAACCGCGAGGACAATAATGACTCTGAAGCAAAGCGAAAGAGTCAGTCCGAGTCCGAGCGTGTTTCGACGCGGGGCGTGGCGCAGTCCGGTAGCGCATCTGGTTTGGGACCAGGAGGTCGAAGGTTCGAATCCTTTCACCCCGACAATTTGAGAGAATCACGATTCTCTCATTTTTGTCATTTTGACACTGTTTCTTCCAAATACCATACAAAGTGTAAGTTCACGGGTAGCATACTTTAAGCATACTTCAAGCTCAGTGTTACGAATCTCCTTAATTTGACATTCTGTCACCCATTCTCTCTTTTTGCTTACATTTTGTCAAACCAGACAACCGCTTGTTGTAAATCTTCATTCTGTGCAATATCATAACAAATAGTGATTGTGCATTTCAATAAAAAGTAGTATCTTTGCAACCTGAATAAACAATTACACACCCGTTTAATTACAAGCATTCATATAAGCACTTATGGAAATCACATTCTCATCATTCGAAGGAATCATCATCGGTTTGGCTACTTTTCTCATCATTGGAATGTTCCACCCTATTGTTATTAAGGCAGAGTACTATCTCGGAGTACGTTCTTGGTGGTTGTTTGCAATAGCCGGAGTCTTAGGCTCTATGGGCTCTATCTTTGTCACCAACCATATTTTAAGTATCTGCCTCGGTGTGTTTGCCTTCTCATCTTTCTGGGGAATACACGAGCTCTTCCAGCAAAGGGAGCGGGTTAGAAAAGGCTGGTTTCCTGCCAATCCCAAAAGAATCAACACTGAAAAATAATATAGTTTATGACACGAGACACTGAAATCTTTGACATTATCCGCCGTGAGCGTGAACGTCAGACACGCGGCATCGAACTGATTGCCAGCGAAAACTATGTGAGCGACCAGGTATTGGAAGCCATGGGCTCTGTCCTCACCAACAAGTATGCTGAAGGCTACCCCGGCAAACGCTATTATGGTGGTTGTGAAGTGGTCGACCTCAGCGAACGCCTTGCACAAGAGCGCCTTAAGCAACTTTATGGAGCAGTATGGGTCAACGTCCAGCCGCACTCTGGCGCACAAGCCAATATGGCGGTATTCATGGCTTGCCTCAATGCTGGAGACAAGTTCCTCGGTCTCAACCTGAGTCATGGAGGGCATCTCAGTCATGGTTCCCCTGTCAACTTTTCAGGTCTCATGTTTCATGCCTTGGAGTATAATGTGCGCGAAGAAGACGGACGCGTGGATTATGACCAGCTTGAGCAAGTAGCGCGCACTGAACACCCTAAACTCATCATTGCAGGTGCAAGCGCCTACTCTCGCGAGTGGGACTATGAGCGCATTCGCCGTGTGGCAGACGAGATCGGAGCTATCTTCATGGTTGATATGGCGCACCCTGCAGGACTCATTGCAGCAGGTCTCCTCAAAAACCCTGTTAAATATGCGCATATTGTCACCTCTACCACGCACAAGACTCTCCGTGGTCCCCGTGGAGGAGTCATCCTTATGGGTGAAGACTTCCCCAACCCATGGGGTAAAACCACTCCCAAAGGCGAAGTAAAGATGATGTCTGCTATGCTTGACTCCGCTGTCTTCCCCGGCACACAAGGCGGTCCTCTCGAGCACGTCATTGCAGCTAAAGCCGTTGCCTTCGGAGAAGCGTTGCAACCGTCATATGTTGACTATCAGAAGCAAGTTCAACTCAATGCTGCCGTTATGGCTGAAGCATTTGTTGACAAAGGCTACAAAATCATATCCGGAGGCACCGACAACCACTGCATGCTCGTTGACCTGCGTACTAAGTTCCCCGACCTTACGGGCAAAATAGCTGAGAAAGCACTCGTCGCTGCCGACATCACTACCAACAAGAACATGGTGCCTTTCGATTCGCGCTCTGCTTTCCAGACCTCAGGTCTCCGCTTCGGCACTCCGGCAATAACCACTCGTGGACTCAAAGAAGACATGATGCCGTGGATTGTTAACCTCATCGACCGCGTACTCGGCAATCCGGAAGACGAGCAGAATATTCTGAAGGTAAGACAAGAAGTCAATGCAGAGATGGTGAAATATCCCCTCTTTGCGTGGTGATAACTATGTACAACCTCATTTAAATAATGTATCGCCTCTGTCATTAATGGAAACACTGCTTGGTAAAACATTGCAAGAACTGCAGCAGGTAGCCCTCTCTGTGGGGCTACCTCGCTTTGCAGGAAAGCAACTTGCAGAGTGGCTTTATCAGAAGCGGGCAGCCTCTTTCGCTGAGATGACCAATATCTCACTCAAAGGCAGGCAGGCACTCGCAGAGCAATACACTCTTGGACTCACTCCTCCTTCTGCAGAAGCAGTCTCCACTGACGGCACTAAGAAATATCTGTTCAAGATAGAAAACCAACAGCCTAAACCTGCAACCGACAGCCAAAACATCACAACCGGGATGCCAAACATCTCCCACGCCTACATTGAGTCGGTTTATATACCCGAAGACGACCGTGCCACACTCTGTGTCAGCACTCAGGCTGGATGCAAGATGGGATGCCGCTTCTGCATGACCGGAACTCTCGGATTCCATGGTCAACTCTCAGCTGCCGACATCCTTAACCAGATATTCTCCATACCTGACTCTTCCACACTCACCAACCTTGTATATATGGGCGAAGGCGAACCCTGTGACAATATTGATGCTGTACTCCGCTCAATCGAAATACTAACTGCACCTTGGGGTTGCGCATGGTCTCCCAAACGGATAACTGTCTCCTCTGTTGGCTATATGCCGGGGCTTCGCCGCCTCCTCGATGAGTGCGACTGCCATGTTGCTATCAGTCTGCATAACCCGTTCGCAGCAGAGCGTGCCGGCATCATGCCTATTGAGAAAGCATATCCTGTCGAGCAGGTTATCAGTCTGTTAAAGCAGTACGACTGGACGCATCAGCGACGCGTTTCCTTTGAATACATCTGCTTCGGTGGTAAAAACGACACCATGCGTCATGCTCAAGCGCTTCGCCAACTGCTAAAAGGCCTGCCATGCAGAGTCAACCTCATTCGCTTTCACGAGTCGCCGGACAATTCCACTCTCTCCGATTTCCATAGTTCTACACAAGAGCAGATGGAGTGGCTCCGTGACTGGCTTACTAACAACTCCGTCACCACCACCATCCGACGCTCTCGGGGAGAAGACATACTCGCCGCTTGCGGAATGTTGGTAAACTCACTTAAGGAAAACTGATCTATAGCAAAACCTATTCGTCATGAGAAAGTCCCTGCTCTTCATCTTTCTGCTTGCATCTCTCTCAATGCAGGCACAACTGCGCATTATCAGCTACAATGTTGAAAATCTCTTCGACACCAAGCATGACTCACTCAAACTCGATGAAGATTTCACTCCTGATGGCAGATACCATTGGACAAAAAACAGATATAACCGCAAACTTGAAAACCTTAGCCGGGTCATAGTAAGCATCGGAGAGTGGAAAAATGCAGCAGTTGTCGGACTTTGTGAAGTGGAAAACGAACAATGCATCATAGACCTCTTGAACATAGGCAAACTCAAACATCTTGGCTATGAATACATTCACCAAGACAGTCCCGATGAGCGTGGAATAGACTGCACCCTGCTCTACGACCCCAAGCAACTGACACCTGTCAGCCATGCTTTTATTCGCGTACCCATGCCTGAGTCGGAACGTCCCACGCGCGATATTATATATATGTGTGCCCAAGTCAAGCAGAAAGGCAAACACCAGCACTCTCGTCTTGACACTTTGCATATCATGATGTGCCACCTACCCTCACAACTCGGAGGTGCGGAGCAGACAGCTCACAAACGCGCTATTGCACACCGCATACTGCAACACACTGTTGACAGCATTCTTTTCTCCAGTCACAATGCAAAGATTATCATCATGGGAGACATGAATTCCGCACCTACCGACCACCTCAGAGGAATGCGCAATCTCATGGTGCCGATTGAAAAAGAACTCCGTAGCGAAGCAGGTACACACAAATGGCAGGGCTATTGGTCATGCCTCGACCAGTTCTATGTATCAAAATCTCTCTTGGAGGAAGCCCGCGCTCATATCTACAACGAGTCGTGGATACTTGAACGCGATGAGAAATACGGTGGAGAACAACCTATGCGCTGCTACAAATACACCACGTGGCAACCCGGCTACTCCGACCATCTGCCAATCTATCTTGATATCACGCACTAAGATAAGACCCGCAGACCTTATCTCAGCCTGTCAGCAGCACGCACAAGAGCTTCGTCTTTCAGTATTGCACGAGTTGCCATCAGTGTGAGCACCATATTCACAAGAGGTATGGCTGCCCATGGAGTGATGTACCATTCCACATAGAAGTTCTTTGTTGCAAACCATACATATACTGCCAGTATCGCATACCAGCCAAGGCACAATATTACGTTCACCACATTGATGCGCGCCTGCAGTATCCTGCGCTTGAAAAGGAATATCACCATGAATGCCACAGCAGGAATCACTATCGAGATAATAGATAGCGACACCGTATTCATCAATCTGACAGGTATCTCCGGGTTAGTCACGTCATATATTCCCGTAAACGTCATCGAGAGTTCTCTGTAGTTCTCCGCCGTCTCAGGTGAAATAAAATCTACCGGAGAGAAGAAGCACAGCAATGTGCCAAGTATAACTACAAGAAATAAATAAAGTGTTTGTATTCTTTGTATCATAGCATTATGTTATTTAGTCTTATTCTTTCTGCAAAGATACGACAATATTCCCGAATCTGCAAATTATATTTGCTTATTCAGAAAAGTTGCAGTATCTTTGCACGCTTTTTAGCAAGTCTTTGCATACATGGCAAACGTCTTAAACAACCAACTTAGCAAACTTTACAAAATTAGCAAACCATCATTATACATGGAGACAAAGTACAATCCGACAGACATTGAGGCCAAATGGTATGAGTATTGGCTTCAGCACAAGTTTTTCCACTCTGAACCCGACAATCGTGAACCATATACCATTGTTATTCCACCTCCAAACGTAACCGGTGTGCTTCACATGGGCCACATGCTCAACAACACCATTCAGGATATTCTTGTCCGTCGTGCACGTCAGGAAGGAAAAAATGCATGTTGGGTACCGGGTACTGACCATGCATCTATAGCTACTGAGGCAAAGGTTGTTGGAAAACTGGCAGAACAGGGCATACAGAAAACTGATCTCACACGTGAGCAGTTTCTTGAGCATGCATGGGATTGGACTCGTGAGCATGGAGGTATCATTCTAAAGCAACTTCGCAAACTCGGTGCGTCATGTGATTGGGATCGTACCGGTTTCACCATGGATGAACCTCGCTCTGAGAGCGTTATAAAAGTATTCTGCGACCTCTATCAGAAAGGACTCATCTACCGTGGCGTGCGTATGGTCAACTGGGACCCGAAAGCACTCACCGCTCTTTCCGATGAAGAGGTCATTTTCAAAGAGCATCATGGCAAACTTTATTATCTTAGATATAAAGTAGAAGGTGAAGACAGTTATGCCGTTGTGGCCACCACCCGCCCCGAGACCATCATGGGAGATACTGCCATGTGTATCAACCCTAATAATCCTAAGACTGCCTGGCTCAAAGGCAAACGCGTGATTGTACCTCTCGTCAATCGGGTTATTCCTGTCATAGAAGACGATTACGTTGATATGGAGTTTGGTACGGGCTGCCTCAAGGTTACACCGGCACACGATGTCAACGACTATATGCTTGGAGAAAAATACAACCTGCCAAGCATAGATATTTTCAATGATAACGGAACACTGAGCGAAGCAGCTGGTCTTTATGTCGGCATGGACCGTTTCGACTGCCGCAAGCAGATTGAGAAAGATCTTGAGGCTGCAGGTCTAATGGAGAAGACAGAAGACTATACCAACAACGTAGGTTTCTCCGAACGCACCAATGTACCTATCGAGCCTAAACTCTCCATGCAGTGGTTCTTGAAGATGGAGCATCTTGCTAAGATTGCCCTTGAACCCGTCATGAAAGATGATATATGCTTCTACCCGCAGAAGTATAAGAACACTTATCGCCACTGGCTTGAGAATATCAAAGACTGGTGTATCTCACGCCAGCTTTGGTGGGGACACCGTATTCCTGCCTACTATCTGCCTGAAGGTGGATATGTTGTAGCGGAAAATCAGGAAGAAGCATTAAAACTGGCTATCAAGAAAACCGGCAACCAATCTCTTACTATTGACGATCTGAAGCAGGACCCTGACTGTCTTGACACATGGTTCTCTTCGTGGTTGTGGCCTATCTCGCTTTTCGATGGCATACGCAACCCGGGTAACAAAGAAATCAACTACTACTACCCCACCGCTGATCTCGTGACCGGACCTGACATCATTTTCTTCTGGGTGGCACGTATGATTATGGCCGGCTATGAGTATGAAGGCAAGATGCCCTTCCGCAATGTATATTTCACAGGTATCGTGCGCGACAAACTTGGGCGTAAGATGTCTAAGTCGCTCGGTAATAGTCCTGACCCGCTTGTACTCATTGAGAAATTTGGTGCCGATGGAGTACGCATGGGAATGATGCTCTCTGCTCCTGCCGGCAACGATATCCTCTTCGATGAGTCTCTCTGCGAGCAAGGACGCAACTTCAATAATAAGATATGGAACTGTTTCCGCCTTGTACAGGGGTGGAAGGTGGCTGACATTGAGCAGCCTGCCGAGTGCAAACAAGCTACTGACTGGTTCGAAGCCAAACTGCGTCAGACTTCACAAGAGATGGACAAACTCTTCAAGAATTACCGTCTCTCAGAGGCACTCATGGCTATCTACAAACTCTTCTGGGACGAGTTCTCATCGTGGTATCTGGAGATGATCAAACCTGCTTTCGGAGAGCCTATTGATAACACCACCTATTCTCTTACTCTCTCATATTTTGACCGTCTCTTGCGTCTTCTTCACCCATTTATGCCATTCATAACCGAAGAACTTTGGCAGAACCTAGATGAACGGCATGATGGTGACACAATAATGTTCGAGCCTATCAACAATCCTCAACTCACACCTGCTGACGAGCAGTTAATCGCCCAGACAGAGGATTTAAAACAAATCATCACAGGCATTCGCAACATTCGCCAGCAAAGAGACATCCCACAGAAAGAGCAACTTCAACTCCAAGTTGTGGGCAAACAGCTTGCTATAGGTACCAGGCTTCTTCTCAAACTCGGCAACCTCAGCCAAATCGATACTGTCGTTCAAAAGAGTGCCAACGCAGCTTCTTTCCTTGCCGGAGTAACAGAGTATGCTGTTCCTCTCGACGCTTTCGTCAATGTTGATGAGGAAATAAAGAAACTTGAAACTGAACTGCAGTATCAAGAAGGTTTTCTTCAGAGTGTTATGAAGAAACTTGGCAACGAGCGTTTTGTCCAGAATGCCAAACCGGAGATTGTGGCTAACGAAAGAAAGAAGCAGGCTGATGCCGAAAGTCGTATCGCAGCACTCAAAGAAAGTATCGCAGCATTAAAAACCAACAAATAAAACATCACTACAATGAAAAAACTGACTCTTCTCTTTGCCAGCGTTCTGCTCTTGGCTTCGTGTGGCAAAAGTACATTCACCATTAAGGGCGCATTCTCCCCTGAACTCCAAGTACCTGACAGCACCGTTATCGGTATTGATATAAAAGCAGGTGACTCTACTGCCACGTACAAAGGCATAGTGAAAGACGACATCTTCAAAATCAGTTTCCCCCTTCCTGAGGAGCAACTCGTTGTGCTCGATCTCGGTGAACTCGGAGCGACTATGATTGCCGTTGAAGGCGGCAAGACCGGTAACGGAGAAGTCAATATCCAAGTCGGACTCAATAGTGAAGGCCAACCTGTTATATCAAAAAATGGTACTGTCAACAACGATTTCATTCAGATGTACGATGACTATGAAGCCGAGATATACGATGCTTTCAATATTGAAGACGAACAGTTACGCGACAAGACACTGGAGAGCATAATTAATAAGGTTTATCGTACACTTAAAGGTGAAGAAAACGCCCTGACTGATATAAATACACTCGCTGGTAACTACGGTTTCCTCAACTACTACTCTGTTTTGGAGCTCGAACAAATTGATACTCTCTGTACACTTATGAACGAGAAATCTCTTTCTGACAAATACATGAAAGCCGTTTATAAGGCGGTACGTCTTCAGAAGGAGTCGGGCAAAGGTAAGCAATACAAAGATATTTCTGCCTCTACTCCTGACGGAAAGGCATTGTCTTTATCCCAGTTGATAGGCAAAACCGACTATGTTCTTGTCGACTTCTGGGCATCATGGTGCGGACCATGCCGTCGTGCAATGCCACAAGTCAAATCACTCTATGACAAGTACAACGGCAAATTACAGATTCTCGGTGTCTCACTCGACAACGATGAAAAAGCTTGGAAAGATGCTATCAAGTCTATGAATCTGAATTGGTGCCACATAAGCGATTTGCAGGGGTGGCAAGCAAAAGGGGCACAAGACTATGGTGTTAACAGCATCCCATGTACGGTACTTATTGATAAAGAAGGAGTTATCGTCGGCAGAAATCTTTCTCATAAAGATATTGAAGCACTGCTTTCCAAGTAAAACATGTTGTTGGAACAGAAAAAAATCAATAAAAGTTTTTGTAAATCAAAAAGTTTATGTAACTTTGCACCCGATTTCGCGCTTATTAAAAACGTTGACACAATTTTTATACGTAAAATATACTAAATACTTACAATTATGACTAAAGCAGAACTTGTAAATCAAATCGCAGCACAAACAGGTTATGAAAAATCAACAGTGCTGAACGTTGTAGAAGCTTTCATGGAGAATGTGAAAGGTTCTATCGTTAACAATGAGAATGTTTATCTCCGTGGTTTCGGTACATTCCAAACCAAGGTTCGCAAGGAGAAAGTAGCTCGCAACATTTCTAAGAACACCACTATCGTTGTTCCCGAGCACGTTATACCCGCTTTCAAGCCTTCTAAGGAGTTTGTTAAATCTATCAAATAATTCCTGCTATGCCTAACGGAAAGAAACATAAGAGACATAAGATGTCAACTCACAAACGTAAAAAACGTTTGCGTAAGAACCGTCATAAGAAGAAGTAAGACGGTCGTAACTATGCATAATTCATAATGCGTTATTCATTCTTAATGATTATGCATTATGAATTATGTTTTTATTAACTTGTCTGCCTGCCAACAAGTCGGATTTGGGCGCAAACCGATGACAGACAGACTATAACAAATATTTTTTATAGTGAAAAGCGAATTAGTAGTAGACGTAAAAAAAGACGAAATCGCGCTGGCACTGACTGAGGACGGAAGACTCATGGAGGTCAATCGGGAAAAACGAGAAATGACTTTCTGCGTTGGTAATATCT
Source organism: Paludibacteraceae bacterium (assembly GCA_017477325.1). Taxonomy (GTDB): domain Bacteria; phylum Bacteroidota; class Bacteroidia; order Bacteroidales; family Paludibacteraceae; genus Colicola. Next base: position 9,447 of record JAFUWV010000006.1, read on the forward strand.
ACCTCGGAAAAGTAAAAAAAGTTATGCCCGCGCTCAACGCTGTCTTCGTGGATGTCGGCTATGAAAAAGATGCTTTTCTTCACTATCTTGACTTAGGCGAGGGATTCCTGCGTATCAATTCCTACACTCAGGCTGCTATTCAGAAACAGAAGATTCCTGCTTTGGGGAAAATCTATAATCAACCCGAGCTTGGCAAAGACGGACTTATCTCCGACTATCTTAAAGCAGGCGATATGATTCTCGTGCAGATCGCAAAAGAGCCTATCAACACCAAAGGGCCGCGACTCACAGCCGAAGTCTCGCTTGCTGGACGAAACATAGTGCTTATTCCATACGGAGACAAGGTTATGGTAAGCAACAAAATCAAGTCTGAGGCCGAGCGTAGCAGACTTCGGCAATTGGTACAGGCTGTCAAACCACAAGGCTATGGTATCATTGTTCGGACTGTTGCAGAAGGAAAACGCGTTGCAGAACTTGATGGAGAACTACAGTTGCTTGTCAAACGATGGGAAGACACTATGCAGAAAATCTCACAAATGTCACAACCGCAAGTTGCACTTGTGACTGAAGAGATTGGCAGAACAATCGGATTGCTTCGCGATATCTTCAACCCAAGTTTCGAAAGCATTCAAGTCAACGACAAAGACGTCTTCAATGACATCTGTGCTTATGTCGAGCTCATCGCACCTGATAGCAAGAAGATTGTACATTTCTACAATTCTGATCAACCAATCTTCGACCATTTTCAGATTACCAAGCAGATGAAAACAGGTCTTGGCCGCACTGTAGGATTCAAGAATGGCGGCTACCTGATTGTTGAGAAAACAGAGGCTTTATGGTCTATCGATGTCAATAGTGGTAGCAAGAAACAAGGTTCTGACCAGGAAGAAAACGCCTTCAATGTCAACATGCTTGCCGCAGATGAGATTGCACACCAACTGCGACTCAGAGATATCGGAGGAATCATCATTGTTGATTTTATCGACATGGATTCCACTGAAAACCAGCAAGCATTGTTTGAGCACATGCGTGATCTTCTCACACGCGACCGTGCAAAGCACAATGTGCTTAAACTGAGCAAATTCGGACTTATGCAGATAACGCGTCAACGAGTGCGCCCCGCTGTTGAAACGGTTACGCAAGAAGTCTGCCCGACTTGTAAGGGAAAAGGGAAAGTTGTTTCTTCCATTCTCTTCACAGACACTCTTGAAGAGGAATTGGAGAACTACACACAACAATTCGGAAGGAATCTTCGTTTGTATGTTCACCCTTATGTGTATGCATACATCAACAAAGGATTCTTATGTTCGACAAGACTGCGTTGGCAGCGACACTATGGAGTTAAAATTCTTGAAAGTCAGGAACTCGGATTCCTCGAGTATCGCTTTATCGACAAGAATGGCAACCGCCTGTTTGCTGAACACCAACACACAGAAAAGAATGTCAGATTGTCTGATACTGCCGATAGCAAAGATGAAGATTAACATCTTCTCATCTTATTAAGCATTAAAAGAGATAGTGAATCGCATCTTATAGCATTTAGATTCAGAAAGAGAGAGCCTCAATCGAGACTCTCTCTTGTTTTGTCACAAATTACCTCACCACTGTTTGCGCGCTATACCGACCCTAGCCTATGCTCACCTGATGTCATACTCTGTCAGCGTCTTTATTCGGCATTGGACAAGTGGCAACGGAACTATGGTAATCTTACCACACGTTGTAGTGAATATTCTCTGCCTTGTACTTATCTTTCACTGCAGGTTCTTCAGCAGGATATCCCACAGGAATAATGCACAGTGGAACTATATTCTCCGGCAATCCGAGCAACTGGGCAGCTTGTTCAGCACGTGCTTTTATCGGAGTTAAGCCTGTCCATACTGCCCCCAGACCCATGCTGTGTGCTGCAAGCAATATATTCTCAACAGCAGCCGATACATCTTGTACCCAGTATTCTTGTGCCTCGCCCTCAAGAGCTTTACTCAAATCGCCGCAGGGAACAATTGCCACCTGCGCATTGTTCTGTACCCGTGAATTAGGGAATTGTTCGCCTATCTTCTTCAGCATCTCTTTGTCATCTACCACAAGAAATCCCCATGGCTGTTTGTTTACTGCCGATGGTGCTGCCATCGCGGCACGAAGAAGTATGTCTATCTGCTCAGCGGAAGGTTTCTCTTCTGTAAACTGACGAACTGACACACGGGTCATAATACTATTGATTGTCTCGTTTTCTTTCATGTTATTTGTTTTTGTTGCGCAGGAAGCAAGCATCAGTGCGGCTACTGCAATCAATGTTAAATGTTTCATTGTTGATACTATGTTTATTATGAATATTCAGTTTCGACTGCAAAGATAATATAAAAATGCAACCGCTGCAAGAGGTTTTTCCGAAAGTTTGTGTATATGAGAAAAAAGCAGTAACTTTGTAGGCTAATCTTTTGATATAATAATATTCATCTCATGGAAAAAGAACATATAATAGCAGTGGTAGGTTTAGGTTATGTAGGTCTGCCTCTTGCAATAGAATATGGAAAGAAATACCGGGTTATAGGTTTCGATGTTAACAAAGCACGTGTTGCAGAACTCGAACGTGGTGAAGACCACACACTTGAGGCCGATCTCGTAGGTATGCGTGAAGCATGCGAACTCTTTAAGACTACAGGCAAATACGGTCTTAGTTTCTCATCTAATCCGGAAGAGCTTCATCAGGCTAACACTTATATTGTTACCGTCCCTACCCCAATCGACCGATTCAACAATCCTGATCTCACCCCGCTTCTGAAGGCAAGCGAAACCATAGGAAAAACCTTGTCTAAAGGTGATATAGTCATTTATGAATCCACCGTTTACCCCGGATGCACTGAAGAGGATTGCGTACCTGTCCTTGAGAAATACTCAGGTATGCGTTTCAATGAAGATTTCTTCTGTGGCTATTCTCCGGAACGTATCAATCCGGGAGACAAAGTCAACACTCTCACAAAGATAAAGAAGATTACATCCGGTTCTACCCCTGAGATAGCCGAGGTTGTTGACCAACTCTACAACTCTATCCTTGAGAACGGCACCCATAAAGCACCGAACATGAAAGTTGCCGAAGCTGCCAAAGCTGTAGAGAACTCTCAACGTGACGTTAATATCTCGTTCATGAACGAACTTGCACTTATTTGTGACCGCGTAGGTATTGACACTAACGATGTTATTGAGGCGGCTGGAACTAAATGGAATTTCCTTAAGTATCGCCCCGGACTCGTTGGTGGACACTGTATCTCTGTTGATCCGTACTATTTGGCACATAAGGCGAAGTCACTCGGTTACGACCCACAGGTCATTCTCTCCGGCCGTGCCGTCAACAACTCTATCGCCAAGTTCATTGCCGACAAGACTCTCAAACTGATGATTCAGAAAGATCATAAGATTAAGGGTGCTCATGTACTCATGCTTGGTGTCACATTCAAAGAAAATTGCCCCGACTGCCGCAACACTAAGGTTGTGGATATAGCCACTGAGTTGGAGGAGTTTGGCTGCAAAGTGGATATCTACGATCCATGGGCTTCACCCGAAGTGGTCTTGCATGAATACGGCAAGCAACTTATTCCTGCAATCAACCCCGAACAGAAATACGAAGCCGTAATTGCGTGTGTAAGCCACAATCAGTTCAAGACTTTCGACTTCAAAAAATATAAGAACGAAGGCGCTGTCATCTTCGATGTAAAGAATTTCGTTGACCGCTCTCTCGTTGATGGCAGATTGTAGACTAAAGCCGCTATCGTCATATAAACCTTTCAACTATTTTACATTCGTTTGGCAGAAGGCATAGAAAACATAGGAAAAAAAGATGTGGTCTGGAGTTACCTTGCTACATTTTTCACCGTAGGCGCCGGAGTTATATTACTCCCTTTCATGTCCTATAAGTTCTCATCGGAGATTATGGGTATTTGGGTAATATTCCAAACTATAAACCAGTTGGTTATACTCCTTGATATGGGTTTTCGCCCTTCCTTTGCAAGAAATATAAGTTACGTATTCTCTGGTGTGAAGCATTTGCAGACAGTAGGTATAGAAGATACCGGAGATTACGATGTTGACTATTCACTCTTGAACGGCACGCTCAAAGCTATGCGCCGTTTCTATAGTTGGATGGCATTAGCGACTCTTATTCTGCTTGGGATCGTCGGTACAATCTATATTCTGTATGTGCTTGAAAAGTTCAATGGTGACAGGACGGATATAATAATTGCATGGATTCTTCAAATCTGCATCAATTGCTATAATCTGTACACTTTATACTATGATGCTTTGTTAACAGGCAAAGGCTACATTAAGCGTGCACAACAAATCAATATTATTGGTCAGAGTCTGTACCTGCTACTCGCAATCGGACTTGTTTATGCCGGATTGGGTCTGACTGCGATTGTTGCATCTCAACTGCTATCTATAATTCTGCGTCGCATACTTTCATACCGTGTATTCTTCACGCATGAGATGAAAGCCAAATTAGCCATAGCTGGTTCCAAGTCTGCCAATGAGATATTGAAAGCTATTTCTCCAAACTCAATAAAATCTGGCCTCACATCTTTAGGCGGTTTTTTAGTAAACAAATCAGCGGTATTCATAAGTTCTGCTTTTCTGCCTCTTGCAGTAACAGCCAGCTATGGAATCACTCTTCAAGTAATAGATATACTTTGCAGATGCAGCACTGTGATGTATGTTGCCCTTTTACCTAAATTAGCACAATACCGTGTTGAGAGAAATACTGACAGGCTGAAAAAGGATTATGAGTATTGTGTTATTTCTCTCTTGGTTATTTTTCTTATAGGTGGGGCTGTGTTTGTGACTTTAGGCAATCCTGTATTGGAACTCATCAACAGTCAGACCTATTTCCTTCCTGTGCCTATGTTATGTCTGTTGCTATTCTTCTATTGTCTGGAAGAGAACCACATCGTAGCGGCAGGATTCATCATGGCGGACAACAAGATTCCTTTCTTCATACCGTCCCTCTTGTCTGGTGCTGCCACTATCATACTGCTTTATCTGTTTGTGGGCGTACTTAACTGGGGGGTATGGGGAATGATACTGGCTCCCGGATTGGCACAATTGTCTTATCAAAACTGGAAGTGGCCGAGTGTAGTCATCAAAGAGTTCTATAAACAATGACCGGCGCCCGCAATAAATACGACTATCTGCTTATACTTTTATTAGTTCTAATGGCAGGAGGCACATGGGGAGCATTTTTCCAACCGGTAAGGGTTATGATGCTTCTTTTATTGCCTGTCATGTTAGTAGAGCAGATTAGAAACAACACTATTGTTGGTCTGAAAAAGTACAATCTCGAACGATTTTTCTTCTTGGTCTGGTTTGTTTATGCACTTATTAGTCTCCACCAGGCCGTAATAATGGAGAAAAGCGTCAAGTATCTTATACACTTAACTATTTATTTCTTTGGATTTATTGAATTCTTATGGTTATCCAGTAAGGCAGAGAATCCCAAACGAAGCATTCTTATCGGTTGGATGCTTATGTTTGTTGTCACTTTTCCTGTTGCAATATATGAGCTCATCTTCGATCAGCATCTTTCTCTGTCTGTCCAAGAGTCAGACATGTCAATGCGTTTCGGAAGAAATCTAATGGATGATAGACTCTTTGCATCAGTAACATTCGGCAATCTGAATAGTTATAATACTGTTGTTTGTCTTGCAATGGCAATGATACTGATTTTCTCTCTGAGCGATAATAGAAAAGACCGAGTTGCCGCATACGTCTTACTTGCCATGGATACTTTTATAATAATAAAGAACAGTTCTCGCGGAGCATTTATCTGCCTGATATTTATATTAGTAGTCTATTTGCTTACGCTTCTTATTCACAAACGCGGGACACTCTTCATAAGCACTATTCTCATTGCTATCTTAGCTGTAGCAGCCATAAAACTACCGGATATGTATAGTATGATACAGCAACGATTTCAATATGAAGGATTCAATGATGAAGGCAGAATAGAATTGATTGTCAATGGAATCAAAGAACTATGGAATAGTCATCTTCTTGGAATTGGTGCAGGCAATTTCGACCCTGTCATGGAGCAAAAATATGGAATGTGGATAAGTGCACCTCATAACTTATGGTTAGAGGTACTTACACAATTTGGAATCATAATATTCATCGGATTCATGTCTATGTTTGGCAGAATTATTCACATGGCGCATAAAGGGGACAATGATTGCAAAATGGCATGCATAATAGGTCTTCTGGCATTAATACCAATATCCATTATAGATAGCACGTACATCCTCAAATGCACAACATGGTTTTACATTGCATCTCTCTATGTCTTGTGTGATACCGACTATAATTATATATTTGAACAATAACTTTAACTTTCATGACCGATTTTTTCTGCCACATATACTCATCAATTACTCCGGAACATAAGTTGCTTGAGAAAATCCGTATAAACTCTCTTCTACGTGTATTAATAAGATATTCTGCCAACTTATTGCTTCCTCTATATTATAGTTTGACGGGTAACAATGAACAATACAAAATTAATCCAAACAACACCCGAAAGAAACCACTTGTTGTATCTTTGTCATCATTTCCCAGAAGAATAGACCGTGTATGGCTTGTCATTGAAACTATGCTCAGGCAAACTGTGAAACCGGATAGAATTATCCTTTGGTTGTCAAAATTGCAATTCTCAAACATTGACCAACTCCCAAACAGCCTTAAGCGATTACAGAAAAGAGGTGTTGAGATCCAACTGACAGATGATGATTATCGTTCCCATCGCAAGTACTTCTACGCCATTCAACAGATGCCTGATGCAGACATTTTCACCATTGATGATGACATATTTTATCCGAGCTTTCTTATTGAAGAAACATTGAATACTGCAAAAACACATCCTTGTTCGGTTATTTGCAATTACTCACATGACATCAGACACGACTCTCAAGGCAATCTTCTACCATATAAAGAATGGAATATAAATGTTACACATGGTCATAATCTATTCTTTGGAAGCGGTGGCGGGACACTATTCCCTCCAGGGAGTTTGCACAATGACGTAACCGACATTACCACTGCCATGCTTCTTTGCCCTACTGCAGATGACATCTGGCTCAACTGCATGGTTAGAATCAATAACACGCACATCTACAGAACAAATCTAAAACAAATAGTTCTCCCCATCATCAATTTGAATAACGAAACACTATCTAACGACAATATCGAATATGCAAACGATAAACAAATAGCCAATATTCGTAAGTATTGTATTGATAAATACGGTAGAGACCCTTTTAGTACCACCATATATGAATAACAAAACAAGCCTTAGTTTCATACAAGTCATCTGTCTTTGCTTATATTATAGCATCATTCGTTATTTGCCTGAGAATACTACTCCTCTCGTAGGCAAACTAAACAAGGCATTGCGCAGAGCTATATGCAAACATATCTTCCTATATTGCGGAAAGAATGTTAACATAGAACGAGGAGCATATTTCGCCTCCGGAAAAAATATTAGAATAGGCAACAATTCTGGTTTGGGAGTTAACTGTCACATACCTAACAATACCATTATCGGCGACAATGTTATGATGGGACCGAACTGCTATATCATATCTAATAACCACAACTATTCTGATACCTCGAAGCCCATGATTGAACAAGGATTAGCACATGCTGAACAAACCGTCATTGGCAATGATGTGTGGATTGGAAGAGATGTTCTCATGACTCCTGGACGGCACATTGCTGATGGTAGCATAATAGCAGCAGGCTGCGTATTGTGCAAAGACTTTCCACCATTCAGCATCATTGGAGGGAATCCTTCCGTTCTGATAAAACAAAGAAAATAAACTATCAACACAAATACTGCACTATGATTCTGCAACTTGCACCGGACTATTTCAACACATCTATCTATAGCCTCCTGTTTGATGCACTGAAGGCTTTGGATGTTGATAGCCATGTATTTGTGTCCGACAACAAACCTCACCCCGAACTGACATCAAGCGACAGACTTACGGTCGTACCCAAATCCTTTAACACCATTCAGAGGGTTCTATATTTTCCTAAACAAAGATATTTGTTTAACCATATCATTAACAACATAGACATACAAAAAGTTGATATTGTTCACGCACACACCTTATTTTCAAGCGGATATCTGGCATATCGCCTCAAAAAGAAATATGGCATACCATATATAGTCGCCGTAAGGAATACCGATGTTAATGTGTTCATGCACAATATGCCCCATCTGCTTCCATTAGGACGTAAAATCGCAGGAGAAGCACAAAAAATAATCTTCCTATCTGACGCTTATAAACACCAGGTCATAGGTCACTACTTTAGTTCAGACTTGGACCACAAATCCGTTATCATTCCTAATGGAATATCATCTGTCTTTCTCAATGGCAACGCCACACCTCATTCTCTGCCCAATAATCGTCTCAACCTTATTTTCGTAGGAAGAGTTGAAAAGGCAAAGAACATCGATACGTGCATCGCTGTTGCCGATCGCCTTCACCATGACAATACAAATGTCACCCTTACCCTTGTCGGGGAGATGAAAGATAACAGGTTCCTAACTGAAATACAGAAAAGAAATTATGTGAAGTGGATTAACAAGTCCACACAAAAAGACATTATTACTTATCTCAATGATAACGACATCTTCATCATGCCTTCATTTAAAGAGACTTTTGGTCTTGCATATGCAGAAGCTATGTCACAAGGTTTGCCTGTTATATACACACGTGGACAAGGATTCGATGGACAATATGCTGATGGAGAAGTCGGATATGCTGTCGAACCGGACAATATTGAGGACATAACCAAATGCATACATAAGATTGTCAATGATTACCGGAACATTTCTGCCCGATGCATAGACCACTCGAAAAAGTATGATTGGAATATCATTAGCATGCAATATAAACAAATCTACGATTCAATCCTCACTGCCAATGCCTGAAGTCAGTATTATATGCCCAATATACAATGAAGAACTTTTCATCGAGCAATGCATCAACTCCGTTCTTCAGCAAGACCTGCCACCTGACAAGTGGGAGTTGCTGCTTGTTGATGGCATGAGTACTGACCTCACACGCCGGCTCATTGAGCCTTATCTAAACAAACACACCAATATCCGCCTCTTGGATAATCCGCACAAAACAGCGCCTTACGCTATGAATCTTGGTATCAATGCGGCAAGAGGAGAATATATAGTTCGTATTGATGCTCATGCCGACTACCCGTGCAACTATGTCTCTACCCTGCTCCATTATCTTCAAACCTTGCCTGATGCTGCCAATGTAGGAGCCGTCTGCCGCACTCTGCCGCGTAACAACACCAAGAAGGCACAAGCCATTGCACATGTTATGAGTAGCCGCTTCGGAGTCGGTAATGCAGCCTTTAGAACCGGAGTTTCTGAGATTACAGAGGTTGATACAGTCCCCTTCGGCTGCTGGAGAAAATCATTATTCGAAGATATTGGACTCTTTGATGTAGAACTAACAAGAAACCAGGATGACGAGTTTAATGCGAGAACTATTCAACATGGTTATAAGATTTATCTGATTCCTGAACTGATAGTAACATATTATTCACGCGATAGTCTCGATAAGGCGTTTCAGATGTACTATCAATACGGACTGTTCAAACCTTTAGTCAACACTAAACTAAAGCATCCGGCTACACTCCGACAGTTTGTCCCCGTTTTGTTTGTACTAGGACTTATTATCGGATTTATACTATCATTCCTTAATCCTGTTATACTATATGTATATATAGCAATTTTTGCACTATATTTTGCGATTACAAGCTATTATGCCATAATCCATAAAAACCTGTATATACCGATATCTTATTTTATTGTACATTTTTCATATGGATGCGGATACTTGCACGGATTGCTTAAACTTATACTTAAAAAGAAACCTGATGTTAATTCTAACCATTAATTATTATGAACCATAAACAACGTGTCATACCATTCTCTCCACCTGATATCACCGAGGCAGAAATTCAAGCCGTTGCCGAAGCCCTGCGCTCTGGCTGGATTACCACTGGACCAAGAACAAAACTCTTTGAACACAAGATAGCTGAGTTCTGTGGTACACAACATGCAGTATGCCTCAACTCTGCTACAGCATGTCTGGAAACAGCATTACGTTTGCTTGGAATCAAAGAGGGAGATGAAGTCATTGTACCTGCATATACCTATACTGCAACGGCAAGTGTTGTGGCTCATGTGGGAGCAAAAATTGTTATGGTCGATTCACAGATTGACTCAGTCGAGATGGACTATGAGCAATTAGAGAACAATATCAATGAACACACCAAAGTAATCATCCCTGTTGACCTTGGCGGTATACCATGCAACTACAATAAAATTTATAGTATTGTAAATAGTAAAAAACATCTCTTTCAGGCAAATAACGATATACAGAGTGCTTACGGCAGAATCATAGTACTTGCCGATGCTGCACATGCCTTTGGTGCTGCAAGAAACGGAAACATGGTAGGCGCTATAGCAGATTTCACGGCATTCTCTTTTCATGCTGTCAAAAACCTCACAACTGCAGAAGGAGGAGCACTCACCTGGAAAACTCATACCGATGTTGATGATACTCTGCTTTACAAACATGCACAACTGCTTTCTCTACACGGGCAAAACAAAGATGCACTGGCAAAAACTAAGGCGGGTGCTTGGGAATATGATATCATAGCACCATACTATAAATGCAACATGACTGATATAATGGCTGCTATTGGACTCGCACAATTTCAGAGATATCCAGGGATTCTAGAAAGAAGAAAACAGATAATTATGATGTATGATGATGCTTTAAAATCTGAAAATGTATCGCACCTTCAACACTTTACTGATTCATATTCTTCCAGCGGACACCTATATCTACTTAGACTTAATGGTAAAGACTCTGACTATAGAAACCGTATTATAGAACTTATGGCTGAACATGGTATTGCATGCAATGTTCATTATAAACCTCTGCCGATGATGACAGCATATCGTAAACTCGGCTTTGATATCTCCGACTACCCCAATGCATACCATCTTTATGAAAACGAACTGACCCTGCCTCTGCATACTTTACTCTCTAACGAAGATATCGTATATATCACTAATACTCTCAAGCAACTGCTACATCAATGAAACGTTTGTTTGATATATTATTTTCATTTTGTGCCATCATTCTTCTCATACCTGTTTTCATTATAATCGGTATATGGATTATTCTGGATTCTCATGGAGGTATATTCTACTCGCAAATACGAGTTGGTAGAAACAACAGGGACTTTAGGTTATATAAGTTTCGCACTATGTATACTGATTCTGACAAACAAGGCCTTATCACAATTGGTGACAATGACTCACGAATAACCAAAGCAGGGCGGATTATTCGTAAATATAAAATCGATGAACTGCCACAGCTGTTAAACATACTTGTCGGAGATATGTCTTTTGTCGGTCCGAGACCTGAAGTCAGAAAATATGTCAATATGTACAATGCTGAACAACTCCACGTTCTGGATGTTAGACCGGGTTTGACTGATGCTGCATCCATCAAATATAGGAATGAAAATCAGATTCTTGCTCAACAGACTAATCCGGACCAATATTACATCAACGTTATCATGCCCGACAAACTGAATATTAATCTGCAATATGTACATACTCACACACTCTGCAACGATTTACGTCTTATTCTTCTCACTGCTAAAACTGTTTTTTTCGATAAATAAGTCTTGCAAATACAGAATATAATCAATACCTTTGCACACTGAAAATACTATACAACTATGAATATCTCTCTCCGGGCACAAAACATGCCACAGTCGCCTATACGCAAACTGGCTAAATATGCCGATGCTGCAAAACGCAACGGCATACATGTCTATCATCTCAACATCGGCCAGCCAGATATCAAGACGCCGCAATGCGCAATTGAGGCTGTGCGCAACATGTCGCACGACATTCTCGAATATAGCCCTTCCCAAGGTACCAAGTCACTTAGAACCAAGATGGTAGGATACTATGCAGAGTATGGCATCGACCTCTCGCCTGACGAGATTATTGTCACCACTGGCGGCTCCGAAGCTGTCATGTTTGCTTATATGGCTTGCCTCAATCCGGGGGACGAAATCATTGTTACTGACCCTTCCTATGCCAACTATATGGCGTTTGCCATTAGCTGCGGAGCTGTGGTCAAGTCTGTCAAGACAAGCATTGAAGATGGCTTCCGCCTGCCTCCTATTGAGCGCTTCGAAGAGCAGATAACACCTAAAACCAAGGCTATACTGATCTGCAATCCGAACAACCCGACCGGCTATCTTTACACCAAGCAGGAGATGTTTCAGATTCGTGATCTCGTCAAGAAATACAATCTATACCTCTTCTCAGATGAGGTCTATCGCGAGTTTATCTACACCAAACGGCCATATATCTCCGCTTGCCACCTCGAGGGGATAGAAGACAATGTCGTTCTTATCGACTCTGTATCTAAGCGTTACAGCGAGTGCGGTATCCGTATCGGTGCACTCATCACCAAGAATAAAGAGATACGTAAAGCCGTAATGAAGTTCTGCCAGGCACGCCTTTCGCCACCACTCATCGGGCAGATTATTGCAGAAGCCAGTCTCTCCACACCAGAGGAATATATGGAGGAGGTTTACGATGAATACCTCTCACGACGCAATTTCCTTATCGACGGACTCAACCAGATTCCCGGAGTCTATTCCCCAACTCCCATGGGAGCCTTCTACACCATGGCTAAACTGCCTGTTGATGACGCAGAGAAGTTCTGCATCTGGTGTCTGAGCGATTTCTCCTATGAGGGGCAGACCATCATGATGGCGCCGGGCAACGGTTTCTACTCTACTCCCGATGCAGGCAAGCAGGAAGTGCGTCTGGCATACGTCTTGAACAAAGATGACCTCGCAAAAGCACTTATCGTGCTCCGCAAGGCGCTCGAAACATACAACAGCAAACAATAATGAATAACTCCATTAAACTTTAAACATTCAACTTCTAACAAACATCTATCATGGCATTTTTCGGATTATTCTCAAAGGAAAAGAAAGAGACTCTTGACAAGGGTCTTGAAAAAAGCAAAGAAAGTGTACTCAGCAAAATCTCACGTGCCATTGTTGGCAAATCCACTGTTGATGACGAGGTGCTCGACAATCTTGAAGAGGCACTCATCACGTCCGATGTCGGTGTGGATACCACTCTGCGTATCATCGAGCGCATACAAGAGCGTGTCGCACGCGATAAGTATCTTGGCACAAGCGAACTGAATAAAATCCTCACCGAAGAGACTGCTGCGCTCTTGCAGGAAAACAATACCGACGATGTGCTCGATTTCGACGCCCCACTGCCTCATAAACCATACGTCATCATGGTCGTGGGGGTCAATGGTGTTGGCAAAACCACTACCATCGGCAAACTCGCATATCAGTACAAGCAAGCGGGAAAACGGGTTATGCTTGGTGCTGCCGATACCTTCCGAGCAGCTGCTGTTGAGCAGCTCTGCATCTGGGGAGAGCGTGTTGGTGTGCCTGTTGTCAAGCAGCAGATGGGCTCCGACCCGGCTTCTGTGGCCTTCGATACACTCCAGTCTGCTGTTGCCAACGATATTGACGTCGTTCTCATCGACACTGCCGGACGTCTGCATAACAAAATCAACCTCATGAACGAACTGACAAAGATTCGTAATGTCATGCAGAAAGTAGTGCCTGATGCACCTCACGATGTCATGCTTGTTCTTGACGGGTCAACCGGGCAGAATGCCTTCGAACAGGCTAAGCAGTTTACCAAGGCCACTAAAGTAACGTCACTCGCCGTGACCAAACTTGATGGCACAGCCAAAGGAGGAGTGGTTATCGGCATAAGTGACCAATTCAAAATACCCGTTAAATATATAGGTTTAGGAGAGAAAATGACTGACTTGCAGGTCTTCAACCGCGAAGAATTCGTATCCTCGCTATTGACATTGAAGTAAAATCATCTTAACTGTTAACTCATCGCTGTTCATTATTAACTATTTACTATTATAGAATCACATGTATTCCGCAAACGACAAGATGGCAGAGTTGCTGAGCAATGAACCTCAGGTATTGCAACTCGTTGCGCGTTTCCGTCTGCCTCTGGGTGTAGGCGACAAAACCATTCAGGAGGTATGCCTCGAAAACCAGGTGCATACAGCCACTTTCCTCACCTTGGTTAACTACAAAATCGGAGAAGCTGATAATATCAATCTCGACAATCTATCCTTGCCTACTCTAATGGACTACCTGCGCCAGGCGCATGAGCACTTCTTCGAGTTCTCTCTGCCTATGCTTAGGCGCAAACTCATAGAGGCTATCAACTACTCTGTCAGCGACTCCAAGATTCCCATGCTCATCATTCGCTTCTTCGACGAATATGTCAACGAAATATCGCTCCACATGCAGCATGAGAACGAGCAACTCTTCCCGTACGTTGAGAAACTGCTCGAAGGAGAGCACTCCGACGGATTCGATATCGAGATTTTCGCTCACCAGCATCGGGCTGTTGACGACCAGCATATTGCCGACAAACTCTCCGAATTGAAGAATCTCATCATACGCTATTACCCTCAGCAAGGCGAGAACGATTTGCTTGTTTCAGCACTTAGCGACCTCTTCCGTTTCGAACATGAGTTGAATCTCCACTGCGCATTCGAAGAAGAAATCCTCCTGCCCGCTGTCAGACGACTTGTAGCACAACAAAAGCAGAATCCCGTGCGCAAACACCGGCAACTGCCTCAGGAAGAACTCTCTGATCGCGAGAAAGATGTCCTCATCGAAGTGGTCAAAGGCCTTAGCAACAAGGAGATTGCCGATGTGCTCTGCATCTCCATCCACACCGTCATCTCGCACCGCAAAAACATATCACGAAAACTCAACATACACTCACCCGCTGGTCTCACCATCTATGCTATCGTCAATAACCTCGTCGATATAAACAATATGTAAACCTCCGGAACCACAGCTCGGAAACAATCACTCACCTCAGGTGAATAACCCGAATTGTTAAAATATTTTAACACAAAACACCCCTGAATGCTAAAGCTCGCCCGAAGCAATCACCAAGCTCAGTGTAAGCATACTTTAAGCATACTCCTTTTTAACATTTCAGTCTCCGAACCATATTAAAAAGCATTAACATTTCACACTTTCCCATATCTCATGCTGCGCAGAGTAAAAGCCTACATACAGAAGCATAAACTCCTCAACCAGGGCGATAAAGTGCTTGTCGCTCTCAGTGGGGGAGCCGATTCCGTAGCCCTGCTTGACATCTTGCTCCGCCTCGGCTATAATTGTCTTGCCGTCCATTGCAACTTCCACTTGCGCGGTGAAGAGTCCGACAGAGATGAGAACTTTGTCCGCCAACTCTGCACGCAACTCTCGGTTCCTCTGATAGCTCAAGACTTCCAAACGGCCGACTATGCCAAGCAGCACTCTGTCTCAATCGAGATGGCTGCCCGTGAACTCCGCTACAATCTCTTTGAACAACTCCGCTGTGAGCACCAATGCACTGTCGTAGCAGTGGCTCATCACCAAAACGACCAGGCGGAAACACTCCTATTAAATCTCATCCGTGGCACTGGCATTCGTGGACTTGCAGGTATGAAACCACGCAACTCAGACATCATACGGCCTCTGCTTTGCACCACACACCAGGACATTCTCTCATACCTCACTCTCCGCCAATTGCCTCATGTCGAGGACTCTACCAATACCGATACCAACATTCAGCGTAACCTCATCCGCCACCATCTCTCCCTGTATCCCGAGTCTGCTGTCACCAATATGGCTGCCACGGCCGACATCATTCAAGGCTATTCCAGAATAATAGATGCCTATATCAGTTCCATAAAGAGCAATATCCTTACAACCGCTGCCGGCAATCCGCTTGATAGCAATCCCGATTCACTCTCTGAGGACGAAGTACGCATCAACATTCCTTCACTCCTTCTCACACCTGCACCTCCAATCATTCTCTACGAACTCCTCCGTCCCTACTCTTTCCCTCAGACAGATGAGATCTATTCCGCACTGCTCTCGCCCGACTCAGGCATGTATTTCTACTCCCCCACTCACACTGCTCTTAAAGACAGGCAAACACTTATTGTTTACCCGACGATAGCCTGCGAAAACATACCTCCGAGAGCAAACATCTTCATTCGCACCAAAAACAAGCAGGAAACATACCCTAAGCAAGAAGAATTAAGAATAATAGTGGATAGTAAAATTACTGAAAAACCTATCACATTCCGCCATTACCTGCCTGGAGACCGTTTCTCACCTATAGGTATGCATAGCAGAAAAAAACTACAGGACTTCCTTACCGATCTCCATCTCTCTCGCAAGCAGAAACAAGAACTATGGCTCATGCTATCGGGAGACGAGATTGCCTGGGTCGTAGGATACCGCATCAGTGAACATTTTAAAGTCACATCTCAAACAAAACAAATAGCAGAAATAACAATAGCAACAATAGAGTAATTAATAAGTTCTATATGCCCGGCTATTTAAATATAATTAGATAATAACATAAACACCAATAACTCTAAACTCTAAACTATCCAGCTTCTCTCAACTCTCAACTCTCAACTCTCAACTAAAATGACTCACTTCGGAATAATAGGCAATCCACTCAAGCAGTCCTTCTCTGCAAGCTACTTCACAGAGAAGTTTCTCCGTGAGAATATCAATGCTGAATATACGCTCTACCCACTTGACAATATTGAGCAGTTCCCCGGGTTAATAAAACAGCACAACTTTCGTGGACTCAATGTCACTATTCCATACAAACAGGCAGTGATGCCGTATCTTGACAGCCTTGACGACACTGCCAAAGCCATTGGAGCTGTCAACGTAATTCTCTTTAAAGACAACTCTCTCATAGGCTATAATACAGACACATTGGGCTTTATTGAGGACATCAAACCACTTATACACCCCCATCATACTAAAGCACTTGTTCTGGGCACAGGAGGAGCTGCCAAAGCAGTCAGATATGCACTGACACGTCTCAACATCGAAGTTCACCTTGTATCGCGTTCAACCGGCTACGACTATACTTATTCTTCTATAGACAAACAGACTCTGCAGGAGCATCTTCTTATAGTCAACTGCACTCCTCTCGGTATGTATCCTGATACAGACTCTTGCCCCGACCTGCCTTACCAATATCTCACTCCGCAGCATCTGTGCTACGATGTTATTTACAATCCTGCCCCTACTCTCTTTCTCAGAAAAGCAGCCGCTAAAGGAGCTGTAATACAAAGTGGTATTGGTATGCTTCATGGTCAAGCCGAAGAAGCTTGGAAGATTTGGAACAATATTTAACTATCTAGTCTGTTAAGGATTTATATCCTGATAAATACTCCTATTCATACAAAGAAGAAAATCCCGTTCATCTATCGAAGAATAACATTTCCACTTGCCTAATAGAAGAAAAAGCGCTACCTTTGCACTCGGTATTAGTGTAAGATTTATTGTTTATGGATTACCTTCGTTCTCTCTTTCTTGAGCCTGGCATCACTCAATCTCTTATGGTGCTTGTACTTACTGTTGCTGCAGGTCTGTTTCTTGCAGAGAAACTCAAAATCAAGAAATTCTCACTCGGTGTAACGTGGATTCTTTTCTGCGGCATTATCTTCTCCCATTTTGGTCTTCGTATTGACCCTGCAGTCAGTCATTTTGCTAAAGACTTCGGTCTTATTCTCTTTGTATATTCTATTGGCTTGCAAGTAGGTCCGTCTTTCTTCTCTTCATTTGGCAAAGGAGGACTACGTCTAAATGGTTTTGCCGCATTGATAGTTGTGCTTGCATGTGTCACTACTTTCGCTATTGCCAAACTCAGTGGGGAAGACATGGCAACCATGGTAGGTGTCATGTCGGGTGCTGTAACCAACACACCCTCACTTGGTGCAGCCGAGCAAGCCTTTGCAGATGCTACGGGTGAGGCCAATCCCACTATAGCCACAGGTTATGCTGTAGCCTACCCCCTTGGTGTATTGGGAATTATTTTCTCCATGCTGCTGCTCAAATGGATGTTTCGTGTCAATCTGCGTACAGAAGAAGACAAACTGCATTCTGCCGAAGGCAAACATAAAGAACCCATACTTGTGGATATTCTTATGTCCAACCCGCAGATATCAAGTATCACTATCCGCAGTCTGCACCACATGATAAACATTCCTATGGTAATCTCACGCATCATTCATGAGGACAAGACCGAGACAGTGCCTCAGGCAGAAACTGAGATTCACAACGGAGACACTCTGCGCATATTGGCTGACCGCGAACATCTCGACATGCTCTCACTGCTTGGTCCTATCGAAGAAAAGAAAAAGACTGAGAAGATAAATGCCAATAGCAAACTCGTCTCACGCCGCATTGTGGTGACTAAGCCTGAGTGGAATGGCAAACAGATACGCCATCTCGGAGTAAACGACCGCTATCACGTTACTGTCACCAGAATCAATCGTGCAGGTATCGACCTTATAGCTACACCTGAGTTGCATCTCCAACTTGGTGACCGTATTATTGTTGTAGGAAGCACAGAAGACGTTCAGAAAGTGGCAGATATCTTCGGAAACGAACTCAAGCGGCTTGATATTCCCAATCTGCTGCCTATATTTGTCGGAATAGTGCTCGGCGTCATTGTCGGCACATTGCCTATTGCTATCCCCGGACTCTCACAACCGTTCAAACTCGGACTTGCAGGCGGTTCACTCATTGTTGCCATTCTGATTGGTCGCTTTGGTCCTTACTATCACATGGTCACTTTCTCCACCACCAGTGCCAACATGATGATTCGCGAGATTGGCATCACACTCTTCCTCGCCTCGGTCGGTCTGGGTGCAGGAGAGAGTTTTGTGCCTACCATTGCTTCAGGTGGATGGATCTGGATTATCTACGGAGCTATCATCACTCTCTTGCCATTGCTTATTGTAGGCTTTTGCGCACGCAAGTGGGGCAAACTCAACTACTTCACTCTCATGGGACTTATCGCAGGCTCTACCACCGACCCGCCCGCTCTCGCTTATGCCGTAGGCAACAGTTCTACCACCGACCAAGCCTCTGTAGCCTACGCCACGGTCTATCCTCTTACTATGTTCCTGCGCGTCATGCTCGCACAGATAATGATTCTGACACTCATATAAGTGTCACCCGCCAATTAAATACAAAATAAGAAAATATACAAAAAATAGAGACTGAATCGATTCAGTCTCTATTTTTTAATGTGGCAAACTTCACATGCCCTGCAACCACTTTATTTAATTTATGTCCCTCGCTAAACGCACTGATCTCCCATAGTATGGACGATAAGTTTTCATACCTGCTGATTTTGAACTGAACCCGAAACCCAAACCATCTCCATCCTGTCCTCTCTCAGTATTACCATTACGAGGAGTGGAATCATAATAGTGGCCCTCTGTGCCAACACCACTCACGGTCGTACCATTGCGGAAGCCCGCTGCAGGCAAGAACACAGCACCGTTCTTTTTCATCAAGCGATATTCACCTACATCATATTTGTTGGTAGTAAAGTTGTTCGGATCAGGAGTAAAACTAATACCTGAAGGTAGTTCCCATTCATCAGGCAGAAACATATAACCTGGTACGTTATTTACTGTTGCCTGACCGCGAAGTTTGTCTGCATTTGGTCGTTCCTGAAACATATACCGCCATTCATCATCACTTAAAGTCCTCCATACATTTGGTTTACTTTCCTCAGCATCAGCGTCCCAATCAAAACACCCTATAGCATTTATTCCCCAATCAGTGAAAGTGGCATAATCCGACACCTCTGTAGATGCCAGCGTGGGATTATTGCCTGTTCCCCAACCGAAAAGGTCTATCCAAGCTGAATTTGTAGGAGATATCTTGCTATTATCTTCCCCCAACTTAACATAATGCTCTCTTTGAAATTCCCATGTCTTGGTTGACGCCCTGTACTGAAGGTTTCCCGGGGCGAACACCACCATTTTTGATGCACTTACAGAAAAACCCTCTATATATGCATCACGTGTGACAGGAATCGTGTATGTTTTCCCACTGCAAGTGAACGTAATATCTGCTATCGCCTCTTTCTTTTCCTTGGTAGGTTCTACTGTAACCGTTACGTCCATACTACCGCTGCCCTCTGTTGTAGAAACCTGTACCCACGATTCTGAAGACTCCACTGTCCATTCTGCTGCATCTTCAGTAGTGACCGAGATAGTGAATGTACCGCCTGCATACGAACAGTCAATACTTGTAGGAGAAATGGTTAATGAATAAACAGGGGCTGGTATTACTTCTACTTCACATTCGGCAGTGAACTTTCCGCAAGTTGCCGTGATAATGGTCGTACCTTCTTCTTTTGCCTCTACTTTACCACTTGAACTGACCGACGCAACCTTTTCCTTCGATGACTCCCAAATAACCTCCGGAGCCAGGTCCTCGGCTTCTTCAGGTTCGTACCATACACGGAGTTGAAAACTCTCGCCTACTTCTATTCCGATACTCTTCTTGTTAATACCGAAACCTGTCATTTCTTGAGGTGTGCTGTTCCCGGACGGGGTGCATGCAGCAAGAGTAAGTGTCATTGCTGCAAGCAGGAATAAATAAGTTTTCTTCATTATTGTTTATGTTTATTGGTTGATTGATATGCAAAAGTACTATTAAAAATTTACATACACAAATATTGCTGCTAACGACTATCACTTTTTATGCATCCTCTCCGTGATATCAACAAGTTGATTGTTCTCTATTCTGTATAGTCGCTGATTGGTGGTAGCATGGTCCAGGCCGCCGAGTGACTCTATGTACGGACCTACTTTAACATAGTCGAAATGCTCCGGCATAAATTTCTGTGGCAACTGCCGTCTGCCTGAGTACCATGCCGCTTTATAGCCCTTACTCTGTACGTACTGAGCCAGTCGGTCAACTTCTTCGGTGTCATTGTCTCCCCCCATAAAACTGACGCAGGTAATGGCAGAGCCATATCTTTCAAGCAGAGCATCAAGTGCCGCCTCATCAAGCACTTCGCCTATGTCTTCCCACAATTGGGGGCTATGGCAACCCGGACAACGGTTGGGACAAAGGCTTAGATTCACTGCGAGAGTGGTCTCGTCAGGAATCTCTTGAAACACAATATCGTAATCAGTATATTTAAGCATATCTAACATCCAACATCTAACATCTAACTTCCAATATCTATCCTCACATTTGTCTTGTACATGACTTCACACCACGTACTGTGGCAATCTTTTTCCTGATTTGCTCCAATTGATTTATGTCATCTACAAGTAGCGTCAGGTGTCCCTCAAACAAACCGTCGTGACTATCTATAGAGATTGTTCTTAGAAGCACTCCGCTCTCCTTGTTTATAAGAGATGTGATGTTGGTAACTATTCCGATGTCATCGTTACCAACCACGCGCAGAGTTATCGGATACTGTTGGCCTACGGCTTTGCCGCTCCATCGTGCAGGAATAATTCTGTATGGGAATCTTTCCTTCATCTGCGCTGCATTCGGACAGGTCTCTCTGTGAATACTGATACCTTTGGTCACACTCACAAAACCAAACACAGGGTCACCATATATAGGATTGCAGCATTTAGCCAGACGGTAATCCACCTTGCTCAGGTTTCGGTCTATCACGAGCACATCCTGATGACTGCGAGGAGCATCTTGAGCAGGCTGCTGAACAAACTCCGAAGCCGATATGATAGGCACCTCTTTCTGAGTAGGTTCGGTCATTTCAACATATTTGTCTCGCAATGCAAGTATGTCTTCTCTGCCTTGTGCCAGAGCTTGATAAAGGTCGCTCACAGCCTTGTAGCCCAGTTTCTTTGCCAGCTTCGACACCTGACCTTCCTCATACTCAATTTTCCAGTTCTTGAACCTGCGTTCAAGCATCTCACGTCCTTCTGCAGCATCTTTGTACTCTTTCTCCTTCAGCGCCTGACGTATCTTGTTTCTCGCCTTTGACGTACAAACAAAGCCAAGCCATGCTTGAGTTGGTTTTTGCTGAGGCGAGGTAAGTATCTCTACCTGGTCACCATTGTGCAGCACATGCTTTATCGGCACTTGCCTGCCACCAATTTTACCCCCTACACAACGGCACCCGAGACCGGTATGTATAGCAAAAGCAAAATCAAGTACAGTAGCCCCCTTCGGCAGTTTATGCAAGTCACCGTTTGGAGTAAACACAAACACTTCCTCATCGTAGAAGTTAAGTCGGAAATCCTGCAAAGCCTCTTTTGTCTGCACGTCCTCACTCTCAAGCATTTCGCGAACGCTCTTTAGAAATTCATCCATGCCGCCTTCGCTCTTGCCTCCCTTGTATTTCCAGTGTGCTGCCACACCTTTCTCTGCAATCTCATCCATACGGCGGGTACGTATCTGTACCTCGACCCATTTCTGCTCAGGCCCGAGCACTGTTGTGTGCAGACTCTCATATCCGTTCGACTTGGGTATTGTCAACCAGTCTCTCAGTCGCTTGGGATTAGGCTGGTACATGTCAGCTATCACAGAATAAACCTGCCAGCACTCTGCTTTCTCTTTCTCGGGCTCGGAGTCAAGTATGATGCGTATTGCAAACAAGTCGTATATGTGATCCACTCCCACATTCTGCTTGAGCATCTTCTTGTATATACTGTGTATTGACTTCGTCCTGCCTTTTATTGTAAAGCGGAAACCCATATCCTCCAGTTTCTTCTTTAGAGGGGTAATGAAGGCATCTATGTATGCGTCTCTGTGCTTCTTTGTCTCATTCAGCGTGTGAGCGATTTCTTTATATACGTCATACTCCGTGAATTTGAGCGACAAATCCTCCAGTTCGGTTTTTATCGTATATAATCCCAAGCGGTGAGCAAGCGGCGCATACAGAAACGATGTCTCCTGCGCTATTGCTCTGCGTTTGTCAGAGTCAGGCTCTGTATTCAACTGCCGCATCAATGCAGCACGCTCGGCTATAATGATTAGCACCACACGCACGTCCTCTGCCAGTGAAAGCAGCAACTTGCGGAAGTTCTCGGTCTCAAGCGAGGTGTTTACCTTGTACAGGTCTGCCACACGTTTCAACCCTTCTACTATCACACGCACTTGCTCGTCGTTCCACTGTCGCAACACCGTTTCATCAGCATCTCTTAGGAGTATGGCAGCTACAGCTGTCTTGCCTAATCCCACTTCGGTCACAGCCACATCAATCACTGATGCCCTGAACCTTACTTCATCATCTGTCAGCAACAGACTGCCAAGCAGTTGCTCCTCCTCGGCAGTAAATCCGATGTTATATTTCCTACTTATTGTTTCCACATTTTTCATGCTGCAAAGTTATAAATATTTTCGTAAACTACAAACAATATTTATCGGGCATTCAGGTTTACTACTTACCAAGTCTTTCCATTCCACACTAAGGCAAATTGCGTGAGGGATTTGAACATAGAGTGATTAAAGTCTCTTGCTTATGTAATTGGACAATCGTCGTAAATAACTCTTGGATATGAAGATAGAAGGTAATATTTTTTATCTTTGATTTGTGTATTTTAAGAAAAAGCAGTACCTTTACCGACGATATGAAAACAAGATTTATGGCAATCGTGTGCATGACCATTATGGTAGTATGCACACAGGCACAAGAAGCACTGCTCGGCGACTGGTGCACAGTTGATGATCAGACCGGAGAACGCCTCTCAGTTATGAATTTCTTCAAAGGTACCGACGGCAAATACCATGGCAAAGTAGTGGAATTGTGCAAACCCGAAGATAAAGACAAGAGAATCAGACACGGTGAGCACAAAGGTGAACCTGTGGTAGGATTCGTGGTTTTCAGCGGGTTTGAATTCAAAGACGGCAAGTTAGTCGGAGGTAAGGCATTCAATCCTGACGATGGCAACTGGTATCATGCAAAAATCTGGCTGTCGGACGACGGCTGCCTTATGCTTAGAGGCGGACTCGACAAAAGACTTATCTTAGGACGTACTCAAAAATGGATAAAAAAACAACATACTACCTGATTACAGGTGCTGCCGGCTACTTAGGACTCACAGTATCCAGACAACTTATTGCTGACGGAGCCAGAGTAAGAGCTTTTATCCTGCCGGGTGACCCGGCACGCAAATATCTTCCTTCTGAAGTGGAGATATTCGAAGGTGACCTGACAAAAAAGGACAGCATGCTTGCTTTTTTCAGTCTGCCTGAAGGCAGTGAGGCCTACGTTCTGCATATTGCAAGTATTGTCACAAGCAATCCGGAGTGGAGCAAGAAAGTGATAGATGTTAATGTTGGAGGCACGAAAAACGTTATTGACCTTTGCCTCTCCACACCTGCAGTAAAAAGAATGGTCTATTGCTCCAGCACAGGCGCTATTCCCGACCAACCCCGCGGAACTATGATTAAGGAAGTGCACCATTTCGAACCTTCACTGGTGCCCGGGTGCTATTCACAAAGCAAGGCCATGGCTTCGCAAGTGGTGCTTGATGCCTGCCACAACAAAGGTCTGCATGCCTGCATAGTGCATCCAAGTGGAATCATGGGGCCGGGCGATTATGCCCGAGGTGAACTCACGCAGACCCTTGCACGTATTGCGAAGGGAGAACTTCGCATCGGACTCGATTGCGACTTCAACCTTTGTGATGTACGCGACTTGGCTGACGGCATTATAAAGGCTGCTCAACGAGGGCGTGACTCCGAATGCTATATCCTCGCCAACAAACCTGTCACTTTCAAAGAGTTTAGTGATATGGCGATTGGTGCGATGGGAGGCAGGCGTATACGTATATTCTTGCCTATTCCTGTTGTTATGTTCGCCGTCAAAATACTCGAGAGACTTGCCAAGATAACAGGGAAAAAGCCTATTCTTACCACTTTCTACCTTGTCAACGTAGCACGTAACAACTGTTTCGACCCTACAAAAGCGCAAACAGAACTTGGCTATCACACCAGGCCATACAGCGAAACTGTCACCGATCATATCCGTTGGATGCAGACAGAAGGCATTGTATAGCACCTTTGATAACTCATATACGTACACCGGTACACAGAAAATTTTTGTTTTTTTTCTTGCATTAGTAGGATATTCCAGTTTTTCTTTGTAACTTTGCACTCTGAAATAGTGAGTATTGTCTTTATAGAGATGCTTACGTATTAAGAATAAACTAATTAAATACACAATACAATGAAAACTACAATTCGTATTCTACTCGGTCTGGCTATCTGCTTTCTGACCTACATCTGCGTCATGAGCGTAGTGACGCCTATCCGTTTCGAAGAAAAACGTACCCAGCGTGAAGTCGCTGTCGTTAAGAATCTTGTAAGCCTGCGTACTGCAGAGGTTGAGTTTAAAGCACAGAAAGGATACTTCACTGCCGACCTCGACTCACTTATCACTTTCCTCAAAACTGCAAAGAAAAAAGAGGTTTTGAAAGAGGGTGCACTTACTGATGCACAACTCGAAGCAGGTCTGACTGAAGCAAAAGCTGTGAAGATTATTAAAAAAGGCAATCTGCGTGAGATACAGAAAAACGGTCTGGAAGGATTCAAGCGTGATACTATCTACACCAATCTTATTCAGTCGCTCTACAAAGGCGAATATACAGAGGACAACATCGGTGAGATTATCTACATTCCTTATACCGACAAGGTTCGCTACGAAGTGAAGGTAGACAACCAATACACTACCGACAAGGGTATCAAGGTGCCTCTGGTAGAAGTTAGTGCCCACTTCAACACCTATCTTGGTGACCTCAACAAGCAGGAACTTGTTAACCTCATTGACAAAGAGCAGAAACTTGAGCATTATCCTGGTCTTAAATTCGGATCTATTGATGCTCCTAACAACAACGCCGGTAACTGGGAATAATTATAGTTGAGAGTTTAAAGTTGAGAGTTTAAAGAAGTTAATTAGTATATAGTTTTCAGTTCGAAATATAAACGAGCATGACTATAACTAACAAACTTCCTTCAACTCTCAACTTGTTTATAAACAACTTTCAACTAAACTACTTCTCTCCACTCTTAACTTTTATTTCGAATAACCAGTAACCACTAACCAGTAACCAGTAACCCATTTATCGTCCGGTGGACGATGATGGTTGCGGCACAATTGCGAGGCTCCAGTAACCAGTAACCACTAACCACTAACCACTACCCCCCCATGCGCATCATCTCCGGCACATATAGAGGAAGGCGACTCAATCCGCCAAAGAACATTACGGCTCGTCCTACCACCGACTTTGCAAAAGAGAGTCTGTTCAATCTGCTGCAAAACCGTATGGATTTTGAGGGTATCTCTATGCTTGACCTCTTTGCCGGAACAGGCTCCATCAGTTTCGAGTTTGTCTCGCGTGGTGCTGCCTATGTCACTGCTGTTGAACTTGCACATGTTCAGCAGAACTTTATCATTCAGACCAGCAAACAACTTGGCATTCAGAACCTGCAAGTGGTCAGAGGAGATGTGTTCAAATACCTCAATAGCTGCCGCTTGCAGTTTGATTTTATATACGCAGACCCGCCGTATGCTCTGCCCGAACTGCCTACCCTGCCCGACATAATCTTCCGGAATGACCTGCTGAAGAAAGACGGCTGGTTTGTTCTTGAGCACTCCGACAGCAACGATTTCTCTGCTCATCCTTATTTCTGCGAGACACGCCACTACGGCAGCGTCAACTTCTCATTCTTTCACAAAGCTGACAATTAATTAAGGTGCAACAGGCAAAAAAAATGCACTTTTAAGCAACAAAATATTGTCAGTTATTAAGATTATCATGATAAATAAGACTAAATACAAAATATTTGCACCATAATAAGAGAAAAGAATAAATACTAACAACTAAAATATATACGCTTATGAAAAGAACAATTACCCTTTTGTTGGTGATGACTGCTATCTGCAGTCTACACATCCAAGCACAATTCACCATCACTTATCAAGACCCCACCACAGGTCTCGTGTTTGCGCTGCAGGACAGCAAGGCACAAACCGACAAACAAGTGGCAATGATTGTAGATGATGAATCCTACAGTGGCATGACCGATCTCGTTATCCCGGCATCAGTTAAGCGACTGGTAGGCAAGACTACCTTTGAAGAATACCGTGTGGTTGGTATTGCTGCCAATGCCTTCAAAGGCCACAAGACACTGAAGAAAGTGACGCTTGGCGAGAATGCCGTCATTCAGATGGGCAAGTCGGCTTTCCAAGAATGCACTGCGTTGGAAGAAGTTGACCTCGCTATCCATTGGTCTTCATCAGTAAGTACCTCAACGAAAGCTGCGCTCCTTATTGACTTTGTTAAAGAGATTACAGTTGGAAAAACTGTAATGTACGAATTACTTCCCTCTGTCTTTGAAGGCTGTACCTCACTCAAGACAGTCAAACTCTCAGGCTTCCACACCAAGATAGGTAAAAACGCATTTAAAGATTGCAGCGCTTTGGAGAGCATCAATCTTGATGGTCTGGTTTCACTCAACACGTTCGATGACTATGCTTTTGCAGGTTGTTCCTCTTTAGAGAACATCTTTATCGGCACGAACGTGGAGACATTCGGCCTACATGTCTTTGAGGGTTGCACCGCCCTGAGTTATGTGGAATGGGAGGCCTCTTCTGTTGCAGATTTCACTGCTCCTGACGGCACCAACCCCTCACCATTCTACGATCTTAGAGACAATGAATCTTTGGAGATTGAAAACCTCGGTACTATGACGCGCGTACCGGCATATTTCTGCTATGGGGTTAAGAATATTTTGGGCGCTTGTGCTCTTGAAGAGATTGGTGCTCATGCTTACGAAGGATGTACCAACATGCAGATCAAAACCATTGCACTTAATAACGTAAAAAAGATTGAAGAAGCTGCATTCAATGGTCCTGAATTCATCAGAGTGGAGCTTCCTGCTACCCCGCCTGTTATCTTCGACGAGAATGTGTTTGGCGATGCAAGAAACACAGCCCAGTTCTATATCAATAATATTGACTGCGATGCCAATGCTGCCTATCTTGCCGATGCTAACTGGAGTAAGTTCAATATCGAAGTGTTAGGTGGTATGGGTACACCTAAAACAGAGATAGTCGTTCTCGATGAGCATCCTACCGGCGCAGGTACATCCATGAGTACTCCAGGCCCCGGCTTCACCGTATATGCTACTTGCACCAGACCCGAGTTTACTGCTGTGATGAGAGAAGGAAATGACGTTGCAACATGCTGGGATGCAGATGACACTGAGACCAAGATTCCTTTCGGATACTTCGAATACAAAGGTGAGAAATACTACACCCACACTATAACTCTTACTATGACCAATCCTGCAGATGTGCTCAAGATAGTTTATACCGCTGATGTGCCTGACGCACTCGATAATATGAAAGCAGGCAAGGCCGAATATAAGAAGGTCATCCGCAATGGCCAGCTCCTCATCCTCCGCAATGGAAAGACCTATAATATACTCGGAGCCGAGACGGAATAAGCAGTGCATTTATATATTCATAAAAAACATAAGCTCCTTAAGAAACTTAGACAACTTAAGAAACTTAAGAATCCATTATAATAAAAGGCGGTCTTCTGACCGCCTTTTATTTATGGTACATACACCTCCAACAGTTTCGCCGAGCCATGTGGGCGCAGCATCACCTCATCCAGACTGGCAGGAATAAGCACCGTATCTCCAGTCTCAAGAACTACCGTCTCCCCCTCAGCACTGACATCCGCCCCACCCTCTACACACATATATGCCACGAACGAGTCAAGTGGTGCATAGTCGCGCCCTATCTCACGGTTGAAACTAAGCAGATTGCTGACAAAATACTCGTTGCTTGCAATGTTCACTGCCCCGTTCTCCACAATCTGAGGCTTTGAGACAGGTTCCTGCAAGCACTTGAAGTCAAGCACTCGCAGCGCTTCTTCCACATGCAAAGGTCTCACAATTCCGTTTGTGGGCTTACGGTTGTAGTCGAACAGGCGGTAAGTGATATCAGAGTTCTGCTGGATTTCTGCAACAGAGATGTTTTTTCTCAAAGCATGCACTCTGCCATGAGGCAATGCCACCACATCTCCATGCTGCACTCGCACCACATTCAAGTAATTCAGCAGGTTGCCCTCTGCAAGTGAAGTGCGGACAGAGTCGGCATCGGTGTCCTGGTTGAAACCTGAAATAAGCGTCGTATCAGACTTTGCATCAAGCACATACCACATTTCAGATTTTCCATAACACTGATGATTCTGCAATGCCACCTCATTGTCAGGATGAACCTGGATGCTTAGGTCATCGGTAGTATTGATTATCTTCAGCAGCAGAGGAAAATAGTTGCCGAAGCGCTCATATACATGATCTCCTACCAACTCGCCCATATACACCTCAAGCAGATCGGTGAGGTCGTTCTCTGCCAGATATCCGTTTTCCACCACCGACAGACGGTCACCCATCTGCACCATGTGCCAAATCTCCTCTCCCCATATCTTGGGAATAGTGATTCTGCTCAGTTTCAACGGATAAAGGTTCATACTTTCCAACCGCTTATATCTATTAACTATTATCTGTTAATTTTTACCAAGTTTCTCTTGCCAGTGCCATGCTGAGAGCAATGTGTCTTCCACTGTCTCCTGAGCTTTCCAGCCAAGCACGTTGTTGGCCTTGTCAGGATTAGCCCACACTTTCTCTATGTCTCCCTCTCGGCGGCCGACAATCTGGTAAGGAACATTCACTCCTGTCACCTTTATGAATGTGCGCAGTATCTCCAACACACTCAGTCCTCTGCCTGTTCCAAGGTTGAACACTTCCACTTGCTCTGTAGCTTTCTTCTCAAGCATTCGACGCACAGCTATCACGTGAGCCTTAGCGAGGTCCACCACGTTGATATAGTCACGGATGCACGAGCCGTCAGGTGTGTTATAGTCATCGCCAAACACTTTCAGTTCTTTTCTCAGGCCTGCTGCAGTCTGAGTTACAAATGGCAGCAGGTTCTGGGGAACTCCGTTAGGCAGTTCGCCTATCTCTGCAGATGGGTGGGCACCTATCGGGTTGAAGTATCTGAGCAAAATAGCATGCAGGTTACTGTCAGAGTGGGCAGTGTCACGGATTATCTCTTCGTTAATCTGCTTGGTGTTGCCGTAGGGCGAGAGAGCGGGTTTGATAGGTGCCGTCTCGTCAACAGGCAGAATATCGGGCTGGCCGTACACTGTGCACGATGATGAGAACACTATGTTCTGAACACCATGTATCTTCATCAACTCCAACAGAGTAATGAGCGAACCTATATTGTTTCTGTAGTACATCAGCGGTTTCTCCACCGACTCACCGACCGCCTTGCTGGCTGCGAAATGTATAACTGCCACTATGTCCTGATATTTCCGGAACAGCTTGTCCATATTCTGATAGTCATTGCAGTCGATATTCTCAAACGGAGGACGAACTCCGCATATTTTCTCAATGCCTTTCAGCACACCTACGTTGCTGTTCGACAGATTGTCAACTATCACCACATCGAACCCTGCTTCTATCAGTTCGACCACTGTATGTGAACCTATATATCCGGTACCACCGGTTACTAATACTCGCATATCAACAATGAATTTATAGATTTAAAGATTTGACTAATCAAACTAAGCGAACTTCTCAGAAGAGTTTCTGCGGATATACCCCTTTCTTGATAAGTTCGTTCAGTTTCATCACCACTGACGGTCTGTCCTGGGCATAGGTCACTCCGAACCACTTCGAGGGTGTGTCAAGCACTTTGCATGTCACCTTGCCGGCTACTATCAGGTCGTTAACCACAGTCGGAATATATAGTTCTGACTTCAACTCCTGACCGTGTTCCTTCAGGAACTTGTCAAATGCCTCGACAGAATACCGGAAATACTCAGGAGTAAATCCCCACATATTCATACTTACTGGCACGTCAGGCTCCAGTATGACATCCTTACCTTCTGCATCTTTATATGTGATCTTGCCGCCTATCTCTTCTATATTGGTTGCTTCTACCACATCTGTCAGATACCCGTTCTCGTCTGTCTGGCATATACCACGGTTTACGCTTCCGTTCTCTGACAGGGTATTGCCGATTCTGTATCCAGCCATGCAGTACTCATTCTGCTTGCCTGCAACTGAATTAAGGAACTTAGCCAGCACCTCAAACGACTCTTTGCCATAGAAGTCATCCGCATTGATCACTGCGAAAGGCTCGTCAATAACCTCTTTACCCATCAGCACTGCATGATTTGTTCCCCAAGGTTTCTTTCTTTCAGGATTAGCAGTGAACCAGGCAGGCACTTTGTCTATCGACTGGAAGCATACCTTGCACTCCACTTTGTCCTCGTACTTCTTCAGCACTACCTTCTTGAAGTCCTCGGCAAAGTCCTCTCTTATCACGAAAACTATCTTACCGAATCCGGCGCGCAAGGCGTCATAAACAGAATAGTCCATTATGGTCTCACCGTTGGGTCCCAGACCGTCAAGTTGTTTCAGACCACCATAGCGACTGCCCATTCCCGCAGCCAATACAAATAATGTAGGTTTCATATCGTAATATATATATAATGTATTGTTAATTTATCTATATTCTATTCACATACCTGCGCACAACAGACTGCGTTATCAAACGCAACCGCAAAGTTACAACTAAAATCTCGAATAGGCAAACTAAAAAAGAGTATATTTTGCCACATTTACTTGCACAATCTACCACTAACCAGTCACCGGCAACCAGTAAAACAGTAACCACTATTCCTTAATGACATATCTTGCGGTCCGTCTGGTGGTCTGCGAGAGCAGTATGGTCTTTCCTTCTGTATGTTGGGCAATGATCTCAGGTGTTGTTCCGCGTATTGTAAGCAGCGACAACCCCTCGTTGAATGTCACTCTGTAGTCTTCCGAGAGTTCTTTCAGCGCTGCTTCCAGATATCGCGACTTGTCCACACATACCGACACCGTTATCGCACTGCTCTGTATCATTGACACTTTCAGTCTGTGGCGGTATATTGTTTCAAACAATCTGTTCAGGCTGTCCTCCAGAACAAACGAGAAGTCTTTAGCTCGCAGCGTCACCAATACCTGATTCTTCCGCCAGATGAACACGGGCACATCTATCGGTCTTGCAGTTGTGTCCTTTATCACACTTCCCTCAGCCTCCGGATTCATGAACGGTTTCACATATAGCGGTATATGTTTGTTTTCCAGAGGTCTGATAGTCTTCGGGTGTATCACCTGCGCCCCACTGTATGCCAGTTCCACTGCATCGAAGTAAGTCAGCTCATGAATCAGTGTTGTCTCGTTTATCAGTCTTGGGTCTGCATTAAGTATTCCGGGCACATCTTTCCATATCGTTACCGATTCGGCATCCAGCATATTGGCTATCAATGCCGCACTGTAGTCGCTTCCTTCCCTACCCAGTGTCGTTCTTCTGCCCGACTCTGTACCTCCTATAAATCCTTGCGCCACATACACTCTCGCAGGATTACTTTCCATGAAGCTCTTGAGCGAATGCTGCGATTTCTTCATCTCAGGCCGTGCTTCGCGATAGGTGTCGTCCGTCACGAGCAACTTTGTCATATCAAGACAGATATTCTGAGTGCCTTCTCTGTCAAGCACATACGAGACTATCCTTGTTGACATCAGTTCGCCAAAGGACACCACGCTGTCATAGAACTCGTCATACTCAGGTTTCTCCACTAATGCAGCCTTGCAGCACGCCAGTATCTGCCCGAGCATTGCCTCCAGTTTGTTTTCTATAAACGTGTGACCTGTGGGAAACAATTCGCTCACTATGCCGAAATGATAGTCTCTGATATCGCTCAGCTGGCGCAACATCAGCTCTTCTTCTCCACTCAGCGAAAGCGACACCAAGCGTTCCAAAGCGTTTGTAGTCTTGCCCATTGCCGATACTACAACTACCAGCTCGCCCTTTTCACGAGCAACTATCTGAGCCAGATTCCTGACTCCTGCTGCATTCTTGACCGATGCACCGCCAAACTTATATACTTTCATATCAGCAATGAATAATTATACAATATTTATGCATGAATCTTAAAAAAACGCATTTTTGTCTGAGAGAAGAGATTGCTTACACTTTGCTTGGAGTATGCTTGACGCTTGCTTGCATATTTATGCACGAATCTTAAAAAATGACACCTTTTCCAGCTCCGCCCTGCACATCTCATCAACTCACATGTTTGTTTTTTTCAGCGTGTTTGGTTCATTCAGTTTCCATAGCGAACTTACCTGACTGAACAGACTATCCAAACCGAACAAACTTGTCAGACTTACCAATAAGAGACGAGCAGTCACTCGTCTCTTATTGTATGTGGGCGCGGATGGATTCGAACCACCGAAGCGATTACGCAGCAGATTTACAGTCTGCCCCATTTGGCCACTCTGGAACACGCCCGAAAACGCCTGCAAAAGTACTACTAAATTCTGACATGAGCAACACCTTGCAGCAGTTTTCCTGTCATTCGCCTGTTTATTCTATCTTATCCGACACGAGATACTGATTCTGCTCATGTGTGATGTTTGCCATGCGCATAGCCGTATATGCCCCTTCGACACCCTTGTTGCCCAGTCTGCCTCCTGCTCTGTCCAGCGCTTGCTGTTTGTCAAGCGTGGTAAGGACGGAGAAGATGACAGGTGTATCGCCCATAGCATTCAGATATGCCACACCTTGGGTCACGCTCTGGCACACATAGTCGAAATGCGGAGTATCGCCCTTTATGACGCAGCCAATCACGATTACTGCACTCACTCTGTAGCTACTCTGTGTCTTGTTCGATCGCACTGAATGGTTAATATGTGCATCAAATTCTCCGGATAATCCTCTGAACCTGTCAACATATCGTGCTGCAGCATACGTCAGTTCCACAGTTCCGGGTACATGAGTAATCTCAATATTCTCAGCACGCACACCTGCATCCAAGAGAGTCTTCACAGCCCCTTCCATCATCGGATAGGTCACATCACTGTTCCAGTCTGCGACAACAATAGAGTAAGCCTGCTTTTTCAGCACGTCAGCGGAAGGCAGTTGTTGCGGGTCAAACTCAGACAGATTATGCAATGCAGTAGCCATGTTGATACTTGAAACCTGAAACTTTATTTCTCCACAAGAGAAATGAATTTGTCAATATCCTGTGCCTCTGACGATTGAGGATACTTCTCCTTGATCTCGGTGAAAGCCTTCTTTGCAGCTTTCTTGTTGTCAAGACTCATATATGCCACACCTGCTTTCTTGAGTGCGATAGGAGCGATAACCTCATTGCCTGACTTGGCAGCCTTGAGGAAAGCCTTGGCTGCTTTCTCAGTCTCATCGAGTTGAGCATAAGCGTCACCGAGTTTCATTGCAGCAGCAGGAGCCACGTTGAGGTCGTCAGCACTGTACTTCTTCAGGTATTTGACAGCTTGCTCGTAGTCACCGGTGTTATAGTAGCAGATACCTGCATACAGAGCAGCCAGCTTGCCCGGGCGAGTGATGCTGTACTTGTCTGCAATAGCCTCAAAACCGATGCAGTCAGCCTCATCACCATTGAGTGCGGTCTCGTAATTGTCCTGAGCGAAATAGACCACAGCCTTAGCTATCTCGTCGCTTGCCTCAGCGGATTTGGGTTTAAGATAGTAGTTATTGAACATCATGATGCCCACAATAACAGCCAATATGCCGACAAGGCACCACATAAGAATGTTTTGGTTACGGATAATCCATTGACCTGTAGTAGAAATGACTTCCTGTACTTCAGTAGCCTCTTCTTTTTTAACTTCTTTTGCCATAATATTTAGTTTTATTAGTTTACAATTATTAAGTTTGACAAGTTTGTAAAGCTTGTTTGGTTTGAAAGTTTATCGTTCCTTCGGATTTGCCCAAATAGCGTGCAAAGATACTACTTTATTTTTATATGCTCAAATCTTAGCGGCATTTTTATGGAAAAAGTTGATAGTTGTACTTATTCTGCTTGCAATTGTTGCTTATTCTGCCGGAAAAACCTAACTTTGCATTGTGGTTAGTAAGCGAACTACCACTATACAGACATACTGGAGGCTTCAAGTCGAGAACCGGAAAACTCAACACACAATTTATCCCGGGGCAATTTGCCGGCCAATGGCGTGCTGCTATCAGGCAACTGATCGGGCAGATTACAAAAGCCGGTAAAACCTCAAATCCTATTTATTAGGAGTTTTCTCTGAGAAAGTACTTGCAGCCTCCTTTTTTTTGTGTTGGTAGGTTGATAGGTTATATATAAACTGTCGGTATTCTACGGGAGCAGGATACCGACAGTTGTATGAAAGATGTATTATTTATGATGTGCTCTTATTTAATCAGCACTTTTCCGCTACCCCATGCTTTGCCGACCTCTTCACCTACCACATGATAGGTATTGTTGGCAGAGTTATATATAATAGGTTGCAGTTTCATTATATCAATAGTGCCGTCCTCGGTAAGAATCTTCTCGTCCGCACTCCAGTTGACCACCTGACCAATGACTCTTGCTCCCCCGTCTTCGTTCTCCTGAATCTCCACTGCAACGCACTCCAGCGTCAGAGGGTATTCATTGATAATAGGTGCATTGACATTGGGTGAAGGAGTAACAGTAAATCCTGCATGAGCCACCTTGTCGGGCACTTTGTTAGCACTGACAGTACCAAAATAGTCGCTCTCCACCACAGTGTTTTTGTCTGCGAAACTGATTGTGAAAGCCTTGTTAAGACGGATGTTGTCTGTAGTCTTGTGCGCCGAGAGTTCAAACTGAATCTGATTCATGTCGCACTGACCGCCCCACGCTGCCATCATTACGTCAGGGTTCTTCTGCTCGTCCCATGTAGCAATCATAATGCATGGCAACGGAGTAATAACCGGATGTTTGCTGCCGAAGTTCTTGCGTCCTGCAACTTCTGTTATCTGCTGTTTCATATTGTTATTAGTATTAATGTTGTTTGTGTTCTGCTGTTTGGTGCATCCTGCCATAACTATCAGCAGTGCTGCCGTGTAAAGGAGATGTTTCATAAGTTTGAGAAGTTTTGTTATGTTTGTAAAGTTTGATATGTTTGTAAAGTTTGTAAAGTTTGTTGAGTTTGTAAAGTTTGTAGAGTTTGAGCGTTATCTAATGAAATTCATCGGTTGCCACTCTTCTCTTTCCGGCACTGCAGGTGCATTCTCTGCCTTAAGTCCCCGCAGCATCCATGCCATGTTGTGCGCCAGCGTTCTCATGGTCTGCATGCCTTCTTTGTCCAATGCCGCCTGACCTTCTTCCCTGCCATAGGCAATATTCCAATACTGCGAACTTACTACAGGCATATTCATCATCTGCAACGGCATATTCATGCACTGGAAAGCCGCTGTAGCCCCTCCCCTACGACATATCGCAACCACTGCTGCAGGTTTGTTCTGCACTGCAGCCCCGTTGCTAAAAAACGAGCGTTGCATTATGCTCAGCAGAGCACCGTTAGGCTGGCCATAGTACACCGGTGACCCGAATACGAAACCGTCTGCCTCCTGATATTTCTCCGCTATGCGGTTACAGATATCATCATTGAAGACGCAACCCACATGACCATCTGCATATTTCTCACCTGTCTTGCATCTGCCGCATGCTATGCATCCTCTGACAGGCTTATTGCCTATCCATACAATCTCGGTCTCCACTCCTTCCTGCCGGAGAGTCTTTGCCACTTCTTCAAGAGCAACACTTGTATTGCCGCTCTTTCGAGGACTGCCGTTAATAAGTAATACTTTCATAAGATTTCTGTCTATGTTTGTGCATGCAAAGTTAGTACAAATATTTGAATATGACAATATCAAAAACAGATAAAGGAACAGAAATCC
Organism: Paludibacteraceae bacterium; assembly: GCA_017477325.1. GTDB lineage: Bacteria > Bacteroidota > Bacteroidia > Bacteroidales > Paludibacteraceae > Colicola. The sequence continues at coordinate 46,291 of JAFUWV010000006.1, forward strand.
CCTTATATTATGATTTACAAAATATACTTGTATATTATATATAAATATTGTACCTTTGCACAAAAAAAATATTAAAATGAAAAGAAGCCTCTGTTCAGTTCTCATACTGGTTTCGTTCAGTATAATATTATATGGTCAGCAAGATCGCATACAGGCTGACAGTGTTGTAAGCAAGACCATAGAAGAGGTTGTTGCCACCGGCACCCGCACCATGGAAGACAGCCGTCTGTTGCCGCTCACTGTCAACATAGTAACAGAAGAAAAACTCAATGAGACTCATACTCCCAACATACTCCCCACCCTGATAGAACAAGTGCCGGGTATGTTTGTCACTTCCCGCGGAGTGCTGGGCTATGGCGTCAGCACAGGCGGTTCAGGCGGAATAAAGATTCGCGGTATAGGCAGCAGTCCCAACACCGACGTGCTTGTGCTTATCGATGGCCTGCCCCAGTATGCCGGCCTGTACGGTCACCCTATCAGTGACGCTTACCAGACTTACATGGCAGAGCGCGTGGAAGTAGTGCGCGGACCCGGAACGATGTTGTATGGCAGCAATGCGATGGGTGGCGTGATAAACATCACTACCCGCAACCTGCGGAAAGATACCCTCATGAGCAATGTGCATCTGCGCGGAGGCAGCTACTACACTCTCGATGCCGGTCTGGGCACAGAGTTCCGCAAAGGGAAATTCAGCACTGCAATAGGCGCTAACTACTCTCGCACCAATGGTCATCGCGACAACATGCGCTTCAGCGAGACCAATGCTTTTGTCCGTCTCGGATACGACTTCACGCCGAACTGGTCAGTCAACCTGACCGGCAACTATGTGTATTTCAACTCGCAGAACCCCGGCACAGTTACGGCTCCTATCCTTGAAAGCGACTTCAAGATAACACGTGGCATGGCTGCACTCTCTCTTGTAAACAACTATGACAAGGTCAATGGTGCCATACGCGTATATTACAACGGCGGCAACCACCACATCAACGAAGGACATCAGGCAGAAGCCGTCGCACCCCTGACCGAATATCACCACAAAGACTTCATGATGGGCGTATCGGCCTATGAGACAGTCAAGTTCTTCCGTGGCAACAACACCACTTTCGGTTTCGACTATCAGCACTTCGGAGGTCATGCGTGGAATCAGGCTATTGCCGATGGCACTCAGACTGACTTAGCCAACAAGAAAGAATACGAATTGGCAGCATACTTCGATTTCCGCCAGCGTGTCACTTCCTGGTTTTCTCTTGACGCAGGCGTGCGTTTTGACTGGCATTCGCGCTGCGGCTTTGAATATGCCCCTCAAGGAGGCTTCTCGTTCATGTTGCCATACGACATACAACTCAAGCTGCTTGCCAGTCGCGGCTTCCGCAATCCCACCATTCGCGAGATGTATATGTACAAACCGCAGAATGCAGAACTTAAGGCCGTCAGCATGTGGAACTACGAGTTCTCCTATCGTCAGCATTTTTCCGAGAACAACATCACTCTCGGTCTGAATGCATTCTATCTTCACGCACAGAACAACATAGAGACACGTATGATAGACGGCTCTCCCAAGAACGTCAACACAGGCGAGATGAAGAATGCAGGAGCAGAAGCAGAATTCATGGTAGAGATAGTCAAAGGCCTTAATCTCAATGCCAACTACAGCTATCTCTTCATGAAATTTCCCACCATTGCGGCTCCCGAGCACAAACTCAATCTCTCACTCAACTACCACCACGAGAGGTTCGCAGTGGGCACTTCCATACAAGCCATTTTCGGACTGTACAAACAAGTGGGAGAAAACCCGCTGAAAGAAGACTTCGTTCTGTGGAATGCCCATGCATCATACAGGATATGGAAAGGGCTGTGGGCACAATTGCGTGCAGAGAACCTTCTGGCACAAGAGTACGAAATCAACCTCGGTTTCCCGCTGCCTAAGACCACCATCATTGGCGGACTCGAATGGAAATTCTGATGAGAAAAGATTCAGAATAAGATATATAAACCCAAAAGAATATGAAACACAAACTGATTATCGCAGCAGCAATGCTAATGGCATTGGCTGCATGCACAAGAAACAATTCCACTAATCAACAATCACCAGCGTACACTATGCAATCTACCGACACATCCGTAGTCTATATGACTCAAGAGATTTCGCCAGCTTCACTTGTAAGAATCTATGAGGCACTCAATGTAAAGCCGGAAGGCAAAGTAGCAGTGAAAATCTCCACCGGCGAAGCAGGAGGACACAACTTTCTGCAACCCAGACTTATTCAGCAATTGGTAAGTTCGGTTGATGGCACCATCGTTGAATGTAATACCGCCTATCCGGGCAAACGCAATTCCACCGAAGAGCACTGGCAGACAATCCGTGACCACGGTTTTCTCGACATTGCTCCGGTTGACCTGATGGACGAAGAAGGCGACTTCCGCATTCCCGTAAAAGACACTACGTGGATTAAATACGACCGCGTCGGCACACACATGAAGAACTACAACTTCATGATCAATCTTGCCCACTTCAAGGGTCATGCCATGGGTGGTTTCGGCGGAGTGCTGAAAAACCAGTCGATAGGTGTGGCTTCCGCCCAAGGCAAGGCATATATTCACTCTGCAGGTGTAACGGAAGATGTCAATCTATGCTGGCTTCACACCGGCAACCAAGACGGATTCCTTGAGTCGATGGCCGCTGCCGCACAGGCTGTTCACATGTATTTCGGCAATGGAGAACGCATTGTCTACATCAATGTTGTCAACAACCTATCGATTGATTGCGACTGCGACTCCCACCCTGCCAAACCCGAGATGGCTGACATCGGGATACTCGCTTCCACCGACCCTGTGGCTCTCGACCAGGCATGCGTTGACCTTGTGTTCAACTATCCCTCAAAGAAGGGCGATGACGCCAAGGCTCTGATAAAACGAATCAACTCGCGTCATGGCATTCACATCCTTGAACACGCCGCCGCTATCGGACTCGGCAGCAGAGCATATACCATTAAAAGCATCGACGGCGAAGACATGCTCAGCCTGCTCAACGAGAACAGTCTCAGTCTGCTTGTCCGCAACAAAGGTATCACCACCCAACATACCAATCATGGGGTTAAGGATCTTCTGGAGTTGATACAGAACAGCCCTGAAAGACTGCAAGGAGCGGTCGTAGCCGACAAACTGATAGGCAAGGCAGCAGCCGCTATCATGGCAGCAGGAGGAGTGAAACAAGTATATACCAACATCATCTGCACTCCGGCAAAAGAGCTTCTTGACAAAGAAGGAATAAAAGTGTGCGCCAAAGAAGAAGTCGAGATGATTATGAACAAAGACTGGACAGGTCAGTGTCCGATCGACTCACAACTAAACGATGCTGAAACAGTGGAACAATGTATGGAAATACTGAAGAAACTGTAACCGGTAACCTGTAACCAGTAACCCATTTATCGTCCGGTGGACGATGATGGTTGCGGCACAATTGCGAGGCTCCAGTAACCAGTAACCCGTAACCAGTAACCAGTAACCAGTAACCAGTAACCACTTAACCAACTCACCGTCTCATAGTCCAAGCGAGCGTAAGGACAAGGCGGTGAGTCATTGTATAAGTATCATAACTCATACTCTGCCAAGTGTTATTTGCATAACGGGAGAAAGCATACTGCCGACTCTTGTCATACCCGAACTGGTAAGCAGCTTCTGCAACAATAAACCTGTTGCGGAAACCTACTCCGAATGAGGCATAATGAATGCCAAGCAATTGTCGGAAGTCCGTGTCTGCACGCCAGTCGGTTGCATCGGGAGTAAACAGAATCTCGTTCTTCAGGAATGGTGACTGATAGGCATACCCTGCCCTCAGGAATACATTGTTACTGACAACCGCCTCACCACCTACTTTAAACCTGTGAATATCTTCTATCGAATTCTTTGCCTGATGCTGCCAGTCATATTCAAACGACAGTAATCCTCTGGAGAATTGCAAAGCAGCACCCGCAGTCAGGCGCATAGGCAGACGGTATGAGTTGTCGGTATAACTGTCGTCTGTTGCAGGAAACGATGCCTCAGAATAAATATTGCTGTTTCCACGTACCGACGAACGAGTCTTCATTGTCATCCACACCGGAGTCTGATATGAGAATCCTATACGCAACATGTCTGTCGGACGCGCAATCAGGCCCAGCGTAGCATCGAATCCGAATCCATTCTGCACAACTGAAGAATGAGTGGTGAAAGTGCCTCCCTTGAAGAAATTCTCCGTATAATCCGCTTCTCTGCTGTAGCTGACAGAACGCAGGTTGGCACCCAGACCTATATACACGCGGTTGCTGATGTTTCCTCCCCATGAAAGCGAATATTCGTTCGTACTACCCCGCTCCGTCAGTTGAAGCGTATTGCTCACCGTCTCTCCTTCATTGAGAACAGAGTGCCACTGCTTAGGATCACCTGTATCAGGGTAGATTAGATACAACTCATATCCAAGTTTTGAAAGAGTCCCTATATCCGGGTTTGTTGCCCAATTCTCACTCTTCAAAGTACTCTCATCAAGACCATTAGTCATGTCAGCCATCAGGTCTGTGAGCGAAACAGGTGCAGCACTTGCCTGCATCGTACTGTTTCTGTTAAACTGTTTTAGTCTGTGATACTGAAGCATCAAACTGCTCTGTAGCATGCCCTTCTGCCTGTCAGAGTGGTTGAAATGAATAACCCACGCTATCTGAGGTACACTCACGCGGCGGGCATCATCCACAAGTCCGGTTGCCTTGACCCGGCTGAAATAAAACCCGCCGGTCAGCGACAGCTCTCCATGACGGAACACACCCAATGCCGCAGGATTGTCCACCGCTGCCGACACATCTCCTCCCAATGCGGTAAAGGCTCCCGCCATCGACACATATCTGGCCGTGCCTTGTATGTCGGTCTCGGCAAGTATCTGTTTGTCAAAGTCCTGTGCAGTAAGGAATGGCACTGGCAGCAAAGACATTAATAATATTCCGATTGTTCGCTTCATTGCTTTTGTTCGGTGTATCTTATGATGGCACGAACTGTGTCAGGATGTTGGTTCTGAGTTGTATCGTCAAGAAATATTATCTCTTTCACGTTTTTGTTATAATAAGGCTTCAGCGGCTTGTTGCTACTCAGTTTCTGACGCAAATCTTTCTTAGGTTGATAATACAAATCATCAACAAAGTCGTCAGCCACATTCACTGTAGCCACACTCAGCAGTAAAAACAATATGAACGTCTTATTTTTCATTCAAAACTCTCAACTTAAACTTGAAACCTGAAACTTGAAACTTGGAACTTGCACAGCGCAGCAGATCGTTCCGTAAGGATAAGCACAGCGCAGCCGATCGTTCCCGAAGGGATAAGAAACTTGGAACTTGAAACTTGGAACTAATAAACTTCTCTAAACTTTAAACTTTAAACTTTAAACTATTTATATATCTCATTCAAAAGTTGTGCCAATTTCACACTTGATGAATACAGACATATGTCAAGCATCGGGCGGAACTGGTATGCATAGTGGTAGTTGGAGTTGTCTCCGCGCTCCTGATACTGATAGACTGCTTTCTGACGCTCGTATGTGAGCATGATGCACTCCAGCATACTCAGTTGCTCTATCTGCTTCTTGCTGTCAGAGTATTTGTCCTCGAGATAGCGGACAAACTCCGTCTGTGACATCTGAGTATAGTCTATCAGCCATCTGTCCCACACTGCATGCAGATTGGTGCCGTGACCGAACCAGCGCATCTGAATTCTGTTGCCTCCCTTGTCTTCGGGTCTGCCAAGATGCATCGGCTGAAACAGGTCGCCCATGATGTGCACCGTAAACTTCAGCGCATCCTCGTTCTTCTTGTCATGCCGGAGCAGATTGACCAGACTGTCAATAGCATAGAAAGCATGCAGACCTTCCGACTTGTTGTTAAGCCACAGATACTCTATGTCTTCGGGCGTCATCCCGTCGCGCAAGTTTTGATAGTGTGTGATATGCGACTTCTTATATATGGTGTCCGACTTTATCTCGTCCGCCCACGAAGCAGTATATATCATACCGCGCTTGCCAAGCACTTCGTCAACCTGTTTGCGAGCTTTCTTCGTCAGTTGGTTGTATGCCAACTCTGCAATCACCCTGTGTCCCAAGGCATCCCAGGCAACAGAATTGACACAAGTCAGCGCACACAACAGAATCAGTAAAACAACTTTCTTCATAACAGTATTATACTCTGAAACCTATTATCTGACGCACTTCGCGCAGAGTCTTCTCTGCACTTGCCTCGGCTTTCTCTGCTCCCAGTTTGGCCACTTTCAGCAGATAATCATCGTCGCCCTGTATTGCCAGGATGCGCTCGCGTATCGGTGCACAGAATGCATTGATGTCTTGTGCCAACTGCTTCTTCATGTCACCATAGCGTATCTCGCAGGCATTGTATTTGTCGTTGAAATAGTTGTATGTATCCGGAGTCGAAACAAGTTCCATAAGAGTGAACAGATTCTGTATCGGGTCAGGCTTCTCCTGATTGGGAACGGTGGGACCCGAGTCTGTCACAGCCCGCATCACTTTCTTCTGTATTGTCTTCTCATCGTCAACCAGATATATAGCGTTTCCTTCCGATTTGCCCATCTTTCCCGAGCCGTCCAGACCGGGCACTTTCACGGCTTTGTGGTTGAAGTGGAACGACTCCGGCTCTTTGAAGTACTCCACTTCGTATATACGGTTGAAGCGGCGGGCAAACAGTCGTGCCATCTCCATATTCTGCTCCTGGTCTTTTCCTACAGGCACCTTGTCGGCACGATGAATCAATATGTCGGCAGCCATAAGCGTAGGATAAGTCAAGAGGCCTGCATTCACATTGTCCGGTTGTTTTCTCACTTTCTCTTTGAAAGAGGTAACGCGCTCCAATTCGCCAAGATATGCATTCATGTTGAAATACAGATATAGTTCAAGAACCTGCTTCAAATCTGATTGCACATATATTGCGGCTTTCTCGGGGTCGATACCGCAAGCCAGGTATTCTGCAAGTATAGTACGGGTAGATTGACGTATGTTCTCCGGCTTGGGGTGAGTGGTCAGACTATGCCAGTCTGCAATGAAAAAATAGCAGTTGTATTCATCCTGCATCTTCACAAAACTCTTCACTGCGCCGAAGTAGTTTCCAAGGTGCAAGTTTCCGGTAGGACGGATGCCACTAAGTACGGTCTCCATTTATTCAATTTTCAATATTCAAATTCCGGTTACCGGTTATCAGTAACAGGTAACCGATATACGGTAATCATTCGATTGGTAACGAGCGTTTGATGCGTTGGTCAAGAGCTGTAAGAGTTTCTGTCTGGGCAATGCCGGGTATCTCTTGCAGTTTGCTCAGCAGACTCATCAGATGTATATCATCACGCGCATATAGTTTTATCAGTATAGAATACGAACCCAAAGTATAGTGACTCTCGACTACTTCAGGAATCTTCTCTATCTCGGCAACAGCGCTGTTGTACATATTGCCTTTTTCAAGTATCACTCCTACATAAGCACACAGATGATAGCCGAGCGACTTCGGATTCACCAGATATCCCGAGCCGGTAATTACACCCAAATCATACATTCTCTGAACACGCTGATGTACGGCAGCACGACTTACACCACATTGTTCTGCCACGTCTTTGAAAGGAATACGAGCATTTTGGGTGATAATTTTTAAGATTTTGCGATCAAGTTCGTCAATCTTCTCCATAGTTTTAACTAAAATTAATAATGTTATACATTTTGCCGACAAAGTTACACAAAATAAAGCATATACACAACTCTTATAAAGAAAAATAGCAAAAATAATAACATTTTGTCAGATTCAGGCAGTTTTATTTGTACTCAGCACTAAAATATCAGATTTAATGCTTACTTTTGCGCTATAGAACACAATGAAATCTATTCAGTCAACAACACACGCCATGACTATCGAAGAATATATAGAGCAACATAGCAGCGCCGAGTCGGAAGCTCTGAGACAAATCACACACGACACCAATGTCTATCAACTCAACCCGCACATGCTCTCCGGCCACGTGCAAGGCAGATTGCTCAGTATGCTCTCAAAGATGATTCGGCCGAAACGGATACTCGAACTCGGCACCTTCACCGGTTATTCAGCCCTGTGTCTGGCAGAAGGTCTGAGCGATGACGGCATACTGCATACCATTGAGCATAATGACGAACTCGAGGACACTATTCGCCACAATTTCAATCTATCACCATTGTCCGGGAAAATAATTCTTCATATCGGTGACGCCATCGAACTGCTTGGCAGCGACTCTGCTCTTGTAAGTGAGCGCTATGACCTCGTCTTCATTGATGCCGACAAGCGGGAATACGTTGAGTATTACAACCTCGTCTTCCCCCTTTTGAATAAGGGGGGATTCATCTTGGCAGATAACACACTCTGGGACGGACATATCATTGAGGCACAATACGACAAAGACAAACAGACACAAGGTCTGCGCCGCTTCAACGATATGATAAAAGAAGACCGCCGCGTAGAGAAAGTCATTCTCCCCATACGCGACGGACTGACCATTATCCGGAAAGTTTGAGAGCAAACTCTACAAACTTTACGAACTCTACAAACTTTACGAACTTTACAAACTTTACAAACTCTACAAACTCTACAAACTCTACAAACTTTACAAACTCTACAAACTTTACAAACGTATCCCCCCCCTTCAACCCTACTTCTCTATCGGGTCAAAACCTTGACCGAACACACCTATCGTTTCCGACTGCGAAACAAAGGCATTGGGATCTATCTCATGCACAAGCCGGAATATGCGGTTCGACTCGTTTTTCTTTGCAAGCACTGTGATAACGTGCATGGGCTGCTTGCTGTACCAGCCTTCACCGTCAAGAATCGTGACTCCGCGGGGAATCTTGGTATTGATAGCATCGGCTATCTCTGCATACTTGCTCGAGAAGATAAAGAACTGGACAGACTGACGCAACTGGCGCATAATCCAGTCTACAGCCGTTGAGCACATGAAAGTGAAGCACAAACCGAACATCAGTTTTTCTACGCTGTGCACATTGGGAAGAAAATACGCACTGCTGATTATCACAAGGTCACAATAGAACAACACACGCCCCATCGACACATGCCGGTATTTGTTAACTATCGTTGCCACTATGTCTGTGCCTCCGCTGCTGCCATTGTTCAGGAACAATATTCCCAGACCCACTCCGCACAACAAACCGCCTATCACCACTGCCATAAAGGGGTCGCTTATATCAGGCTGCTCTGCCATCGGAATAACCTTAAGCCAAATGGAAAGCCACAGTACTCCGTACAGCGTACGCAGACAAAAACGCCAACCCACTATTCTCCACGCTATCAACAGCAATACTGAGTTGATGGCCAGTGTAGAAAGCCATATGGGTATGTACGTATTGGTAGCAAAATAAATAATTTCGCACAAACCTGTCAGTCCGCCACTGACAATATTGTGGGGGACAAGAAGCCGGTTGATAGCAATGCCGTAAGGAATAAGTCCCAATGCTATCAATATAAACTCCTTCGTTAGTACGAATGGTCTTTGCTTGGTGACTCTGTCTATATGAGACTTTACGTCTGACATCTGTCTGGACATGGATATTTCGAGCTAATAGTTAATATATTATCAAAAACGTGCTACTAAATTTCTGTCTCCCCAGCCGTTATCCACACGTGCTACCGGCAACCAGAATTTGTTCTCGTGCAACCACTCGGCAGGATATGCCGCTTTCTTGCGCGAATATGCGTGATTCCACTCGTCGGCGGTCACTTCGTATTCCGCATGGGGAGCATTCAGCAGTACATTGTCCTGCTTGTCAGCCTTACCTGTAATTATCTCTTCTATCTCCTCGCGTATGATAAGCATCACCTCGATGAAGCGGTCCAATTCAGCCTTGCTTTCGCTCTCTGTCGGCTCTATCATCAGTGTGCCATGCACGGGGAATGAGAGTGTCGGAGCATGATAACCGAAGTCCATCAGACGTTTGGCTATATCGCCTTCTGTCACTCCGGCCTGGTGGAACTGACGGCAGTCCAGTATAAGTTCGTGCCCTACTCTGCCATTCTGGCCCGTATATACTATTCCGTATGCGCCGCGCAGTTTCTCTGCCATATAGTTAGCCGAGAGTATGGCTGCTGCTGTCGCCTCTTTCAGACCTTCTGTACCCATCATGCGGATATAGCCATACGATATCAGAGCCATATTGGCATTGCCGTAAAGGGCTGACGACACTCTGTTCAAATCATCCGTAGGCATACAGTCTTTCAGCTTCTCGTTGGCACATATAGCGCCTACACCGGGACCGCCTCCGCCATGAGGCGAAGCAAACGACTTATGCAGATTCAGATGGCACACGTCGGCTCCTATCTCTCCCGGATTGGTGTAACCTATCTGCGCATTCATGTTGGCACCGTCCATATAGACCAGTCCTCCGTTCTCGTGTATGATGTCGCACATCTCGCGTATGGCTGTCTCAAAGATTCCGTGAGTCGAAGGATATGTTATCATACAGCCTGCCAGTGTATCGCCGCACTCTTCGGCTTTCTGACGCCAATCCTCAATATCGGTATTGCCAAACTCGTCACATTTCACTATCACCGGCACAAAACCAGCCTGAGCACACGATGCCGGATTGGTGCCATGAGCCGAAGCGGGTATCAGCAGTTTCTGTCGCTCGGTCCCCGAGTTTCGCCTCAAATACTCGCGTATCGTCACCAGACCCGTATATTCTCCTGCCGCGCCGGATGTGGGCTGCAGGTTGCAAGCGGCAAGACCTGTGATGACGCATAGTTGGTGCTCCAGCTCCTCAAGCAGTTCCTTGTAGCCTCTCGCCTGCTCCTCCGGCACCATCGGATGAATGCCGGTAAAGCCAAGCATCGTGATTGGTATCATGGCCGATGCCGGATTGAGTTTCATAGTGCAGGAGCCGAGTGGTATCATCGAGTGAGTGAGCGAGATGTCTTTCCTCTCCAGACGCTTCAGATAGCGCATCATCTCTGTCTCGGTATGATACAGGCGGAATACATCTTCCTGCAGATAATCCACTTCACGCACCTGGCTTTCGTCAAGTGCCCAGATGTCGTTGAATGCATCTTCCGAGTCTTCAAACTGGGCAAGGTCATATTGCGCTTCGGCAAACAACTCGATCAGCATATTCATGTCTTCCACGTCGGTGGTCTCGTTGATGCTCAGCGAGACTGTGCCGTCCTCCGCATAATAGAGGTTAATCTGAAGCTCCTCTGCCTGACTCTTCAACGACTCAGGTGTCATATCGTCTGGAAGAACTATCTTCAGCGTGTCGAAAAACACGGAATTGAGTTGCTTATATCCGTATGCTTGCAGCATCTCGTTCAGATAGGCTGCCTTGTGGTGGATATTCTCCGCTATCTTTCGTATGCCTTCTGCACCGTGATACACGGCATAGAACCCCGCCATCATTGCTGACAAAGCTTCTGCCGTGCAAATATTGGAAGTGGCTTTCTCGCGCTTTATATGTTGCTCACGCGTCTGTAGTGCCAAACGATAAGCAGGCTTGCCATAAGCGTCTTTACTCAGGCCGATGATTCTGCCAGGCATATCGCGCTTGAACTCGTCACGGGTTGACATATATCCGGCAGTAGGACCGCCAAAACCCATAGGCAGACCGAAACGCTGGGCTGTACCGCAGACGATGTCTGCCCCCCACGAACCCGGACTCTTCAGCAGTGCCAGAGCCATCAGGTCTGCTATTACGGTCACATGCATACCGCACTCATGCGCCTTCTCGACTATATAGCTGTAATCTTCCACACTGCCGTCTGCATTCGGATACTGCAGTACTATGCCAAAATACTGTGCAGAAGTCGTCAACTTATCTATATTTGCCGCATCATCCACAACCAGTTCTATACCCTGCCCTGCTGCTCTCGTGCGGAGCACTGACAATGTGTTGGGGAAGAGGTTCTTGTCCACCAGCACTTTCTGAACCCCTTGTTTCACTTGCTCACGCGTACGCAGGTTGCGCATCATCGTCACCGCCTCCGCTGCGGCCGTAGCCTCGTCAAGCAGTGAGCAGTTGGCGAGAGGAAGCCCCGTCAGGTCGCTTATCATTGTCTGAAAGACAAACAACGCCTCCAGTCGGCCCTGACTCACTTCCGCCTGATACGGGGTGTAAGAGGTGTACCATACAGGGTTTTCAAGCACGTTACGCTGAATCACAGCCGGCATGGCTGTATCGTACCAACCGCGACCTATATACGTCTTCCACAGTTCATTGCGGCTTGCCAATGAGTTCATATCACGCAAATGCTGCTGCTCTGATACCGCTTCGTCCAACTGCAAGTCCTGCTTCAGACGTATCTGGGCAGGAATAACCTGATTGATAAGTTCATCAACTGATTTTACACCAAGCGCTTCTGCCATTTGGGCCTTGTCTGATTGAGATAGGCCGATGTGACGGGGAGAAAGTGAGTTTGTCAACATGAATTTATATGTTTTTGTTAGAATTATTCCGTGGTTCTGTACTGCACCCTGACTATATTCGGGTCATACTTTTGTAGTGTGCAAAATTACGCATTTATTTTCAATCGCACAACACCTTCTGCAAATACTTTCTCAAATATGGGCAAAGTCTTCTTGTCAATATCAGCACATTCATTTCTTATCACTGAACGGGATTTTGGCAATCCCGCAAACATTAAAAGTTTTAACATTCCAATAATTCTAAATTTCAGATTTCGGCATCACAGTAATGAAATTATAAAAGCATCTATTTTATTATTATATTATATATATTTATAAATAAGGTGTCATGACATTTTGTCACTGACATTTTGTCAGTTTTAAGTGACATTTTGTCACTGAATCTATGTCCATAAATCAGTATTTTTCCTGTCTGGAACCCCATACCTTGTTTTATACATTTTAACATTATACCACCCTTTTTACGTCTATTTAACTTCTTACTTACCCTTTATGCTTCACATCTTCCCTAAATATATTCACTGACTATATTCACTAATTCCATTATACCGTCATTATACCATCAGGCCAACATACCCGCAACCTGTAACCTGTAACCAGTAACCTGTAACCATTTAGCGCTGCAAATATAATTCATTTTACCGGTTTTCCATTCCGCCATTTTGCGGAATATCCACCCTCAATATTATAATACATTTTGCCATTCACAAAAATCATTGTGTCTTCGCATAACAATATGCACTGCTCGTTCAAAAGCAGCGCCAACTGATAGAAGATGCAGACACTATGACTTTCGGCTCTCATCGCCAATCTGACATTTGGGGAAGAGAAATACGCACGCCCCATGCGGAGCATATTCTCCGACACATTACAACTCCACTAACGCCACAACAACAGCGGCATCGGTGCACCGATGCCGCTTTCTGGGTAGATTAAATAATTCTACTTTTTTGCGCTCAGTCTATTTATTCAATTTCTTTCCTGTGGCGTCATAGCGTTCACCTTGACGAATAATAATCACATGGTCATCTTCTATAATCTTATAGACCCGGTCTGTCGGCTCATCGGTAGCTACCAATCGTGCCGGTGACCGAAGCGAACCATAGTGAGTATCAGGGCAGTTTCTAAGGCTGATTATCTGCAAAGTATTGTCGTCCAACAGTCTGAGTTCTCTGCCGTCTTCCGTCTCAAAGCGGAGTTGTGCATCCATATTGTCAGATTGAATCGTGAGGAAATAATATGTCTCACCATCAATCTGCTGCGGTTGAGCGACTGCCGCAAGTTCACCATCTGCATAAACACGTATTGAAGTGTCCTCCTCCTTATATGACTGATGCTCAATCGTGGCTATCATCGTCATGTTAGTAGCTGCATTAGGATTGTGGAATACAGCCGTTTCCGTATCACTGTATGCAGGCATATAGTTTTTCCGGGAAACCGAGTTACCTTTGTTTGGTCTGTTCTTGTCGTAGAAATTAATTACCACATCGCCTTCACCCGTTCGGCGGAAGAAATAGCCTTCACCCGGACGCAAAGCAGTAAGGTTACCTTCCCATTTCTTGTCTTCTGAGAAGTATGCAAATCTGTCGTGAGACTTAACCATGTCGCCTGCAGTAGCATTGTCAAAGTAGTCGGCAAGAGCCTCCGATATAGATGTTGATTCTGAGAAGAGGCATGGTAGAGGGCTCCACTGACCTTTGCCGCGCAGCGTAACACGCATCGAATCTGCAGGCAGAATCCTACCGCTGACACGCATAATGTTTTTGTTTGCGCTATATACCATGTGGCTGTAGATATAGCGGAAATGGTAGAGCGAGCCGACAAATCTGCCAAGTGAATCGCTATATACGCAGAAGTTGCGTGTAACGGGGTTCTTGATGAGGTCGCCTTCTGTCCATGGTTGGGAAGCAGTCATGACGTTATTGATGACGCCGGTCTGATTGGCATAGACGCCGATATTGAACGAGGTCCAGTTCCAACCGGGCTGCAGGGTTATGTTCTGCTCCTCGCCTCCTCCGGCTGTGAAGATAACAAGCTGTTCGTTACCGCAACCATAGACAGCACCATGAGCGAAAGTGATGTCAACCGAAGGAGTCAGGGTCAGCACCTTACCTGTGGACGCTTGCCAGAGCTGGAAGCGGATAGCTTTCTTGTTCATCTGCTCGTTGCCATAGACGGTGAGGAAGACACGCGAGCGATTGGTGAGGTTATCGAAGTCGACATTTGCCATACCGACGCACTCATTGCGATAGAGGGCAATGACCTTGTCGTTAGGGTTGGTGAGTATCTCACCATCGAGTTGCACTTGTCCGCAAACAGACATGTTGAGTGGATAGTCGGTTGTTGACGGTTCATCCCATGGGCATTTAGCTTGCACCTCATAGTTGACACGGAGCGGCTCGGTGAGTCCGTTCTCGTCGGTGAGATAGACGAGGTCGGTATATTTCCCGACAGGCATTGAGATGTCGAAGAAAAAGCGCTGCTGCTTAAATTCGGTTGGAGCAATCGAGCCTGACGTCTCGTCCACAGTAAGCCATGCAGGCAGTGACTCGATAGTGTATTGGTGGCGCCGTCCGCTATGGTTGGTGAAGGAGATATCCATATGATTCGTGTCATCGTAGGTGCTGTTGTACTCATGGCTGAACTCCACTTGTCGGTAGTCCCATTTGAGGGCGTTGCGGTCAACGTAGGCTGTCCACATGACAGGCGACGGCATAGGGTTGCCGTTGAGGTCTTCTACATCGCGCACGGTGATGTAGAGTGTCTGCTTGTTGATTTCGTAGTCTGCCATCTTGAGGTTGATGAGCAGCTCGTCTTGGTTGAAAGCCCAGTCGAAGTTGAGTTTAGTGAGCAGACCTAAGCCGGTTACGGGGGCGAAGATGGTTTTGTCGGCATGAGAACTGATATCAGCCATGTATGGCTGATCTTCGTCCAGCAGCGGTACGGCCTTGTCCACCACGTTGCCGTATACATCGCGGAACTGGCGCTGGTCGTTGACGGAGAAGACGAGTTCGAGAACGCCGTTGTCGTTCTGCTTTAGTTGTTCAAAAGGCAGATATGCCATGAGTCCCATCTCGTCGCCTGCCGGCGTGCGGTTGCCATAATCCTCAATAAGGGTCTTAGGCAGGGCTTGTTCGAAGACGACGAACTCATCGATATTACCCTCGAAGCCATCGCCGCCGAAGAACATATCGCCCGTCATACCTGTCATTTGTGTGGCAGAATATGAAGCCTTCATTTTGCCATCGACATATAGAGCCACATTGTTGTAGGTATGGTTGATAGCCAGCACGAGGTGGTGCCACTCGTCGGTGTTGACAGTGCCTAACGGATAGGAGGTGCTGTCGTTTAGTTGCCATTGCAGTTGGCTGTCGGCAAGTGTGAAGTGTTTGTCGCCAGCCGTGAAGATAGTGCCACCGGTGCTCGTTGGACGGAACCAGAGCATATAGGTGGCGTCATATACTGCCGAACGCGAGAGCTTGTTATGTGCAAGTGCTACTCTCTCGCCGTTCTTGAGCGCGAGCGATATGCCTTTAGGCAGGTTCCATGAAGTGCCGTGCAAAGTCAGGGTAGCACCGGTAGCCTTATCGCTGACGGTGTTGCCTGCGGCTTCGTTCATCGGATAATATGCTACCAGTTCCTGCTCGAAGCCGGTGAGATAACGCATGTTAGTTGCGGATATTTCTTCTTGAGTGAGCGGCTTAGTCCAGAGTCGCACTTCGAGCATGTTTCCGTCCATGCCGCGTCCGAACATGAGTGGAGCGTTCAGTGTGTATGGAATATCCGGGACCGGTCTTGCCACAGAATCGGTTATGTCTAATGTTCCTGCATAGAAGCGCAGGGTATTATTGCTATAGTTGTATGTAGCAATAACCCTTGTAAAGTCAGTCATCGGTTTTGGCAATGGTTGGGAGACAATCGTATATGTACCAAACTGCAGATACAAACGGTCGTCGGCTGTCTTGCCGAACACTACTCCTTCGCGTTCAAGTCCATGTTCGAAGAACACACATTCACTTGTAGGCGTTGTTGGTTTAACAACCATATCTATTGTATACGAGCGTGCTTCTAATGTTCTACTTACTTGGGTAGCAGCATACGAGTTGGGGGTGCCGTCGAAATGGACGGAGGCGTTGGTGGTGATACCGGTCTCGTTGGTATAGCCGACAAGTTGGAAGTTGTTGTCCTCGTCGAGGTAGTTACCGGCAATAGGTTCGTTGAAGCGAAGGCGGAGATTATCGCCCACGCCGAGGATGGCGTTGACTGGTTCTGGCTCGCCGAAGACGCGTGGCGGACGGGTGTCTTTCGTGCCGCTGATGACAGGTGAGGACTTGGTTACGAAGCCTGAGCCGAAACGACAGAAGGTGACGGCACGCAGGTCGTATTTCTGCTCCATCGGGTCACGCTCGCCATAGAAGCGGAATGGCACTATGCGACCGTTCTGTATCATGGCTTTGTTGCCTGTGGCAAGCCCATAAAGCGAATCGGAAGCATAGAACGAACATTGGTTCACCCACATCTCTTCACTTTCTGTAGAGAGTTTGTATTGGAACTCAATATGGTCGAAGTTCTTATGGTGGATATCAAATCCATCTATTTCCACAGGCAGGTAATAGCCTACAGAATCGTGCTGCGACAGTGTGTTCATTATCCAGTTCTGTCGCGGCATGGATATAGACACATCTGACGAAACCGGTAAGAAGTGTACTGAGAAACTGAGTTTGGAATTAGTCTTTGGACAGTCGGCAAGCGATAGTCCAAGTGTAAGATTATTATAGTCATCTACCGTTCCGCGCTCTACCTCAATGGTCTTTACTACCGGCTGCCCGGGTACTAAGAACACAGGGATAGCCGTTATTAGCGGTGCACCATCTACATACACTTTTGCTCCGTCGGGGTTAGAGTCCGCCCACAACGAAAGGTTAAACAACGTACCGTTGGCACCCAAGCCGGTCTGCACTTGTCCGTTGTTCATAAGCGTTACACGGAATGTGGCGCGTTTGTCAGGATGTACGCCGGTCTGCTCATGGGTGTCGATTGACATTTCCGGTTTGTCAACCCACTGTGTCTCGTTGTTGAGAATCATGCCCTTGTTGTAGAACAGCGTCTTTTCCTCTTCTTCGTGCGGGCAATAACTGCTTCCTGCCACTGTATAGAACACATACGAGCCATAGAGATAGTCGGTATAGCCGTTTTGATTCACTTTATCACGGATAGGCTTTGTCCGATTTTTCCAAACGCTGTCATATTGAGCACGATAGACAGAAACAGTGATATCGCCATGGGTGTCTGCACCAAGGGTAAAACCGCTCGACTTCTTGACAGTCTGCTCTTGCGAAGCATTAGAATTGTTGTCGTAAGAAAATATAGGATTGTAGCTGAACGAGAGTTTGGCATCATTGGTTTTTGTGCCGAGTGACTGTTGGTGCTGCTTATTCGTAGGGTCTTGTCCTGGACCTTGACCACCATTGTTTTGAGTACTAAGAGCATTAAGTGCCTCCGCCACCGTTGTACCAATTTGGTCTTGTCCTTTTGTCTTGAAGAATTCGACTATGTTCCTCATTTCTTTTAGCAGTGCCTGTCCGGCTTTCGCACTATTACTTGCCGCGTTAGATCCTATGAGAGCCCAGCCCTGTGGCATCTCGTTGTATTGTGCTGAAGCTGAATAGTTGTCGGTATGTGATATTGTTGCACCGCTGCTTACTGACCATGTGCCTACCTGCGAACCCATCATGCGAGCAACAACTTTTTCTTTCTCGTTCTGATAGAGAATAGTTATCCACTGCAGAATCATGTTATCTAATGCCGCCACGCGGTTAGTGAAAGCTCTGCTTGATTTTTTGGGTACAAACATTTCGTAAGTGTTGTATGGCAAGGTGTCTATAAGACTTACATTATCTCCTGTCGAATGGTACCAATACACCGCTTCACCTGTTTGGTCGGCATAGTCTTGTGCTGCGGCTGAATCCGGAAAGTTCATAAGCAGATTCTGACGCTCTAATGCAAGTTTGGGTATCAGAGTGTTAAGGATATAGTATTGTGTATAAACAAACGAGCCTGCGACATGCGAGCCGAGCACCACTTTCTGACCTGTCACCAGATAGTACGTCTTGCCGTCTGCAGCGGTGCCTTGTCCGAGCACTTTCATCAAGCCTGCATTGATAGCAGGCTGACGGGCAATAAACATACTGTCGTTGATGATATCGACAGTTTTGGCTTTACCTGCCAATTGACTTACTGTCGTGCCGAGGAACACATCGGCATTGCGCCCCACATTATCCTTAGCCTTGCCGCTGCTTGTTGAGATACGGTCGGTGGTAGTAAAGGTATAGTTGTACTTATATCCCCATTTCCACTCATGTGTGATAGGCAGTGTGAAACTAAATTGTCGGCTGGTTTCGAAATTCGCGCCGAGATACGAACCCATTCCTTGAGGAGCAGATATTGCACCGATATCCTGCGAGATGCTTACACCGTATTTAGGTGTCAGTTCAACACCTATCTTCCAATCATAACTGTCGGTGTAAGCAAAATTATAAGTTGTGCCACTTTCCACCCATGCCGATGAGCCGTTTCCTCCCGGGTCGCGGACGATATCAAGCAGCACTACTCCGCTCGGGGTAGAAGTCATTTCGCCGATCTGTATGTCGGTTCCACTCACAAAGGCTTGGAACACATCTGTCTCTACATAGTTATCTTCTACTTGCAGCACGGTACTGACGGTGCGTAGTGCGTTCTCGCCGCTGTTCTCCGTGTCTATATCTGCCACTTCGAGCATTACAGACTTACTCTGCCCTTTGTCGTCAAGAGTATAGTCTTGATATGTGGTCGCCGACTTCAAACCATTGTGTATTCTGACGCTACCGCCGCGCTGCGGCACTTCATCTACTTCGCTCGACTGCAGATTGTTGTAGTAATAACGCTCAAAGGCACGGGCTATAAACTGGTACTTGCGGTTGGCAACGAAAACAGGATGACCGAGCAGATAAGTAACCGAGCCGTCATCATGTTTCTCATAAAGTCTCACTTTCTGCTTACTGTGGAGGCTCAGGCTGTTCACTTCCATCTCTTCCTCACCATAGCCGGCTTTGTCTAAACCATATAGCACTTGTTTGAGGGTAACTATTACCGGTGAGTGATAGATGCGGTCATATACTGCATTGTAGTGAATGGAATCGCCGTCTAACAGTCCCCCTTGTGATGCGATTCCGCCGCTATATGGATACTTGGTTGTGGAGCCTTGCTCACTGACTATGTCTTTCCGCTCAACCGTTATTTCTTTGGCAGTCATATTGCATCTGCCTACATACTCTGTCAGAGGCGCATTGGTAAGGTCGAAAGTTTCCGACCCCTGTCCCGAGCCAAACAGAGTTGCATAGCCTGTGGCTGTTGCTTGTACGACCTTATATTTCACGGGGAACAAGTCAACTGCGAACTCACCTGTAGCAGAATCGGGGTGAATAGTGATTCGCTTCTTTTCGAACAGAGTGCGGGTGGTACCAACGATGGCGGAATCAGCCATGTATGGCTGATACACAACATGCGGTATGGTTTGCTGAATAGTGTCGCGAGTGAGGTCGTTGGGGTCATGCACTATATGTGCAGTATTGTCGCCTTCGAGTTGCAAGACGAGTTGCACATTGTCGCCGAGGTTATTTTTGCCTAAGCCAAAAGCACGAGGCAAGTCTCTTTGATCGTTACCACCTGCCACACGACCTACAAGACGAACCCTTGTCATATCGTAGAAACGCACACCGTCACGAGGTTTGTCAAGTGCGAACTCCTCTTTGTCTTCCTCAAGGCGCAGAATTCCATCACCCTCAAAGATATGGCCTTGCTTGAACACTTGCAAGCGGCATGGCTGACGCAGCGGCAGAATCAACTCGAAGTTGCCGTCGATACCGCTCTTGAGCGGCATGTTGCCACGACGCACTGTGTCGCCGTTCAGAAGGAACATCACGCCACTGACAGGAATACTACTGTTTTTATACAATACCCTGCCTGTTAGTCTTGTGGTAGAAGTGTTCATAAAGTCAATCCCCGAAGCCACGGCACTATTTGGCGACAGCGTAATGCTTGCCGTTCCTGTAGATGTGTTATTGTACGAGAAGATGCCATACTGATGAGTAGGAGTAACTACATAATTCGATTGACTGACTTCTTTACACTTACATTCTGTCTGTTCGCTCGCTGATACCTTGAAACTATATTTGTAATTCGTACCGCTTTTCTGACGACCATAGAAGCAATCGAGGGTGACATGTCCGTTGACGGTAAAGGAGCTGATTGCATCGCCTACTTCAGTTAGAATGGATTTTACTTCCAATACTGTACCTATCGGATATTCGTAAATACCTTCATTTTTGTTGTGCCAATCTTCAAGCACATTGCCGTCGACATTCAGCACACGGAATAGTGTTTGCCTTTCGGGTGCCCAAATACTAAAATCATAAGAATAAGTTATCTTTACCTTAGGCTTCTCACACTCTATAGTGATATATTCCAAACTGTCAAACTTAAATGCGCCGCTTGCATTGGTGTTTATTGTGCGTATGACATTGTTATTACCGTCTTGCAGTGCCACTTTCACTCCTGCCATACCTGTGTTGTCAGGCATAAGTATGGTTCCGCTTATCTCGCCGTAAGGAGTACGCCAGCCTTCTGCCGTAGCATTATTGACAGTCGTCTTACCATTGCAAGTGTAATGAGCTTCGATGGTATATTCGTAATGAGTGCTTGGCATTGCACTGCGGTCAAGATAATAATAGTCGTTGCCTTGATATATAGTATCTGCAGCGACATCACTATCTTTAGGTCTGCGCAGCAGTACATATTTGTCCACAGCGTTACTGCTTGCCGCCCAGCGCAGCAACACGCCCGCTTTCATATCTGTTTTTGCATCACCCTGAGTTGCTTCAAAACTCGTTATCTTAGCAGCCTCGTCAATATACAGACTCGGACCGTTTATCTGCATCGGTTTTAGCGAAGCAGAGTCTTGCACATGCAAATCCGCCCTCGACTGGTCAATACGGACAGCATATTTGTAGTGCGAACACCCTTGGTCGGCTATGTCAGTATAGTAGGCAATCCACGAACCGTCTGCCTGCCGTTTGATACTGTCCTGAGGAATGATAAACTCCATTGTCTGCCCTGTTTCTTCAATGGTCCGTTGCAGAACGAGTTGTGCCGTACGGTCCCACATGCAACGACCTAATTTTTTAAAAGTTTGGTCCGTATAGTAGTCAGTTGCCAATACATACAAACTATCTTTCAAATGTTTCTGCAATTCCTCTGTCATATATTTAGAAACATCCTCGGGAGTGTATCCTTCAAAGTTGATGGATGTGATTTCAAACCAACCACTCATATATGAAGAATGAGCTTCGGTGTTGAACCACACTTTACTGTTTGCGTACAGATTGTAGGTTCGCGTATTACCCTTCTTGGTTGTAGAGTCATAAGTAACATTTAATACGGAACCTCTTGGAACTTTGAACACTTTGGGTGATGTCACCCGCTCGTCTATCAGTTTTTCACCTATTGAATTATAGATTGTTACGAACACATCACTATGCCCGGTAATAACACCGATATACTGCTCGTAGTCAATTTTCACTTCTACACTATCGGGGGATGCATTGCGTATATACTGGTACGAAAAATTCCAATCTTCTATAGGCAATTTTAAATAACTTACTTCTTTGTTGTCAAGTTTTATCTTGAAATTAACCTTATAGTTGTTCTCATAATCTTCATCTAATGAATAATTCTCTTGTGTTTCTGCCAATGGTGCAAGGAAATTATGTATGTCTAATTGTGCTGTCTTACTGAACTCAGCATCCCACCCCCAAACCGATGACGATGCTCTGCGAATACGATAATAAACAGGCACCCGTGGATTGCGGATTTTGTCAGTTGTCATACTCAGTTTTAGTTCATATACAGGAACGCCATTAGGGTCTTTCAATATATAATTTGGCACATTATATGTAATATTCAATTTATCTTTGATTCCATCATCTGTTATAGCGGCATTACCTGTCCAAATGCTACGGTCGCTGTCCTTATATGTATAGTCACCCAAAGAGTCGCGTTTCATCTGCACAATATTAATTTGTTGAGCATCGCTGAAATCACTCTCTAATCCTCGCTGTATCTCAAAAAAGTCGTTGTCCATCAGGTCTTTCAACTGAGGATTTTTGATATACCAAGTCAAGATATTATTACCTGTGAAAGTACCAGTTGAGTCGGTTTCCTCCCGTACGGCAAAATCATATATCCTATGATATGGCGGAATATCCACGGCAGTGGATTTCTGCTCTACCGTTGAGCCGGTGGCAGCCTCACGCACCACTTTGAAGGTTGCAGTCATTTGCTGTTGAACCGTATCGGTTGTCGGCACATATATAGTACCCGAACGCTCGACATCTTTGTCCACCACCTCTGTCGGATTAAACGAAGTATAGTAACTCACAGGCTCCTGAAACACCATATACGGCACGGCGGCATAGCCATAGCCTGCTACACCCTTCTCGTTGAGTGTATAGAGATACGGAGTGTATAGTTGCGGACGAATAGTGTTGTTCGAGCCGATAAAACCAGGTTCTTCTATCGTAGTGCTCAACTTATTCCCGTGGGTATAACTACGCTGAAATTCCGACTGTATCTTCAACGAATACTTAAGCGAATCCAAGCTCTCAGGCGCATACCAATCAAACTCAAGGAAAGTAACCTGCGAGTATCCGTCATGCTCTTTCTGCGTGACATACAACTTATTAGACCACGCACCATTGTCGTGTATCTGATAATTCACGCCATTAGCCATCGAGGTAACGACAATATCGCCTTGTCCGCTCAGTAGGCGCACATACGCCGTTCCCTTGTCGGAATTTTTCTCATTCTCATCATATGCGTCCGTCTTGTAATAGGCAATAGTTGTCCAATTGCTATCGCCGTCTTTCTTGTAGGCAATATAACTGCACTTGCCGTCCTCGTCGTAGGCATAGTAGTCATAACTCGCTCCGTATGCCCATACGGGAATAACGAAATGCACCTTATTCATACCTGAAGCGTAAATACTGTAATGTTTTTTTTGCTCCAAATAATCGTTGGCAAAACAATGCTCCGGCAACATCAACATGCCGACAACAATAACAAAAGCAGCATTAACTAACAGCCGCTTTGTTAAGAAAAAATATTTATTCATAAATTATAGATAATTAATACGATACAAATATATTTTAAAAATATAGTAGCTTTATTCCGTGTATTTCTCATACAAGCCAATATACTCCATAATATACTGGATAGACTGGTCGGAGAAATCCTGATTAAGGGACTTATCGTTTAGTACACTACGCCATACATTATACACCTCCGCCCAGTCGTTATCCAACGCTATTTGCGACAATATCAACGCATGTATAACGCTTGCAGCACGACTGCGCGGACTGCGTTTTTTTGCCTCACGGGCAAGACGCTCGGCACGACGTACATCGAAATAGTCATCCATTGCCTTAACGTATGCAAACACAACCATCTGCTCACCATACATACCATTGAAGACCTGCTGCTTAGACTCAATACCGTTTTTCCTCACATAGTAAGCAACAAGGTCAGGATAGTGTGTCTGACCATTGAAGTTCCAACCCATGTAATTAACAAGGCACAAGCGCTGTTCAACGGGCACTGAGGGCGAGCATAGTATCGCCATCACTTCTTCGCCCCAACCGTGTTGGTCGAATGCCTTGAGAATTTCAGGATTGTTTTGCTTATCGCCCGACGGATTCAGTGTGCGGGCAAAATCTGTACTGGTAAGCGGAGAGTCCGCCAATGCAAACATCGTTGCCACAAAGGCAAAAACTGAGATAAGACTTAGACGTTTCATAATGCTGTACAATGTTGATTGTGGAATGATATCCACTCTATGTTAGAAGTGTAATTGTTTCAAATCTTTATAGTCGAACTGCTTTGTGCGGATGCCGTCAAGCGAGAAAATCGCTACCACTTGTTGCTGGTGCTGCAAACCTCCTTCATGTACATAGTGCATATTCCATGAAAAATAGCAGTTCACGAAAGCCATCTTCACAATATACACATACAAATCGGTACGATTGTATATCTTCGACTGATAAAACGGGTCACCCTGATTCAAGTCCGACCCGTAAGTGCCATACAGAGGCATCAGGTTGCTGCCATAATAGAATGTATTGCGCGCTCCCACCCAACGCCAGTTGATATTAAACTCAAGCATGAAGCCATGAGGCTGGTATATTGTGTGTGTCTTTCGCTCACGCTGGTAACCATATATATAACTTGCTCGCAAAGCCAAGCTGTCAAGCGGTGTAGGCTTTGAGAAGTCAATACCTATGTTTGGCGAGATATAAGCATCGTCGCACACTCCCTCATGCGGAGTCGGATCTGCATGATTGGCCTTATGATTGAGCTGGGCCACACCGCCAACAAAGTACCTGAAGAAACCCTGATAACCATACTCGCCGTCTATCGTTATGCGAAACATCTCCCGCTGGTCCTCGCGCTGCATACCACGCCAGTCAAGCATCGCCTCCATAAAGCCGTGTCGGGACTGATACTGGAACAATGCACCTTGTATGTTAGGGTGGAAATAGGCTATAGAGTCGTAACGCAGAAAGTCCGGCAACGGCCTATGGAAATACTTATACGGTACCGCACCCAAACTCATACGAAACCCTTTGTACGCATACTGATAATATACTGTGGGGAACACATGAATATCTCGCCAGTTGCCTCCCATAGGCTGAATGTAACTTATGCCTGCCATCAGGCGGTGCAACCCGCCTTTGCCATCATTGAAACCCACACCTATCTCAGGCGAGAGACGAATGCCGAACAGAGTTCCATCGTTGTGATACGGAGCTTTATATTCGCGGTTATCGAAGAAGAAGAGCGCATCTGCATCGTACTGGAGGCGTGGTTTGAGAGGTTGCATCGATACCGAGTCGTTGGGATATTCCAACGCTGCGATACTGCCTGCAAAAACTGCCAATAACACTATGATAAACAACTTCTTCATATTCGACGGCAAAGATACAATATATTTTTTGTTCATGCAATATTTGAATGTTTAAAGAGGTTGATTAATGTTACGGAATGATGGATGATGACGAGTGATGAATTTGGCACAGAATTTGATACTGAATAGTCGAATTATCAAATCATGAAATTTTAAATCTTTAAATTTAATATACCCCTTATGGAACAAGTTGATATTCGCGAACTTCAGGAGCGCATCGAGCGTGAGAGTTCGTTTGTAGATGCCCTTCAGATGGGCATGAATCAGGTGATAGTAGGGCAAAAGCACTTAGTAGAGAGTCTGCTTATCGGTCTGCTTTCGGATGGTCATATACTGCTTGAAGGTGTACCCGGTCTGGCTAAGACTTTAGCCATAAAGACGCTTGCCGATCTCATCAAGGCTGACTTCAGCCGTATTCAGTTCACTCCTGACCTTCTGCCTGCCGACGTGTTGGGCACACAGATTTATTCACAGAAAAACGAGGAGTTCCGCATCAAACGCGGACCTATCTTCGCCAACTTTGTACTTGCTGATGAAATCAACCGTGCTCCCGCCAAAGTGCAGTCAGCACTTCTGGAGGCCATGCAGGAGCGTCAGATTACCATCGGTGACGAGACATTCAAGTTGCAGGAGCCGTTCCTCGTGCTCGCCACTCAGAACCCTATCGAACAAGAAGGTACTTACCCTCTTCCTGAGGCACAAACCGACCGTTTCATGCTCAAAGTTGTGATAGGTTATCCTAAGAAAGACGAGGAACAACAGATTATCCGCCAGCAGATTGCAGCCCAGAAGAAGCAAGTGCTGCCTATTCTCTCTACAGAAGACATCATGAAGGCTCGCAGTGTGGTACAACAAGTTTATCTTGACGAGAAGATTGAGAAATACATTGTTGACATAGTGTTTGCAACCCGCTATCCTGAGCAGTACGGATTGGAGAATCTGAAAAACATGATTTCTTTTGGCGGATCGCCGCGTGCTTCTATCAATCTTGCTCTTGCCGCACGTGCCTATGCCTTCATTCATCGCCGTGGCTATGTCATTCCTGAAGACATACGAGCTGTCTGCTACGATGTTTTGCGTCACCGTATTGGACTAACCTACGAAGCTGAAGCACAGAATATGACCACAGAAGACATCATAACCGAGATTCTCAACAAAGTGGAAGTACCCTAATTCTAATTCAAAGTTTAGAGTTGATAGTATTAAATCACAATGACTTCAGAAGAGTTACTACAAAAAGTAAGGCGGATTGAGATAAAAACTCACGGGCTCAGCAAGCAGATATTCGCAGGCGAGTACCATAGCCAATTCAAAGGAAAAGGTATGGCATTCAGCGAAGTAAGAGAATATCAGCCGGGAGATGACGTGCGCAGTATTGATTGGAATGTAACTGCTCGACTCAATAAACCTTACATCAAAGTGTTCGAGGAAGAGCGTGAACTGACCGTGATGTTGCTTATCGATGTCAGCGGTAGCCGCAATTTCGGCACACAAACGCAGATGAAGCGCGACATGATTACCGAAATCGCGGCAACACTTGCCTTTTCTACTATTGAGAACAATGACAAAGTCGGAGTTATATTCTTTACTGACAAGATAGAGAAATATATCCCTGCCAAGAAAGGTAAACAACACGTACTCCGCATCATACGCGAGTTGATAGAGTTCGAACCGCAATCGCAAGGCACGGATATTGCTCAGGCTCTGCAATATTTCACTAATGCTCAGAAGCGCCGTTCCACTGCCTTCCTCATTTCCGACTTTGTTGGCTCTAATGCTTCTGCAAAAGGCAAACTTCTCATTGAGCAGCCTCTTCTTATTGCCCAAAACAAACACGATCTGCAAGTTATTCAGGTATATGACCGGCGCGATGCCGAACTGCCGGATGTAGGTCTTCTGAAACTAAAAGACGCTGAGACCGGCATCCGTTCGTGGATAGATACCTCTGTACCCGCTATTCGTCAGGCATACAACGACAACTGGAAGGCACAGCAAACAGCTTTGGACAATGTATTCACTCGCACCGGTACTCACAACGTAAGCATTCGCACTGACCAGGATTACGTCAAAGCACTGATGAGGTTGTTTAAAGTGTAAGGTCCGGTTTATTAGTGGAGAGTTAAAAGATTTATAGCAATGAATATCTTATCAATAATACTTACTATAGTGGTGTCAGCGCAGTTGGATTCTACTCAGTTGATGATAGGTGACCAGTGCGACCTCCGGCTGCAAGCCACGCTCGACAAGCAAGAGCATGTACAGTTTCCTGTGTATGGTGAAGAACTTATTCCCGGCATAGAGATTACTGACCGCACAATGATAGATACTGTCAGCCTCAAAGACGGCAGACAGCAACTGACACAGTATCTCACCGTCACCTCTTTCAAAGACTCTCTTTTCTTTATCCCTGCCCTACCTTTTGTTAGCGGTGATGACACCATGTTCACTGACCCGCTGTCACTTAACGTTATTCAGCCTTTCGAGATAGACACCACACAGAATGCCATCACCGACATCAAACCGGTCTATAAGGCTCCTATCTGGTGGTGGGGAATACTGCGTTGGGTGTTGCTTGCATTGGCAATAGCAGGTCTTGGGGTTGGAGCATACTATTTGTATAAATACATACAGAAACGCCGCTTGATGCGGGAAGGTGATTATGTTGAGCCTGAAGTCATCCGCCCTGCAGAAGAAGTGGCTCTGGAGAAACTGGACAAGATAAAGGAGGAAAAAATCTGGCAGCAAGGACGTCAAAAAGACTATCATACTGAACTGACAGATGTAGTTCGTGAATACATAGCCAACCGTTTTGGTATTTCCTCTCAAGAACAAACCTCTTCAGAGATACTCACCGACATACAGCCGGTACTCAAAGACAGAAAAGACCTTTACTCATCGCTCAAGAAAATGCTCTCTTTGGCAGATCTTGTAAAGTTCGCAAAATGGAATCCGCTGCCTGACGAGAACGAGCAGTCTTTACGCAGTGCGTATGAATTTGTAAGGGAGACAACGCCCGAGGAGGAAACTGTGAAAAATGAAGAGTGAAAACGGCATAATTTTCATTATTTCATTATGCATTATTATTCAGGAGACTTTCAAGAGTCTCCTTTTTTATCATTTTTTCCCATTACTCTACATATACAATTTTAACATAAAGTCAATAAATTCTTTATCACATGTTGCGGGATTAAAAAACTATTTGTAATTTTGTAGCCGCAAATAACCAATTTACAAACAGATATGACGCAAGAAGAAATTTTCGAGGCCAAAGTCAAAAATATCAATAAGTCGGAAATAGTAGTTTTACGGAATTTAACAAAATTTCCTGTTTACGACAAGGACTTTGCTTTGCCGGACATGACTGTAGGGCTGAATCTGCATGGCAATGCCCGTGCTCTGTATGATATGCATGAGATCAGTTTTGAGAAGAACGAACTTGCCGTGGTTCTACCCAATCACTTGCTATGCCCGTTAGAGACTAGCGACGACTATTGCATCACACTCATTGTCATCTCTGGCACCTTCGTGGACGAGATGAAACACCGCACCCTTACGCACGACTATACCAAATTTCATCTCGACCCCTCCACCAAGCTCACCGATGAACAGGTGGTTAAATTCATGAAAGTGGTTGACGTTATAGAGATGGTCAGCGAGATGACAGACGAGCAGCTCCCCAATCGTCATGAGATGTTGGTATATCTGATAGATGTGGCTTTCGAACTGATCAATAGTTTCCGCAGGAATCAGGATACACCGCGTGAGGCAACACGCAATAATGCCATCTTCAACAACTTCTGCGATCTCTTGTCGGAGAACTATGCCAAGACTCGCGAAGTCGGCTTCTATGCAAGGCAGCTTGGCATGAGTTCCAAATATTTCTCTAAGATAATACTTGACACTGTGGGCGTAAGTGCAGGTAGTTGGATTGAAGAATACGTAGCCACACAGGCAAAACAAATGCTTCGTACACGTTTCGACATGAATATTCAGCAAGTAGCCTTTCGTCTCGGGTTCAAAGAACAATCTGACTTCTGTCGATTCTTCAAAAGAGCCACAGGCATGAGTCCCAAACAATTCCGTAGTCTTAACAGAAGCAAAAGAGGCTAAATTCTTTATCTCCTCATCAGTCGTTAGACATAGTGCATAAAAACGGCACAGTTTTTGCTATTCATAGAACGACAGTTCTATTCAGCTGTCTATACGACTCATGATTTCATTCACATGCGACTATAACGAAGGAGCACACCCTCTGATACTGAGCAGGCTGCAGGAGACTAATCTGATGCAGGAACCGGGTTATGGTGAGGACCGTTTCACCGCTTCTGCCAAGGAAAAGATTCGCAAAGCAACAGGTTGCTCGCAGGCAGACATTTTTTTCCTTACCGGTGGCACACAGACTAATTCTACGGTTATCGACTCGCTTCTTCATGCATACGAGGGAGTTGTCGCAGTGCAAACCGGTCATATTGCTGTTCATGAGTCAGGTGCAATAGAAGCAAGCGGTCACAAAGTAATTACTCTGCCACAACACGGTGGCAAGATGAGTGCTGAAGAACTCAGACTCATGCTTGAGAAGTTCTACTCCGACCCCTCGTGGCAACACATGGTGATCCCAGGAATGGTCTATCTGTCGTACCCGACTGAGTATGGCACAGTTTACACCAAAGACGAACTTTTGTCTATTCACCGTATTTGCAAGGATTTCCACATACCACTTTATATCGACGGTGCCCGCTTGGCATACGGCTTGGCAGCCTCATCCTTGACGCTTCAGGAGTTTGCCGGGTTGTGCGATGTGTTTTATATAGGGGGCACAAAAGTGGGGGCATTGTGTGGAGAAGCAGTGGTATTCCCCCGTGGTAATGCACCTCAACATTTCTTTACTCTGCAGAAGCAACATGGCGCAGTGATGGCAAAAGGCAGACTGCTCGGCATTCAGTTTGACACTTTGTTCACCGACAATCTTTATCTGCAACTCGGCAGACACGGAGTTGAAACTGCCAATAAGATGAAAGAGGTTTTCATCGAGAGACATATACCATTCTATCTCGAGTCCCCCACCAATCAGCAGTTCCCTATACTGACAAGCCGACAGATGAAAATACTGAATGGTAAAGTTGCTTACGAGATATGGGATACTCTCGCTGATGACCGCTGTGTCTGCCGCTTCGCCACAAGTTGGGCGACAACCGAAGAACAAATATATCAGTTAAGTCAAATTCTCAACTATTAATATAATCGTCAAAATCATGGTTTTCCAATCACCTGCATATCTGTTTCTGCTTCTACTGCTGATACCCGTTATCGGCTGGTATATATACGAAATGCGCAAAGCAGATGCCAGTCTGCAAGTCTCATCTACCGAATCGCTCAATCGCCAGCCAAAAACATTACGTCTGTATTTGCTTCACATACCATTTGTTCTACGCGTGGCGGCCATCGTGCTACTCAGCATCGCCCTCGCCCGCCCTCAACTGACCAATTCTTGGAAGAGTGAAAGCACTGAGGGTATTGATATTATGATGGCTCTCGATATATCCGGAACAATGCAGGCAGAAGACTTGCGGCCTAATCGTTTGGAGGCTGCAAAGAATGTGGCTACCGAATTCATCATGTCGCGCCCTAACGACAATATCGGCCTCGTGGTGTTTGCAGGCGAGAGTTTCTGCCAGTGCCCGCTCACTACCGACCATGCTGTTCTTGTCAACTTGTTCAAGTCTGTAAAGTTTGGCATGATAGAAGATGGTACAGCTATAGGTCTCGGACTTGCCAATGCTGTCAACCGGATGAAAGACAGCAAAACCAAGTCGAAAGTGGTGATTCTGCTAACCGATGGTAGCAACAACAGAGGTGACATCGACCCGCAGACTGCCGCAGAGATAGCCAAAACATTCGGTATAAGAGTCTATGCCGTTGGTGTCGGAAGCCATGGCAAAGCGCGTGTGCCTGTGCAGACTCCGGTAGGAATACAATATATGACCATGGATTCCGAGTTCGACGAAGCCACACTACGCAATATTGCACATGCAACAGGAGGCGAGTATTTCAGAGCTACCGACAACAAGTCACTCCAGCAAATATATGAGCAGATTGACCAGATGGAAAAGACCAAGATTCGAGTGCGAGAGTTCTCAAAACGCACAGAGAATTTCCATCCTTTCCTTATTGCAGCACTTTGCTGTCTCCTGCTTGAAATACTGCTCCGATATTTTGCTTTGAGAACTATCAGTAATTAATCCTGCGGATTATTGAAGAGTTCACATAAGCTGAGGGTGAACTTAGGTAAGAGATATGAATAATCATTGGTAAATATATAAATCTTCAAGATTGTAAATTGTAAATCTTTAAATCAATCTATCTTTATGTTTCGTTTTGCTCATATTCAAATGCTTTGGCTGTTACTTGTCATTCCGGTGGCTGTGGCAGCATACATATATTATACGCGTAAGAAGCGTCGTCAGTTGCAAGAGTTTGGCGACCCTGAACTACTCTCCGAATTGATGCCTAATGCATCCAGAGTGCGACCCAATGTGAAATTCTCGCTTCTCATGCTCGCACTCACATTACTCATTTTTGCCTCAGCTCAACCGCAATACGGCACTAAAGAACAGACTATCAAACGACAGGGAATAGAAGTCATGTTCGCTCTTGATGTTAGCAACTCTATGCTTGCCGAAGATGTTGCTCCCAACCGACTGGAGAGAGCCAAACAGATGTTGTCCAAACTCATTGATAAAATGGAGGACGACAAGGTTGGTCTAATAGTCTTTGCTGGAGACGCTTTCGTTCAACTGCCAATAACTGCCGACTATGTCAGTGCCAAGATGTTTCTGCAGACTATTCAACCCGACTTGATAAAGACTCAGGGAACTGCTATAGGTGCGGCTATAAACACCTGTGTTCGCTCGTTCGGCGGGGAGAGCGAGGCAAGCAGAGTGATTATTCTCATCACCGATGGTGAAAATCATGAAGATGACGCCAAAACAGCTGCCGAAGAGGCCAAGAAAAAAGGAATCAAGGTGATGGTAGTCGGTATAGGTAAACCCGAAGGCACGCCAATACCTGTCGCCGGAACGAACAACTTCATGAAAGACAGACAAGGAAACGTCGTCGTAAGTCGTCTCAATGAAGATATGTGCAAACAAATAGCAGCGGCAGGAGACGGACTTTATGTCAGATGCGACAACACCAATACTGCCATGAGAGCACTGCAAAAAGAAATCGACACTCTGGCTAAAGCCGACATCGAAACAAAAGTGTTTACCGACTACAACGAGCAATATCAATCCTTTGTACTGCTCGCACTTCTCATCCTTATCATCGACTTCTTCATCTTCAACCGTAAAAACAAGAGATTGAGCAAAATCAATATTTTCGAAGACAATAAAATGAAAACTACTTCCGCTAACCTCAAAACCACTATTGTCATAATCCTTCTTGCCCTACTCTCTCCTGACCTTATGGCACAGAAAGAATCAAGTGATATTCGAAAAGGCAATCGGCAATACGACAAGGAAAACTATACCGATGCAGAAATTGACTATAGGCGAGGACTCGAAAAAAACGACAAATCATTCGAAGCACATTTCAATCTCGGTGACGCTCTTTTCAAACAAGAGAAATATCCCGAAGCGATAGACGAATACAAAGCTGCAGAAAATTATATCAGCAAAGGAGATAAGGCTAAAAAGAAAGATAAAAAACGACATGCCGACATTGACCATAATATAGGCAATGCCCAATTCGCACAGCAACAATATGCCGAAGCTGTCGAGAGCTACAAACGCTCGCTTAGAAACAACCCGCAAGACAACGATACTCGCTACAACCTCGTTAAAGCAATGCAGATGCTTCAGCAGCAACAGCAGCAACAGCAAAATCAAGATCAGCAACAACAGCAAAACCAACAACAACAGCAGCAACAGCAAAACCAACAACAGCAAGAGCAGCAACAAGAACAGCAACAGAACCAAGATCAACAACAGATGGACAAAGAAACTGCCGAGCAACTGCTGCAAGCACTCGAACAAGACGAGCAAGATACACAAGAAAAAGCCAAACGGCAGCAAGCGCAAGGCGGAAAACGAGTTGAGAAAAACTGGTAATAATACAAAAAGAGATACTTGGGTGTCTCTTTTTTTATGTCTTTGCAGTTCCAAATTTTATTTGTATCTTTGCACCCGATCACGAAGTTGTCTCTCATTCTTTCTTTGGATATGAAAAACAAAACCGACAAAAATAGCCCCATCTTCCGCTCGCGTGGAGGGCTCTGGATACTTATATGTGCTGCACTGGTGCTTGAAGGAACGGCATGCGTGCAATATTTCTATTCTCGAGCCGGGATAAAAAATGAAGCTGAACGCAGAGCTGCAAGCGAACTCCGGCGGGCAGAGTTGG
The DNA here is from genome assembly GCA_017477325.1 of Paludibacteraceae bacterium. GTDB lineage: Bacteria > Bacteroidota > Bacteroidia > Bacteroidales > Paludibacteraceae > Colicola. The sequence goes on from JAFUWV010000006.1 coordinate 80,212, forward strand.
AAATTAATGTCATTACCGCACAAGTCGAGATGGCTGTCAAAACAATGGCTATTCTTGCACAGCGAGACCTGCAATCGCCCGACTCTATGATGAATATAACTAAGCTCATGGTAGAGCGAACTCCTAATATGGTAGGCGCTGCCATCGCTTTCAAAGAGAACTTCTATCCGAAATATGGTAAATGGTTCGAAGCATATAGCTCTGAGATGACTCACGGAGTCAAAACCGGTATCGTGCCAAGACAGATTGGTAGCAGCCGGCACAACTATTTCGAGTCAGAGTGGTTCGAGGCTGGAATGACGGTTGATACTTGCTGGTGGTGCGAGCCATACCTTGACGAAGAAGGAGCCGGCGAAATGCTTGTCAGCTGCTCATACCCTGTTAAAAACTATAAGGGTGAAGTTGTAGCCGTTGCTCTCGCCGACATATCGCTCAAACACCTGCAACGATTGTCAGAATATCTGCAGATCTATCCTAATAGCTACTACTCTATCACATCTGGCAACGGCACCGCCATTGTACCAACGCCTGACACCATCCCCGGACTCAAATATCACATCTTCAACGAGTTTATTGATGCAACCGGATGGTCTATGTCTATCATCATACCCGACGATGTCATCTATGCCGACCTCAAGCGTATCGGACTCATCGTAACCATAATGATGATTCTCGGACTCGCTCTCCTCATCTTCATCATGTATCGTAGCGCTAAAGGATTGCTCAGCCTCATCTCCGTCAGCAACCGGCAAGAACGGTTAGAGAGCGAGCTCGACATAGCCAAGAAAATACAAATGGCTATGCTGCCTACTCGGTTCCCGCCCTTCCCTGGCTACGAGGACTTACATATCTTCGGCACTGTCATACCCGCAAAACAAGTCGGAGGAGATATCTACGATTTTCATGTCAACAACCGCAAACTCTATTTCTGCATCGGCGACGTCAGCGGAAAAGGAGTACCAGCTGCACTCGTCATGGCGGTCACACGCTCACTCTTCCGTACTATCTCACAGCAAGAGGACTCACCGGAAATAATGATGAAGGATATGAACAAGTCACTCGCCGAGTTGAATCGGTTGAATATGTTCGTCACTTTCTTCCTCGGAGTGCTGGACCTTGATAACGGCAAAATGAAATACTGCAACGCCGGACACAATGCACCCATTGTCATTGGTGACAATTCCGCGCCGCAAGCACTTAACATCACCGCCAACCTGCCGCTCGGTGTATTGGATGACTTCAACTTTATCGGACAAGAAACTGTCATCAACCCCAACGACACTCTATTCTTATATACCGACGGACTCACCGAAGCAGAGAACGAACTGAAACAACTCTTCGGAGAAGCAGCCATGATGCACAATCTGCAAATCACCGGCTCTAAGCTCACACCAAACCAACTGCTCGAACAAATGCAGAACGCAGTTAACACTTTTGTTGGCAATGCCGAACAAAGTGACGACCTCACAATGTTCGCCATCAAATACATGCCGGGAGATAATACTTCTTACGACAATACTGTCAACATCAAGAACAACACTCTGCCCGATCACACACAATACTTCTCCATCGTTATGCGTAACGACATAGAGCAAATACCTACGCTTGCCGAGTGGATTGATAGTCTTCAACTCCCCGAGTCTATGGTTATGAGCATCAACCTTGCTCTCGAAGAGATAGTCAGCAACGTCATGCTCTATGCATATCCTAAAGACAAAAGCGGACAAGTACTCATCAATGCCGAAAAACGGGAACACTCCATCACATTCATCGTTTCCGACTCCGGCATCGCGTTCGACCCTACACAGCATGCACCGGCTGATATCACACTCTCAGCTGAAGAACGGCAAATAGGCGGGCTCGGGATTCATCTCGTCAGACAAATTATGGACAAAATAGAATATCAACGAAAAGGAAAAAAGAATATCCTTACCATGGTAAAAGAATATTAAGTATGACAACAACTATCGAAAGAACCGGCAAACAACTCATTGCCCACTTCTGTGGCAGACTCGACACAGCTGCCGCCATCCAGACTACCGAAGACGTTAAACCACTCCTGGAAGCAGAAAAAACTGAAATCATTCTTGACTGCAGCCAACTCGACTACATCTCTTCGTCAGGTCTCCGCATCTTCCTCGCAATCAGAAAAGAAGCGGCGGCTAAAGCTAACAAAGTTCTGGTCAAGAACATTAACAATGAGATTCGGCAGGTATTCGTCATGACCGGTTTCATCAGCCTATTCGAAATTGAATAGAACACTTTAAACTGTTATACAATGAGTGAGTCTCTCGATTTTCATTGCCAAATGATACTCGACGAGTATCGTCAGTCACTGCCACAATTGGAAAAATTAAGGCAACTCGTCGTCAAAACTCTTTATGAGGCTTTGCAGCGAAACGGCATTATTGTCACTACCATAGAGTCACGTATCAAAACCGAGATCAGTCTGACAGGAAAACTCGTACTCAAAGGTAATAAATATGCATCGCTCAACGACATTACAGACATACTCGGAACACGTATCGTCACCTTCTATACCGACGATGTTGACCGTATCGCCGCTATGGCAGAACAGATTTTCGACATCGACTGGGACAACTCTGTTGACAAACGAAGGCTGCATCAGTTGGATAGTTTCGGATACAACTCCCTGCACTATATCTGCCGGCTCAAGCAAGACGACTGCGATGAGCAACTGAGAAATATTCCTTTCGAACTGCAACTGCGTACCACGTTGCAACATGCATGGGCGGCTATCAACCACGATATCGGATACAAAACAGGTGTCGAGATACCGCAAGAATATATGCGGCAAATGAACCGGCTGGCTGGTATGCTTGAGATGGCTGACGACGAATTCAGTCGGATCAGAACCGAAATCAACGACTATCGCAGGCGTGTGCAACAACTCGTACAAAACGGCAAACTTGACGATGTACAACTCGATGGCGACACCTTCCACAGTTATCTTGAGGCTAAACCACTCGAACAACTCACCAAACGTATTGCGGCTATCAACCAGGCGGAGATTCAGGAGGTCTCGCTTATGCCATATCTGCCTGTTTTCAAAGCTTTCGGTTGCAAAACACTCGGAGATGTAAATAAGATTATTAAAAACTATGCCGACAATGCTTACCGGCTCGCCAGACACCAACTCGGTAACACAGATATCGACATCATCTCTTCCGCACTCGGACTGCAAAACATCTGTATAGTATGCATCTTGCAGCAAGGTGGAGGACGTATCGGACTACGACGATTCTATGATGCTATCAATGGCGAATCTATGCAAAACGAAATGCTCGCCGATATCACTTTCAAACAAGCGCAGCAACTGCCCTTTATGAACTAAACCCGTAATCATGTAATCCGTAACCCAGTAACCATTTTTCTCCATGTCCCCCACTCTCATCAATCTCGACGACTACATTTATTTTGGCGAAGGTGCCAATGGAGCCAGTTACAATCACAAAACTGACCCCAACATCATGCTCAAAATCTATTTCCGCAATTTCGAGGCGGCAGAAAAAGAACTAATGCTCGCCCGGAAAGTATATCAGGCCGGTATCCCGACACCGCAGCCCGGAGACCTCGTCACGGATGGCGAACGTATGGGTATCCGCTTTCAACGGATACCGGGTAAGATATCTTATGCACGAGCTGTTGCTAACGACCCGCAGAATACGGAGATATATGCACGGGAGTTTGCACACATGTGCAAACAACTGCACCAAACACAGGTAGATACCACTATCTTCCCGGATGTCAAACAGCACTACTGCCGGCTCCTTGAGCAAAACCCGTTCTTCACTCCTATCCAGAAAGAGAAGATACGCAACTGCATCCTCTCTGCACCAGATACTGACACCGCACTGCATGGTGACCTCCAGTTCGGAAATGCACTCTATACCGACATCAATGGCAAACGGGAGCAGTTCTTCATCGACCTCGGTGACTTCTGCTACGGATACCCTATGTTTGATTTGGGTATGGTGTATATCACATGCATACTCGATGATGACGAGTTCCTACAGTCGGCTTTCCACATGAATAAGCCTACTGCCGAACGTTTCTGGAAAGCTTTCGCACCCGAGTATTTCGGTCACAACGCCAATCTCACCGAAATAGAAAAAGAAGTCAGAATCTATGCCGGCCTCAAAACACTCATCATCGAAAGAGACACCAAAAGGCCTATGCCCGAATTCCGCGCTATGCTCGAAGGTACTATCTATTAACCTGTATCCAGTAACCAGTAACCAGTAACCAGTAACCAGTAACCCCCTTATGCCCAACAACTATCTCAATACCGACTTACTTGACAAGGCTATCATCTTCGCCGTCAATGCACATCACAACACCGAACGGCGAGGCAAACGCTTCCCTTATATCGTTCATCCCCTCGAAGCCGTCGCTATCGTTGCTACCATCACCAACGACCAGCAACTCCTTGCTGCTGCTGCACTGCACGACACCATAGAAGATACATCTGTCACTGCTGAAGATATCAGGCAGCAGTTCGGAGAACGTATAGCACATATCGTCGCACAAGAGACTGACAATATTATTCCCAACCTCTCGGAAGAACAAAGTTGGCATCAGCGCAAACAAGCCGCTATCACACGACTCACTAACGCTTCTCTTGAAACAAAAATAGTCGCTCTCGCTGACAAACTTAGCAATATCAGAGCCATCGCAAGAGACTATGATGCACAAGGCGACCAACTATGGCAACTCTTCCACGTCAAAGACAAAGCTGAACATGAGTGGCACTACCGGGGACTAGCCGACGCACTGCGAGAACTCAACCACACAGCCGCTTACCAAGAGTTCCTCACACTCGTCAACCATGTTTTCAGTAACCAGTAACCAGTAACCAGTAACCAGCAATCACTAAAACAAACATATCTCATGAACAATATCATCGTTACCATCGGGCGAGAGTTCGGTACCGGAGGAAGAAAAATAGCACAAGAACTCGCTCAACTGCTCAATGTCAAAGTGTATGACAGGCAGTTGCTTGAACAACTCAAGCAGAGATATAACCTCACCACCGAACAGATGGACAAAATTAAAGCACAGAAAAACAACTGGTGGGACAACTTCACACAGTTCTATCAGCAAGCCGCTGCATGGGCCAACCAACCATACTACAATGCTGTCTATGTACCGTCTGTCACATCCGAACTGCTCTATCAGGAAGAAGAGCGCATACTCAAAGCCCTCGCAGAAAAAGAGTCATGCGTCATCCTTGGAAGAACAGGATTCCATATCTTCCGTGACTACCCTAACGCCTTCAAGGTCTTCCTCATTGCCGACATGAACTTCAGAAGAGATAAAGTTGGTAGAAGACTCAACATTACCGACGGTAACGCTGACCTACTCATCAAACAAATCGACGAGGAAAGGGAAAACTTTACGCAAACTTTCAGCGGAAAAAGCCGATATGACGCACGTAACTACGACCTCGTCATCAACGTCACTAACCTGCAACCGCAACCCGTCGCACATTTCATCGCAGAATGCATTGAGCACCGACAGAAACTTCTCCAACACTGATGGATATCATTTTCGATAATATTCTCAATGCACGAGACCTCGGCTCTCTAACAGGGGCCGGGGGAAAAATCGTTAAATCTAACTGCCTCATTCGGAGCGCACATCTCCACGACGCCTCTGACAATGATATCCTCATCCTCAAACAACAATACCGCCTAAAACGCATCTTTGACTTTCGCTCACTCGATGAAGTAGTTCACCTCAAAGACCGGCACGTACCCGGTGCCACCAACCACCTGCTGCCTACCATCGACATGCAGATGGAAAAAATGACAGGACAAGCCATACCGCAAGAAGCCTTCCTCGACCTTGAAAAACATATAGTCAACTACGCCTTCTATCCCGAAGTGCAACAAATGGCACGCGAAATGTACCCTTCGCTCATTTTGAGCGAATTTTCACAACTGCAATACGCCACTTTCCTCAGACTCATCATCGAAACACCCGACGGCGGCATATTGTGGCACTGCTTCCAAGGAAAAGATAGAACTGGCTGGGGTGCCGCCTTCCTACTCGCTATACTCGGTGTCGAGCGCGAACAAATCATCGCGGATTTCGACCTCAGCAATCGGGCATATCAGAAACTCGTTGACAAACTCAATACACAAATCGCACAACTCGGAGGAGGTGATAACGAAATGGACGTTATCAGAGCTTTCATGGGAGTCAGCACGCAAAACTTCATCAACACGCTCAACCTCATTGACAACGAGTTCGGTGGCATGATACCCTACTTACACCAGAAACTTTTTATATCTAAAGCTGACGTGGATACACTTCGAAACAGATATCTCGCCTAATCGGCACAGTTTTTGCAGTATTATAGAAATAATACTTTTAATATCGAGCTATCATGCAGAAAAAGATATTTCTATTTCTACTGCTGCCTCTCATCGCACAATTGGCTAAGGCAGACGACATTCAGTTCAAAGCAAGTGCACCTGCACAAGTTATCGTCGGCAAACCTTTTCAACTCACCTACACTGTCAATCAGCGCAGTCGTGACCTCAGGGCACCCGAGATGCAAGGCTTCGACATTCTTGCCGGACCGTACACATCGCAGTCCTCAAGCACCTCGTGGATCAACGGACAACGCACCTCGTCTTACACACAGACCTACACCTATACCCTCATCGCACAAAAAGAAGGCTCCTACACCATTCCGCCTGCTGGCGTCACCGTCAGTGGAGAACAATACACGAGCAACGGACTGAAAATTAAAGTCCTGCCCGCTGATGAGCCTTCTGCAGAAAATGAACAGCCCGCCGCTGTCGGCGAACGGCAACAGCAAGCATCATCTGCTGCCAACAGCGCAAGCGACAATATCTTCATACGAACCGTCATAAGCAAGGCGCGTGTGCACGAGCAGGAATGTATCCTTCTCCAATACAAGCTCTATTTCGCCGGAGTCGATGTCACGCAGTTCACCAACAATACCAAACTGCCAGAGTTCAAAGGATTCCTCAAGCAGGAACTTGAGCAAGGAGAGATTCAGACACAACTCGAACACTACAACGGACGCAACTACAACACCGCTGTCCTCTATCAGACCCTACTCTACCCGCAGCATAGTGGTGACATCAAAATCGACCCCGCCCAGTTCGAGGCTGTACTTCGAGTGCAGACACGCTCGCAAGTGCGCAGCATCTTTGACGACTTCTTCGGCTCCTACACCAATGTCACACGTACCATCACTGCACCTGCACAGACTATTCATGTCGAAGCACTGCCTAAAGGCAAACCCGCCTCATTCTCTGGTGGCGTAGGACATTTCTCATTGAAAAGCAATATCACACAGACCGATGTCACGCAAAATGAAGCCGTAACACTCAAAATCGACATCTCTGGCTCCGGAAACCTCAAGCTCCTCAAAACACCTGCCGTTGATTTCCCTGAAGGAGTGGAAGAATACGACCCTAAAGTTAATAACAACTTCAAGACTACCACCTCCGGCATGTCGGGTACCAAGTCTATTGAGTACCTCTTTATTCCGCGCGCTGCAGGCACTTACACCATTCCGCCTGTCAACTTCTCATATTTCGACACACAAACCGGCACCTACAAAACTCTCTCCACACCCGAGTACACACTCAACGTCAAACGCGCTGCAGGATCCGAAGAAAACCCTGTCGTCAGCAACTATGTTAATAAAGAAGACATACGGCAGCTCGGCAGCGACATACGGTATATCAACACCGATATCAACACCGTCGCACCACGCAAAAGCCGCCTCGCTTACGGCTCGCTGCTCTTCTGGCTCTGCTACCTCATCCCGCTCCTGATTGCCATCATCCTGTTTGTCATCTTCAGGCATCAGATACAGGAAAACGCTGACCTTCGCCGAGTAAGATACAAGAAAGCCAACAAAGTCGTTCAGAAACGACTCAAACTGGCAAAACAACTCATGAACGATGGCAAACAATCTGAGTTCTACGAAGAGATAGAACGCGCAGCATGGAGTTATCTGAGCGACAGACTCAGCATACCTACATCCGAACTCAACAAAGAGAATATCTCACAACTGCTACGACAGAAGGGTGTTGACGACGATACGGTCAATCAGGTCAACGATGTACTCGCCACTGCCGGATTCGCACGCTATGCACCATCTACATCCAACGACATGCAGCAGCTCTACGACAAAACCGTACAAGCCTTCGAACGTGTATTCTCAGCAATATAATGAAATATTAACACTTCTCAGCAAAATAAAAACTAATAATTATGAGACGTACTGTCATATTCCTTATCAGCCTCATTTCACTCACTGCCTATGCACAGACCACACTTGAGGAGGCTAACCGCCTATATGCCGATGCCAACTATATTGATGCCGCTGCCGCTTACGAGTACATGCTGCAGGAAACTCCTTCTGCCGGTCTCTACTATAACCTCGGTAACGCATATTTCAGGCAAGACGAACTCGCTAAAGCCATTCTCAACTACGAGCGGGCACTACGGCTCAAACCGTACTACGACGATGCACGCTACAACCTCAGATTCGCGCAGAGCCGCATCATTGACAATATAGAAGACAAAGACGCCTTCTTTATATCTAAGTGGCTCACCGCATTGCGTAACCTGCTCAGCGAGTCTGCTTGGGCTGTAATCAGCATATCGCTCTTCCTGCTTGCCATCGTTGGAGCCTTCGTCTTCGCATTCAGCAAGGCTATACCACTCCGTAAGACAGGATTCCATATCGCTTGGGTTGCACTGCTCCTCTCTATCTGCTCCTTGTGCTTCTCTGCCTCGTTGCATCACAGAGACAAAGTGCGCTCCGAAGCTATCATCATGCAAGGTATCGTCAATGCTAAAGCCAGCCCTGACAAGAGCGGTACAGACCTCTTCACTCTGCATGAAGGCACCAAGGTCAACATCCGCTCTACACTCAACGACTGGGCGGAGATTACAGTCGGAGACAACCGTGGCTGGATACGCCTCAACACACTCGAAAGAATATAACTATACATACTATCAGGTTTGCTAAGTTTGGCAAGTTCGATAAGTTAACTTCTCAGACTCTGCAAACTCTACAAACTATACAAACTTCTCAAACTTTTCAACCAATGAAACGACTACTCATCATGGCACTTATTGCTACATCGCTGCCGCTCATGGCTCAAGACAACACTGACAAAGACAACCCTTTCTTCAACTACAAAAACTGGAAAACGCCTCACGGCACCTACCCCTTCGAACAAATCAAACCTGAGCACTATATGCCGGCGTTCGAAGAAGCAATGCGTCAGGGACTCAAAGAGATTGACGACATAGCCAACAATCCTAAGGCTCCTACTTTCCAGAATACAATTGAGGCTTACGAGAAATCCGGACAGATGCTCTCTGTTGTGGCATCTTGCTTCTACAATCTCACTTCTGCCGAGACCAACGACCAACTGCAACAACTCGAGATGCAACTCTCTCCCAAGATGTCCGAGTACAGTTCTTCTATTCGTCTCAATGAGAAACTCTTTCAGCGGATAAAAGCCGTTTACGACAATCGTCAGAAACTGAAACTCACCAAAGAGCAAGCCAAGATGCTGGACGATATCTATGAGAGTTTCGCCAACAATGGTGCCAACCTCTCACCCGAAGACAAACTCAAATACAAAGAACTCTCCGCCCGCCTCAGTCGTCTCACTCTTACTTACGGACAAAACGTGCTCAAGGCTACCAACGCTTGGACTATGCTCATCACTAATGAGGCAGACATCGACGGACTCAACGACGACACCAAGCAGATGCTCAGGCAGAATGCTGAGAAAAAAGGACTCGACGGTTGGCTGCTCGACCTCAAACCAACCACCTATATTCCGGTAATGGAAGACTGCAACAACCGCGATATTCGTCGCGAATTGCACACTGCATACAACTCTCGTTGTATCGGAGGCGAATTCGACAATACACAAGTCATCATCGACATCGTCAATACTCGACTCAGCCTCGCGCAACTCTTTGGCAAACAGACCTATGCTGACAAAGCACTCGTCAAGACCATGGCTGAGACCAAAGAGAATGTATACAAACTCCTCAATGAACTTCGCGACAACTACATGCCCGTCGCACTCAATGAGGTTAAAGAACTCCAAGAGTTTGCTCAGAAGCAGGGATTCTATGGTCAACTCCAAGGTTGGGACTGGGCTTACTATTCCAAAAAACTTAAAAGCGAAAAGTATTCTGTCAGCGACGACGAGATTCGCCAGTATTTCCCTCTTGATGCAGTGCAGCAAGGTGTCTTCGGACTCGCCAAACGTCTCTACGGCATCACCTTCAAGGAGAATAAGAACATTCAGGTTTATAACCCTGAGGTATATGCTTACGAGGTCTTCGATGAGAAAGGCAAATTTCTCGCTGTCTATTATGCCGATTTCCACCCGCGTGAGGGTAAGCGTGGAGGTGCGTGGATGAACGATTTCCAGCCTCAGTATAAGGAAGGCAGGAAAGACCATCGTCCTCATATCGTCAATGTCATGAACTTCACTCGTCCTACTGCCGACAAACCCGCCCTGCTTACCTATGACGAGGTGCGCACTTTCCTCCATGAGTTTGGTCACGGACTCCATGGTATGCTCACCCGTTGCCAATACTCGTCTATGTCAGGAACTAATGTGCCGCGCGACTTTGTCGAACTACCCTCTCAGTTCAATGAGAACTTCATCGACGAGAAAGAGTTCCTCGATACCTTTGCACGCCACTACAAGACAGGCGAACAAATGCCGCAACAACTCATTGACAAGATTAAAGCGTCGTCCAACTACCATGCTGCTTACGCTTGTGCACGCCAACTTTCCTTCGGCTACCTCGACATGGCATGGCATACTATCGCTGAGCCTTTTGTAGTTAACGAATGTCAGACTGTGCAAGATGCCGTCATTGACTTTGGTAACAAAGCTATGCAGCAAGTGCAAGTTCTGCCATACGTTCCCGGCACTCAGATGGAGACAGCCTTTACGCACATCTTCTCCGGAGGCTATGCTGCCGGTTACTATTCATATAAGTACTCCGAGCTCCTTGACGCTGATGCCTTCTCCGTATTCAAACAGGCTGCCAAGAAAAACGGTTCTATCTTCGACAAGAAAGCTGCCAAACTCTTCCGCGAGAACATTCTTGAGCGCGGTGGTACTGAGAAACCTATCGAACTATACAAACGCTTCCGTGGTGGCGAACCCACTATCAACGCCCTCATGGAACGTGACGGCATCAAAGCTATAGTAATCAAATAAGACTTAACAACTTACAAACCTACCAACCATCAACAAAGAAACGAGCCTCACTTGAGACTCGTTTCTTTGTTTTATTGCTCCTATCTTATCGGCAATTCTGGTGTTTTAATATTAGGATTGTATTGCAATAGTTCCAATACAATATAACACTATTGATAACCAGCTTGGTTCATTGAGTATACTGACTTTATATTCAGTATAATTATAATGTTTCATATACTCTTAGTAAAATACGGAATCAGATACATTAATTTTTGAATTATAATTTACTAATTCTGATATAAATATCTTGTAGTCTTTTACGTATAACCTGACTTTTTTATTATTAACAAATATCCTTATAATGTGAACATTTCTTCCTAATGTATGTTTTTCAATAATTTCTATTTTTGATATATCATGAGCATTATATTTTTTATGAATAAAGTAATAAGGATATATAATTTCGACTACACCATTCGAATGTATCAATGTTCGATTTTTTGAGTGTAGAAATACATTGATAGTCATTAGTATTAAACAAATAATATATATAGTGATCAATAAATCTACATCAACAACATCAATCAGGTATAATACAAGGAATAAGCATAATTGCGCAAAAAACTTTACCAACCAGAAGAGAATATAAAAAACGATTTTATTGTCTATAATATTATCTTGTTCGAATAATATAAAAGAATAGGCTCTCATGCAAGATCAGAAAGTAGGAATTAAGTAATTATACTTCCCTCCAAGATAAGACGAAAACCTATCTGGATTAGAAATGTATTTAGATCTTAAATATTGATAGTATGAACCATCTGTATCCATAAATATTGAATGCTCAGGATTCATTACTTCTAAATGATAGTCTGCAGATTTTACGATATATGCCTTTATAGATGCTATAGCGGCAGCAACACCAATTCCGATAAAAAAAGCAGGAATGCTTGCACCACCTGTTATCAATGCTGTAAGATACATTTCCAATATTCCTTCTGCTACTTTTACCATTACTCCATACATATCTGCGGTTGTTATATCTACCCACGAAATTGAACGGGGCGACTCATCATATAATACCATAGTTTGTGGAAAATAAAATTCATCTAAAACATCAGGAGATAAAAAACTAAAAATATCATACGAAGAAGCATTCCAATATTGCCAAGAATATATACCTACTGCTACACTGCTTTTCAACAATATTTGATCTCCATCACTTATGTTGGTTGTTATATAATCCTCAAAATGCTCAAAATAATCATTTAGAATTGACATGTCGTCACTATCTAATAAATCTACGATATTATTGAATATACTAATAGTCTCATCAGAGGGGATATGAATTGGAGATGAGTCATAGTTATGAATACTAAAATTAGAAGGTAATTCAACCCATTCATTTTGCTGTGCAAATATTTCAATGAAATCATCAACATAAGTATATAATAAACTATCCAAAGCACTACCATAATAATCAAAAAGATATATCTCTTCAGATTGTAGCCTATTTAGCATATAATCAAGTGACTCATTGTGTATCCGTCCTATAAGGAAACACAAACTATCCTCATCATATTCATCAGGATAAATAATTTTTCTTGTTGATAGATTTGATTGAGTATTATCATAAACAAATGAATTCTCATTCTGGCAAGAAGAGAAAACGAAGCTGCCAAATATTAAAGCAGTAACGATTGTGAGTGTTTTGTTGTTTGTTTTCATTGTCTTGTAGTTTTTAAGTTAACAAAATAGCACTTGCGCAAGTACAATTTATTCAGAAATTTCTGCTGCAAAGGTACTGTGCTATTTTGTGTTGAACAAATATTCTTGCAATAAAAATACAACACAACGGAATAATAAAATCAACTGAAAACCTTGATGTTGGGCTGTGTCAATATCAAATTTTTCAACACAACTTGTCAATCTTGGTTAACAATACTCAGTATTCGGTCTCTCCAATCTGCAGAATTAGCAATTCCGAGTTTCTTACCTATGCGTTTTCTTGTTGTCGGAATGCTGGCAGATGAATATTCCATAACGAGAGCAATCTGCTCATCTGACAGACTTAGAACAGAAAGACATACAAACATTGTTTCTCTGTCGCTGAGTTTATATTGCTCTCTCAGTCTGCTTGCAAAACCATCCAAACGCTTGTCTGCCTCTTTGAAGAAGTCAGCAAATCGCTCATACCTCAGCATCTGATTAAGAACTTGTCTGTCATACTGTTCGCGCTCCTCACCACGCTTGTGAGGACGGCCTTTTTCTGCTAACTTGATCGCAGTATGCAATTCTACTTTCCAATCGTCAAGAGCCTTCAGTCTTGGCGGCATCAGGTCGCCGAGTTTCTCTCTTAGCCGATGCAGTTCCTCTCTGTTTCTCAATATCTGCTGCTTCGTACTGACACGAATTAGTACTATTACAATGGCAAGCAGTATTATCAGCGTTACTGACAATATTATCAATATGATAGCCGTTTTGCTCATTCTGGACCTTATCGCAGTGCTTTCAAGATGGCAGCCTCCATCACCTCATAACCTTTCGCTGTCAAGTGACAACCGTCTGTCGTGTATTCCTCTCTCATTCCCCCGTCTTCTGCTGCTAACGCTGCCCAATAATCAACATACTTAATATGGTTCTTCTTTGCATACTCTCGCAGCAACTTGTTCAAAGCCACAATACTCTCTGCCGGCTGCAACTCTCGTCTCCACGTAAACTGCTTGCAGGGAGTCAGTGAGCATATCACCGGCTTTATCTTGTTCGCCTTGGCTAACTGGCACATCGAGATGATATTCTGCAATATATGCTCAAGTGTTATATTACCGTTATTGAGTGCAATGTCATTTATCCCTGACAGTATCACAACTACCTTCGGATGCAGGTCAACCACGTCTGCCTGAAATCTAACGAGCATCTCACTGCTTGTTTGACCGGATATGCCCCTGCCAACAAAATTATGTTCTTCAAAAAACTCCGGTCTCTTCTGGGCCCAGTGGTCAGTTATGCTATTGCCCATAAACACTACCCGCGGATTCTTCTTTTCCTTCGACAAATAAGCATGATTACTGTCTTGATAGCGATAGAATTGTGCCCAGTCATGACGTTTGTCGTTCTGAGCACACAATGCAACTGCCGTAACCAGTAGCACCGATAAAATGAGAGACCTTTTCATATCATTCAGTTACCTCTACCTCTTTCAGTTGGTTTATCTCCTGAGGCAATCTGAGTGTATACAGTATCGCTTCTGCCTGACGCAGATTGTTCCTCTTCTTCTGCCCTGGTGCAAAAATATAAACCTCTGCCGTCACCACTCTCTGGTTTATCTCGTCTATTCTCGTATGCTGCACAAAAGGTCCGCCCATCGCTTCACCACCCTGCATCTTCCATAGGCCTCTCAGCTCGGCACACCAGCGGTTGTTCACATTGATAGCATTCATCTCCGGCGCAATATGTTTGTATTCTGTACCCATAAACGTACCCTGCAGCGAGCCTGACACATTCCTGCCAAGCACCTCGTCACGCTTCTTTAGCAATGCCTCTCTTGTCAGTTGCTCCTCAGATGTGTACGGGTAACTCCATATAATAAGGTCACGCCTCAAGCTGCCGCCGTCATTCACTGCCCATACCAAATCGGCTGAGTCGCGCACCAGCAGATAGTCTGCCGGCACACAGATGTCTGCCCCGAACCGGTGCTGCACTGCCTCGCGGGTATCTGTGGTCTTGTAGTTGCGATAGAACTTGCCCTGGCGCACCATCTCCTGACGCACAAACCAACTGCGTATCTGTTCTTCATTCTCCTTGAAGAACAACTCAAACTCTTCTACGTTAGGACTTTGTATGTGACATACTGCCTGAGGTTGGGAATACACATTCTGCAGGTATTTCACCTTCACCTGTGTATATCTGTCAGGATTGATGTCTGCATACAGTATGTTTCTTGTGGGCTTCAGAAAGTCGTCAAACATCTGTGGTGACACCTGAGTCACACTGAAATAAGGCTCTATCTGAGGCATACAAGGCATATCTGCACCCATACAAGCTTTCACGCTTGCGCCTGCAGAACCATCCCATGTGGCTTTGTCCATTACAACGAGCATCTCATATATGCTACCCGTCGCACTTGTCAGAGTGCGGCCTGTGTCTTTGCAACTGCTCATACATATAGCTGTTACAACCGAAAGGAAAATTACTGTGCGTTTCATTCTTGTACCGGTTTACGTGGATTTTCAGGTATAGTTACTATCAGAGGATTCTTCCTGAGCTCCTCGTTCTCTGCTCTTGTACGCAATAAATCTATTGCAAGATACAACGCATTGCGCATCGACGAAGCATCTGCCTGATTCTTTCCCGCTATCTCGTATGCTGTACCATGATCAGGTGAGGTTCTTATCACTTTCAGACCTGCTGTGAAGTTCACTCCTGCCATATCAAGCGACTTGAAAGGTATCAAACCCTGGTCGTGATACATGCCGAGCACTGCATCAAAATGACTATACTTGCCTGCACCAAAGAAACCGTCTGCTGAATATGGTCCGAATGCCCAGATGCCACGCTTGTTGGCTTCTTCTACTGCCGGTTTGATTATCTCATTCTCCTCTGTGCCTAACAGACCGTTGTCGCCTGCATGAGGATTCAATGCAAGAACTGCTATACGCGGTTTGCCTACACGAAAGTCATCTTTCAGTGTCTCGTTCAGCACCTCAAGCTTGTTCAGTATTCTTTCCTCGGTAATATATTCCGGCACCTTGCTCAGAGGCACATGGTTGCAAACCAGTGCTACTCGCATCATGTCACTCACCATCATCATTAGTGAGTCATGACCTTCTGCAAACCGTTTCGTCAAGTACTCCGTATGTCCTGAGAAACGGAACTGCTCGCTTTGTATGTTCTCCTTGTTGATAGGTGCTGTCACTATTGCATTCACCAGTCCTGCTTTCAGGTCATCTGTAGCCCTGCTTAGTGCTGCAAGCGATGCCTTGCCCCCTTCTTCAGTACTCTCTCCTATCTGCAGTGGCACCGAGTCGGCATAGCAGTTGATAATGTTCACCTTGCCCTTCTGAAACTTCTGCACATTGTCTATCACTGTCAGTTGCAGGTTGTGCATCTCTTCGTCAAGAAGATGCAAGTGTTGTTTGGCAATGTGTTGATTTCCGTATATTATCGGCGTGCATATCTCACATATATGTGGGTCACTCACGGCCTTCAGTATTATCTCATACCCCACTCCATTCGGGTCTCCTGAGGTAATAGCTATGATTGGCAGCTTGTTAGTATTGTCCATAGTGTATCTTTTCGTATTGTAGTTTTTCTGTATTTATCATTTTCTTCTCCTCTGCTTTATATCCTATGCTCACCACGCAAAGCACTCGCAGATTTCCCGGGATATTGAGCAACTCTCTTATATATTCGTCTGCTGTCTTGGTCTCGTCTTCTGACAGAGTTCGGCCGTTCACTTGTACCCAACAGCCACCCAGACCGATATCTTCTGCACAGAGCAGCATGTTCAATGCTGCAATGGCTCCGTCGCATTGCCACGTATCTGTCACCGCCGGGTCTACGCATACTGCTATGCCAAGAGGCGAGTTCTGCAGCATACTGCTCCCGTAAGTGCGGCAGGTTGCAATCTTCTGAAGCACTTCTCTGTCGCTCACCACCACAAACTCCCACGGATTACTGTGTTTCGACGATGGAGAAGCAAGCGCAGCTTGCAGTATGGTCTGTATCTTCTCATCCTCTACTGGCTTATCCAGATATTTACGTATGCTTCTGCGCTTTAGCGCCAATTCCAGGAATGTTGTCATCTTCGTATAATTATTTCAACAATTCAAACTCACCATAATTAATTATGCATTATGAATTATGCATTATTCACAACCCTAACCTGCCAAATGCCTCTGGCCTGTGGAAATCCGGACGCTCAGTATTTATCGGTGCCCACGAAACGAAATGCACCGCAGACGTATCATCTGCACACTTGTAGAAGTTGCAGCGTATCTCTTCCGGAAGTTTTCCTTCTATACCAAGCAACTGTAAAGGCACGCCTACACACAAGTCCCAAGTGAACTGTCCGTCTATCTCACAGAATGGCCTTCTGCCAAGCGAAGAGTATCTGACTATTGTCCGAAGCTCTTCCTTCGTCAGGTGTACTACGTCCTCCGTACGAGACAGTCTCCTGCTGGCAGAGCATGTACCTATACAATTGAATTCCAGGTTTATATAGTGTTTCCCGTCTGGCAGCAGACAGAAGAATTCAACACACGAGTCTTTATATACGTCTGAGTTGTCCTCTGTATATACTGCCTTGAGCATTATGCCGTTCACATGCCATTTTATGTACAGCATATCGTCAGTACGAGCCAGATATACAGAAGTAATAGGACGGTACGGATACTGCTTTTGCCAGTTAAGTTTGTCTATCGACAGGCTCAAACCTGCATCATCAAGCAGTGCATTCACTTGCTCTATGCTCTTGTCCTCCAAAGCAGGACAATAAGGAATTTTCGGTGTCATGGTATATGTATATTAATTCGTCACTCTTCATTATGAATTATCTTACCTCATACAGCGCAGTGCTCAAATTATGCATTATTAATTATGCATTATGCATTACTTCTTCTTTCCCCTTATCAAGTTTATATCACCTGACAGTTGGTATACTCCCACTGCTGCAGGTCTCTTTTTCGTCACCTTATGATATTCTCCTCCTGCCTCAGCATCGGCTCCTTTGGCACGAATCACGTAATAGTATGCACCTTCTGCTGCAGGGCGGCCGTTGATTGTGCCGTCCCACCCTTTGGCAGGGTCTGTCCAGTGATATACAAGTTTTCCCCAACGATTGTACACCCAACATTCAAATTCCACTATCGAACGGTACATCACTCTGAACTCGTCATTCCTTCCGTCGCCATTAGGGGTGAACACATTGGGTACTACCAATTGAGATGTGCTTACTGAAACCGTTATCTCAACCGAGTCTGTCTGACATTGGTCATTGCTCACCCATAGCAACACCCTGAATTCACCAAAGTCATCAAACACATAGCGGTGTGACTCGTCATTGCGCTGCGCTATCAAGTCTGTGCCTTTCAGTATCTGCCACTTGTAATATTGTGCAACAGGCACATTACCGTTCGCCTTGAACAATATGTCAAGCGGTGCACTACCTTTCAGTTGTGTTGCTTCTGTTGGGCGCTCCACCTCGTTTGTACGAAGGTTCTCGGCCTCTGTTCCTCTAATTGTAGTCACTGTCGTCGGATGCGCTGCCACAGCACATGCCATATACATATCGCTCACCACTGAGTCTTGCTCCAAGCCCAGGGCCTTGGCAATCTGGTCTGCACGAACCGTAAACTCCGTATTCTGCAACGGTGCGCCTACGGTCAGGAACTCTTGCAGTTCATGTGTCTCGGTGCAAACCGAGTCCTGCCACTCTTCACCGCTCCATGCAAGCGAGTTATATACCACCTCGCACTCTCTTGCTATCACGTGCTTCGAGCCATACTCTGTGCAATACGACATCTCGGGCATTGTGCCACTCACTACCAATCGCGTCTCGTCGCAACGGTTCGGATAGTCCATATCTGCTACCACTATACCCATCTCCAACTTGTACTGAGCATAGTCCAACACCCAGAATGTCTCGCGCTGTGTACCTACATAGACTATGTATCCGTTGTTGTTGTCCATGTTCATCCACTCGTCCATACCCGCATCTGCAAGCAGCACCGAGTCCGCACCGTTCATCCTGTACAACTTGTCTATGTTTCCTTGCGTCTTGATTACTGCGGCACTCAGGTCTTTGAATATAAACACATGGTCTATTCCCGACGGATTCGGCAATTCATACGCACCGGGCGCACTCACAACCTGACCGGACGCATACAGTGGTATCAGTAGCAATAATATTTGAATCAGTCTTTTCACGTACTTCTCACTTGTTTACTTTGAAGCGTGTATTGCCTGTCTTGAAGTAGTCCGCTATCTGCCGGGCAGCTGCTATGCCTGCATTGATGTTGGCTTCTGCGGTCTGTGCACCCATCTTCTTTGGTGTTGAGAAATATCTGCCGCTGAACAACTCTTGCATCTTCAGGTCTGATGCTGGCATGATGTCGGTTACGTACTTGAAGTCTGTACGCTCTGTCATGAATTGTATCAGTTCATCCTCGTTGATAACCTCTTTGCGGGCTGTATTCACCAGTATTCCTCCCTTGGGCATATTTTGCAGCAGTTCATAGTTGATGCTGCCCTTTGTCTCTGCCGTTGCAGGTATATGCAGAGAAACGATGTCTGCACTCTTGTATAGCTCTTCTGCTGAATGTACAGGCTCTACTCCTGCTGCTGTCATGGCCTCATCAGGGCAATACGCATCGTATGCTATCACTTTCATACCGAAACCCTGAGCTATACGGGCTACATTCCTGCCTACGTTTCCAAAGGCATGAATACCAAGTGTCTTGCCTTTCAGCTCTGTGCCCGAAGTACCATTGTAGAAGTTTCTTACGGCATACACCATCAGTCCTAATGCAAGTTCTGCTACTGCATTCGAGTTCTGACCCGGAGTGTTCATTGCCACCACCTTGTGCTCTGTTGCTGCCTCAAGGTCTATGTTGTCATAACCGGCACCTGCCCGAACTACTATCTTCAGCTGCTTTGCCGCATCAAGCACCTCTTTGTCAACAATGTCAGAGCGGATGATAAGAGCATCAGCGTCTGCTACTGCATCAAGCAATTGCTGCTTTGATGTATATTTCTCCAGCAGGGCAAGCTCATATCCGGCTTCTTCTGCTACCTTACTTATACCTTCCACTGCCACCTTGGCAAAAGGTTTCTCTGTTGCTACAAGTATTTTCATATTGTATAATTAAAATATCACTATTCGCTATTAACTATTGTCTAAATTATAATTTCATTATAATTTACCACTCCGTGCACCACTGCATATACCGTCAGCGCTGCTACCGATTTCATGCCCAGTTTCTCTGTTATATGAGTCCTGTGAGTTATCACTGTGGCTACTGATATGCACAACTCGTCTGCTATCTCTTTGTTTATCATACCCTTTGCCACACATCTCAGTACATCTGTTTCCCGCTCCGAGAGACTACCCACTTTCTGAACTTGCGAGAGACTGTTCTGGTGGTCTGATTGCCTGAGTGCCAATATCTGTCTGTACCATTCTTCCTCTGTACAGACTATATTCAGTGTCGGGAAGCGCTTGTCCGGCAGGCTCTTACCATCATCCAGTAGCACTGTCAGTTGCGGGCACGCGAGAAAGAAATCCGCATTGGCTCCTATCATGTCAGCCATTATGAAGAAGTGGACGAAATACGGCCTGCTGCCCTTCTTTGACTCTGCTTCGGCACGCAACGCTTCGGCAGAGTCATACGTGAGCAGTTCTGTCTGCTCAAACAGCGGTTGCAGCACTGTCTTCAGTCCTTCTGCAATCACGTACGGAGCCACTATTCCTATTGCACTTCTCATCAGTAACCAGTAACCAGTAACCTGTAACCACTAACCAGTAACCAGTAACCACTACATCCTCTTCTCGTACTCTCGTATGCAGTCAACCAGTGCCTGCACTCCCTCCAGTGTCATTGCGTTGTACAGCGAAGCACGGAAACCGCCTACCGAGCGGTGACCCTTCACTCCTACCATACCGCGTTCTGTTGCAAACTTGAAGAAGTCGTCTTGCAGGTCCTGATATTCCGGTTTCAGCACAAAGCATACGTTCATCCTTGAGCGGTCTTCCTCCTTCGCAGTACCTACGAAGATCTTCGAGTGGTCTATGCAGTCATACAGCAACTCTGCTTTCTTGATATTCCTCTTCTCTGCTGCCTCCACTCCTCCGTTCTCTCGTAGCCAGCGCAATGTCAGCATCGCACTGTATATCGGCAGCACAGGAGGTGTATTGAACATGCTTCCGCCGTCTATATGAGTGCGGTAGTCGAGCATCGTAGGTATATGACGGCTCACCTTGCCCAGCAACTCGTTCTTCACAATCACGAAAGTGACACCTGCGGGAGCCAGATTCTTCTGGGCACCGCCGTAGATTATTCCATACTGGCTTACATCTATCGGTCTTGACAATATATCTGACGACATATCTGCCACCAGGGGCACATTGCCTTTCTTCTTGTATATATCCTGTAGCTTCTTGTCGCTCAGCTCAGTACCATATATCGTGTTGTTTGTTGTGATGTGGAAATAGTCAGCGTCCTGAGGTATCTCATATTCTGTCGGAATATAGATGTAGTTGCTCTCTGCCGAACTTGCCACTTCTACTGCTTCGCCGAAACCTTTGGCTTCTTTCAGTGCTTTCTTTGCCCACACACCTGTGTTCAGGTATGCCGACTTCTTCTCCATCAGGTTATACGGCACCATGCAGAACTGCAGTGACGCACCTCCACCGAGGAATATCACGCTGTATCCTTCTGGCACTCCCAGCAGCTCTTTCATCAGAGCAACTGCCTCATCTACTACCGGTTGGAAATACTTGGCGCGGTGAGATATCTCGAGAATACTCAAACCCTCGCCCTGAAAATCTATCACTGCCTCAGCAGTCTGTTTTATCACTTCGTCGGGCAATATACTTGGACCCGCATTAAAATTATATTTCTTCATAAACTTTAAACTTTAAACTTTAAACTATCAAACTTCTCTCAACTTTCAACTCTCAACTTTCAACTCCCCCTCTCACTTCTTCGCATTCATCGAGTCTTTCCACTTGCTTACCTTAGGCTCTATCTGCTTGGCGGTATCTGCAAGTGCCTGCTTGGCTGCGCGTGCAAGGTCTTGGGCTGTCTGCTTGGCGGTCTCTATGGCACTCTGAGCGGCTATCTTCGCTTCTTCTACCAAGTCCACCTTCTCCAGCCAGCATATCGTCTGACCTTTGGCTACCATCTCGCCCTGCTCCTTCTCTATACTTACTATACGGCTGTTCTCGAAGGCTGTCAGCACCTCTATTCCGTGTTGTGTCTGTAGCATACATACCTGGTCACCTTTCATGTATAGCTTGCCGTGAACAGGCTGGACACTACCCTCGTCGGTGTTTATCTCCCACATCAGGCGGCCGTTCTGAGGTGCCTCAAGGGGCTCTGCCGACGGGTGAAGTATCGCACGTTTGTCGGCGGCTGAGATGAAAGTCACTTGCTGACCGCCACGTGCTGCCTTCTCCATTCTCTCAAGCAGGTCTTTGTTGAACTGCTCTTTTGCTTGACCCGACTTATACTCGCGATACTGTTTCTCGTGCATTGCGAACTCAAACAACTCCTCGTCGTCCTGGCCTCTGTCCCAACCGAGCTCTTCCATCTTCTTGATATACTCAGGAAGCACATCCGGATACAGCTTCTGCGGGTCATCTGTGTAGAACTCAAATCCTTTCTCTTTCGCAAGTTCCACTATCTCGGGAGCAAGCTCGCCGGGCAGTTTACCAGACTTGCCGAGTATCATTCCCCACATTGCGGGGTCCATTCTCGTGAACGGCTTCTCGCCCATCGAGCGGCTGTATATGTTCATCAAGGCTGCATTCTTCACATACTGCGAGAACGGAGTCACAAGACACGGTGTGCCAAGCATAGGCCATATCCTCTGCACCTCGTCAAACAGCTCTACCAGCAGCTCGTCTTCGCTCAGTTCAGGCTCGCCTTTCTTCTTCAGGTTGGTGTTGATGGCGGCATGCATACCCTTCAAGTCAGCCATCAAGCTGCCCATCATACCTCCCGGCAGACCGCAGCCGACCAGCAGCGACGACATCAGCGCGTTCTTCGGGTCTATCCAGTAGCCTAAGAAATCGTCTATGAACGACTGTGTCAGGCTTCTCGCCTCCATATACGCCTTCATGTTGATATCTTTCACAAGGAAACCGGCATCTCTCAGCATGGCCTGTATGGTTATCACGTCTGGGTGAACTTTGCCCCAGCTCAGCGGCTCCATTGCTACGTCAAGCACGTCACCGCCGGCTTTTGCCACCTCCAGCATGCTCGCTACCGAGAAGCCCGGACCCGTATGACCGTGGTATTGTATAATAATGTCAGGATGTTTCTCCTTGATGGCTGCCACTATTGTTCCCAGCATCACAGGGCGTCCTATGCCGGCCATATCCTTCAGGCATATCTCTTGTGCGCCGCCTTCTATCAGTTGCTCTGCCAGGTTTATGTAGTACTCTGCCGTATGCACCTTCGAGTACGTGATGCACATCGTGGCCTGCGCTGTCATGCCTGCCTCTTTTGCCCACTTTATTGAGGGGATAATATTCCTCGGGTCATTCAGTCCGCAGAAGATACGGGTGATGTTCGTGCCCTGTGCATGTTTCACTTTGTACATCAACTGCCTTACGTCTGCAGGCACCGGATTCATTCTCAATGCGTTCAAACCGCGGTCAAGCATGTGTGTCTGTATTCCGGCCTCGTTGAAGGGCTTGCAGAACGTGCGAACTGCCAGATTGGGATTCTCCCCGTACAGCAGGTTTACCTGCTCACTCGCACCGCCGTTGGTCTCAACACGGTCAAAGCAACCCATGTCTATTATCACAGGTGCTATCTTTGCTAACTGGTCTTTCCGTGGCACATACTTGCCCGATGACTGCCACATGTCTCTGTATACGAGACTGAACTTTACTTCTTTTTTCATTGTTTGATATGAGATTTTTGAGGTTTCTTTATTCGGTCTTAGAGGCTCCTTTATTCGTCTTTCGAGACTTCTTTATTCGGTTTTCATGACTTCTCTATTCGGTTTTCATGACTTCTTTATTCTCCTTATGCACGGAATTCTTCCCTATAGACGGAGGTTTTTTGAAGCATCCTTTATATTTGCCACAAAGGTACGGCTTTTTCCTTACTTGTGCAAATGAAATATGCTCCGCTATGACAAATTCTTTCCCTCTGCAACAAAATCCGGTCTGTACTCCATAAACCCGAATTACGTAAAAAAGACGTAAACGACACGTAAACGAGACGTAAACGAGACGTAAACGAGACGTAAACAAAAGATAAAACATACATATACCCATGCCCTTTGCAAATTCTGTTTGCGCACTCCAAATTATTGCACTACCTTTGCACCTCCTTATCAACCCCATTAAACCGACCAACCTCAACAATACCTTTAAACATTCAACAACATTAAACGTTAAACATTAAACGTTAAACATCATATAGCCTCACATGTCCTGGTTTCTCGACCTACTCACACAGGGCTCTGTCGCCCACACTATACTCATCTATTGCTTTATTATCGCTCTCGGTATGGCACTGGGAAAGGTGCGAATCAAAGGCATCTCGCTTGGTGCAACCTTTGTGCTCTTCGTCGGTCTGGCATTGGGGCACTTCCAATTGAATATCGACCCTATGATCCTTGACTTTATGAAGAACTTCGGACTCATACTCTTCATCTTCTCTGTCGGTCTGCAGGTGGGTCCCGGATTCTTCGCTTCATTCAAGAAAGGAGGGCTTCGTCTCAATGGTCTCGCTCTGCTCATTGTTGTTCTCGGAGTAGCAACAACCATTGGACTCTATTACATTCTCCAAGGCAGAGTCAGTATGCCGATGATGGTAGGTATTATGTCGGGGGCCATCACTTGTACACCGGGCTTAGGTGCTGCCGAAGAAGCGCTGCAACAGGTCAGCTCTATGAATAACACCGAGCCGGAAGCCATCTCCCTTGGCTATGCCGTAGCCTACCCTATGGCTATTGTTGGCACCATACTCGTCATGATGCTCGTCCGACTGTTCTTCCGCATTGACCCTAAGGCGGAAGAAGACAAACTGAAAAACAATCTTCAGGACTCAAAAGACAAACCCGACATACTGACATTTAGAATCTCTAATCCCCGTATTGAAGGTCTGACACTCGCTCAAGTCAAAGAGCAGTTCGGGCATCAGGCAATAGCAACCAGGCTCTTCAATGGAGAACAGGTCCTCATTCCTCATGCCGACACCGTGCTGCACTTGGGCGATATTATCCTCATCGTCACTCGTGACCAGAACGCACTCGGGCTTGAGCAACTTCTGGGAGAAAGCATACAGTACGAGTGGAGAGACGATGACCGCGACCTTGTCTCGCGCCGTATAGTGGTTACACGCAACAATGTCAATGGCAAGCGCTTGGGAGACTTGCACCTACGTTCCGCCTTCAATGTCAATATCACTCGTATCAATCGCGCCGGAATCAATCTTCTTGCTCGCCCTGACCTCGTCTTGCAAGTGGGGGACCGGGTGATGGTCGTCGGACCTATCGAAGGTATTCATCAGGCGGAAAAGATACTCGGAAACACACTAAAGAAACTCAATGAGCCACCTATCGTCACTATCTTTGTGGGTATTCTCACCGGTATCTTGCTTGGCAGCATTCCAATATACTTCCCGCATCTGCCTATGCCTGCCTGCCTTGGCATTGTAGGGGGACCGCTCATAGTGGCAATACTCCTTGGCAGATTCGGTTACAAACTCCATCTCATCACCTACACCACCATCTCTGCCAACCTTATGTTGCGTGAACTCGGTCTATGCCTCTTCCTTGCATCGGTAGGACTCTCTGCTGGCAGTGGATTTGTTGAGAATGTGTTCTCCGGTGATGGGCTGCTATGGCTCGGTCTCGGAGCAACCATAACCATTCTACCTGCACTCATAGTCGCTGTCATAGCCGGATTCCTGAAGATTAACTTCTTCACTATCTGTGGTCTCGTGGCAGGTGCTCATACCAATGCACCCCCTCTTGCTTACGCCAATTCAATAGCAGAGACCGATGAGCCTGCTGTCGCATACTCAACGGTCTATCCTGTCGTAACTTTCCTGCGAATACTTATTGCGCAGTTCATGATTCTTATCTTCGCCTGAGCAAAGCATAAGAACACCAATAAAAGCAAAGTAAAAAGACTATAGACTTTACTGATACTTGATAAAGTTATACTGCTTCCTCAGTTCTTGCTTTTTCTCTTCTGTCTGGTCATTAAAATATGCCTTCCACCCGGGGCAGAAGTTAATATGCCAACGCCAGAATTTTCCTAACATTGAGTTCGGCTTCGCATCATAGTGAGCTCTGAACTTACAATTCTCACATGCATGTGCCATAATAAGATCTGATTCTGTTTCTTGTGTTTGTTATTATTGTTTCTTGCGCTTGTTAATTCTAGGAGCTGCTGTATATTTGTTTCTGACTATCTCATATGAGTTTCTCGTAAGCTCTTTCAGCAACCCCTCCTCTGCAGTGTTCGCATCTATACCAATCCAGTATTTGGACGGCAGGTTGAACGGCTTGCCGACGCACTCATAGCGAGCCTTAAGTTCATCTATTCTCTCAGGCTGGCACTTAAGTGTTACTATACCATAATTGTCAATGTCCAGAAACGCGAACATGTGTCCGCACACATAGAACACCAGCACGTTCGACGCATACCTGAATGCCGTAAACGGCAGTTTCTCCTCCACGTCTGCCCCCAACGACAGACAATATTCCCTGTATTCCTCAATATTCATGGTCTGTTTTCTTGATATTTGAATTTGAAAGGCTTCTTGCTTTTAGAGAACATCCGGTTTTCAAGCGCGAGGACAAGTTGTACATCAAAGAAAACAGACATTTTAGTACCTTTCTTTGTGACGATATCCATTTTGTCGCACATGGATGTGGTTAAGGTCTGCGTTTCCAACTCCACCTGCATAACATAATTCATTATTGTATATTCATCATTGACGCACACTACATGTAATGCTGTTTCTTCCGTCAGGGCATCTCCTGTCGCGTAAACGGCATCCATAAGTCGGTCGTACTGCCAAAGGTACTTTCGAGTAGTTATAGAATCATCCGCATTATAAGCAGCGATAAAACGCATTCGTAGCGCGCCTAAATTCAAGGGCGATTCCGATAACAATGAATCTACATATATAATTACGCCATCATTGCCGTTAGTTTCATATATAGCATTAAGCCGCCTCATACTCATTCCAGATGAAGGATTACCATAAAATGCTGAGCCGTAATAAATAGCCTGCAAATCACGAATAGACAGCGTTGTGTCTTGATTCTGAAAGCGAGTAAAGAGTGTCTTGTAATCAGATTGCCCCATAACTTGGATTCCCTCATAATCAGGTAAAAGGAAATCCTCTGTAGCCGTTGCCCTAAAAACATACGCGCATGCCATCAAAAACAATAGATACTTTTTCATATTATAATAAGTGTTTTTTTGATTACCAAATCATTTATTCAATAAAGTTCATGGTTTCGTTAATGTATTCAGCGTCACTACAGAAAACTCGCTCATGCCTTCTATTGCGTCACTCACGTTGAGCAGCAGCTTAGGGTTGCTCACATCCCAATGGAACGTGCCGGAGTCGCTGTATCGCGCCGTCTCCGATTGCAGCACATAGACATAGCCGAAAGTCCTGCCGTTCTGGATGAGACGGTCTATACAGAGGACACGCTTCGCCTTGCGGTTGATGACGATGTTCCGCCAGATGACATTGGACGGCTGCGTGTGGTGGGTCGGCGCGAAAGTAGTCTCAAAAATCATACTCGCCCCTTCGCTGTCCACCTCATAATCCGGCAGCAAACCGATATATCCGTCGCTGCGGAAGGAATAGGTGTTGTCGTGGTTGCTAACCTTCTTCAGTTCGTTTACCTTGAACGGAATATCCTTCTGTATGTCCCTCACAAACCCCTCACTCGTCGTCGACCGCTGCACTGCGCAGGAGCACAAGGCAAAGGCTATAGATATAAAAAACAATACTCTATTCATCATTTATTCCATTTAGCGTTCATCAGTTTTGCATATTCTTCCAACGGATTTAGCCCTACAGCAGCTCGCCATATATCCACACTATCATTATCAAGTAGCGTATATATGACAAGCTCTCCTTCGGAATTCTCCACAACTTGTGAGCCATAGCGTTGCGGTCTGCCTTCGTGCATGGCTATACGGTCTTCCAGAAGTGCTATGTTGTCCCAGCTCAATTCTCCCTCCTCGGCGGCTTGCCGTAACATTGGATAATAAGCCTTTTGAAACTCGACATTGCTATGCTGAATGACTAACCATATAACACTATTATTGGTTCCGACTATAGTTTCAGACGGGAATCCGTATGTCTGTAGGATATTTTGGATTTCTATGAGATTGACAGAATCAGCTATCTGCATTTCACGAACGAGTGAATCTAACAAATCAACAGCCTTCGTTTTGTATGCAAACAGAAAATCGTGCCGTGGTTTCTGATCACGTTCGTGTATCGCTTGCAAACGGGCTATTAGTACTTTATCGTAATTCCGCTCGGACCGTTCCTGTCGTGCCTCTACCGTGTCTTTCAGCACTTGCCATTCGGGGTATTGATGTAATGGCAGAAAGTCCGGATTCTCCGCAAAGTTAGAGGTGTACCATTCTTTGTCGTTATTAACCAATTGGTTGAGGCGCATGAATGCCGTTTGCTCATCACCTGCCATGGCTGCGATAGCGGCTGCATTGGAATAGTGGTAACTCTGCGGCTCGGCATCAGAGGCGCGAAAAGCCTGTTTGTAATAGTTGTTAGCCTGCTTGTAATCCTGCACCATATAGCACGAATCAGCCTTTTGTACCGCCTCGTAAAATGCCAACGGCTTTTGACATCCGTATAATGTAAATATCAGTATGTAAAAAACAGTTCTTTTCATTCTGTTCTTATTAATCATCAATCCGACATTCTACTTCTTCGAATTTCAGGGCGATGGCATCGCCCGTTCACTTCTTCTTCGTTTTATTATTTCCGTAACTGCGCGATGATGAAGCCGCGGAGGGTGAATAGAATTTGTAATGTAGTGTTTGGTTAGGTATTCTGTTGATACGCTCAGACAATACTAATGTATCGTAAATCTAACGTATAAGTATCGTGTTTGACAACGGATTAATAGTGGGGTTATTGGGGAAAATCTATTTTCAAATACATATCCTTCAAGTTGATGGTGATACTATTGAATGCACGGAGGAAATCCATGCCCATGCGGCCGTCGTGCTGATGCAGGTATTCGCCGGAAGACGGATAGAGATACACCTCCTCCATGCTTACAGGTTGGTCACCAACCATAAAAGATGCACCGGGCAGGAGCAACACTTCCATATTGTGGATTTGTCCATAGGAGAGAGTGGAAATCGTATCTTTCTGCGCCGTGCGGTCGGTCTCGGCGGCGAACTTATGATAATAAGCGCTGTATAGTTCTGCGGTGGAACAGCCTGTGTCCAGATGGAAGGTCAGGGGAACGGAATCTTTCTTGGCTCTCAGTAGCAGGCTTCCGTCAATGAGCAGATTCGGCTTTGTGTCTTGCGGCATAGGAGTCGGATGTGCCGGAAAGACCAGTTGCTGCTTATCCATATGCAGCTGTGTCTCCGGAAAGGCTGCTATAATATCCATTCCGAGGATGGCGTCCACACCGGTCATCAGCGTGTCGATTGCGTCCGACAGTCCCACATACGCAATCACATTACGGCATGTGATTCCGCCTATTTGCAGGCTGTCTATCCATGCCCGCAGACCTTTCTGCGAACCGTTGACAGTGACGGTGTCCGGCAGGATGGTAAGCCCCATTTCCAGAGCGGTCTTCTCGAACAGGAAAGTTGCTCCTGCTCCCGTATCAAAAATAAACGGATATTCCTTCCCGTGTACCAACACAGGGATGGTCATGAGGTTCCCTTTATAGGCTTTCTTTCCGCCGCGCATCCATTCTTCGCGTTTGGTTACTTGCGGTGTAATAAGACGGAAAGGTACCGCTATGTCTTTTTCCGGGCGCGAGACGGACAAAGGAGCATAGTTGCGCAAAACGGCATAGTG
Source organism: Paludibacteraceae bacterium (assembly GCA_017477325.1). Lineage (GTDB taxonomy): Bacteria > Bacteroidota > Bacteroidia > Bacteroidales > Paludibacteraceae > Colicola. The sequence goes on from JAFUWV010000006.1 coordinate 110,261, forward strand.
TTTCTGAAGCGTCCGAAGAGCCTGCGTTTCTGTCACACCGGAGGATTCCAACTGGTGGATGATACGCTGGATGCCGTCTGCCGCCTCTGCGTAATGTCCCTGTTTTCCAATGAGTTGTAAGCGCAAGAGCGCAAAACTGAGGGCGGTCTGTGTGCCTAATTCCGTCTGATGTTCGGAGAGCAGTTTGGTCAAAGCAGCCACAGCCTCCTCGTTGCGGTTCGTGTGTGCAGCCAGCATCGCCTCGGCTATCAGACGCAGGTAATCCGCCTGCATGGAATCGCGGAATTGCGGCAGTTCTTCCGCCAGCGCGAACCACTCCTCGTTGTTCACCAACGAAGCGATATGCGTATCCGCATCCTGCGCGTGTAACACACTCGCCATAAGGCATATGAGAATCAGTAAGACTACTTTTTTCATAGTGATTTTCCGTTACTCTACATATGTCACATAGCTGCCGCGGATGCATTTCCAGCGACCGTCGTTCAAGAGGAAGATATCGTCACCATAGACGCCGGAGATCTTGTCGCCGTTTTGGTCCACGGCGTACCACCATGTGCCTTGTTTGACACAGAAAAAGCCGTTTCCGAACATTGCCGGAATCTCGTATGAGTAGGTTTCCAGTTTGCGCCCCGAACAATGGTAAATGTCCCAATAGCCGGAAGAGCGTTGCACGGTCACATAGCCAAACGGATAGTACCGTATTTCCTTGCCGTAGATGCCGCTGACGAGGTCGCCGTCTTCGTCAGCAAGATACCATGTGTTGCCCCTACGGACACGGTAATAGCCGTTGTAGAGCAGGTTGATCTCATCGCCGTAGAGGATGGAATAGCCACCACGGTAGATATAAACTTTCCTGCCGGAGAGGCGCACCTGACAGCCGTTGCGCAGGTCCTGGTAGTGCTCGGTGCAAAACTCCGGTTTGCATGTGGTCATCTCGTTGTTCGTATCCTCGAACCAGAGGTCGTACTTGTCTGACACGACATACTGCGCAGACATCGTCAGGCTTACCATCAGGGCGAAGCAAAGGGTAAGAAGTTTTGTTTTCATAAAGCGGTCATTTTGAGGGTGATACAGATGTTTGCTTATCTACTACAAATTCTGTGCCCAAAAAAATCCGAATGTGCAAATTTATTTATGCTTTTCTATACTCCATCGGTGTCATACCTTCTTCCCTGCGGAAGAAACGGGAAAAAAGGGTTACCTCGGTAAAATTCAACTGATAAGCAATGTCGCTGACCGGTTGGTCGGTATGCTTGAGCAGCACTTTGGCTTGCAGCAGCGTACGTTCGTTGAGCCAATCCATCACACTCTTGCCTGTGTGCCGGCGCACAAGTGCAGAGAGGTGATTCGGTGTGAGTGCCATCCGCTGCGCATAGAAAGCAACTTTGCGTTCCTGCGCGCCATACTCCGCCACCAAATCCATAAACTGCTGCATCATCTGCTCGCTGTGCGTCAACACGTGTTGGGCGGTGTCGGTTTGTTCGTGCACGTGTTGCAAATCATTCATCAATGCAGCCAACAGATATTCAACCGTTTGCATAGAATACGAGGGCTTATGCACCACCTGCCAAATCAGATGTGTATATTCACCTATGCGCTCAAAATCCGTGTCGTTGAGACGCAACAGCGTACAGCGCGAAAAAGAGACTGGCAGGTGCTTGAACGAGATGATCTGCAGGTCGAAATCATCGGTCAGTTCGCTCACTTCGATGTAGTTATGCTCGGGAATAATGAATATGCATCCCCTCTCCACATGATACGGAACAAGGTTGATTTTGAAGGTCGCGGAGCCTTGCGTCACACGCTGAAAACGCCCCACTTCCACATACTGCGGAATGCGAGCCGTCAGGCTCATCTGTTGCGCCAGATCACGCCGGACACGATTGAGCATAGCGAATTCCTCGCCCACATACAAATCCGGATTATGGAGCGCCATCTGCTCCAGCATCTTCGGACGAAGTATTTTGATAGTATTCTCCATTGATTACTTAAAAATCGCTGCAAAAGTACAATAAATTTCCCATATTTGCAAGAAGAAAATGCACTTTTCGTTGGATTTGCACAATTATTCATTGAAAAGGTTTAGTGTACATGCCGTATTAGCAGTAATTTTGCATCGTCAAACGAAATCAATGTTAAACAATCAAAATATCAGTATTATGTGGAGATTTATGAAAATGTACGCATTGGAGATTTATACTGTAATCGCCATGCTTTTGATTACCCTTGTGGCAATGTTCATGGACGGTCTGACTGTTATTCAGCAGTTTGCCGTTTGGGTGTCGTTCTTGTGTATCCTGCATGAGTGGGAAGAAGGCCGTTACCCGGGCGGATTCCTTGATTTGATTCAGAAGAACGTGCTGCAGCGGGATTTGGACGAGGAGACCAAACGCGGCAGTCGTCTCGTGACAGCAGTCTTTATCTATGTCATGACCATCGTGCCGTTCTTCTTTGGCGACCGCATTCCGATGTTCGTCGTAGCACCGGCTACGTTCTGTATCTTCGAGGGCATCATTCATGTGGTCGGAATCAAGATTCTCGGAACGAACAAACCTTACACGCCGGGCTTGGTGACGGCAGAGATAGAGCTGGTTTCAGGTGTGGGAATAATTGTCTGGATGGCGGTTAATCATATCGGCGCATGGTACGACTACACGTTCGGTCCGTTTGTGTTCATCGCTTGTTTCGTCTGCATGCAACGCACGCTGATGTCGATGGTGGGAGGTATCAGCTACAAGGATGTGTTAGCGAACGTCCGCCGACGCTTCGCGGCGAAATAGTATAATGGATATGTTTTAATGTCCTCTTACAAATTGGCACTCGGGCACATCGGCGATGAAGCACGAGTCATCTCGTGTTTCTTCATCGATTGCCTGTTGCTGCTGTTCTATGTACTCGTCGTATGTCATAACATTACGCAAATGCGCCCTGCCTCTTTGGTAAAGATGGAAGGATAACGGCAAATGCAGGCATAGACCTGTGCGCTCGTCACGGGCTTGCCGTCCTTGCGGATATGCCAACCATTGCGGTTGATAGCGGCAGCTATCTGGTCAGTCGTCTTTCCATGACCATCCGACATGATGGCGTACGTTATGGCTTCCTCAAGTTTCATTTCTCAATTATCTTTATCAACGACAGATCACCGCTGGACAGCGCTTCAAAATTGGCTTCTATCTTTTCTATATCCCAATCCCACCACTTCAGATTTAGGAGATAAGCGATGAACTCGTCGTCGAAGCGCTTGCGAACAACGCGGCATGGATTGCCCACAGCAACA
>JAFUWV010000007.1 GCA_017477325.1 Paludibacteraceae bacterium
CTTTACCCTCAACCAACAATGGTTCATAGCCATAAGACATATTATGTCCAAATGAAAGCGATAACAATATGACTAACATCTTTTTTCTCATATTCTAGTTAATTTATTAATATAATCCATTAGATTTAAATGTTTTCTATAAGGCAGACGATATTTTTAATTTATTCATAACATTAAAACATTTCCATGTTCTATATCACATTGCCCCCCAACCTCAACCTCAAGAGAACCTATGGAATGATGATACAGTGTACCATTATTAAGTAATTTTAAAGTTCCCGTACTTTCTACTCTTATGTTTGAGTTGAAAACATTGCCTGCGTTTACTATTAATTTTGCTCCATCATTAATAATGATTTTTGCAGCTGGATTCATTGTGAGATTGGCGGAAAGTGTTAATGTTGCATTATTAGTAATTATGATGTTACCACATTGGGCTAAATCTGTATTCCAACAGGTATCTTCTGTAATAGTAAGTGTATGATAAGGAAATTCATATTCATTAAAAACTCCGTATTCGTTCATTTCGGCAACTGCAGGATTAGAATCGTCACCATCGGGGATATCGGGACAGCAGATAGGACAATTCGTTGGTTTAGGCCCCAGACCCCAAAAATAATAGCCATCGTTATCATTGTCAGTTACTACAATATCATCGTCCGTATGTTTTAAACTTATAATAGGTGTTATTATTTTATAAGTTGATGACATATTTCTAATAGTATTACCACTGTGAGGAAACACTGCATACACATACCCTCCGTTTCTTCTTCCTATTGTACCTGCACTATTTTTAAAAATCCAATAAGTTTGTCCGATTAGTTCATTACCTGGATAAATTATACTATCAATATTGCAAATAGTAGCTGGATAACTAGGGATTAAGGTAATTGTATCATATTCCCCAATTGTATGGAACCCCACCATAGACATAGAATGTCCACAATATTTTACCGTATCTCTCCCATCATCAGTTCGACCTAAATAACTATGAGAGTATCCCGAAATTAATGGACCTTTGTTTATAATATTCCATTTGAGTTCTTGTATATTGCATGATATATATTGATAATCTGTAATAAAAATTCTTTCATCCGGATTATTACATTTCTCCGAACATAATATAGTACAATCATTTTGGAAAGGCATACATTCTTCATTACAAACTCCATTTTCTTTAATATATTTTAGAGCTATTGAACTTACACCTCCCTTACCTGATATTGATCCTCCATGAGAACAGACTCCAACTTCTTGTTCTGATAAATCTACATTAAAATGTTGGTTATAATATAAATTATTAACAGCTTCTACTGATGCAACCGGTCCAAATACCCAACATCCACCATTACCAATACTACTGGGATTAGAAGGCAAATTCTGGTTTTTTATGGAAGTTATCCAGCTAGATCCATGTCTACTTCTCCAATCGAATTCATCAACAAATTGTACAACATTCTCTCGCATATTGCCATCAATAAGGCTATTATCTTGGAGTTCGTAATCACTTGGAACAATTTCAAAAATGCCTCCTGCATAAAACTCTATTCCCGAAGACACATAATTATCATCATCACAATAGAAGATGGATTTAATATTATCATAACTATATTCAAAATCTTCACAAACTTCTGCCAACCAATGTTTTTTGTTATCAAAGATATACTTATTCCACTTATTAACCTGATTTGTTGCATTTTGATTTAGTAACGATTTCCAATTCATTAATCCTCCTATAGCATCAGGACTTACTTCATAAGTTAAGTAATCTATGTGTATTGAAGAGTTTTTGCAAATAATCTTTAAGTACAAAGGTTGTATACTATCTAACATTATTGTCTCTCTTTTACCGAGGAATAGTCCCTCTTTATCGAATCTACTATCAAACTCATCAAAGAGATACTCATCTTGCTTTGTGTCTACTAAAATTACACGTGCAATACAATTATTATTACCAATACTATTATATTTGACATACCCATTAACTGACATGGAGAATACTCCCTGAGGCTGCAAAGGAATCATATAAATATCATCCCTTTCATATGTTTTATCAATAAATATAGTATCTGCATCTACAATATTTACAAAACATATTATAACATAAGAAATGAGCAAAATTCTATTTTTACACATAATTGTATTAAATTAAAGTTATTCGTAAAAAAGTAAAGGAAACGAAGACATTCAAAATCTACGAATCACATTATTAACACATGACAAACGAATTATTAATATATGGCAAACAAGATAGTGGAATGCTTTCATTTTGTGAGGATCATACGTTTGGTATCAATCACCTGTCCGTCAGCAATGAGAGAGTATAAGTACATGCCTGCCTGAAGTTCATTGGCCTGTATGGTAAGTGCTCCATCTCCAGTTTGTGAGATTGTATGTTTTGAAATTTGAGTGCCATTCATATCATAAATATAGATGGCAGAATTTTGCATATTGGCAGGCAGGAAATACCGAATCTCTGTTGCAACATCAAAAGGATTAGGCTCATTCTGATAAAGCACGGCTTCGTCTGAAAGATTGTCTTTCGGCATTTGTCTTTTTATTGGTTCGCCAGCCTGCAGGCTCTCCACCTGATGCTGCAAGTCCTGAATTGCCATAACCAAGAGAGGTATAATCTCTTGATAGTTGATACCGAGGAATCCGTTGCCGTCTTCATTTACGATATTAGGCAACAGTTCACGAACCTCTTGAGCGAGAAAACCATAATGCAACTGCTCAAAGTCGATATCAGGACTGAAATACTGAGGTTTCTCTTTAGTAGAATCGTTCACTTCTCCTTCCAACTCTATCTGCTGCCAGTTATATTGAACAGGATTAAGTCTGCCTATTGCGGACAATGCCTCTTGCTTTATCGGAGCAATGTTTGTTTTAAGTCGTTCGTCAGACGAATTTATCAAACTTATTGTATTTAAATTTCCATTGACATTGGTCTGGCCATAGAAGTATCCGGCATACTTACCGGGTATGGCAGAATTATACTCAGATATTCCGCCAAATATACCGGTTCCATTGTTAGAACCGGTAAGCAATCCGTAAACGCCATAGTTATAGCCGTTCGTTAAATTGCCGGCGGTAGCATATACTCCGTATGCCTTAGGAAAAAATATTCCACTATACATTGAAGGGATAGCCGTTGCTATGCCTGCTTCGGCTTTTATTCCTATACTCTTTTCAAGAGCAAATTTGCTATTTGCGTATATAGCAGCACTTGTTTGACTGGTAAATTTGTCTGTAAAAACTTTTACTCCATAATTTGTTGAAGATATATATGGATAATTTCCTTGAATAACGTTTGATATATATTCCCACATATCCATTGAACCATTCCTTTCTATGGAAACAGCGGCAGTCGAATCACCAACTGTATTAACTGACAGATTCGACAAGGGGGCCGAAGTACCGACAGCAATACCAACTTTGCCGTCACTCGCTACTTTAAGTTGGGAACTTGCATATCCTGCCGACATGAGAAGGATAGCAGAGAGAAGGAAAATCTTTTTCATGGTGTTTAATAAATTTAGTGTGTTTATTAAGATTTCGGGGCAAAGGTATGCAATATATTTCAATAAAGCAAATAAAATGTACAATATTGACAAATTAGAGGTATAGAATGAAAATACGGTCAAAGAGCAAAACAGTAAAAAAAACCTCGGATGTCAGAATAAACACCCGAGGTAAATGGTTAGCAGGCAAACAAAATTTATTTTGCCCACTGCGGTATTACAGTGAGTCCGTCGAGGGCGAAATAGGTAGGAGTGAGGAATCCGTATTCGTTCTTGTCGGTCGATTCCATAGTGAAGGTAATGCCGAAGCAAACACCGAGCGGAGTGAGGTCGATCTTTGCCCATTCCTCGTTTATAAAGGTTTTGCCGTCGCGGAAGTCAGCGAGATAGTACTTTACCTCATTGCCTTCTACAACCTCGTTGTTTTCGTTGAGTGCTTTGACAGTAAGCAGCAGATAGTCTCCGTCTTTGAATGCCCGTGCGTCATAGGATCCACCGTTTTTGAGTGTTGACACCACTTGTGCGGTGTTGGTCAGATAGACGGCTTGCGGTTTGTAAGAGTCGGCCCCTGTGAATGTGATGTCGCTTGTGCGGTTGAGTTCTCCTTTTGTAGCATCGTAGTAGTCGCCCCAGTAGCATGTCATGTAAGGAGTGCCTTCTCCATTGAGTCCGCCTTTTGTTATTGCCGACTCAGGCAGAGTGGCGTCTGCTTTGTTGTTTTTGCTGACACCGTAGCCCATGTAGTAGGTGGTTTCGTAGGTCTGACCTTCGAAAACATACTGCGAGACAGCGGCTCTGTGGTGGAAGGTGAACGTCTGTGCTACGAAATCGTCAACGGCAGTGCTGTAGAGGCCAGACCACAAGCCGTCGTCATCATAGCTGAGGCTAGTGGTAGTGTTATTCAGATCGAGGGTCCAGACTGTGGTTTCAGTTCCGGAGTTGCAACTTGCGAGGAGCACTAACATGAGTGCTGCAACGCCAAAAATAGATTTCTTCATTTTGTTTGTTTTTTGATTGTTATTGTTAGTATTCTTAGTTTTTCAATTTTCATTATTCACTTTTTATTACTACTACTCCCGCCACTTCGGTAGAGAGTTCGCCTATCATGGTATAGACTTCGTCGACGGCGGTCTGTATGCGTACGAAGTCGCAGTACCCGAGTGGTACGTGCGTGCCATTCTGATCAACAGCCCAGTCGAGGTCGAAAGCGGTTCCGAGAGAGTCGGTGTTAGGATAGTTGTCGGCATAGCCAAACTCGAGAACCTGCTGTGCGACGACTCCGTTTTCAGCCACCATGTGTGAAGAGAGAAGGGTGCCGCTAACGTGTATGACGGTGTCGGTGAGCCATTGCGGGAAATAAGGTTGCCGATGAAAAGGATTGTTGAGTGTGGTGTCGGACTTATGCCATGTCTTTTCGTAGTTATGAGTAGTCTCGGGCTTGAAATATTCAGAGCCAGCGAGTTCGTACCATGTGTCGTCGGGGAGTCCGTTTCGGTTGACGTCCTGACTTACCAGCACTATGCCGGGTTCGCTGTTGCCGGTACGTGTGCTGCCCTGAGCCATGAAAGCATTACCGAGTACACGAAAGTCCCGTTTGTCAGGAAGGTTTTTTATGGAAGAACCGAGAGAGACAGTGACGTATCCTCCGAATCCTCCGAGGGTAATGACAGAGCCTTGACGAAGCGATTGTTGAGCCTTGAGGAGCATGTCTTGATAGGTGTCACCAACCCGGTATTCAGGTAAGATATTGACAAACTGCCCCATGGCGGGGCGGTACTCGAGGACTGTCAGAGAGTCAGAGAGAGCACCGGCAGGTACGACAGGTTCGGGTTCCTGAGTATGGGGGGAACAAGAAGATATTCCTGCCAGAAACAGGAACAGCAGCAGAGGGCAGAAAAAAACAGTATAAAAATGCTTCATCTCAATATGCCCCAATCCTCGAGGGCCTTAAAAAATGTATTAACTTATGGCAGGTCTTCCGACTTGTCTCCTTTGTCCTGCGTCTTCCCATCGGGCGAGGTAGCCTAACAGTGACGATATGAGAGTTTCAGGGCAAAGTTTGTAAGGCACAGTCTCTAAGAGACATCCTTTATCGTTGTGCGTTACAAAGACTTACGGCTGCGGGACAGTACCTGAATCGCACAGGTTTCCCTATTAATCTCATGGGTTGCAAACCTTTAGAGAACCATACGTAATTGTTTAATGTTTAACGCCTCTGAGGAGGCTTTTGAAAGTTGAATTATTTATATTAGCGGCTGCAAAGGTAGTAATAATTATCAGAATACAAAAATGATGAATGACAGACTTATTCGTCGGTGCGCATGTTGGCAATCACTTCATACCGGTTTTGTCCCTTATACTGAGTGAGGTTTTGCAGAGAGTCGGTAGTGATGCTGATACGTTTTTCGGATATATCTTTTTGTTTGGTGAGGTACCGTGTGAGTACGAGGTTGCGCATCTCAGCCTTATGAAGAACTTGCTGCTGCAAGGAGTCGGGGGTATAGTATTCGACAGCTGCAGCGGTCAGTTTGTTCCGCTTGCCTGTGAGTTGTTCGGCATAGTGCTTGAACCCGGAGTCGCTGTTGCTGATTTTCTGTATTTTCTCGATGTCGAGCAGAGTGATGGAGCCGATGGCCTCGGTTTGCTGTTCGTAGTAACTGCGTTTGAGATTGAAGAGCGCCTGGGTTTCGACAGCCGATTTGAGATTGAACTGTTGCACCATGTTGAGTGTGACATCAGGTTGCTCGGTCATCATCTGTGCAATGAGGTCGAGTTTCTTGTACTGTTCGAGGCTGAGGTCAGGCTGTATGAGGTCAACAGGCATCTGGCTGAGGTCTCCTGCCTGAATGCCGCTTGCTTGTGCCATTGCCACGAAGGGTGCGGCAGTGGCTTTCAGGAGAGTATTGCCGATGGCCCGGCCAATGACTTTCCCGAGTGAGAACTTAGGCTCGTTGAGGTTACCCTCGACAGGCACCTCAATGAGGATTTTTCCGCTCATGTCGGTCATGAGGGCGATTGCAGACTTGAGAGGTACACTCTTGAACTCGGCTTCGGAGCGGTTGTCTTTTCGTCCGAGTTTGAGGTCGTAGATTTCTATTTTCTGCATGCCGTCGATTATGCCATGACTGAGGCTGTTGTCGCTTGTGAGAGACAATATTCCTTTGTTGACAGGGTAGGCAAACAGGTCTTCAACCCACGGAGACAGTCCCTCAAGTTGCACATTGCGCAGCATGGCGACTACCCGGGCGTCTTTGTTCTTGTAGTCGAGGCTGCCGCGCCAGTTGACCATCATGCTTCCGCCGTCAGGCAGACCAGCATTGAGGATGATATGGTTTTGTCCGTCGAGGGTGAGGTTTTGCGCAGAAGCACGTATGGCGCGCACCTTGTACGAGAACTTCCGGGAGAGGGTCTTGTCGGTATAGTTGATCTGAGATTTGCGCAGAGCGAGTCTGCCAACGGAGAGGCGGAGGGGGGTAGTGTCGGATGTTTCGGGAGTTTTCTTGGCTGCAGTGGTATCAGACGTTACAACAGTTTCAGGAGTTTGGGGAGCGGCGAGGAGACGTGAGATGGTGTTGCCGGTTTTGTCGCGAAGGATATTGAGTATCATGCTGTCAACAGCCAGACTGTCGAGCCTGATGTTCATTGTCTTTGGTACGATGCTGCTGATACCGACACCTATCATGCCAACTTCTGCGATGGTCTTGCGGTCTTCGTCGCGGAGTTCGAGATTATCGACTTGCACATTGCCCTGGAGTTCTACTCCCATCACGTCGTCGAGACTGCCGTGTGCCACGAGGTGTGCACCGAGCCAGCCATCGATGCCTCCTGCAGAGATATGTTCCCTGATGAAGGGTAAAAGGAAGTTGAGGTCGATGTAGCTAAGGTCGGCTATGAGGGAGTAGATATTGCTCTGCATGTCGTATGCACCGCGCAGCATGACTTGTCCTGCATTGTCGGGCAGGTCGAAACGCAGACCGGCATCGGTCTGTCCTGCACCGAACTCGAGTCCCGGCACATCGAGACGCAGATGCTCAAAATCCCAGTGCTGGTTGCGGTTCTTGTCCTGATAAGAGATATTTCCGTTTCTGAGGCGTATGTCGTTGAGGCTGACCCGCCACGAAGAAGGAGTGGTGTCCCTGACGGCAGCAGTGTCGTTAGAGGCAAAGCGCTGAGGCAGGTCGGAGAAGTTGAAGCGTTCGCCATCGCTCCAGACATTGATACAGAAGTCGGTAAGATGAATATGCCGCAGATAGACCTGCTTGCCAATGAGGCGCAAGAGGCTTATATTGACATCGAGTTCTTGCCAGGAAGCGAAGGTCGCGGTGTCTGATTGGTCAGTCAGACGGAGGTCTCTGATGCGGACATTGCCGGTGAGCGCACTGACACTAAGGCTGCCGATTTCAACTTGGCGTCCGATCCATTGCTGACTGTTCTTTTCTATAACGAGTTTGGCAACGGGTGAGCCTACAAAGCGAACGAGAGCAAACAGACCGAGAAGGACTGCTGCTATGATGACAAGCGGTTTGGAGATACGTTTCATTGTGAAGACAGTTTAGTTTCGTCTTTTTGCCGTTGTTCAAGCTCTTGCAGATAGAAAGTCATGTTGACCTGTTGCTGGGCGGCATCGGCAGACTGCATTTTGGAGAAAGCTTCGATAGAAAGTTTTGCCCACTGCCGGGCCTGAGCAAGGTCACCGAGTATCTCGCAGGTGACAGCAATGTCGGCAGCGGCGTATGCACAATTCTCCATCAGATTAGCCTTGGACTTCTTGCCCGCTTGCTTGGACAGGTCATAGCATAGCTGCCATGTGCGGACTGCCTGCTCCCAGCGTCGGCAGGTGAAATGGCGCATGCCTTCCGTGAGCAGCGAGTCGGAGTTCTCATAAAGATATCTGTCCACCGTCTCCCACTGGGGGATGAACTGTATGGCGAACTGCTCGCCTGCATATTCAGCGACATCGAGGAGCGCAGTCTGCCGGTCGGGCAGTTTGTCGAAAGCGAGATTGCTATCGTATGAAGAGCCTTCCCAGAGAAGCGTGTCGGAACGTGTGAGAGTGGAGAAAGAGCCTGAGCGGGTGGTTAGGGTCCAGGAAGTGGTGACATAGACTTGCAGATAGGCATAGTAGTTATAGTCGTCACCAAGATAGAGTTCCTCGCGGTCGTAGATGAGAATGCGGTCAAGCGCGAGAACGGCATCGGAGTTGTATGCAAGGCAAAGCGAGTCGGTCAGTTTGCGGCTTAGACTATTGCCTGCGAAGAAGGTGCCGTCAGCCATTGAGCGGTTGACAAGTCCGACAGAGGAAAAGAGTCCGCTTTCATCGAAATGCTGTGTTGCAGCGAACAGGGCACGAGTGGCAGCCTGCGCAAGGTCGATAGTCTGATTGCCTTTGTTGTTACCGAAGAGGACGAGTGCATGTCCGAAGTCATCGGGTTGCTTGACGGTATTGTTGACAATGAGCATATCGGCAGCACCGCGCGGGAAGTCTTTTGCCGCCGGCCGAAGCACATCGAGCGTGGTATGCCACTGCTGGGCAAAGCATGCACAGCATAACACATATAAGGCGGATATAATCAAGAATCTTTTCACAGGTACCAAGATTTGGCTGCAAAGATACTAAAAAAAAATGAAAAACAATGTATGTTTCCTACAGCATACAAAAAAATGTTAGCGGATTTCATGAGATGGAATCCGCCAACAAATCAAACAGTCAGGTGTTTCTTCATTTTAGCGATAATGTTTATCACTTCGGCAGGACAGTAATACGGACGATCCGATTGAGTGATGTCTTCTCGTAGACTTGCTCACGAGCACCCAGAGGATTGATTGTGATTTTGCTTTCATCTACGCCATAGTCATTGACAAGAATATCCCTAACACTCTCAGCACGTCGTTTTGCCAGTTCATCGTTATATTCGACTGACCCTGTTCCTGCATCGCAGTATGCATCAAGACGCAGAGTAGCCTCGGGATAAGCGGAAAGGAATGCAGCTACGTTGTAGTACTGAGCCTCATAATCCTGTTTGGGTTTGTCGCTTCTGATAGCAAACTCTATCAAGCCGATTTGGAACGGTTGGTCGAATGTGCCTTTCTTAGCAGCCTCGGAAAGATTCGAATTGGAAATAGGTGCAGCACGTTCAATAACAGTCTCCGTATTGTTGTAAACATAAACGGTATCCTTCTTGATATTCATGCGCTCTTTCTTTTCACGAATACCGAACTTATGGCCGCCAATATTATAGGTTGCACCTATAGTGAATGCCAAGTCAGCTTGCGTAACCGGACCGGCGACCTGCCTATGATAATCAGGCATAAACGCAGTGGACAACTCAAGATTGATATCCCAGTTCTCCGTAAGGCGATACTTACCTATCAAGCCAGCATTGCCAGTCAAACAGCCACCACCGGTAGTACCATGTGACTTAACATCAAAGACCTGAAGATAACCCAAGCCTATGAAAGGGATGATGTCCCATTTCTGCGAATCAGCCCAACCTCCCTTGATGCAACTAAGGAGCGACAATGTGAAGTCCAGATGCGGATTAATATAGAATGCTTCATATTCGAGTGAACCATCAGACATTACTCTCGGACTGAGAGGAGCATCCGAACTACCGATCAGAGAAAAATCGAATCCCCAATTGTTAGCTCTTTCGCCACTTATAGCACCTTTCCACCACATACTCTTCAGTTGTAAGCGGAATCCAAAATAAGGCATAATCCATTTACCTACAGTGACGGAAGTGTTAAGTCGCACACCGTTGCCGGCAACAACCTCCTTTATAGAATCATTGAAAAGGATATTTCCGCCAAGTTGCAGGTCGATATACCAGTCATCCACACCTTTCCCGAAGCCATTATAAACGGTTTCAGCAGGTGCATTCTCGTCCTGAGCGAAAGTTACCACGGAAACCAGGCAACTCAATAACAATAGAAATATTTTTTTCTGCATAAGTCTTAGATGGCTATAAAGTTAATAACTAATGGTTTGTCGGGTGTGCCTAACTGCGTATCCTGTTTGAACGGGAATACCTCCGTTCCAAGATACTTATATTGCGTTTTTGCACTCCAATATTGGAAAGTAATATTGACAACTTCATCCTCAGCAGCCAAAATCTGGATATAGAATATACCATCATACAAATTGGCCACACCGCGAATTTCCTCCCCCACAAGGGCGACCATTTGGTCGTCCTTAGTGAGGAAAGGATTCAGGTTTTCCGGAAGCTGAATAGCTGCCGTCATACTAACCGAGTATTCCGCTTTATCCGTAAATGTCCAATTGGGGTTATCGTATTTATTTACGTCATTGCCATTGTTACATGACATCATCGAAACGGAGATGATGAGAACTATTACATAAATGCTCTTTTTCATAATCGGATATTTTTTACGGATTAATACTTAACGAACTTGGTTACTTCAACATTCTCACCATTAACAAGACGGAGGAAGTAGGTTCCAGCGCCCAAATCGGTGACATTGATGCTGCGTACGTAAACATCGGAGCAAACAGCGGCAGGTGTCTCAATCAAGCGTTTGCCTACCACATCGTAGATTTCCAAGTATGTAGGAGCTTCTTGTTTGAGGACAGCAGTTACATTGATGTTACTTACAGCAGGAACAGGATAAACAGCTACGTTAGCAAGCGAACTTTCAGTTTCGAAGTTGATCTCGAGCGGTTCATCAGGCGTACCTGCCACAGCATTCGCTTTGAATGGAATAACTGTTGAACTGGTGTAGGTATCACCACTTCGAACTAACACGAAGTTAACTCCATTTTCGATATCTGAACCGGCAATCGAGATACACTGCAACTCATTGTTCTCATACGGAACGGCTACTGCCTGACCGCAAATCTCGCCATTGACAATAGCATAGATAACATCGCCTTCTTGAACCATCGAACAATGTCCGAATACGCTCATATTGTACGGATAATTGCCGTTGATGCGGCGTACCGGAGCTTGATTCAATGTGCTGGCCTTGCTAGGATATGTTAACGTCTTATCATTATCAGGATCGATGTTCTTCAACATATAACCTTCAGTAGGTTTCATGTATTTGAGCGACCCAACCCATTCATTACCAAAATACATTGCAAAGGCATTCTGCGACTTCACGATATCACCATTCTGCGCGTTATAACCTGCAAGAGCCGTCTTAACCGGCAAGGTATTCTGAGGCAGATAACCGATGTAGTTCCAACGATTGGCAGCAATAGTAATATTTACTTTGGTCGGGTCAACAGCATTACCGCTAACCGGCAGAACTTTATCAGTATTCACGCTAACCATGTACATTCCCTTGATATCGAAACCAGTCAAGCCACCACCAATATTCCACATTTCATCTTTAGCAGAATAGGTAGCACTATGATACAAGTCTTTCACTTGCTCACCACCCAGCCATTCGGTACCATTCAATGCAGTATGAATATCGTTTAAATCATCGTTTTGAAGGTTGAATGAAATCCAATTCCAGCCTTTCTTGAGTTCTATGTTATTGAAATACATTTCTCCGCAATCGAATAGAACCGGATTCATTGGTGTTCCATAAACCTTATTTTTGATGAAGGTGATTGTCTGAGAAGGAACCGCGCTATAAATAGTACCGGTGCTTGCGTCATACATGCGGAATGTAAGCGGTGCAGTGCTATTCTGCGAATTACTATAGACAGTCAACAATACATAGTACATATCGGTAGCTTCGTTGTAGGTTGTTCTGGAATTACCCACACATGTCTTACCATCGAATGCAGCCAAAATATCGTTTTCATCCATAGAGAAGACTCCGTCTACTCGCATCTGACCGAAGATAGACATATTATATTGGAAATCGCCAGGATTAACCTCCCATGCAGGTTCTTCGCCCTTAACCGTAACGTTGAGTGACAACGGCTCCGATACATTCTCAGCATCTACCAAATAGATGACTTCATTGTAGGTTCCTACATTCAAACCTGAGTTGACGGTGAACGTAATAGTTGTAGACTTAGTCGGGTTGAGCGTACCAGAAGAAGGAGTAGCTGTCAACCAAGAAGGCAGATTCTCAATAGTGAAGTTTTGCACGTAACCACCCTTATTGGTAATACCAATCCGGAACTGATGATCTTCATATTGCTGCTTCGTAATAGATATCTCATCATCTTGCCACATCAACTGGTTGCGATCGATATAAGCGCTCCACGTAATCGGCGATAAGATAGAGTTGCCATTGAGATCGCGGATATCTTCTGCAGTAAAGGTAACAATTGTATTCTCTATGCGATAGTCATCTTCTTTCATGGTTATAATCAAAGCGTCGTTGTTGACTACAAAGTCGTAACGCAGTTTTGAAACAGAACCTTGTGTGCGAACCGGTGCAATATCAGAGCTTTGCAACGTATTGCCACTGGATGTAGCCGAAAGAGTGTCGGTCACATAGTCTTTCGTGGTATATTGCAATTCCTGCACACCTTGATAAGTGATATAATGTTCGAACGGATAATAGAGCAACAGACCTATCTCGTCACCATTAAGTTTCTGGTTGGAGAGTTCCTCCATTTGCGATTGCGTACGATAGAGTTTCCACAAACGAATCTCATCGATCTTACCATCAAAGAACTGGTCAGCCTTACGAGTTGTTTCTTGCGGATTAGTGTACCAAACACGTGCACCCGCATACATCATATCGCTCGATATAGAACCTACCATATCAGCAGCAATATAAGTAATCATCCGGCCATCCATGTAGATGCGGGCATGACCGGTAGAACGACTGACAGTGAATGAGAATTGATGCCATTCGCCATCGCACCAGTCACCAGGAACTTCAGTTTCGTAGCCATTGTTGCGATAGCACAAAACACCATTTTTATTCCATCCTACCGAGAACAACTTGAACGGATCTTCAGCTACATTGCTAATACCATCACCGTTACATAACATTGTTGCATTAACTTGCTCCTTGTCGGTCTTGAACCAGAACTCAAGAGTATAATCCATCTCTTCTGTAACAATAGCGGCAGAGGTATTGATGGTCAAATAACCCGACTTACCATCAAACTGAACGGAGTGACCATCAGGCAGTGCCCACTTGGCATTTTCAAGTATCATGTTCACGCCACGAGCTTTGTCTTCGGTAGCAGAACCACGAGCCTCATCCATTGCATAATAACCGATCAGACCTACATCATTACCTGACAACTGAACAGCTGAATTAGCTTGCAGTTGTGAAGCCGTACGGCATGAATTCCATACACGGAACTGATCGACTTTACCATCGAAGTAATTGTCTTCGGAAGCGATGTCGCGACCTATCTGCAACTGACCAATACCTGTATATGGTTGAGCAACTTTCTGCTCGATTACTGCAACCCAGTTGACATAGGCCGTCAGGATTTCGGTCTGAGAATCATAGGTTAGAGCTACGTTGTTCCAGCTACCTAACTGGAATGCTGCAGGACGATCAGACGTGTACTCATTTTTACCGAAGCGAACTTTCACATAATTATCAGAAGTAATTGCGAAAGCAAGACTTTGAGCGACATCACCATGGCTGAACAATGTAGCATTTTGAGCTTTATCGATAGTAATCCAACCTTCAATTGTCAAATCTTTATTAGCATAGTTCTTTTGCAACTCAGTAGTCAGATAAGCACCTGTCCCATCAAGCTGAACCGATACATCGTGGTTGGTGGAAGCGCCATTGCGAATACCGGTTACCGTGAAGTTGTTTTCTGTCAGTAGGCCTTCAGCAATAGTTTCGTTAAAGTCGAGACGAATCTCATCCTCAACAGTGAGAATACCATTTGCAGGTTTGGCAGCACCAAATAGCCGCGGGTTGTACATATCCTTGATTCCGGATATAACAGCTGAAGGATTCTCATATAGTGTGTTGTTAATATTACATACAGATACCGCACGCAGATCATACTTCTGGTCTGGAAGTTCATCCATGAAGAAGTTGTAGGTCAACGTACCTGCATCAGATGCGAGAATCATACGAGCTTCATTGCCTGCCTGAATAGCCAAATTATACAAAGTTGAATCGGCATACCAATAGCAGAGCGACGACCAATCATAATCCGACCCGGAAGCTGGTTTGTATTGGAACTCAATATGGTCGAAATCAGTGTAGTTAGCATCGAAATTGCTAATTTTAACCGGCAAATAATGCTTCTCCAGACCATTAACCATCGCCGTCTTGCACTTAGTGTTATACGTCCAATTATTGCTTGGGGAAACAATATCCAGATCAGTACATGTGGGCAAGAAGTGAACAGAGAATGTAATGGTATCGGCAATAACATCCAAGAAACTGGTAGGATCAGCTTGGCATTGCGATCCCAATACCACCTGAAGGTTATCGTAATTAAGAGCACGACCTTTTTCTACAGTCATTGTCTTAACCAAAGTCTCGCCCGCTTTAACCAGGAAGATCAGCTCGAATCCTGTCACGGTGTTGCCATCGAACGAAATCATTGCGCCATCAGGGTTACTCTCATCAACAGCTATAACCTTGAACCATTGGTCCTCACCCGTTTCCGAGTTATTACGCATATAAACTGTGAAATAAGCCGGTTCTCCGGAAGGAACATTCTCCATGAAGTTATTCTCCATAGAGATATATGGAACTTCCAAACGCATGGTAGGTTTGGTAAGCATTACGCTATCTGTCTTCAGACTTTTCAGTTTATCGGGGTCTTTTGCCATTTCTTTGTATATATCCAGATACTTGGCATAGTAAGCATCCTCATAAGGACAGGATGTTGCACCACCCTCAGTGACAAAGATGAAACTGCTGAAATAATCTTTATCTTCGATAGCAGTAGAGTCAACCGTATTACCTTGACTTAAATTACCTTCGTAGTCATACTCCTCATCTTCCGACTTCCAATCCGGTTCGCGATAAACCGTTACAGACAAGTAGTCATCATCACCATCCTCAGCCAAAACAAATCCTTTGCAGTGGCTGCGCTCAGTCTCAGTTGTGAAGGTTCCACCTTGAGTAGTGGTAAGAGTCTCTTCCATTTTGTAAGATACAGCACTCTTATGACCATGTGAAATTTCTATATCTGATTCATAGCCTGCTGCTGCTCCCAGAGTGATGGAGAATGAACTTTCATGCGCCTTGCCTGCGGAGTAAGATTCGCTATATTCCATGCTTGCACCTGCTTGGAGCGAATAGTTCTCTACACGATTCTTAGAATCTTTCTGAGCCATTAACTTCTGATACTCATTTCGTCCAAGTTCGTATTGCCATCCACGAATCCACTGGTTAATGGTATTAATTGTATCGATGTTGGCATACTTAGTTTTGTTAGTATAAATAATATTATAGCTGGGACCATCCAAAGAACTTTCACTATTTCCAACTGTATTTTTATAACTATCCAAACGAGAATCGGAGTTGGGCAAGCCAAAGAACTCGCTATCGGCAGGCCAATACGATACGTAGAAAATGGTATCGAATCTATCAGCCAAATCCTGCAAAGAGTCTATTTGAGCCTGGTCTCTATATGGAATCAGGAAACTATTACGGATCGACTCCATATTAGGAATAAGCGATTGCTCTATATAAACTTGAGGATAAGCAAAGGTAGTGCTGAACGACTGTTCTACATTTCTTCCTTTTGTTTGTACCAACACCCAGTCTTGCGGTGTGTCGTCGTATACTTTTTCGTATGCGTCCTCACCTCCTGCATTGTTGAATACTGACTTAGGCATAAGAGTAATATTGCCAGTACTACCGAATGTAATATTAGTAGAATATCCGATATAAACATCACCGTTAGCACCGACATACAAAGGATCATCACTTGTCTGGAAGTGGGTTGTGATTGTTGTTGTCGAAACTTTAGAATCCGATCCTTCATACTGCTCTGCATGGACAGCTCCAATAGTAGCTGTTGTGGTTGCATCATCCTCTTGGACAGTTCCTGCTCCGAACCCGGCGAAGGTTTTAATTTCAAATCCCATCGCTATAGCTGCTCCCTGGAAACCTTCATTCTCAACCGAACCGGTATATGTAGAGGATTCAGTGAAAGTAACTCCCTTCTCAAGATAAGAATATGAGTTACTTCCCGGAGGATCGCGAAGCACTGTCAGCACTTTGTTAGGGCCAGCTGTTACGAAGTCGATACCCGTGTTCCAATAACCAAGTGTATAAACAGCACCATCTGTAAATGGAGGCACCCAATCGAACGAAGTGGAAGAATCGCCATATTTTACTTTTGCCCAAATATGACTTTCTGCACTGGTAGGATCCAATTCGACAGATGTGAATTGATATATTCCATGACCCAATGAATCTGCCTCAACTTCTTCTATCCGGTTGTTCAGCTCATTGGTAAACTCAACTGTTGCATCCTGAGTAGGAACAGAATCGGTCCAAACAGGGTCACCATTCTTGTCGAAATAGGTATAAACTTCGCAGATCTTCAAATCGAACGTATAACTGCCTCTTTGGAATACCGGTTTGCCGAACAAATAAGTATCCATGCCAGCATCATAAAGCTGAGCAACATAAGCCTCATTGTTCCACAAACTGACCTTCGATTTCTCTTCTCCGAAATACGAAAGTTTCTTACCGTTTTCATCCAACTGGCGAATATCAACAATCGGTTCAAAACGTTTGATAAACTTCATCGCTTTGTTACAACGAACAGTATCTTTTCCGTTTACCTCGAATGTGTCTATCAATACTACGTTATCGAAATTGAAGTCTTGGAGTATTCCGAAGTCATAGTCTGTACCGTCAATGCGCATACCATAAGTGACAGGAGGCACATAAGCAACGAACTCACCGGTGGTATCGTTGACTGTAATTGTTATACCATCCTCACCGGTAGTCTGAGTATTAAACAAAGTATCTACATAGTGTGTGAACTGCTCTGTCTGCTCTTTAGACGCCAGTTTGTATTGACCTTGGCGTTTATGACTCAAAACCAGTTTCATGCCTTCACCCAAGTTGTTGGTACTGAGGCTTAAACCTACAGGATAACTCTCTTGAATAACACCACCGGCAACACGTCCAATAAACTTAACACGAGTATTATCCCAGAGTTCGAGACCTGACAAGTCATCCTGATAATTGCGATTCTGGCCATTACTCATAGTAATTTTTCCATCATTTTCGAAGACGTGACCATCTTTCACTACCTTAACCTCGTGAATTCCCACAGGAACTTGTATCATGAACTGACCATTAGCATCGGTTTTGATTAGAGAGCCATTAGAATTCTTAACCTCTGAACCATCAATCACAAACCATGCGCCCTCTACAGGCATTGTACCACCTGTATAACGTACTGTACCGCTAACTTTAAAAGAACTCTCATCCTTGAAATTAACCGTATGGTTTTGAACACTCGGGCTAATCAAACGAATCTCACTGACCGGAACAAATGAGTGAACGCCCTTAAGCGGAGTGAGCGTATAAGCAGTGCTATTCCCATAATAAGGAACGCCAAGAATGGAATAAATACCACTCTTATTGGTTATGCCTTTGAACGACAACTGATTCGCAGTCGGGCACACATTGCTTGGTTGAGCACCAATCAATTGAACATGGTGCTTGTTATGGCCGGATATGGTGAACGACATGTCGAACACTTGATCATCAAAAGTATAATCAAAATTATAGTATGCAGCCAAACCTTCTTCGTTTCCTGCCAAGTGACGCCCGTAATCACTTTCAACAGAACTTTGAGAAAGTGCCAATGACCATACGCGAACTTCTTCGATATATCCTGCGTAAGCATTTCCCATTGTCATTGGGGAGTTAGAAGCATTCGGATGATTAACTCCCTGGCGAGTACCAACCAAAAGACCATTGACATATAGGTGAGCCATCTTCGTATCAGAATCATAAACAGCAGTCAGTTGCGTATACATCGTGGTAGAAAGCGTTTCTGAGTCAACCGTCAAACGAGTAGAACCTATTTGGAAATACGGATGACCATTGTTGATACCGAGATCATACCTCTCCGGTTTTGTCAAAATATGTTGATCAGCAGTAGTTAATGCATCAGGCATAATCCATGCCTGAAGTGAAACCGAAGTCCCATTGTCTACCAACAAGTTGTTGTCTTTTACTTGACCATAAGCATCTTTGGCGAAATACATGGATTGTCCCTTTATTGTTTCAGTAGTGGACAAGCGTACTTCTACCGAGTCCTCAGCTTGACCATCGGGGAATGTAACCTGACCATAGAATTCTCCTGTAGGAGTGCGGAAACCGGTTGCATAAACAGCATTGGATGATAATATGGAATCGGAGCAATTCAGCAAACCAATGATTCTATAATCGTAGATATAACCTGCTTTAGCATTTGGATCGGACGTCATATAATCTTCAAAGACAGAAGCTCCATCCAATGTAGGCATGGTCTGCCAGGCGTCTTCACCCTCGCCATGCAAACGACGACTAATGGAGAATTTGTCGAACGTACCGTGTGATTTCCACTCTACTTCAATGCGGTCGGAGTAATAGCCCTTAGAAGCATCTGCACTTACCAAATCACCTATTTTACTCGGAGTAACAGGCTCTGTTACACATTTGTTTGCTATAAAGTTATTATTACCAGGCAATACAAAAACTTCGTATTTATAGGTATTACATTTTTGGATAGCGCGATCTATATATTCCTTGGTTTCAATATCGTTTTTCGATAAGCCTGCGATTTCCTGGGATGTTCCTGTTGTTGTATTATTACGAACAATCATGAATCGGGAATCGGTACTCCATATATAGTCCATGCTATTATAATTCCAAGTTACTTTGATTGCGTCGTAACCGTCAGCTTCTGTCAGTACCGATGCTGCCGATGTAATCTGCACATGCTGATAATTAGGTTTAACATAAGTAGATTGACCAAAATCGAATCCCCATTGTGCGAGAGTTGTTGTACGCGTAATACGATAGTATATTATAGAGTCAGAGATGCCAGCGCTTGTCAGATTATCAATATACATATAACTGGTTTGCGAAGACGCATACGCTAAAGTAGTTGTTATTTTCTCCGCGTTGGTAAAGTTATCATGTATGGAGCGCTCTATAACGAAGTAGTCGGGTTCCATTGCTCCGGTTCCCGATTCCATATCCCATGACAGTTTCACAGTACCGCCATCCTGATATGCAGCTGAGAAATTTTGAATAGCCTGATAACCTTTGACGGCGGTGGAAATAGTAACTTCCTTATTTACTTTTTCACTGAATTTCAATGTTATCTTTTGCGATAGTGTTCCTCCTGATGCCATGCGGTCGGTTTGTTTGGTTAGCATAGCAGCCGAATTAAAAGGAGTACTATCCCAATAAAGATTGGTAGGCACAGTTCCACCAGTATAGTTCACCGTCATATCAAGTTTATTTACAGTATTGGAATACGAATAAATAAGTTTGAGATTTTGTCCGTTAATATCGGGCAGGGTTTTTCCCGGATTGATAGTTGCATCTCTCACCATTGAGCCCTCACCATCCTGGTCCTGTTCTATCCTGAAGTAGAAGTAGAAAGTAGGAGTATAGCCTAAGGCACTCAGTGGAGGATAGTAGTAGAAATCTGCAGTAGCTGCTGTACCGTCGCTAACATCCTGAGAAAATCTTCCTGATGTTTTGAAATCGTTTCCAACCTTCACCCATCCATGAGTGGTATTACTAGGCGCATTGGAATAATCTACGTGCTCGCAATCGCTACAACCTTTCAGGTCCATGACCTTATGATCAGTACTATTCCACCTAGCCTGGATATAACTACCGGAGATCAACGATACGTCTTTGGCACTGTTTGTCGGGTTGTAATAATACTTGAACTTGATATGGTAACGACCGTTTTCCGGTTCGAAATCAACGCTAGCCGATTTTGCAGGATCAATTTGATTCACATATTCATAATTGGTACCGGCAAAACTAAGGTTGTTACCATACAAGACGGATAGCAGTGCAACCAGCACCACTTGAATCCACTTTTTGTTGATTAACCTTTTCATATATTGAGTTATTTAGAAATTTGCTTAATAGCTATAACAACGAATTTATTAGATTTGACGACTCCTTCTATGTGTCCGCCATTTATCAAGAACGAAGAAGCGAAGTCATCGGCCTCTTCGTTAGAGGTCCAAACCGTCAGATTCTCAAGTGAGTTGGCTCCTTGAGCAACAAAGACAGGATTAATAAGATCTAATGCATGGTATACTTCTTCTATCTCTGCAGTAGAAGGCAGATACCATCCTATGCCGGCACTTGCTGCAGCTTGGAAGGCAGGATAGTCAAACAGTTGAGAAGCTACCAAAGCTTGGTTGTCAGAACCGTTTGCATAGGTTGCTCCTATTGAGATACCCTCTTTGCCCCATATATATGCAGACGGAGTTTTAACTTGTGCCAAGTTGATCACCTTAGCTTCTGATCCACCCGGTGCTACGTAGTAAACAACACCTACTGCAGTATCGTTTTCTTTGTAAATCTCACCTATTGAGAACAAATTCTTCTTATAGGTAACCACAACTTTCGTATCTTCAGCAATACGCTTAATGATTATCTGATTCAAATCACGAGCAGAAGCGGTTACATCCACGTCATCCACCTTGATTGAATATAATCCGTAACCCTCGATGGTCAATATGTCTTTTACGAAATCGCAAAGATAACCGACTTTTACAGATGATGTATCGTTTATAAAATCACCCGGGAGAGTATCGTTTTCAATGCTTGTGATATATGTCACAGTTTGTTGCCCAAGCACTACATCGATCTCGAAGCTGGTATGACCTGTACCCGTAGTATCAACTACGAAGTCGAGAAAAGTCACGTTTTTATCAGTAAAGTAATACGACGGACTATCCACTGCATTAACCAATACTTGCTTAACGCCCCATCCTTCTGCGGGATATATTTCGAAAGAAGCATCATTGTAGAGAGGAACCAGAAGTTTTCCGCTGTTACTCATCATGCCGGTACTTTCGGAGACAGTAAAGGCAGGATTAGGATAGTTGTTGAATCGAACTTCAACCAAGTCGATATTGGCAATGTTTTGAGCAATGTAGGATGCATTTAACCATTTTGGTATTCCGTCGCCACCCATAACCAGTAAATCTCCGGCATTTCCGGGCTCCAGCACGTGCCACGTATTTCCATTGGGATCGAAATACATCAATGCGCCAACTTTAGATCCTGTCGGTTTGTCTTGAAGATCCTTCCAGTTTCCGCTAAAGCCATAGGTATCGACAGAATCCTTAATGTTAGGGCGGTTGGTCAGGTCATAGTAACTTCCTGTAAAGTTATTATACAATGCCACAGAGTCACGAATATTCGGTCTGTTCTTCAACAGCGCATAATCGTTTTTTTCGTATGCAGCGACAGAATCAGGGAATGAAGGTTTGTTCTGCAAGGCCTGATAATCGACTACTCCTGCCGAATATTTCTCCACACTGTCTTTGAAGTTAGGGCGGTTGTACAAATCGTTGTAATCGCTTGTACCCCCAGTACCAATTGAAGATGGTCTGTCAGTCAAGTCATAGTAACTTCCCGTGAAAGCCACAGTAGCGAAATTCGGAACGTTGGTAAGTTCGTTGTAATTACCACTGAAACTATAAGCAGCCACCGAGTCATGAATATTCGGGCGGTTGGTCAAATCGTTATAACTACCGCTGAAAGTACCATCTACTGAGAGGTTAGGACGGTCGGTCAAGTCAAGATAACTACCTGTAGCAGCCACACGAGCCAAAGTGGGTTTGCCACTAAGATCTTCATAATTGCCACTGGTGGCTACTTTTGCCAGTTCGGGTTTGTTACTCAATTCATTATAGTTACCACTTGTAGCGACCGACGCCAGATTGGGTTTGTCGCCTAAGTCATTGTAACTACCGGTTATAGCCACAGTAGCGAAATCCGGACTTCCACTCAGATCGTCGTACCTGCCGCTAGTAGCTACAGTAGCTAAGGCGGGAGCACCACTCAAATCTTCGTACTTACCACTAAAACCAATGTTTTCCGGCACATCCACCAGACTATTATAAGAAATTGTGCCGTTCACCTTCTCCGCCGTCTGTGCATGGAGGGCGTACGGCACGCTTAATAGTTGGGTGGTTGTTTGGTTCACAAAATTGAACCCGCCATCGACATCTACTGCAACTTGTAGAAAATAAGGACCTTTCGACCAGTCAATATCCGCGAAGGCTCCTGTTACCGGCGTACCTCTGCCGATGTTGAGGCTAATCAGACCATTGGCATTGGTTTTCCCGGACAAGTTCTCTGCGTAGACAGCCGATCCATCGGCACTGCCCTGCAGAATACTTATCCGCAAAGTGATGTTTCTGTTTGTCGCTAAATTGCCCTGAGCGTCTCGTATGACCGATTGGAAGGTCATAGCGTCAGGCACTTGAGCGAAGAGCACGCTACTTATAATCAATGAAAGTAGCGCTACTAAGCATCTCTTCTCCATTGGAAATAAAATTATTTGTGAATATTATTTTTTGATTACTTGACAGCCTGCACCTACTTTTCCGTTTTGCAGTAGACGCAGTGTATAAGTGCCTTGCGGATAACCGGTCATATCGATTTCCATAGGCAACTTAGGATCGAAGCGCTTGCTTTCTAACAATTGTCCTTGAATGCTAAACAACTCGTAATCGACATCTCCTTCAATAGTACTCACAACATTGATTTGAAGCATCGACGACGTCGGATTAGGATAAACAGCAATGGTCGTTCCTGCCATAGCCGGAATCTCGTGCAATCCGGATACCAGCAATGTGAAAGTTTGCTGAACGCCAATTTCTGCAGAACCAGTTTCACCAACCGCAAGACCGGCAACAGATTGACCTACAGAAAAAGCCACCTGATCGCCATCACCTCCAGCAGGAACAACAGCAATTTGAGCGTGTGTAATACATGTGCAAGTAGACATGAATAATAGAAGTGAAAAACGGTAAATGTTCTTCATTGGCTTGCTTGTTATTAAAGAGATTACTTATTATGGTGGGACTTATATTTGAATTCGTCCGTAAAGGTATTTCTATTTTTTGATATACACAAATAAAAAGTAAAAAAAGCGAATAAAATGTAAAAAAAGTACGTTTAACTTATTATTAATCTTTATAATTATCCATTAGTGTCCACTAAAAATTAAGGAAAAGTTCTTTGATGTATTGAAAATTAGTTTATTATGGCGATAGCCCGAGTCAACGGATTTGATTTTGTAAATTTGTATGGGAAAACTTATATCCCTATGAATCAAATCAGATACATTTTTTCACTGGTGATTGAATTTGTTGACCGCACTCATTTCTGCTATCTTGTTCGTAAGTACAATGGTGACCACTATGTCATGCTTTATACCTGTTGGAATCAGTTACTTACGCTTATCTTCGGGCAACTCAGTCGGTCGCATGTATTTTATCCGAAATTTAGAAACCAATTTTATGGTTAGAGCAAAGATGTTAAAATATAAGCGCATCACTTGGAAACGCAATTATATCAAAGATTATAGGAGTATCCTCATTGCAAGTGGATGATTTTGTAAAAACCATACAAAACCAGCTAAACTCATAATATCCTTATTCGCCACTCTTTTGGATAGAGGTTGTTGCAGTGGTTGCCGATGTTTTTGGCAAAGCCGAGAGGGATATCCTGATAGGTGAGCAGCAGTACTCCGAAGGGCTGGTCGGTGAGAGTTATGGCCTCGCAGCGGAGGTAGGCGAGTGCTTTGTCGAGACTGAGGGAGATACTCGTGAACTTGTCTTGACAGAAGTCTTTTGCCATGGCGAGTGCGTGCTGGGGAGCCGGCGACTTGCCCCGCATCTCTCCTACTCCGAATCCTGTAGAGATACAAGTGAGACGTGTGCTGAGGAAATCGATAAGCTCTTTGTATCTGACAGGATAGGCGATAGAGAAGCGGTCTTCCTGCCGTAGCGCCCACTCGTCGGGATGCTTTAGCCATGTCCGCAGTTCTTGTTCGCACTCAACAGGGACAGCAGTCTTTTTCTTCTCCCCGCGGATTTTGAGCGGCTGGTAGTGCTCTTCGTGTTTCCGCAGTACAGCGATATAGAATCCTTCGCCCCGTGTCTTATGGGGATAGAAATGATAGCCGAGAGTTTCGGTGATGCCCCATTCTTTCTGCAGAGGTACATGCAGCAGGTCGGCTCCGAGATGTTCGATGATGAAACGAGTGTTGTCTTCGTCTTCCTTCTGATTGAAGGTGCAGGTGCTGTAGATGAGCAGTCCTCCGGGTTTGAGTGTGTCCCATACGTCCATCAGTATGTCTTGTTGGCGTCGGGCGCACATCTCGACGTTACGAAGGCTCCACTCGTCGACAGCCTTAGTGTCTTTGCGGAACATTCCTTCGCCGGAGCAGGGGGCATCAACGAGTACGCAGTCGAAGAGGTTAGGCAGCCGCTGCCCGAAGTCAGCGGGCCGGTTGTGAGTGACGACCGTGTTGCCATTGCCCCATTTCTGTATGTTCTCAGAAAGGATGAAGACGCGCTGACGGACGACCTCATTGCTGACAAGGAGTCCTTCATGGCCGAGCCATTGGCTTATCAATGTGGATTTACCTCCTGGTGCAGCACATAGGTCGAGGACGAGGCTATCGGGTTTGAGACAGGTATTGAGAATATGTTCGACAAACATGGAGGACGCTTCCTGCACATAGTAGCATCCCGCATGCAACAGGGGGTCGAGAGTGAACTGCGGCCGCTCATGGAGGTACCATCCGTCCTGACACCATGGTACGCGTCCTGCCCACGGCAGGTTGAGGTCAGCCTTGTCGTTGATGCGGACGGAGGTGACCGGCTCCTGCTGCAGTGACCGGCAGAAACTGTCGAGTTCGAGTCCCATCTGAGGCTCAATGAGGTCTATGAAATCGAGCGGAAGCATTATTTTTAGTGAATAGTTAATAGTGAATTGTCTGTCCGCAATTGACAAAACTGCCCACAAAGTTACAAAGAATAGTTGATATTGCAAAATTAGATTTTGAAGAAAGAGCAAAAAGCAGTACCTTTGCGTGTCAGTTTAGGGGGCGCAGATTATTGAACGGTAATGAAAAATTTGTCTGTATGAATGATTTTTTAGAAGAGTTGAACGAGTCTCAGCGTTTGGCGGTGGAGTGCACGGAGGGTCCGAGTCTTGTGATAGCGGGTGCGGGTAGCGGCAAGACCCGCGTGTTGACTTATCGTATAGCATGGTTGCTGAGCCAGGGTGTATCTGCAAGCAATATATTGGCATTGACGTTTACCAACAAGGCAGCGCGTGAGATGAAAGAGCGTATAGGCAGGTTGGTAGGAGAGAAATATTCCAGATATTTATGGATGGGTACGTTTCATAGTGTTTTTTCCAAGATACTCCGTCAGGAGTGTGCCCGTATAGGTTATTCTCACAACTACGCGATATATGACAGTCAGGACTCAAAGAGCCTGATAAAGCAGATAGTGAAGGAGATGGAGTTGGACGAAAAGCAGTACAAGCCGAACATGTTGGCAGCAAGAATATCAATGGCTAAGAACAACCTTGTGTCGCCTCAGGACTACGCTGCAAACCGTGCTTACACAGAAGAGGACAAGCGCGCGAGACTGTACAGGATGTCGGACATATATTTTGTATATAACAAGCGCTTGAAGAGTGCCAACGCCATGGATTTTGACGACCTGCTGCTGAACATGCACCAGATGCTTGTGCAGAATGAGGACTTGAGAGAGAAGTACAGCAGTATTTTCCGTTACATATTGGTTGACGAGTATCAGGATACGAACTATTGCCAGGCACGCATAGTGTCACTGTTAGCGTCACCGGGAAACAACATCTGCGTAGTGGGTGACGATGCGCAGTCGATATATTCGTTCAGAGGAGCCAACATAGACAATATCCTCATGTTCAGCCGTATGTTTGCCGGCACACGCCTTTTCAAACTGGAGCGTAACTACCGTTCGACACAGAACATAGTGGAAGCTGCGAACTCGCTGATAAAGAAGAACCGGTCTCAGATACAGAAGAATGTTTATTCAGATAAAGAGAGAGGGGAGCGTCTGCAGTTGTCAGTTCATGAGAACGACCGTCATGAAGGCGAGTATATAGCCAAGACTATCAAGCAGAAGGCAAAAGGTCCGGGTAGTGCGGCATACAATGATTTTGCGGTGCTATACAGAACCAATGCGCAGTCCCGTGTGATAGAGGATGAGTTGAGGAAACTGAGTATTCCATACCGCATATACGGCAGTGTGTCGTTTTATCAGCGCAAGGAGATAAAGGATGCTATTGCCTATTTCCGTTTGATTGTTAACGCATCGGATGATGAGGCATTGCTGCGCGTGATAAATTTTCCAGCCCGAGGTATAGGCGACACTACTATGCGCCGTGTGCTTGATTGTGCACACAGACAGGATGTGCCTGCTTTTGCCGTAGTGAGGAACCCTGCGGGATATGGTCTGGAGAGTGCAGCGGCAGCTCAGAAGCGTCTGACAGGTTTCGCCCAGTTGATAGAGAGTTTTATTCAGGATACGCTTGCGACAGATGCGTATGTTTTTGCCCAGAAGGTGCTGAAACAGACGGGTGTGTTGACAGCAGCCTTGACGGACACGACTCAGGAAGGACAGGACAGATATGTGAACCTGCAGGAGCTGCTGGGCAGTATACATGAGTTTGTGGAGCAACGCATGGAGCAAGGCGAAGAAGCGCATATAACTGATTTTCTTCAGGAGGTGTCACTACTGACTGACCAGGACGAACATCTGAACGATGACAGTCCGCGTGTGTCGTTGATGACGGTGCATACAGCCAAGGGGTTGGAGTTCCCGACAGTCTTCATAGCCGGCATGGAGGAGCAGTTGTTTCCTTCGGCATTTGCGGAAAGCGAGAGAGAGGTAGAGGAGGAACGAAGACTGTTTTACGTGGCTATCACGCGTGCGGAGCGGGAGGTGTACATAACATACGCCCGCCAGCGCTTCCGCAATGGTCAGATAGTGTTCTCTTCGCCAAGCCGCTTTCTGAATGATATAGACAGCAAATACATCAGCCAGTCGCCTGCAGCGCCACGTCCTTCAGCATTTACTCCGTCGTGGATGCAAGACGAATGGCGGTCGGTACCAACAACGAGGACAACGACAGAAAAGACGACCCAACCGAGCAGACTGACAAAAACCACAGGCATACAGATAAAGACCGACCGTGCGGCTTTTGACAGCGGTTTCAGAGCAGGGTCAAGAGTGAGACACGGTACTTTCGGCGAAGGAACGGTGAAGGAGTCGTTTATAGAAAACGGCAATGAGAAGATAGTTATAAAGTTTGACAAGGTGGGAGAGAAGACACTGTTGCTGAAGTTCGCCCGTTTGGAGAGACTGGGATAGGGAGAATGGTGACGGGTTACAGGTGAAAAAATCACTATAAATAGGTATTGTGCAGGATGAAGAAGCATAGTAATTTTGCAGTCGGAAAAAGCGTTATAGCAAATCCTGTTTTATAGTATATTTTCACACAAACAAATTCAGTCTCCTGCTCTGCGACAGAGCGGGAGATGACATTTAAGGGAGTGAATAGTGAATAGATAATAGCGAATAGTGAATAGTGAAAGATCTCAGAGTATATATAATATTGGCTGCTGTTGTCGTGAGTCAGATGGCAACACGTGCTCAGGAGGCGGTGGTAAGAGAGGGGACAGACTCGGTGAGTGTGTCAGCGAGTGACCTTACGCTGCAGGAAGTGAATGTGAGCGGAAGACGCGCCTCTACTGTCAAGTCGCGCACCTCGGCTTTCGACACTCAGCGTCTGAACTCTTCCGAGTTATGCAAGGCAGCATGCTGCAATCTGTCGGAGAGTTTTGAGACGAATGCGTCGGTTGATGTGGCATACTCGGATGCTGTGACCGGTGCAAAGCAGATACGTCTGTTAGGGCTTAGCGGCACGTACGTGCAACTGCTGACGGAGAACACGCCCGGCATCAGAGGTCTGGCACAACAATTCGGCATGGAATATATACCCGGTCCGTGGATGGAGTCGATACAGATAAGCAAGGGTACGGCTTCGGTCATCAACGGCTATGAGAGCAGCACGGGTCAGATAAACATAGAATATCTGAAGCCGAAGGTGCAAGATCCTATTGCCGTCAATCTGATGGTTAACACGGAGGCTCATAGTGAGGTGAACCTGACCGGCGGCTGGCAAGTGACACAGCCCCAGGAGGACTCGGAGAAGGCAGATGTGAGCACCGGCATACTGGCCCATGCCCAACTGATGCCGATCAGCATGGACCATAACAAAGACGGTTTTCTTGACATGCCAATGGGCTACAACGCCAATATACTGAACAGGTGGGACATATTCAAAGGCAGATATACGGGTCGCATACTTGTGAGAGGCATATATGACGAGCGCAAAGTAGGTCAGGGAGCAGGGAACCTGTTCCGCCATAAAGCGGACGAGGCGCTATACGGAATAGCTCTATCAACGAAGCGTATAGAGGGTTTTATGAAGAACGGCTACGTGATAGACCCTGAGCGCGAGATGTCGATAGGAATAATCACGGCACTGAGTTATCATAACCAGCAGAACAGGTATGGCAAACGACAGTGGAATGCTGCCCAGACAAATGCTTATCTGAATGCCATGTTTCAGATGGAGCCTGCGGAGGGACACAAGATAACTACGGGTTTGTCGGTCAACTATGACAGATATAACGAACAGCTTAGTGTAGCGGGCACGGAAGACCTGAGTCGCCAAGAACTGACTCCGGGCATATTTGCAGAATACAGTTATCATGCGTTGGAGCAACTGACATTGGTAGCAGGCATGCGGGCGGATTATTCCACACAATGGGGAGTGTTCTTTACTCCGAGAGTGAATGTAAGATACTCACCTTTCGAGTGGTGGACATTGCGTGCGAGTGCGGGTATGGGGTATCGTTCGCCGAACCTGATAGCCGACAATACGGCAATGCTGGCTTCTTCAAGACAACTGTTCGTAGTGGAAGGAATAAAACAAGAAAGAGCGGTGAATACAGGTATTGTAACGACTTTTCACATACCTATCAGCGGCAGAGAGTTGCAGATAACTGGTGAGTACTACTATACTCATTTTCTGAATTGCGTCTTCACCGACTTTGATACAGACCCTCATGCGGTATATATAAGAAACTCATACGGCACACGCAACTACTCTCACACATGGCAGATAGAGGCAAGCATGGAGGTGCTTCGCGGGTGGACGATGACAGCGGCTTTTCGTGAGACAGACGTGATGCAGACCATAGGTGACAGACTTCGTCAGAGACCTCTAACCCCACGCTTCAAAGGACTGATAACCACTTCGTATATAACACCATTGCGCAGATGGCAGTTTGATGCCACAGTGCAGTTTAACGGCGGCGGACGTATGCCGGACCCGGACAAAGAGAACCCGTTGTGGGATGCGACATACAAGTGGTATCCTCAACTGATGGCACAGATAACGAAGTACTGGCGGACCTGCTCTCTGTATCTGGGTGCGGAGAACATGACGAACTTCCGGCAGACGAATCCTGTGATTGCAGCCAGCGAGCCTTTTGGTACGGACTTTGATGCCTCAATGGTGTACGGGCCGGTAAGCGGATGGAAGATATACTTGGGTTTCCGCTGGAATCTTGCGAAGAAAGAAGATTAAACTTTTGATATATGAGAGCAAAGATTTTGATATTGGCATTGCTTTGCGGAATAGTTCTGGTTTATGCCAAGCCTAAGTCAGAGCGTGCGAAGGCAGTGTTTCATGTGGAGATAACATGCGATAACTGCGTGAAAAACATTCAGAACAATATCGTATGGGAAAAGGGTCTGAAAGATATGCAGATAGACAAGCAGGCAGAGACGGTGACTCTCACTTGGGACCCGCAGAAGACAGACACCACTACTCTCAAGCAGGCATTCGAGAAGATACATAAGCCTGTGCAAAGAATAGATATGGTGAAGTGATTTTTATTTGTTTATTCCAAAAACTTGCACTACCTTTGCAGCCGCTAATGAAAAGCCGCGATGGTGGAATCGGTAGACACGAAGGACTTAAAATCCTTTGGCCCGAAACGGCTGTGTGGGTTCAAGTCCCACTCGCGGTACAAAAGGCAATAAATAATCCCTTGCAAATCATCAGTTTGCGAGGGATTGTTGTTTCTTAAGGTGTACTAAAGTGTACTCATGGATGATGGAATCTGAATTATTGCACCTTTCTGCCATCAGGAAGAATCTTAGTGCCGTCAGGGAGGATGATAGTGATGATACCGTCTTGCAAGATCCGTCGAGGCTGAGCATGCATGAGATTGCGGTTTGTGACAGATGTCGTGATTCCGCTCTCAGGGAGTAAGAGTGGCGGCGCAAGGAATGAGGTGGTGATGCCCTCGCCATTGAATGCTATAGGATAGACCAAAGACTGCATAGGCATGAGGTTGGAGATGGGGTTAGCAGAAACTGCTGTTGCTCATTGTCCCAGAGCCAGACAGACTTGCCCTCAATCCGGTGCATCAGGAAAGAGTCGTTGCCAGTGACGGTGAGTGCTTCGGTGCGGGTATCTTCGGGTAGAGTCGCTTTGGCGCTGATGGTGTTGCCGCCCTGACCTTCAAGAAAAATATACTTGCCATTCCAGTTGTAGCCGTATCCTCCATTGGCACTATCTTTCGGGAAGAAGAGTGCATAAGTCCTGCCCCGGTGCATAAGGACGCTGTCTTCGCCCACTTGGGGTATCCGCCAGAGGAGTTGTGTTTCTCCTGTCGGGAGCAGAGTGTCGGCGGCTTCATAGAGGACAAAATCGTAGTCTCCCTGCAGGCGGTTCTCTTTGCGGAACTGAAGAGGCTTGCGTGCTTTCATCACGCGCGGCATGGTAAGAGTGACAGGGTCTTTTTTGAGCCGAGAATAATATGACCGTAAGAATAGAGAACGTCCGTAGATATTGCTGAAATTGCGATTGGCTCCTAACTCGTGATCGAGCTGAAACCAGTTAGAGGTGACCACCCATGTCTGCACTCCGGCTTTGTAGATATTTGATTCTCTTATGCTATCTCCTGCCACACTATAGCCGAGCGAGTCAGCCATTATGTAACCCATGCTGTCGACTATGTATGTCTCGGAGAAGCAGTATGCCGGTCACATTGTAAGGCATGGTCAGCACACGCCATTGATCCACCATAGTCCAATTCTCAAAGGATACCAAGTTGAAATACTGCACCTCTGCCCATGTGCGCCCAATGACATAGAGGTCGGTCATCAGCGGTTCGCCTGTCTCGGAGAACACGCTACTGAGGTCACGGATAAGGTTCTTTGCAGAGTCACGCTCGGCATAGGTGATGAAATCGAGATATGGGGATGCGGCAGACAGAGAGAGTGCCACACAAACAATCAGGGGAAAAACAGATAATCTTTTCATTGTGTTTAATGGATGTCCGTTAGTATGTACAGTTGGCAAAAAGGTACAACAAAGTAAGAAACTTAAATATTTAAGATTCTTCCATAAGAAACAGATTTCAGGTTTATTTTGTGATTCTTTTATTGTTATATTCCAAGCTCAAGGCGGGCGCTGCTTACTCAACATACAGCACGAGTCCCTTCAGATATTCGCCTTCAGGGTGGTAGATATTGATGGGGTGGTCTTGCGGCTGAGTGAGTTGGTGCAGTATTCTTACCCGTCGTCCTGACATAGCGGCAGCAGAGAATACTGCAAGACGAAACATCTCCTTGTCCACAGCTTGCGAGCAAGAGAAAGTGAAGAGTATGCCTCCTGGTGCAATCTGTTCGAAAGCCTTAGCATTGAGCCGTTTGTAGCCTTGCAGAGCATTACGCACGGCTCCACGGTGTTTGGCAAAGGCAGGTGGGTCAAGAATGACAAGGTCGTAACTCTGATTACCGTCTTGTTGCACCTTGCTGAGATAGTCGAAGGCATCTGCACATACAGCCTGATGGTTGGTGCAAGCAGGGAAATTGCGCTCGACATTGAGTTTGACCAGGTCTATTGCCTTTTGCGAACTGTCAACCGAGCATACACGCTCTGCTCCACCACGCAGTGCATAAACAGAAAAACCGCCTGTATAGCAGAACATATTAAGGACACGTCTATGTTTAGAGTATCTCTCCACCAAGCGGCGGTTCTCGCGCTGGTCAACAAAGAATCCGGTCTTTTGTCCTCTAAGCCAGTCAATGGAAAACACCAATCCGTTTTCTTTTGCCAGACAAGTGCTTTCTGCACCAATGAGGTAGCAGTTTTCTATATCACCAAAGCGCCGGTTCATAGCCAGAGTGCCCTCCGACTTGTAATATACATTTTTCACTTGCGGCACAGTGCTAACGACAGCATCGGCTATTTCTTTCCTTGCGATGTGCATGCCCGCCGAGTGGGCTTGCAAGACAGCAGTGTCGTCGTACACATCTATTATAAGTCCTGGCAGGAAATCTCCTTCGCCATGCACGAGCCGATAGGTGTTGTTGTCGTTTGTGAGCAACCCTAACGCTACGCGCATCAGGTATGCAGCGCGGATACGCTCTTGCCAGAAATCAGAAGGAAGGCTGTCAGTGAAGAAGTCCAATATGCGCACAGCGATACTCCCCTCCTGGTAATGCCCTATTCCGAGTGTTTCACCTTCAGCAGAACGGACTACGACAAGGTCGCCTTCCTCGGGCTTGCCTTGCACATGTCCGATAGCACCTGAGAAAACCCAGGGATGAAACCTGAGAAGTGACTCTTCTTTATGACGTTTGAGATATATGGTTGTCATTGTATATATATATACCGGTATGTATGCTATTAACTTTTGTTGTTCTTTGCCAGAGCCTGCATCTGTTGCTGATGTTCCCGGAGTTGCTGCAAGTCTTCTTCTTTGAGTCTTTTGTATTCTTCTTCAGGAAGAGGCTTTGTGAGCAGTAGTTCTTTGTATATAAGGAGCGTAGCCCATGCATCAGTGGAGGCATAGCGAGCCTGATCCTCGGTCAGGACTTCGTTCTCCCAGTTGGTGAGTTGCTGATTTTTGGATATCTTCTGGGAGAAGACGATGGCGAACACTTTCTGCAAGCCGAGGTCGAAAATACCGTATCTGGGCACTATAGACTGAAGTTCTACGCAGTTGCGTGCCACGAATGGGCGCATACGGTTGAGTCCGTGCCAGTCGTCACGCAGGGCAAGACCGACCTTGCAGACTTCTGCATTGGAGAGCAGGTCTGCCAACTCCTTTGGGAAGCCCAGATACTTAAGCTGAAACAGATAGCAACGTTGTTCGGTGGCAATCTGTACGAGTGATGTAGGGTAGTGCACGCCGTGTATAAAGCTGGGACGTGTCTCGGTGTCGATGCCGACATACTGCTGTGTACGCAAGTATTTTACAGCAGCAGTCGCCTGTGACTTGGTTCTGACAACGATAACCTCGCCCTGGAACGAAACCACAGGCAGCTGGTTAACCACCTCCTTGTCGATTCTATGTATAAATCTGTTTTCCTTCATTCCTCATTCTTCAGAGTTCCGCTCTCAACAAGGCTATGCAGGGCACGCATGGCGTTCAGCAGTTTCTGCCCCCAGTGCATGTGAAACGATTCGACGCATGCTATGACCGAATCCTGCATCACTTGCAGATTCTCCGTCTGATAGCCTCCTGCCATGTCTTTCAGCTCTTGGTAGATATCTGCCAGATTCTCAGAGATAAAAGCCGACACAGGTTCTGCTGAATAGCGCATATCTTCGACGAACACCTCGAGATAGACATCATCAGAGCCGAGCATCTGCTTGATGCCTTCCGAGATGTAGTTATAATCCTCTTCGGTGACGAATTGCTGCTGAAAGCCTTCCGGCTCTTCTTCAGGCAACACTATGGCGCGGGTCTTCTGATACAGCAAAGGCAAGTACAGAAGTAGCTTTTCGGCAGCATCCTGTTTC
Source organism: Paludibacteraceae bacterium (assembly GCA_017477325.1). Taxonomy (GTDB): domain Bacteria; phylum Bacteroidota; class Bacteroidia; order Bacteroidales; family Paludibacteraceae; genus Colicola. Next base: position 34,356 of record JAFUWV010000007.1, read on the forward strand.
TCTTGTTCTTCAATGTGTTCGAGCAGCAGACAGGTCTGCACGGCAACAGTCACAAACTCTATAACATCAGAGCGATAGACAAAGGTATGCAGTGATTGTGACATACTTTAGCAATTTATTGCGCAAAAGTAATGCTTTTTTCTTAAATATACAAATAGAACAGGAAAATGGAGCAATCTGAGAATTTTGAAAAGATACCGAATAAGGAAAGACTAATCAAACGATTTGACGCAGATGGTTGAGTGTGTTGCCTGTAGGGTTACGGGTTAGAGGTAACCGAGTTTTCTGCAGCACGGAGTTGCTTTAGGAGTTGAGAAGACTCGGCCGAGAGATTCCTGATGGTTTTCTCCTGAGTAAGTATGATAGGACGGAGAGCAAGCTGTTGCTCGTCGGTTTCTGCAAGCCGATAGTTTTCTCTGTTGTCACGGAGTGCTTCAGTTTCTTCCTGTATGGTTTTCAAGAGAAGGATATAGTCTCTTGCCAGTTGCTGAGCCTGTGGCGAGTGAAAGTCGGAGAAAGAGTGAAAGACGGTCGAGTCGTTGATGATGATGGTGAATTGGTTAGTGGTAACGGGTGACGGGTCAGTGGTGACAGGTGACAGGTTAGTGGTAACGGGTGACGGGTTACCTGTGGCAGGGGAACTATAAGAGAGAAGTTGTGCTGCCTGACGGATATACTGCCCGGTTGTGTCGCGAAGGTAATGCTTTTGGGAGTCATAAACGAAGGAATAGACGACAACGCTATCGGCGGTTGTCCGTCTGTCGGTAGCGAAGAATCCTTTGGCCTGTAGCTCGTCGATAGCCATCATATAGTCGTTTCCGGCGGAGTTGAAAGGGAACCCCAGGTTTTCAGGAGTGAGCCATGAGTTGGTAGCAGGGTTGAAGCGCGTGAGATAGATGTCGTAGCCGCCAAGTCCTTCTTCATTGTCGGAAGCGAAATAAAGCGTCATGCCATCGGTAAGCATAAAAGGATAGGCTGTGTTGAAAGAAGAGTTGACAGGTTCGGGGAGGGTGTCGCAAGCCGACCAGTCGGAGAGGAGCCGCTCGCATGAGGCGATATGAAAGAGAGTGCTGTCGCCCTCTGTCTTTGTGAGGACCTGCAAGCGGCTGTCGCCTCGAGCATTGGTGAAGACAATACCGCAGGAGTCAGCGGAGAGAGTGCCACAGTCGGAACCGAGATGGTAGGCAGCGAGGAAATGCTGCTTGAGAACAACGATGCTGTCGAGGATGACGATGTCTTCAACCCGCCGTATGTAGCGACAACCTTTTTTAATATACTCAAGCAGTTGCATACACTGCGGGTATCGGTCGTTGTTTTCGTCGATGGTAGCGATGTATTTCTCAAGAGTGTTTTGTGCATCTTCGAAGCGGTAGGTCTCAGCATAGAGTTGAGCGAGGTGGAAATTGCGCAGTGCGTAGCGTTCGCCTGCGAGCTCGAACCAACGGATGGCTTCTGCAGTCTTGCCGGTTTGTTGCAGGCAGCGTGCATAGCGGTATTGGTAGAGCTGGTTGTGAGGATTGGAACCGAGCAGGCTCTGATAAGCGGTGCAAGCCTGTGCATATTGCTGCTGCTGAAAGAGTTCGTCGGCCTTTGTTGCAGATTGCGCGTAGCAGCACAAGGATGAGAGGGCGGCAATAATCAATATTAGAAAACGTGTTCTCATTTCAAACCGCAAAGTTAACGTTTTATTCTGATATAGACAAATCAAGATTTTTTTGTACCTTTGCAGTCGAAAAAGAAAAGTGTTGTCAGACCGAAGAATAGATATTGTTATCTGCTTGTCATTGATTTCTGTCCTGGCGTGGGCTGAGGCGGACAGTACAGCCGTTGATTCGCTACTGGAGCAGCTGAGGATAGAGGAGGTGACGGTGACGGCCCGCCGCAGAACGGAGCCGGTGCTGCCTGTACAGACGCTGGAAGGAGAGCGTTTGCATGCTTTGTCTACCAATTCGGTGGCTGATGCGGTGCGCTATTTCTCAGGGGTACAGATAAAAGACTATGGCGGAGTAGGCGGACTGAAGACGGTAGATTTGCGCAGTATGGGTACGCATCATCTTGGTGTGTTTTATGATGGGATAGAGATAGGCAATGCGCAGAACGGAGTGGTGGACTTGGGTAAGTTCTCAATGGAGAACCTGGAGCAGATAGCGCTGTACAACGGCCAGAAGTCGGATATCTTTCAGTCGGCTAAGGATTTCGGCAGTGCCGGAACGCTGTATCTGCGCACGAGGCGTCCGCGCTTTGAGCAGGGAAAGAACTTCAACTTGCAAGTAAGCATGCGGGCGGGCAGTTTTGGTTTGCTGAATCCGTCGGTGCTGTATGAGCAGAAGCTGACAGAGCAGGTGCACCTGTCAGCGAGTGCAGAGTATCAGCATGCGCACGGCAGATATAAGTTCCGCTATAGGCGTGTGATGCCGGATGGCAGTGTGGCATGGGATACGACGGCTGTGCGTCAGAACGGAGACGTGAGTGCCGGCAGGGCGGAGGCAGGTGTGTTTGGATATATGCCCAGAGGCAAGTGGCACGTGAAGGGGTACTACTATCAGTCGGAGAAGGGCATACCGGGGGCGATAGTGAACAATGTGTGGACCAATGCCCAGCGTCAGTGGGACAGGAATAGTTTTGTCCAGGGCAGCTACATGCAGACTTTGATAGAAGGTTATGACATGCAGGTGAGCATGAAATATTCGAACGACAAGATGCGCTACCTGAATCCGGACACGACATTGATGTATATAGACAACAGTTTTCTTCAGCATGAGATATACATGTCGATAGCAAACAGGTTGCAACTGTCAGGCAAGGAGGCTCTGATAAGAGGGCTGAGAGGCAGTGAGGCGGAGTGGAGCATGAACCTGACGGCAGACTGGCAGTGGAACCGGTTGTGGGCTGACTTGAAGGAGTTTGTATATCCAACCCGGAACACTGTATATTTCGTGGCTGCGACTCAGGTTGACTGGCGCTGGTTACGTGCTCAGGCGAGTATATTAGGAACCTACGTGAACGACAAGCTGGGCAAGCCAAGCGTGTTCACTCATGATGCGGCAGAGAACAGACTGGTGTGGACTCCGGCAGTGTTTTTCAGTTATCAGCCATACCTGAAGGAGCAGTTGTTCCTGAGAGCGTTCTGGAAGCAGAATATGCGTATGCCAACATTCAATGACTTGTATTATACGGATGTGGGCAACATATCACTGCAACCGGAACGGTGTACGCAGTATGATGGCGGAGTGGAGTACAGCAAACAGTGGGAGAGAGGAGTGATGCGCGAAGTGCGGGTGAAAGCAGACGGCTATTTCAACCAGATACGAGACAAGATAGTGGCTATACCGAAGGGCAACGGTCAGTACAGATGGATGATGATGAATATAGGCTATGTGGAGATACGCGGAGTGGACGTGAATGGCGGTATAAGTCTTTGTCCGGTGGATGAGCTGATATTGTCTGCAAATCTGAGCTATACGTTTCAGAAGGCTCAGGATTTCACAAACCGTGAGGAGATAACGTATGGCGGACAGATAGCATATATACCATGGCATAGCGGCTCAGTGACTGCAGGTTTGAATTGGCGGGGACTGAGTGTGAACTACTCGTTCATATACGTAGGAGAAAGGTATCACAACTCTGCCAATATACCTCAAAACTACGAGCAACCCTGGTACACACACGACATGAGTGTGGGTTATGAGGTGGCTTTCAAGAATGGAGTGAAGAACAAGGGGCGAGAAACAAAAAGCCAAGTAGTGCCGAAGATGAGTTTTGCTATAGAGATAAACAACATGCTTAACCAGCAATATGAGGTGATACTGAACTACCCGATGCCCGGAATCAACGGCAGGGGAATAGTGAGAATAACTTTGTAGAAAAATGAGAATAAGAGGCAACATATTACTGATTCTTCATTCTTTATTGCTTATTCTTCTGAGCAGTTGCAGAGGAGATGTAGTGGTCTATCCTTCGGAGAATGAGCAGCACGGCGAGAGTGTCAGCGGCGAGTTTTTGGGTTTTTACCTGCTGAACGAAGGCAATATGGGCAGCAACAAGTCAACATTGGATTATTATGACTTCTCCACTGCTACATATACCCGGAATATCTACAGTGAGCGAAACCCTCATGTGCCTCTCTCGCTTGGTGATGTGGGCAACGACCTGAAGATATACGGAGGCAGGATGTATGCAGTGATCAACGTGTCGAACAAGATAGAAGTGATGACAGCCGACTCGGCACGGCGTATAGGTCAGATAGATATACCCAACTGCAGATATCTCTGTTTTGACGGCGGCTATGGCTATATAACCTCTTATGCCGGCCCTGTGCAGATAGGCAGACAGCATGCACAGCTGGGTTATGTGGCACGTTTTGACACTGCGACGCTTCAGATAGTGGACACATGCATAGTAGGGTATCAGCCTGACGGTGTGGTAGTAGCAAACGGGAAATTGTATGTTGCCAACTCGGGCGGCTATATGCTGCCTGATTATGAGACAGAAATTTCGGTAGTGCGACTGAGCGACTTCAAGGAGGAGAAACGCATAGAAGTAGCACCGAATCTGCACTATGTGATGCCAGACAGATATGACCGGTTGTGGGTGAGTGCGCGGGGCAACTACAACAGCCGCCCCTCAAGACTATATTGCATAGACCTCAAGACAGAGACTGTGGTGGACTCGGTGCCGATGCCTGTGGACAACTTCTGCATAGAGGGTGATTCGCTGTTTTTCTTCGGTCAGCAGTTCAACTGGGAGACACTGGAGGATGAGAGGGTGTTCGGAATAGTGAACGTGAAAACAAGAGAGTTGCTGACAGAGAATTTCATAAATGATGACAGGGTTTTCCAGAAACCATACGGAATAGCAGTAAACCCAATGTCGGGTGATATATATCTGACAGATGCCAAAGACTACGTGACTCCCGGTATGCTTTATTGCATCGGACCAGAGGGCAAGATAAAGTGGGAAGTCCGCACAGGAGATATACCTGCACATTTTGCATTTAGAAAGAAGACATTATAATAACACACAATATGGAAACAAACAACATAACCGTTGATCTTGACCTTGCACTGCGCAACGCAGCAGGTCTGAGAGGCAAATCCGACTTGTTTTTGCTGGCAGACAGCAACTCGTGCAATTATTGTCTGCCAAAGGTAATGCAGACGTTCGAGTTGGAAGACAGCAAGATACTCGTGTTGCCTGCAGGCGAGCAGCATAAGACGCTTCAGACGGTGGAGAAGATATGGAATTTTCTTATAGAGAGCCATGCCACCCGCAACTCTCTGCTGCTGATACTGGGTGGCGGGGTACTGACAGACATGGGCGGTTTTGCGGCTTCTACTTTCAAGCGTGGTATCCCATACGTCAATATTCCAACAACACTGCTCGCTATGGTAGATGCTGCGCAAGGCGGCAAGACAGGTTTCGATTATCAAGGTCTGAAAAACGAGATAGGTATGTTTGCACCCGCTTTGAAGACCATTGTGTATCCGATGTTTCTGCAAACACTGCCTTCCGAGCAACTGCTGTCAGGCTATGCCGAGATACTGAAACACGCCCTGATTGCCTCACCGCTGGAACTTATACGCGTGCTGAATTTTGATATAGACAATATAGACTATGAGCAGCTGGCAGAACTTATAGACCGCTCGATTGACATAAAACAATACATTGTAGAGCAAGACCCGGAAGAGACAGGTCTGAGGAAGTCGCTTAACTTCGGCCATACCATAGGACATGCTATAGAAGAGTATTCCTTAATGAATAAAGAAGCGAAGCCTATGCTGCACGGTTATGCGGTGATGTACGGTATGGTGGGAGAACTGTATCTTTCGATGGTGAAACTGGGACTTGAGCAGCAGACGCTGACTCAGGTGGTACACTTCATGACAGAGCATTATGGCAAGCCTGTGTGCCCGTGCAAAGACTACGGCCAACTGCTTGAACTGATGCGCCACGACAAGAAAAACACCGAGCAAGGACAAATTAACTTCAGTCTGCTGCGTCAGGTAGGCAACTGCAGGGTAAACCAGGAATGCACGGACCAAGAAATTCTTGACGCGCTGGATTTCTTATTTAATATATAGGTGTTACTGCTATCTATTCAGTTTTTTCCTGTTACATCGTAGCGCCCGCCACCGCGGATGATGCCGCCTATGTCATCTTCATTACTGAAGAACACTTGTCCGCGTAGCGACATGGAACGGTCGAATCGGATGGTAGCGGCAGAAAGAAAAAACAGCAGAAGAGTCACGACTCTTCTGCTGCATTTGTTTCAGTCAGTTGCGGAGGCTGGGATCGAACCAACGACCTTCAGGTTATGAGCCTGACGAGCTACCACTGCTCTACTCCGCGATATTCTTTCTTCCGAAAGCGAGTGCAAAGGTACTGCAAAAAAATGACATGTGCAAGTATTGCAGGAAAAAAGTTGTATTTAATATGTATCACCTGCCTCAGGGATATCTGAATTTTTGGAATCCTGACTCTCTAATCCCGCCAGAATATCTTCGGCTTTCTTCAGATCTTCATCAAGAATCATCAGGTTATAGCCTCCTGCAGAAGAAAAGGAGAAGAGAGCGTAGAGTTGTGCCCCTAACTGATTGGCGATGAAGGACTGGACACCGTTTTGAAGCAACGCATCTTTAACAAACTGCGCCTCAGGAAGAGTGTCGTAAGTGCGAAAAATAATAGTTTTGTCGGCCATAGCGATGTTATTTTATTATGAGATATCAGCCTATACTACCTTCAAGCGAGACTTGCAGCAGTTTCTGTGCTTCAACCGCAAACTCCATAGGCAGTTTGTTGAGAACTTCTTTAGCGTATCCGTTGACGATGAGTCCTACGGCGTCTTCGGTACCTATACCCCGCTGTAGGCAGTAGAAGAGCTGGTCTTCGGAGATTTTGCTTGTAGTGGCTTCGTGTTCGACGATGGCAGAAGGATTCTGAATCTGCATGTCGGGGAAGGTATGTGCACCGCATTTGTCACCGAGAAGGAGAGAGTCGCACTGCGAATAGTTGCGTGCACCTTCTGCCTGAGCGACCACTTTGACGAGTCCGCGGTATGAGTTCTGACTCTTGCCGGCTGATATACCTTTAGATATGATGCGTGAGGTGGTATGTTTGCCGATATGAATCATTTTAGTGCCGGTGTCTGCCTGCTGACAGTTATTGGTGAGTGCGACAGAATAGAACTCTGCACTTGAGTAGTCGCCACGGAGTATGCATGAGGGGTATTTCCACGTGATGGCAGAGCCTGTCTCAACTTGTGTCCAACTGAGTCTTGCCCGCTCGTGACACAAGCCACGCTTGGTTACGAAATTGTATATTCCTCCTTTGCCGTCTTTGTCGCCGGGATACCAGTTTTGCACAGTGGAGTATTTGACCTGTGCATCTTTGTGAACGATAATCTCCACGATGGCGGCATGCAACTGGTTTTCATCGCGCATAGGAGCGGTGCAACCTTCGAGATAGCTGAGATAAGCGCCTTCGTCGGCTATGAGCAGTGTGCGCTCAAACTGCCCTGTCTGCGCAGCATTGATGCGGAAATACGTGCTCAGTTCCATAGGGCAGCGCACTCCTTTGGGTATGTATACGAAACTGCCATCGGAGAATACTGCAGAGTTGAGTGCCGCATAGAAATTGTCGGTGGGAGGAACGACAGAGCCCAGATATTGTCTGACCAAATCGGGATGTTCACGCACAGCCTCGCTGATGGAGCAGAAGATGATACCTTTTTCTGCAAGAGTCTCACGGAAAGTGGTTTTGACAGAGACCGAGTCCATGACGGCATCCACAGCCATATTGCCTGCCAGAGCGGCGCGTTCTTCGAGGGGAATACCCAGTTTGTCGAAGGTCTTCATGAGCTCGGGGTCAATCTCTTTCTGTTCGCCGGACTTGGTCTTGGGCGCAGCATAGTAGGATATAGCCTGAAAGTCGATTTGAGGAATGTCGAGGTGTGCCCATGTGGGCACTTTCATTTGTTGCCAATGGCGGAAAGCACGCAGGCGAAACTCCAGCAGCCACTCAGGCTCTTGCTTTTTTTGGGAGATAAGACGGACTACATCTTCATTGAGACCGCGAGAGAGTATCTCGGTCTCGATATCAGTAGTGAACCCGTACTTGTAGTCACTATTGGTAATATCTTCAATAATCTTTTCTGCCATCTGTTTACAGATTTTCGCTCTTTGTTGCTATCCTAAATTTGGCTCTTCACCGGGATGTCCAAGTGTGGCGTCTCAGTTCCGTTTATTAGCAAGAGCCGTCAAATTTGACGGCTCTTGCTTGAGGTACCTAGCAGATTCGAACCGCTGTCCCCGGTTTTGCAGACCGGTCCCTAACCACTCGGGCAAGGTACCATTTGATTTGACAATCGGCCTAAAGTACGAACAATGCGTAGCGGCTTTTTCAAATGCGGCTGCAAAGGTACATTAATTATTTGAATCCTGCAAATATTTTTTCTTTAATGGAAAGATTTTCCCATGAAAGTGTATGCAGGAGAATAATTATGCAGCTCTGCGGAATTTGCGGATTTGGTAGAACAGCATGATGCCGGCAGTGAGGGCGGAGAGCAGGTCGGATACGGGCAACGAGAGCCAGACTCCATTAAGTTGGAAAGCAAGAGGCAGCAAAAGTGCAAGAGGAATAAGATAGAGCACTTGCCTGGTAAGTGACAGGAATATAGCCTTGCCTGCCAACCCGATGCTGGTAAAGAAGTTGCCTGTGACCATCTGGAATCCGGTGCAGAAGAATACGGCAAGCACGATGCGCATGGCAGGCACGGACATCTCGATGAGTTCTGCCTCATGGGTAAACATCTTGACGAGCAACTCGGGACATATTTCAGCAAGCAGAAAGACAAGGGTGGTGACGGCCGTCGCCCACAGAGCGGTGAGCCGGAAGACACTAAGCATACGATGATATTGCCGGGCTCCGTAATTGTAGCCGGCTATGGGTTGCATGCCTTGGTTGAGACCCATGACAATCATGGCAAAGACGAATGTCACCCGGTTGATGACTCCATAAGAGGCTATAGCCATATCTCCGCCGTAGTGCTTGAGTTGGTTGTTAAGTATGATGACGACAACGCTATGAGCTATATTCATAAGGAATGGTGATAGTCCGATAGCAAACGAGTCAAGCACGATTTTACGGTCAAGCCGCCACATCTTGCGGTTGAAGTGCAGCAGTTCGTTGGGGTTGCAGAAGATAGTGAACTGCCATATGACAGCTACCGCTTGTGAGATCATGGTAGCAAGAGCAGCACCTCGTACACCCATGTCGAGAACAAAGATAAAGACGGGGTCGAGAGCGATGTTAAGCACTACGGCTACGATGGTGGCAGTCATGGAGGCTGTGGGATGACCCGAGGAACGGAGCATGTTGTTCAGCCCGAAATAGATATGTGTGAGAACATTACCTATCAGTATAGGCACCATGTAGTCATGGGCATAACGGAGTGTGTCATCAGAAGCACCGAAAGCACGCAGGATAGGGTCAAGCCAGATGAGACCGACCGCTGTCACTGCAGCGCTGAGCAAGATGTTGAGCACTATGACGTTGCCAAGCACGCGACGGGCGCTCTCGTAGTCACGTTGTCCGAGTTTGATAGCTACCAATGTGCTTGCGCCGACTCCCACCATGCTGCCAAAGGCGGCACATATATCCATAAATGGTTTGGCAACGGTAAGACCCGAAAGAGCCAATGCTCCAACACCATGACCGATGAAGATGGAGTCAACAATATTGTAGAGCGAGCTGGCAGTCATAGCAATGATTGCCGGCAAAGCATATTGTCGGAGCAGTTTGCCAATAGGCTCAGTACCTAAGGCAAGGGTGTTAGTATGGTCGGCAGACTGTTTGATGTTTTTATTTAGCGCTTAACAAGTTTGCTATTTGATTGTAGAAAGCGGCAGCAGGGTGGCCTTGCTGCAGAGTGACAGGAGTGCCATCGTCGGCAGCTTGACGGATGCTTTCGACAAGAGGAATCTGACCGAGCAGGGGAACTCCAAGTTCTTGAGCCAGATGTTTGCCTCCGTCTTTACCGAAAATATAATACCTATTCTGCGGCAGTTCTTGCGGAGTGAACCATGCCATATTCTCTATTATTCCGATTACCGGCACGGCAACATGCTCATTGCGGAACATGTCAACTCCTTTCTTTGCATCGACAAGAGCAACGGGCTGAGGTGTGGTAACGACAATGGCTCCTGTAAGTTGAACGGTCTGTACGACGGTCAGATGAATATCGCTCGTGCCCGGCGGGAGGTCGATGAGCAGATAGTCGAGAGCCCCCCAATCGGCTTCTGTGAGGAGTTGTTTGATAGCATTGCTGGCTAACCCTCCCCGCCAGACAACGGCATTATCCGGGTCAACAAAGAATCCGATACTGAGAAGGCGCACACCATATTGCTCTACAGGTTCGATGAGTTCTCTGCCATCGACAACTGTCATCACGGGTCGTGCAGCTTCCACGTTGAACATCTTGGGTTGAGAAGGACCATGAATATCGGCATCGAGGAGTCCTACGCTATAGCCCCGTTCAGAGAGAGCGATAGCCAGGTTGGCGGCTACGGTGGACTTGCCAACACCGCCTTTGCCGGAACTGACAGCTATGATATTCTTAACTTCGGAAAGGGGATTATCGTCTTTTTTGAGAGTTGTCTGTTTAGGGAATTTTGTGTGAATGGTGACAGCAGCATTAGGGTCAACGTAAGTCTTTACCGCCACTTCTGCCGCTTTGACAACAGACTTGAGAAAAGGGTCGTTTTCTTTCTGAAAGATAAGAGAAAACGACACTTCAAAACCTGAAATGCGAATGTCGTCTTCAAGCATTCCGCTTTCTATCAGGTCTTTGCCGTTGCCGGGGTAGCGCACATGGCGCAGTGCATCGATTATTTGTTGAGGATACATCTTTATAAGATTTAAAGATTTAAAGATTGATTTTGTGTGTGATAGTTTCTGCCATAAGAGCGATAGGTGTCCTTTTCGATTTCGACATCAGGCTCAATATAAGTATCTTGTTTGGGGAGCATGAAGCGGAGATACTTGATGGTCATTCCCCGGTCGAGCCACTGCCGCTCATAGTGCGTCTTCAGGCTGAGAACGGGGTCGGTATAGTCAGAATGATAGAGGTCGGGTGTGTTAGTGAGGCAAGGAAAAGAGTTGGCTTTGAGCATCTCAAGTGTATATTGATAGAGGAAGGGACTGTCGGTTTTGAGATTGACGATACCGTTGTCTTTCATGATGTTGCAATAGCGCTCCATGAAATACGATGAAGTGAGGCGTTTGGTGGCTTTCTTCATCTGCGGGTCGGGGAAAGTAATCCATATCTCACTGACTTCGTCATGAGCAAAGAAACGCGTGAGAAACTCGATGTTAGTACGAAGGAAGCCGACATTGGCCATATTGTCAAGACAGGCTTGCCTGGCACCTGCCCATATACGGGCTCCCTTAATGTCGATGCCTACAAAGTTTTTATCAGGGAACATTTGTGCCAATCCAACTGTATATTCTCCTCTGCCGCAACCAAGTTCGAGCACTATAGGGTTGTCGTTATGAAAGAAGTCGGAATGCCAGTTGCCGGCTATAGTGTGTGGAGTGGTGAGGTCCGGTGTTTGAGTTGCACTGCACTGGATGACGTTAGAAAACGTCTCCATCTCAGCGAACTTGCGAAGTTTGTTTTTGCCCATAGAGGGGGATAGTTGTTATAGATTTGTTTATTATTAAATTCTCACTGTTTATTCACTCTTCACTATTTTTACTCCTACGTCAGAAATTCCACGCAGCGTGTTCTCGCGCATGGCTTGCTCAATGCAGAGACTGAGGGTGTCGGTAGAGCGGAATATGTGGTTGTGCATGTAAAGCACAGGCATCTCGCGCAGGTTGCCATAGCCATTGCCGAGCCATCGACCACGGTCGTCGGCAAGAAAGAACTCGATGGTGTCGCGAGAAGAAAGGTGACCGGTGACAGCTGTGCGGTTGCCTGAAATGAAGAGCCACATGTTCTGGTAGGGGTATTGCTGAGTGTGGCGGATGGAGATGATTACATCGTAAGGCGAGATGGTGTCGGGCGCAGCGAAGTCAAAGCAGAGAGCAGAGTCGGCATGCCATCCTTCACGGGGCAAAGGCTGATACTCGGAGAAGACTGTTTTTCCGGAGCAGGCACAGAATGACAAAACTGCGACAAGGAGGAATATGTGATAAAGTTTGCTATTCATTGTTGTTGCGGTTGTCACGATTATCACGGTTGTATCGATTAGGACGTTGCTGACGGTTGTCACGATTCTGCCGGAAGCCGTCACGGTTTTGTCTTTGGCCTTTGTTGTCTCTATTGCCACGTTTGCGGTCGAAGCGGGTGAGATCGTCCTGTCCGACTACGTTCTGATAGTCGGGAATGTTTTCGACAGCCTCTGCAGTTGTTTCTTTTCCACCGAGCGTGTAGGGTTTCTTGCCTTCGTTGTTCATAGCAATAATTTCGTTGGCCTGCTCGGGAGAAAGTGTGTGCAAGTTGGCAGGCTTTCCGGGAGCGGAAGAGTAGGTTATTTCACGCTGCAGGGGGTTGGCGGAGAAGAAATACCAAGTGCCGTCTTGTGTCTCAAGAGTGATGCGGCGGTCCGGAAAATCCCGGGTGGCGTCCTCATAGACAGGTACTTCGAAATTGAGGCAACACTTGAGTTTGGCGCATTGTCCTGCCAGTTTCTGCGGGTTGAGTGAGATGTTCTGCAGGCGCGGGGCGTTGGTGCTGACGGAGCGGAAGTTGGTAAGCCATGTGGAGCAGCAGAGTTCTCTTCCGCAAGGTCCTGTCCCGCCAATTCTGCCGGCCTCCTGACGTGCACCAATCTGTTTCATTTCGATACGCACGCGGAAGGTCTCTGCATAGACTTTGATGAGCTGGCGGAAGTCCACACGCTCGTCGGCTATATAATAGAAGATTGCTTTGGTGCCGTCACCTTGATATTCGACATCGCCTATTTTCATCTGCAGTTGCAGGTCTTTGGCAAGTTGGCGCGCACGAATCATAGTCTGCTGCTCCTTTGCCTTGGCCTCGTCACGTTTACGCAGGTCTTGTTCGGTAGCAAACCGGTAGATGTTCCGGATTTCGTATCTGGCAAGGTCGATATGGTTTTTCTGCATTTGCAGAGCCACGAGTCTGCCGGTGAGAGTTACTTCGCCGATGTCGTGTCCGGGGTTGGCCTCGACAGCTATAGTGTCGCCTTTCTTGAGGGGCAAATGTTCGGAGTTGTGATAGTAGCCTTTGCGAGTGTTCTTGAATTGCACTTCTACGAGGTCGGTCTCGCTAATGTTTTCAGGCAGGTCCTGAAGCCAGTCGGTTACAGGTAGCATGTGAAGTGAGTTGCGGCGACATGCACCTGCACCGAGTTCGCAGTTGCCATTATTTAGTGTAAAATTATCTTGCATAAAGAAAGAGTTTGATATGTTCGTTTAGTCTGATAAGTTATTTTTTGATGAGCACAATAGTTTGCAGACAGAGGTCGAAGAAGATGATTTTTGCATTTCCGTTTTGCTCGATTTGCTGTTGTGCTACAGTGAACTGCCGGAGGAGTTGTTCTACATTACGCTCGTTGATAAAAGGTGCGAAGCGCTCAGAGAAAGCGGCTTCTTGCAGTGTCTGATAGTTGAGCTGAGGCTGCTGAAGGTTGCGGATATAGTTTTCTCTGATTTGGTTCTGAGCATAGACGAGGAAAATTTTCTGTACTTCTCTGCCTTTAGCAGCCATCTGTGAGCACCATTCCCTAAGGTCGAACAGAGCCTCGTAACTTTTTTTTCTGCCTACTGACCACGCATTGCGGAACAGAGAGGTGAACATATTGAGATTCTGTTGCATTTCATCGGTTTGCGACAGGGTCTGCAGTGCCCTGAGCCAACTGCCGTTCGCAATATGGGCGATACTCTTGGCTTCGTTTGTGGAGAGGTCCTCGTTTTGACTGAGGAGTGCTTGCTTGATTTCTTCTTCCGACAGGTTAGGGATGTGAATCTGCTGTGTGCGGGAGAGGATGGTAGGGAGCAACCGTTCAGGCTCTTGCGTAACGAGCAGGAAAAGAGTCTTCACAGGCGGTTCTTCTATGATTTTGAGCAGTTTGTTAGCACAGGCGGTATGCATCTTCTCTGGGAGCCATATAATCATGGTCTTATATCCGTCGGAGAATGATTTGAGTGAGAGTTTGCGCAGTATCTCACTGCTTTCGGCTTCATAGATAACCCCTTGTTTGTTTTCCGCTCCGATGGCGGCATACCAGTCGTTTTGCGAGAAATACTGTTTCTGAAGGATTATGTTGCGAAACTGCTCGATGAAATCGTCACAGACAGAGTCTCTGCCTGTTTTCTCCTTGAAGACAGGGAAGGCAAAATGCAGGTCAGGGTGCTGCAATTTCCGGTACTGCAGACAGGACGGACATTGTCCGCAGGAGTCGTTTTCAGTGCGATGTTCGCAAGCTATATACTGCGCATAAGCTATAGCGAGACTCAGACTGCCGACCCCCTCTTGTCCGAAAAACAACTGCGCATGCGGTATGCGAGACTCTGTAACAGAGAGCCTTAAGCGTTGCTTTACTTCGTTTTGCCCTATGATATCTTTGAACTGCATAATTCGGGTGCAAAATTACAAAAAATTTGTGTAATTAAAAAATATACATTACCTTTGCACGCTTTTTCGAGTAAAGAGCACGTTATTAACAGAGTTTATGCTACGAAAAGCATAATGCTCACACTATTAATCCGAGGCACGCGATGCCTCATAAATAACACATTACAACAATGGCAACAAAGATTCGTCTTGCCCGTCATGGTCATAAAGACTATGCTTATTACCACATTGTGGTAGCAGACAGCCGTTCGCCCCGCGACGGCAAGTTCATTGAGCGTATCGGCTCTTACAACCCTAACACCAATCCTGCTACAATCGATCTGAATTTCGAGCGTGCATTGTATTGGGTAAATGTAGGTGCTCAACCGACAGACACCGTGCGTAACATTCTCTCTCGTGAGGGTGTGATGCTGATGAAACACCTTCAGGGTGGAGTAAAGAAAGGTGCTTTCGATGAGGCAACAGCTCAGAAACGTTTCGACGCCTGGAAGGCAGAGAAAGATGCCAAGCTGGGCAAGGTAAGCGCAGAAGAGGCTGCAAAGGCTCAGAAAGTAGCAAAAGAGCGTCTGGCTCAAGAAGTAGAGGCTAACAAGCAGAAGGCTCAGGAACTGGCAAAGAAGCGTCAAGAGGCTCTTGAGGCTGAGGCTGCCGCAGCTGCAGAAGCCGCTCAGGCAGATGCTCCTCAGGAAGAAGCTCCTGCTGCTGAATAAGCAAAGGCTTTTAGCTAAAAACAAAAAACAGGATTCCGACGGAGTCCTGTTTTTTTTGTTTAATATAAATGCTCAGGGAGTTGCGCTAATATGGTAAGATTTAAGAATTGAGAGGTAAAGAATATCAGCAGAATGGCAAGAGCAAGGAGTATGCTTTTTATTGCTATCTTCTTACTTGTTTTCTTCCTTTAGAGCGAACTCTGCAGCCGCAACATGTCGGCGGCTTCAATCTTTTGCTTTGCATAGTCGAGAGTGACAGTGTATTGCGCAGTATGCCGGGACGGAACTTCGAACATGACGGGCATCATGATAGTCTCGGTGAGTGAGCGCAATCCACGTGCTCCGAGCTTGTACTCCACAGCTTTGTCAACGATATAGTCGAGCACTTCGGGCTGAAACTCCAGTTCGACACCATCCATCAGGAGCAGTTTCTTATACTGCTTGATGATAGCATTCTTAGGTTCAGTGAGAATGTTTCTGAGTGCTTGCTTTGAGAGCGGCTCAAGATAGGTGAGTATAGGCAGGCGGCCGACAATCTCCGGTATAAGACCGAACGACTTGAGGTCTTGCGGCGCTATATACTGTAGCATATTGTTCTTGTCGATCTGATGACGTTTGCCTGCATTCTCAAACCCGACGACCTGAGTGTTGAGCCGGGCTGCTATCTTACGTTCTATGCCATCGAATGCACCTCCGCAGATGAAGAGAATATTCTGCGTGTTGACATGAATAAACTCTTGCTCAGGGTGTTTTCTTCCTCCTTCGGGCGGTACGTTGACGACGCTTCCTTCCAACAGTTTCAGCAGCGCCTGCTGAACACCTTCGCCTGAGACATCGCGCGTGATGCTGGGGTTGTCGGACTTGCGTGCAATCTTGTCGATTTCATCGATGAAGACAATACCCCGTTCGGCCTGCTGAACATCGTAGTTGCACTCTTGCAGCAGTCTGGAGAGAAGCGACTCGACATCTTCGCCGACATAGCCTGCCTGTGTAAGGACGGTTGCATCGACGATGGTGAAAGGCACGCTGAGCATCTTGGCGATGGTGCGGGCGAGCAGGGTCTTGCCTGTGCCGGTAGAGCCGACAAGGACAATGTTGGATTTCTCGATCTCCACACCGTCATCGGTGGCAGGTTGCAGAATACGTTTGTAGTGGTTATAGACGGCAACGGAGAGGAACTGCTTGGCGGCATCCTGACCTATGACATACTGGTCAAGAAAAGCCTTTATCTCCTGTGGTTTGGGCAGTTGCTTTAAGTCAAGGCTCTGCGCAGTGTTTTTAGTTTTCTTGCCAAGGAGTCCCATCTCTTTGAAGATGAGTTCTCCCTGCTGTATGCAGTCGGGGCAGATGAAAGAGTCATTAATACCCTGCAGGAGGTTTCTCTCCTCTCTGCCGCAGAAGGAGCAGTATTGTTTGGTTGGATTATCTTTTTTTGCCATTATTTCTTGGTAAACACTTTGTCAATCATACCATATTCGAGTGCTTCCTGAGAGGTCATCCAATAGTCACGGTCGGCGTCAGCAATGATTTTCTCCATGCTTTGTCCGCTGTGGTTGGAGATAATCTGATAGAGTTCTTCTTTGAGTTTGAGAATCTCGCGGGCAGTTATCTCGATGTCAGAAGCTTGTCCCTGTATTCCTCCCATGGGCTGGTGAATCATGACGCGGCTGTGAGGCAGTGCGGCACGCATACCTTTCTCTCCCGCGACGAGCAATACGGCACCCATAGAAGCGGCCATTCCGGTGCAGATAGTGGCTACTTTGGCACCGATGAACTGCATGGTGTCATAGATGCCGAGACCGGCATAGACACTACCGCCAGGTGTGTTGAGATAGAGAGAGATGTCGCGGGAGCTGTCAACGGAATCGAGATACAGGAGTTGCGCCTGAATGACGTTGGCGCTATAGTCGGTGACCTCTGTGCCCATGAAGATGATGCGGTCCATCATGAGTCGAGAGAAGACATCCATTTGAGTGACATTGAGCTGGCGCTCCTCAAGGATAGAGGGGGATATATAACTTGCTGCCGGCATAGCAGCGTTCATCATGTTTTCGACATGCATGGTGTTCATGCCCATGCTTCGTACGTACTTAAGAAAATCGTTCATGCTTATAGATGTTTAATGTTTAAAGTTTAATGTTTAAAGTTTGCTTGATGCGGTTAGTCTGAATCTCCTATTCAAGGGAATCTAAAGTGGGGACAAAAATACTGCTTTTTTCTGAGATGTACAAGTAATTTTTACAATTCAACTTTTTTGTGTAACTTTGCAGCCTGCATAATGTGCACCTAAAGCAAACCGAATGTAGGGCAAACAAAGGAGATGGCTAACAGATTAGAGAATGGTATTACCCTCTTTGCTATCCTCTTGCTTAGTATAGGCTATTTGCAAGCAAGACCGGGGGACAGGGCGTCAATCAAGAGTTGGCGTCTTGTGAACGGTTGGAGTGTGGTGGACAGTGTGGGGGTAGATACGAGCTACATGAATCTTCCGATGCGAGATGCGATAAATGACTACTCGATATCGAACAGTTACAACGGCAACATGGTGTCGCCGCTTGAGTCGAAGCTGTTTTTCGACCGCACGGACAAGACAGGTTTTTTGTTTGCAAAAGCTTTTGACCCATTCATCATTGCCGGAGAAGACGTGCGTTTTTACAAGACAAACATAGCCTATAGTTCGATAGCGTACAAGAAAGGTTTCACGACATACAGAGAGGACAATGACCTTGACTTCAAATTTACGGGAAACGTGACTCGCAGGACTAATCTGGGTTTGACGCTGAACTACCTGAACGGAGTAGGTCACTACGACTCGCAGTCTGGTAAGCGTTTTGCCGGCAGCGTGTTCGGCTCGTACAACGGTGACCACTACTCATGCATGGGTGCTGTGACTTTCAACACTCTGTCAGCATTTGACAATGGCGGAATACAGGATGTGACGCAGATAGGAGGTATTCTTAATCCTGAGGATATTCCCGTGAAACTGAATGCGATGGCGGGAATGAAGCATATAGCCGGAATGTGGAACCACTCGTACAGCATCTGCGTGGAGCGCGAGCGCAAGGAGACGATAAAGCCTCGCAGAGGGAGTACGGAAGAGCCCAGGGATACGATAATAATAGAGTACGTGCCGGTAACGACATTCCGCCATGTGCTTGACATCAACCAGTCCACGCACCGGTATGTGGAGAAGACTTCGCGTCAGAACTTCTACGAGAACACCTATTTCAACACCTCTTCGACGGCAGACTCGGCTAATGTGCTGAACATACGCAACACGCTGATGGTGACTTTTGAAGAGGAGTTCAACAAGTGGCTGCATTTCGGAGCGGACGTATATGCAAAGAACGAGTGTCAGCGGTACGGATTCCACATAGCCGACCAGACACCGCTTTACAAAGACACGGTGATAGGCAGTCTGTCGAAGTATGTGTCGAAAGGATATCTGTTGCCGGGTGATACGCTGATGGGTGGAAAGTGGGTAAACAACACCTGGGTAGGAGGCTCGCTATACAAGAACAGGGGAAAATATGTGCACTACGGATTCAACGGAGACGTGTGTGTGGTCGGTTACAAGATAGGCGAGTTTCAGGTGAACGGACATGTTGACGGTGACTTCAAGCTGGGTAAAGATACGCTGTCGATGCGTGCGAAAGTAAGTTTCGGGAACAAGGTACCTGACTATTTCCTGCAGCACTACCGTTCGAACCACTATCAGTGGAACAACAGTTTTGACAAGACATACGAGCTGCGTGTGCACGGAGAAGTGGCATATCCGATGAAGTATATACAGCCCCGTGCGACGGTTGATTTTGCAAACATAACGAAGTATATCTATTTCGATCAGAGCGGTATGCCGAAGCAGAACGACGGTAATATACAAGTGATAGCAGTGAATGCGCAACTGAACATTCGTGCGCCGTATTTCGGAATGGACAATACTATAGTATGGCAGATGTCGTCGTCGGACCATATATCACTGCCGATGCTGGCGATGTACAACAATATATTCTACTACGGCACATGGTTCAGAGCGCTTGACGCCCAGATAGGAGTAGATATGCGCTTCTTCACATCGTACTATGCGCCGGTGCTGAATCCGGCCACACTGCAATTTATGGAGCAGAAGGATGTGAAGGTGGGCAACTATCCGATACTGAATGTGTATGCCAATTTCTATGTGAGGCTGCTTCACCTGAAGCTGTTTGTCCAGTTCACTCACTTCAACAAGTATTTTATGCCCGAGATGAATTATCTGTCGATGCCCGCCTACCCATATAACCCGCCTGTGTTCCGTGCGGGTTTGGCATGGCATTTCTATAGATAGTGGCGGTGAAAAGATTTGGCATAATGCTTGCAAATATGAATAAAAGAAAATAGTAAACCTTAACAATAATCATACAAAAAAGGAGTCTTATGAATTATACGAATCAGTTATACAAGACATTACAGTATAGTCGCGAAGAAGCTTTGCGTTTGCAGAGTGCAGAGATAAAGCCCGAGCACCTGTTGCTCGGTATCTGCCGTTTTGGCAGTAGTTCTGCCACATGGCTTCTGGAGGAGGCGGGTGTTGACCTGAATCAGTTGCGAGCAGCGATAGAGCAGAACCAGGTCAAGGCGGAGATGATGCCGGAGGAGATAAAGTATTCCCGTGAGGCGGAGCGCGTGCTGCGGATATTGGATCTTGAGACAAGAGCGTACAAATCGGACACGGCGGACATACAGCACCTGTTGATGGCGCTGTTGAAAGAAAAGATGAACAATGCGGCAATGCTGCTGAAGCAGCAGTTCGGGGTTACGTACGAGAGCATGGAGAAACTCAATCCCAAGCCTCAGCAGCAGCCACGAATGGGGGCGGGATTCACTTCGGACGAAGATGAGGACTCGCTACCCGGCCAGCCGACTCCGATGAGCGGCAGCGCCGAGCGCCAGCAGTCGTCAACCCCTGCCCTTGACGCATTCGGAGACGATGTGACAAGGGCTGCGGCAGAGGACAGACTGGACCCCGTGATAGGCCGTGATGAGGAGATAGACAGGGTGATACAGATATTGTCACGCAGGAAGAAGAACAACCCGATACTGATAGGCGAGCCCGGCGTGGGCAAGTCGGCAATAGTGGAGGGTCTGGCAATGCGAATAGTCCGTCGCGAGACAGCTCCGATACTTTTCGACAAGAGGATTGTGACACTGGATGTGGCATCGATGGTGGCTGGCACGAAGTACCGCGGTCAGTTTGAGGAACGGATGAAGGCAGTGATAACGGAGCTGAAGAAGAATCCGAACATCATACTGTTTATAGACGAGATACATACTATAATAGGTGCCGGCAACCAAGCGGGCCAACTTGATGCCGCCAATATGCTGAAGCCAGCGTTGGCCAGGGGCGAAGTGCAGTGCATAGGAGCCACGACCACAAACGAGTATCGCACAAGCATAGAGAAAGACGGTGCGCTGGAGCGCCGGTTCCAGAAGGTGATGGTAAGACCGACGACGAAGGAGGAGACCTTCCTGATACTGAAGCAACTGGCACCGCACTACACGGCGCATCACCATGTAGAGTTCCCCGATGAAGCACTGAAAGCCTGTGTTGACCTGACAGAGCGCTACATCTCGGACCGCGTGTTCCCGGACAAAGCGATAGATGCGATGGACGAGGTGGGAGCACGCAAGCACGTGAAGATGCCCGTCACACCACGTGAGATAAACGAGCTGAAGGACCAGATACGCCGCATAAGGAAAGAGAAAGAGGAAGTGCTGCAACAGCAGGACTTCTCGAAAGCCGTAGTGATACGGGCTCAGGAGGTGGAGCTGGAGAAGCAACTGAAGATGGAGATACGGCGTTGGGAAGACAGTCAGGAGCAGAACCAGCCGCTTGTGACACCTGACGACGTGGCGGCAGTGGTGAGCACTATGTCGGGCGTACCTCTTCAGAGGATAGCACAGTCGGAGAACGTGAAGCTGAAGAATCTGGCAGGGGTGCTGTGCGAGAAGGTGATAGGTCAGGACGAGGCTGTGAAGACCGTGGTGCGCAGCATTCAGCGCAGCCGTGTGGGACTGAAAGACCCGCGCCGGCCGATAGGCACATTCCTGTTTCTGGGACCGACAGGTGTAGGCAAGACATATCTTGCCCAGAGTCTGGCAGAAGAGATGTTCGGAGAGAAAGACTCGCTGATACGGATAGACATGTCGGAATATATGGAGAAGCATGCAGTGTCGCTGCTGGTGGGAGCTCCTCCGGGATATGTCGGTCATGAAGATGCCGGCAAACTGACGGAAGCTGTGCGCCGTAAACCTTACTCGATAGTGCTGTTTGACGAAATAGAGAAGGCTCATCCGGACATATTCAACATACTGCTCCAACTGCTTGACGAAGGCCGCCTTACCGACCGTCAGGGTCATGAGGTGAACTTCAGAAACACCATCATCATACTGACATCGAACGTGGGTACAAGGCAGTTGAAAGACTTCGGACACGGCATAGGTTTCTCGATGAACAGTACGATAGACGACAAGGATGCCAAGGCGTTGCTCAGGAAGGCTCTGGACAAGACTTTCTCACCGGAGTTTCTGAACCGTATAGACAACATAGTTACCTTTAACCAGCTGGACGAGCAGTCGGTTGGCAAGATACTGGATATAGAGTTGCAGGAGGTGGACAAGAGGCTAAAGCCGCTTGGTTACAAGCTGAAACTGACAGATGATGTGCGCAGTCTGCTGATGAAGCGTGGCTACGATGTGCAGTACGGAGCACGGCCGATGAAGCGTGCTGTACAGAACGGACTGGAGGACATACTGACCGACTGGCTATTAAGCAACCAGCAGGAATATGACGGCGGTGAACTGCGCGAGATATCAATAGAAACTGAGGGTGACAAGATAGTAGCAAAATAAGTTGCCAGGTGTTGTTGCAAATATTAAAAGTTTATTATAACTTTGCAGCGACTAAGAGAAGGCGGCAACAAAACAGTAAACACGAGTAACATAAAAAAACAAGATAAAGATATGGTAGAAACATTGACTGATGCCAACTTCAAGGAAGCTCTGGCACAAGAGAAACCTGTGGTGGTAGATTTCTGGGCACCATGGTGTGGTCCATGCAAGATGCTGGGACCCGTGATAGATGAACTGGCAGCAGAGTATGAAGGCAAACTGCTGGTAGGTAAAGTGAACGTTGACGAGAACGACGAGATTTGTCAGGAATACGGCATTATGAATATTCCGACGGTGCTCTTCTTCAAGAACGGCGAGTTGGTTAACCGTCATGTAGGTTTCGCCCGCAAGCCGGACATGCAGCAGAAGTTTGAAGCAATGCTCTAAACAAAGAAAACACTCAACAATACAAACAAACTAAAATTATCCTATTATGAAGTACACTTATTCTGAGTATCGTCAGAAAGCGTGGGATTCGCTTTCCGGCAAGTGGGGTGCAGCCGCACTCTTGATGTTGGTCTATATGATTATAGCCGCAGTTATCTCGTCGATTGCAGGACCTACCAATGAGCCAAGCTGGCGCATGATTTTCCTGCTTCTGAATCTGGCGTTGTGGCCAATGGCCTTCTTCCTGACAGTAACATTTCTTGGTGTTGCAAAAGGAGAAGACGTGCCCAAGGTAGCAGCATTGTTTGACCCATACAAGGACAAGGAGACATGCATCAGATTTTTCCTTGTAGAGTTTTGGAAGAATTTGTTTATATTACTATGGAGTCTGCTCTTTATTATACCGGGTATCATCAAGGCTTACGCTTATGCACTGACAGAGTATATTGCACAGGAGAATCCGGATATGGATCCGCGCGATGCCATGAAGAAGAGCGAGGAGATGATGTACGGGCACAAATGGGAGTTGTTCGTGCTTGACCTGACCTTCATTGGCTGGTTACTGCTGTCTCTGCTTACAATGGGTTTGCTGATGCTGGTTGTTCAACCTTACATCTACACAGCTCATGCACATTTCTACCTCTCCCTGAAGGAGGAAGTAGAGCCGGTAGAAGAGAGCAGTGCAAAGGCAGAATATGCAGCAGCACAGGAGAAGTCGGCACCCGTAGAGGAGGCTACTGCTGAATTTGCAGAGGCTAAGCCCAAAGCTCATGTAGAGGAGCCTGCGGAGGACGTGCCCGCATCAGAATCGTCGGAAGAGTCAGCAGAGAAATAAGTTCTCAGAGACAAAGATAAGACTACAAAAGAAGCACTTCATGAGGAGTGCTTCTTTTGTATTTCGGCCGAGGATTCCTGCGTAATCCCTTTGCTTGCAGCAGGCAATCAAACAAAGAAACACTTCTTTTGATCTCCAAACAAGTTTGATCTCAACGAAGTGTTTCTTTGTGATTCTTTTATGCCGAGGATTCCTGCGTAATTCCTTTGCTTGCAGCAAGCAATCAAACAAAGAAACACTCTCATAATTACGAATAAATTCGCATTAATCGAGTGTTTCTTTGTGATTCGGCCGGGATTCGAACCCGGGACCCACAGCTTAGAAGGCTGTTGCTCTATCCAGCTGAGCTACCGAACCGTCGCGTTCGGCTCTCTCGGACTCGGACTGACTCTTTTGCTACGCTACAGAGTCATTATTGTCCTCGAGGCCCCCGCTCTCAATCTTCGAACAAAGTTCTCGATTGTGTTTTACGCTTATTGCCACGCTTTTCTTTTACGTTCGGCTCTCTCGAACGCGGACTGACCTCACTAAAGTTCGGTCATTTTAGTTCTCGAGGCCTGAAATCGCTCTTTTATGTGAGGTAACCTCACCGCGATTTCCTCCGCTCTCTTTTTTTTTCAAAAGCGACTGCAAAAGTACTGCAAATTTTGTAAATACACAAATTTTATATTACCTTTGTCTCCGAATTATGAACAAGCGGATACAAATATGGCTTTTACTGTCGGTTTGTACAGTCCTTAAAGGCTATGCCGGCAATGTGTGCGACTCACTGTTTGCAGTGTTTGACCATGAATTGGAGAGCACTCAGGCGTATATCAGCATCAGGCAGCACCGAATAGACAGTTTGCTGCGGCTGCAATCTGTCGAGGTTGACCCGTACGACATAAACTGTTTGCTTACGTCGGAGTATCAGCACTACAAGAGCAAAGAGGCGCGCGAGTATGTGGTAAGAAATCTTGAGAGCAGTTCAAGGAATGAGAGCCGCTACCTGGAGTCAACAATAAGACTAGGCTTTCTGCTTGCCAGCACAGGCAACTTCAACGAAGCAAAAGATATGCTTGAGCCTCTCTCAGTCACACGCATGAATCAGTATGAGAAGGCGGCATATTATGACTGCATGAATCACCTATATGGTGAAGCAGGTTTCTATAGCAAGACAGAGGCGATGAAGCAAGTGTATTTTCACCTTGCAGACCTGTATGACGACAGTCTGGCAGCCGTCTTGCCTGCCAATTCGGCAAGGCGCTACCGCCAGCTGGAGGCTCAGTGGCGCAATCGCAGGATGTATGATTCATCGCTTGAGATGAACGACAGTCTGTTGATGTCAACCGAGGAATATTCCCAGGCTTATGCTTCTTATGCGTTCTGCCGCTCGGAGACATACCGGATGATGGGAGACGAAGATATGCAACTGGAATGGCTGCTGAGGTCTGCCATAGCCGATGTGCGCAACGGAATCACAGACAACGGTTCATCATGGATGGTGGCGCAGATATGCTATAACAGGGGAGACCTCGGCAGGGCATACCGCTATATAGAATATTCGCTCAACAACTCCAATATCTATGGAGCTACACTGCGTCATGGTCAGATAGGTCCGCTGATGTCGATAATAAACAACGAATACCAGATGCGTCTGAACAAGCAGCAGCGTATGCTATATGCTTTGCTTGCCGCAGTAAGTATTCTGCTCTTTGTCCTTGCCATGCTCTTTATACTCATTCAGCACCGGAACCGCAATTTGCAGAGGCTTCACATAGAGACGGAGCAGCTTAACAGGCAGATGGCTGAGATAAACGGGCAGCTGAGTCAGACAAACATGGCCTTGCGTGAGTCGAACCACGTGAAGGAAGAGTATATAGCGCACTATTTGAATTTGTATTCGGAGTATATAGACCGTCTGAAGAGCCTTAAGCGTGACCCTGAGTTCACTCAGCGGGAGGTGGAGAGGTTTTATCAGGTGTTTGACTCCACTTTCCTAAGTCTCTATCCCGACTTTGTGGAGAAGTTTAATTCGCTGTTGCAAAGCGAGAGTCGCATAGTTCTCAAAAAGGGTGAATTGCTGAATACCGAGCTCAGGATATTTGCTCTTATAAGGCTTGGCATCACCAACTCGGCCAAGATAGCCCAACTGCTAAGATATTCGCCAAACACAATATATAATTACCGTGCAAAGATAAAGAACCAGGCACAGGGCAACCGGGACGACTTCGAAGACAGGGTGCGTCAGATAGGTACGTTTACGTTTTAGCGGTCAGTGAGATTAGATAAACTCTTGCATTTCCGCCAAAAAAGCAGTACTTTTGTAGCACTTTTTGCGGCTATGCAGCTATGCCTATGCCTCAAGGTAGAGAATTTCTGCGGCGGTGTACGAGTGACTATTGAACGAACCGTATTCGTAAAACTATCGGTCAGTGATCAGACAAGTGGTCGGACTACACAGAAAAGTGTACAGAAAAGTGTACAGAAAATAGTTGATTTCCTTAGCGAGAATCCGAATATAACAACGCAAGAAATGGCTAACTTATTAGGTATAAATAGGAGTATTGTTGCTCGTCATATTAAGACCTTACAAGAAAAAGGAATTATCCGACGTGTCGGCCCTGATAAAGGTGGTCACTGGGAGATAATCGAAAAATAGCATCATCTGTCCGCACCGACCGATGAGCGGGACACAAAAACACCATAAGAAAGAAAAAGTAAAGATATATGGCAGATATAGAGAAAATCAATCCGACCGAAATAGTTCCTGCGGAACTACTCGGTGACTTGCGGAAGATAATCGATTCCGCGCGTTCACACGTAGCTGCTACGGCCAATTATGAGTTGACGGCGATGTATTGGCATATCGGTGACCGCATCAATCGTGATGTGCTGAATAACGAGCGTGCTGAATATGGCAAGCAAATTGTCGCAACAGTGGCGCGACAATTGCAAGAGGAGTACGGAACGAAGGGATTTGAAGAGAGAACCATCCGGCGAATGATGCAATTTGCCCTGCAATTTCCCGATTTTCAAATTGTGTCACCACTGGTGTCAAAATTGTCATGGACTCATTTTCTGATAGTTATGCCGATTAAGGATGCACTCCAACGAGAATTTTATCTGACTATGGCTGCAACCGAAAGATGGAGCAAAAGAACGCTCCAAGCCAAGATTGATGGCATGTTGTATGAACGCACAGCGATTGCTACAAAACCGGAGGAACTGATCAAGCAGGAACTGGCAGATTTGCGCGATAACGAGACTCTGTCTCCGGATTTGGTGTTCAAGAGCCCTTATTTCTTGGAGTTTACAGGTCTCAAAGGCATGTATTCGGAGAAATCGTTGGAAGATAGTCTGGTTGCTCATTTAGAGCAGTTTATTATGGAATTAGGCAACGGCTTTACGTTTGTGGAGCGCCAGAAACGAATGATCATTGACGGCGAGGACTTTTATTTGGATCTGCTGTTCTATCACCGCAAGTTGCATCGTTTGATAGCTATAGACCTCAAACTCGGTCGTTTCAAAGCGCAGTACAAGGGTCAAATGGAGTTGTATCTGCGTTGGTTGGA
>JAFUWV010000008.1 GCA_017477325.1 Paludibacteraceae bacterium
GACAGTGAGATAGTAGCCGTAGCCGGTGACAAAACCTACACTGCTCAGTTCACAGAGACCGTACGCCAGTACGATATTACTTGGGTAGTCAAAGGTGAACCTACAGTAGTCAAGGTCAACTGGAATGAGCTGCCTGTAGTACCTGCCGTAGAAGACTACATGACCGAGTCAACTGTCTATACCTTCAACGGTTGGGATAGCGAGATAGTAGCCGTAGCCGGTGACAAGACCTACACTGCTCAGTTCACCGAGACAGTACGCCAGTATGACATCACTTGGGTAGTCAAAGGCGAACCTACCGTAGTCAAGGTTAACTGGAATGAGACTCCTGTAGCTCCTGCCGTAGAGGACTATATGACCGAGTCAACAGTCTATATGTTCAACGGTTGGGACAGTGAGATAGTAGCCGTAGCCGGTGACAAGACCTACACTGCACAGTTCACCGAGACCGTACGCCAGTATGATATTACTTGGGTAGTCAAGGGTGAGCCTATAGTTGTCAAGGTCAACTACAACGAACTGCCTGTTGCTCCTGCCGTAGAAGACTACATGACTGAGTCAACAGTCTATACTTTCAGCGGTTGGGATAGCGAGATAGTAGCTGTAGCCGGTGACAAGACCTACACGGCACAGTTCACCGAGACCGTACGCCGGTATGATATCACTTGGGTCGTTAAGGGTGAATCTACAGTAGTCAAAGTTAACTGGAACGAACTGCCTGTAGCTCCTGCCGTAGAGGACTACATGACCGAGTCAACAGTCTATACCTTCAGCGGTTGGGACAGCGAGATAGTAGCCGTAGCCGGTGACAAGACCTACACTGCTCAGTTCACCGAGACAGTACGCCGGTATGATATCACTTGGGTCGTTAAGGGTGAACCTACGGTAGTCAAGGTCAACTACAACGAGCTGCCTGTAGCTCCTGCCGTAGAGGACTACATGACCGAGTCAACAGTCTATACCTTCAAGGGTTGGGACAGTGAGATAGTAGCCGTAGCAGGCGACAAGACCTACACTGCTCAGTTCACCGAGACCGTACGCCAGTATGATATTACTTGGGTAGTCAAGGGTGAGCCTACAGTTGTCAAGGTCAACTGGAACGAGCTGCCTGTAGCACCTGCTGTAGAAGACTACATGACCGAGTCAACTGTCTATACCTTCAACGGTTGGGACAGTGAGATAGTAGCTGTAGCCGGTGACAAGACCTACACTGCTCAGTTCACTGCGACCGTACGCCAGTACACAATCACTTGGCTCAACGATGATGAGTCGAAGATAGATGAGACTCAGGTTGGCTATGGCACAGTTCCTACTCATGCTGATGCTGCCAAGGAGAACACTGCTGAGTACACTTACACCTTCAGTGGTTGGACTCCTGAGGTAGTAGCCGTAGCCGGCGACGCTACCTATAAGGCAACATTCACTGCCGTTAAGAATAAGTACACTGTGATCTTCCTGAACGAAGATGGCACCGAACTTCAGAAGTCGGATGTCGAGTATGGCGCAATGCCGGCATACAGCGGCACTACACCTAAGAAAGACGGTGATAAGACTTATACTTATACCTTCAGCGGTTGGACTCCTGAGTTGGTAAGTGTGACCGGTGCTGCTACATATACAGCTACCTACAACAAGACTTATGTAGAGTACACCGTTACCTTCAAAAATGAAGACGGCAGTGTTATCTCAACCGGCACTTATCACTATGGTGACCATGTAACAGTACCTGCCGAGCCTGAGAAAGATGGAAACGCCGAGTACACTTACGTATTCGCAGGCTGGACTCCTACGGTGAGCGATGTCATACGTGATGCCACTTATACAGCTACCTTCACCGCCGTGAAGAATAAGTACACTCTCACTCTTGCAGTCAATGACGAGACTATGGGTCAGATCCTTGGTGCAGAGACAGGCGAGTATGAGTATGGCACCGAACTTACCATCACTGCCACTGCCAACACCGGTTATAAGTTCGTTGGTTGGGCAGACGATGAGACACTGCCGGCAGAGCGTACTGTCACGATTACCGATAATGTGACTCTGACAGCTAACTTTGAAAAGAGCACAGGCACTCGTCTGGAGGATATACACGACCAGGATGCCGAGTACGACAACGGTATCATCCGCAACCTGAGCGGCAAGACCATCTATGTTTACGGTGCATCGGGTCAGTTGGTAAGCTATACCACAACCGATGTTGACCTCCGCCAGATGCAGAAGGGTGTATTCCTGCTGACCAATGGCAACTGGACAGTACGTGTTGTGATACCGTAAGCACCGATATCAGTATATCTGTAGGAGGAGCCGCATCATAGCGGCTCCTCTTACGTTTTACGTGCACTTTACATTCTTCTGAATATCTTATCAGGTAACTTAATTTTATATTTATTTTAAGATTTTGTTAGGCATTATTTTGTATTTAAATAAATATTTGTATCTTTGCGGTGTAAATAATTAAACTTAATTTATCATGAAAGCAAAACATCTACTTCTGGCTTGCATGTTGTTGGTGGGAACAAGTGCAATGGCAGTACCGGACTATTTCCACAAGTTTCAGAAAGGCGTAAAGGGCAATCCAATGGTGATAGAAGACACCTTTGGTGACTACATTGTGCTCAGCAACTACACAGGGTATTATTTCCTGAACATGAACGACACGTTGTTCTACAAGATTGAGTACCCGAAAGAAGTTGCCAAACTGCCGGTTATAACAATAGCCAAGAAGGAGGGCAATGAACTGACTCTCCGAATGTCAGACTACAAGGAGAAGAAAATCTTCAATCTGACAGTTGACAAGCAGCTTAATGTGCTGAGTTGTGAGCCAGTGACCCCGCCTGTTGTTGACAAGAAAAAGAAATCTGCCGTAACCGAAAACAACAAAATATATACCGAAGATGGCAGGTACTACGTTGTAATGAAAGGTGCTCTGGACATGAAACTCAAAGAGAAAATACGTACAGGAGGAGTGAATGTGAGCCTGTATTCTGCGGCAGATGACACTAAGTTGGCGGAATATGCAGAAGACTGGACAACGCCCCAGAACGAGTTTAAGGTAGTGCAGACCATACTCTATCAAAAGGACAACAAGGTTCTGATGAACAACAACAATATTGTTTATATCATGTCCGAGCGACTGCTTGACCTTGGCGAAGGAGATATGTGGAAAGGATTTAAGGAGAAAGCAACTGCCGTAGGCGGATGCAGCCTGAAGGTGGTGATGCTCAACACCAATGGAGAAAAACGTGTGTTCACTATACCTGACGCAGACACCAAGCATTATATTTCCAACATGTATGTGCTCAGTTGGGAAGGAGACAGGTTGCACATGGCAGGTTGGTACTGCAATATGGATGAGAAGAACGAAATCACAGGTTTCTACCCTGCCATAACCGCCAGTCCGTACGTATATCAGGGAGCATATTCTATGATTATCGACACCAAACAGGAGAAAGTTGTGAAATATGAGAAAGCACCGATGAAGATTAAAACCGCGGGTGTATGCAATGGTGCGGCTACATGGCTGACCTTCAGAGATACCGAGTTCAGTTGGTTCAGATTCGATGACGGATGGAAATTTACAGGTTTGGGCTGCCGGCTTAGATACGATGCCTACGTGACAGACAATGGTGACGTTATTGTCCCCAAAGACATGAACGCTTACAACACATACAGATGGAAAGATGAGGTATGGAAAACGCAAGACAACTACTCTAACAAGACCTTCATTCCGTTCGGATTCTGCGAGGAGACGCAATCGTACAACTTCATTGTTCACGACTATGACGTGAGAATAGGCAACGGAGTCTATATGCGCTGCATTGGTAAGGACAGATACGACCACAAGCATGTGCATTGGATTTTGGATGACGACACATATCCAATCAGCCAAGTGATGAGGCGTGAGAAAGGCGCTACAACATTGCCGCTTGAGAATATAAAAGTTGATTATAGTGTTCACAAACTAAGCACAGACAAGGCATTGTTCTTCTACTTTGTTTTAGTAAAGAACACCTATTATTATTTCTATACGATAGAGCAATTCCCCGACATAAGAGAAATAGTGATAGAAGAAACTCCTGATTCGGAGGAAACAGAAGACCCGGAGCAGAAGATTATCAACCAGTCGTTGGGCAAATCGCTGAGAAGTATAATGGGGCAGAAGAATACGGGAGGAATCACTGAATAGGTATTAACAAAAAGGAGCCGCAACTTGCGGCTCCTTTTGTTATGTTATCTCTTTGCTCTTTGTTCTCTTACTATGAGAAGTGCTTGTTCTCGTATGTCGTAGGGTAGTTCTATGTTCCTCATCTGCAGACTTCGGCACCAGCCTGCTACGTCTTCTTCACGCATGGTGGCAAACACTTGGTTGATTAGGTTGACTTGCTCTTCGGTGTAGTCTTCTGCAGAGATGCCGGCCAGTTGGTCAAGCTCTTCGTCATCGTAATACACTATCTCGGGTGACGTGTTTAGCAGTGTCTCTTTCTCGCAAACGAGGTGTTCTCCGCAGCAACCTTCAGGGCGAATGTTTGGCGGAGGCTGCTCAGGGCGGTTCTTGTCAACAGTGTGCTTCTGCCTCTTGCGCTCGCGCCATTCTATGGCTACTACGACAATTATTGTCAATATCAAAAATACTATAAGTGCACCCATTTTTTTATGTTTCAAGTTTCAGATTTCAGGTCCTATAAACTCTCAACTCTCCACGGCTCTGCCGATCGTGAGAGCGAAGCAACAAAGAACTCTCAACTTCTTTCAACTTTCTACTCTCAACTTTCAACTCTCAACTTCTCTAAACTCTAAACTCTCAACTTTCAACTCTCAATCATATCTCCAGTCCGTCGGCATCGTCTTCTTCTACTACGAGGTTGTCGATGATGAACTGTTGTCTCTCCTGTGTGTTCTTTCCCATGTAGTATTCCAGCAGTTCGTGCACGGCGTCTTCTTTTCTTAGACTAACCTGGTCAAGTCTGATGCCCTTGCCTATAAACCCTTTGAACTCGTCGGGAGAAATCTCTCCCAAGCCCTTGAAGCGGGTGATCTCCGGGTTGGGCTTAAGGTCGGAGATAGCCTGAAGCCGCTCTTCTTCTGAGTAGCAGTAGCGTATCTCTTTCTTGTTCTTTACTCTGAACAGTGGTGTCTGAAGTATATACACATGCCCTTTCTTCACGAGGTCGGGGAAGAACTGCAGGAAGAAAGTGAGCATAAGCAGGCGTATGTGCATGCCGTCAACATCGGCATCGGTGGCTATGATAACCTTGTTGTATCTCAGATTGTCCAGGCCGTCTTCTATATTCAGCGCCGACTGCAGGCAGAAGAACTCCTCGTTTTCATACACTATCTCCTTCGTGAGTCCGAAGGTGTTCTTGGGCTTGCCTCGCAGTGAGAATACTGCCTGGGTGTTTACATCCCTGCTCTTGGTGATACTGCCCGAGGCTGAGAGACCCTCCGTAATGAATATCGAGCTCAAGTCACGAAGGTCTTCATCCGAGTCCTTACTTGCATAAACGGGCTTCGGGTCGCTCAGGTGGACTCTGCAGTCGCGCAGCTTAGGGTTGTTCAAGTTGTTCTTCTTGGCTCTCTCGCGGGCAATCTTGGTCACCCCTTGTATCGCCTTGCGCTCACGCTCGGAGTCCTGTATTTTCTGCAGCATCACTTCGGTCATGTCTTGGTGCTTGTGCAGATAGTTGTCAAGTTCGTGGGCAACAAAGTCGTTGACAAACTTGTTGACCGACACACTGCCCTCCTGAGGTGACATGTCTCTCGAACCCAACTTGGTCTTCGTCTGGCTCTCAAACACAGGTTCCTCCACATTCAGTGCTATGGCTCCCACTATGCCGTTTCTCACGTCCGAAAGCTCAAAGTCTTTGCCGAAGAAGGCCTTGATAGTTCTTCCTATGGCTTCTCTGAAGGCAGCCTGATGGGTGCCGCCTTGCACTGTGTACTGGCCATTCACAAACGAGTAGTACTCCTCGCCCGTCTGGTCGGCATGGGTCAGTGCTATCTCTATGTCTTCGCCTTTGAGGTGGATAATGGGGTAGAGCGGGTCCACTGTCATGCGCTCTGTCAGAAGGTCGAACAGACCGTTTCTCGAGAGAAAACGCTGCCCGTTGAAGTTGAGTGTCAGCCCCGTGTTCAGATACGCATAGTTGCGCATCATGGTCTCAATCGTTTCAGGGCGGAATTGGTAGTTCTCAAACAGCCCGCGCGAAGAGTCGGGCTCAAACTCTATCAGCGTGCCCTGCTTCTCTTGAGGAGCATCAATGATGCCGGTGTCGCTCACCATCTTGCCTTGTTTGAACTCTACTCTACGTGTTTTGCCTTCGCGGTATGACTGGGCGGCAAACTTCCACGAAAGGGCATTCACGGCCTTCAAGCCCACACCGTTCAGTCCTACCGACTTCTTGAATGCCTTCGAGTCGTACTTGGCACCCGTGTTCAGTTGCGATACCACTCCGACGAGTGAGTTCAACGGAATGCCTCGCCCGTAGTCCCTTACCGATACCTTACCCCCTTCCACACGCACATCTATCACCTTGCCCGCATTCATGCGGAACTCGTCTATCGAGTTGTCAACAGTCTCTTTGATAAGCACATAGATGCCGTCATCTGCATGACTGCCGTCACCCAGCTTGCCTATATACATACCGGGTCTTAGGCGTATGTGCTCTACATCTTCCAGGTGACGCACATTCGCATCCGTATATTCAGCTACTTGTGGGGTCAAAACGTCTTCTGCTGCCATAGTATTTACCCATTATACTTAATTTGCCGCAAAGTTACAAAAATTCCCGCAGACCTACAAATATTCTCTCTCAATTATCGCAATCCTGCTGCTTTCTTTTCTCATTATTTATTGCACGATTATTGTACGATTATTGCATGATTATTGTACGATTATTGTGTGATTACCGCATGATTATTGCACGATTACCCTGTTATTTTCCAAAATTCACCTGAATCTTGACCTCCCTTGTCGCTACTTGCATAATCAAAACTTTTGCAGTATCTTTGCACACATAAAAACATGCAACTTAAAAACCCTTCACTTCTTTGAACTTTCAACTGATAACTTCTTTAAACACTCAACTTTTCACTCTCAACTTAATATAAAGAATGACTAAACATTATGACTTTCTCATCATCGGCGGCGGCGTAGCCGGTATGAGTTTCGCCCTGCAGGTTGCTAAAGCAGGTAAGTACAAAATCGCTCTCTGTTGCAAAACCACTCTCGATGAGGCGAATACCGCCAAGGCGCAAGGTGGTATAGCAAGTGTTACCAACCTGCTCGTTGATGACTTTGAGAAACATATTCACGACACTATGGTGGCAGGCGACTGGATTAGCGACCCCGCAGCCGTAGAGCAAGTGGTGCGTAACGCTCCCGCTGCTATTCGCCAACTCCTGCAGTGGGGTGTCAATTTCGACCGCAAAGAGGATGGCAGCTTCGACCTTCACCGCGAAGGAGGCCACTCTGAGTTCCGTATTCTTCATCATGCAGACGACACTGGAGCCGAGATACAGCGGGGACTCATGGAGGCTGTGCGTCAGCATCCTGATATCGATGTCCTTGAAAACCATTTCGCAGTCGAGATAATCACGCAGCATCACCTCGGTGTACGTGTCACGCGCCGCACTCCTGACATCGAGTGCTACGGGGCATATATTCTCAATCCCGATACGCAGAAGATTGACACATATCTCAGTAAAATTACTCTCATGGCTACCGGAGGCACAGGTGCCGTCTATGCTACCACTACCAATCCCAACATTGCCACAGGCGACGGCATAGCTATGGTCTATCGTGCCAAAGGGCAAGTCAAAGACATGGAGTTTGTGCAGTTCCACCCCACTGCTCTTTTCCACCCGGGAGAGACTCA
Organism: Paludibacteraceae bacterium; assembly: GCA_017477325.1. GTDB lineage: Bacteria > Bacteroidota > Bacteroidia > Bacteroidales > Paludibacteraceae > Colicola. The sequence continues at coordinate 7,875 of JAFUWV010000008.1, forward strand.
CCCTGCCTATCTTATCACTGAGGCTATGCGTGGCTACGGAGGCATACTCCGCCTGCCCAACGGTGAGGAATTCATGCAGAAATACGACCCTCGCCTCTCGCTTGCGCCACGCGACATTGTTGCCCGCGCCATCGACAACGAAATGAAAATCAACGGTATCGACCACGTTTGTCTTGACGTGACGCACAAAGACCCCGAGGAAACCAAACACCATTTCCCCAATATCTACGCCAAATGTCTGAGCATCGGTATTGATATCACCAAGCAGTATATTCCTGTAGCTCCTTGTGCGCATTACATGTGTGGTGGCATCAAGGTCAATCTCGACGGGCAATCCAGCATCAACCGTCTCTATGCCGTTGGCGAATGCAGTTGCACAGGCCTCCATGGCGGCAACCGCCTCGCAAGCAACTCACTCATTGAGGCTGTCGTATATGCTGATGCAGCTGCACGTCACGCCATGCAAGTCGTGGAGATGTACGACTTCAACGAGCGTGTACCGGCTTGGAACGACGAAGGCACCATGTCTAACGAGGAGCAAGTCCTCATCTCTCAGGATGTCAAAGAGGTGGGACAAATCATGTCAACCTACGTCGGCATCGTTCGCAGCGACCTCCGTCTCCGTCGTGCATGGGAGCGCTTGGACCTGCTCTTCGAGGAGACAGAAGATCTCTTCAAGCGGGTTAAGGCTACACGCGACATTTGCGAACTCCGTAATATGATCAACGTCGGCTATCTCATCACCCGTCATGCGCTCGAGCGTAAAGAGAGCCGTGGCCTACATTACAATATCGACTACCCCAAAGACCCCTCACTTAACTCTCAAGAAGTCTGGTAAAAGAGGATGTTTCAGTCTAAACTCTCCACGGCTCTGCCGATCGTGAGAGCGAAGCGAACAAAGAACTTTCAACTCTCCACTTCTCTCAACTCTAAACTTTCAACTTTCAACTAAAAAAAGTAATCAATGATAAAGCATATCGTATTCTTCCGCCTCGCTGATACGGCAGAGGGGAAAACCAAAGCAGAAAACGCTCAGATAATCAAAGCAGGTCTTGAGAATCTCATTAACCTGGTGCCGTGTCTCAGGCAGATAGAGGTGGGCATAAACATACCCTACGCTCCCGCCACAGACTATGACCTCGTCTTAACCTGTCTCTTCGACACTTGGCAGGACCTAAATACCTATGCCACACACCCGGAGCACCTGAAAGTGGCTGCATACATAGGCAAATGCAAGACCTCACGTGCCGCCTGCGACTACGAACTTTAAAACTGCTGATCACTAACACTTAATCTGTGCTTTATTATGAGAAAACCCTTATTATTGATGCTGTCACTGTTCCTTGCTGTCTCCTTCACTGCTGAAGGCGGGTCACTTCAGACTGCCGATGCCAAGTGCGGAGACGGAGCAGGAGGTATGAAATGCGGTGAGTCGCTCTTGGCTTTCCCCGGAGCAGAAGGTTTCGGTCGGTATGCTACCGGTGGGCGTGGAGGAAAAGTCCTGACAGTCACCTCTCTCGAAGACTATACCTCTCAGGAGACTCCCGTCGAGGGCACACTTCGCTGGGCTCTCTCTCAGTATGTGTCAACAGCTGAGATAGAGGGCAAAACCATCACTATTTACGAGCCCCTTACCATAGTCTTCAATGTCGCAGGCAATATCATTCTCAAAGAAGACCTTAAGGTAAAACGTGACAATCTCACCATTGCAGGGCAGACAGCCCCCGGCGATGGCATCTGTATCTGTGGCCACTCCATGACCTTCAATGGAGCGACAGGAGGCGAAATGTGGTACTACGGACCACGACGCAAGAACCTTATTGTCCGCTATCTACGCTTCCGCCCCACCATTCCTGATGACCAAACCTACGTTACCTACGGCACAGATGTGGAGAACTACGAACAAGTCATCTTCGACCATTGTACCATGACGTGGGCTAACGAGGAGTGCCTCGCTATCTACGACACCAAATACACTACTGTTCAGTGGTGCATCGCTGCCGAAGGACTCTACCAAGCCAATCATAAGAAAGGCACTCGCTCCTATTGCGGTGTTTGGGGAGGGCAGTTTGCCTCCTATCACCACAATCTTATAGCCCACAACGAGAGCCGCAACATACGTTTCAATGGTGCTCGTGCACACGACACAGTGGCTGTAGTGGATTTCCGCAACAATGTGATATACAACTGGGGAAGCAATAATTCCGGCTACGGACTCGAGACAGAGATACAGGTAGAGGGAGTGACGCGCAATGAACTCAACATGGTCGGCAACTACTACAAACATGGTCCGGCAACCAATTATCAGGGCAAAGCTGCTTCTGCCACCAACAAAGTCAATCGCCTTGTGCGTATTGACCAGTCTAAGTCAAGTGTCGAAGCAGGCTTTGCAGGGCGGCACTACATCGCGGACAATTATCTTAGCAACTATCCTGACATCACCAACGACAACTGGTGGTGCGGAGTTCAGTATAACTCCTACTCTGATACAGCCCTTGCCAAGACCCTCTTCCGGGCAGATGGTATGTCTAAAGAAGTCATGCAAATCATGCCGGAGAAACTCGAAACAGCCGAAGAAGCCTACGAACAAGTGCTTGCTTACGTCGGTGCATGTGCTCCTCATCGCGACTGGCAGGATGCGCGTCTTGTTGCCGAAACGCGTGAAGGCACTGCCTCGGGTAAAGGCTCTAAGGGCTTGGGCGGTATTATCGACGACCCGCAGGCTGTTGGAGGCTGGCCGCTGCTGCAGGGCGAACCGTACACTGACACCGACCTTGACGGTATTCCCGACTCTTGGGAGACCGCTAACAGTCTCGACCCGAACGATGAAACCGATGGTGCAATGATAACAAGCACCGGCTACACCAATCTCGAACTCTATCTCAACTCCATCAAACCCGACTTCACAGAGATGGAGCAAGTGGCAGACTCCTCATTCATTGAGGTTGAGACTGCAGTAGAAAACATTGGTGAAACCCGGGATTCAGGTTATGAGAAGATATTGCTCAATGGTCAAATATACATTCGAAGCGGCAACGGCTCAATATACACGCTGATGGGCAGGAAAACAGATATTATTATTGAAGAGTAATATAGCCCGACCTATTTTTGTATATAAAATATTCTTTGTAATTTTGTAGCACAATATAGATATATTGACAGACTTATGAAACAGTTACGCATGACATTTGTCAGCAGAATGAATATGCTGCTTGCAACTATGATAGCAGCCTTGGGAGTTGTGGGTTGCTCTCACCAGAAGGCTGCTGCCAGACAACAGAAAAAGACTGCCGAAGAAGAGCAGCAGGTGGAAGTGGAAGAATTGCAGTCAGGCAGTGAGCAGGAGTTAATGGTGTGTATGTATGGTGTGCCACGTGCGCAATACAATATTCAAGGCGTTGTCAAAACTCCCGACGGCAAGCCTCTTATGCGAAAAGAGATAGTTGTCAGTGTCGCTCGGGAGAAAATCAAGGTAGAGACCGACGAAACAGGTATGTTCAAACTCAACTTCGACGGTTTCCCCGCAGATGAGATGACAGTGGAGATTGACGGAGAGGCCTACACTGAGAAGATAACTTACGACGGTGAACCCAAAGATGCCTGGGACAGAGGACCTGCAACAATGAAAGTACAGATAATTCATTCTTCGCAGCAAGTCAATCAGAATATCGAGAGACCCATCATGCTTAAATATGGTGTACCGCCCACAAGACTGAAACAATGAAAACAAAACTTCTTATAGCTCTTGAACTGGAGAGGTTGAGGAGAAAGAACTTGAAGACTCTTCACCCGCTGCAGCAACTCTTCTGGGAGAGCACCCTCCGCTGCAATGTCAGTTGCCGTCATTGCGGTAGCGATTGCCGAAGTGAGGTCACTACGCCTGACATGCCTAAAGAAGATTTCTTGCGTGTCATCGATGAGGAGGTACTCCCGCATGTCGACCCGCATCACACCATGATTATCATCTCCGGCGGTGAGCCTACGATGCGTCGTGACTTGGAGGAGGTAGGCAGCGAGTTGCAGAAGCGTGAGTTTCCGTGGGGAATGGTGACTAACGGGTTGGCACTTACTGAGAGTAGATTCAAGTCTCTGAGAAAAGCTGGACTGCTGTCGATGACAGTGTCTCTTGACGGCTTCGAGGAGGATCATAACTGGATGCGCGGACACAAACTCTCTTTCCAGAACGCTACTCGTGCCATACGGCTGGCTGCTGCAGACAAGCGTCTTACCTGGGACGTGGTGACATGCGTCAATCGTAGAAACATAGAGTATCTGCCCGAGTTGAGAGAATATCTGTGGAGCTTGGGTGTAAGGAGTTGGCGCCTCTTTGGCATCGACCCTATGGGTAGAGCTAAAAATGACCCCGAACTGCTCCTTACCGACGAGCAGTTTACCGGGATGCTTGATTTTATTGTCTCAGAACGTGAGGCAGGCCGGCATGTGAGTTACAGTTGTGAGGGATTCTTGGCTGACTACGAGGGCAAGGTGCGCGACCACTTGTATCAGTGCGCGGCAGGCATCAGCGTGGCGTCGATACTGATAGACGGCAGCATCAGTGCTTGCACTTCGATTCGGGGCAAATACTATCAAGGCAATATCTATAAGGACAAGTTCTGGGACGTATGGGAGAATGGTTTCAAAAACTATCGTGACCGCAGTTGGATGCGTAAGAAGGAGCCCTGCAACGATTGTAAGTTCTTCCGCTACTGCGAGGGTAATGGTATGCATCTCCGAGAAGAGAACGGCGACCTCATGGTATGCCACTTGAAAAGGATAGTGAACAGTTAAGAGCTAATAGTTGGCAATGTAATTTATGCAAGAGCAGACTCCTATAAGGCTTGATGTGGAGGCGGTGGTCAGACAGAAGATCGGCAACCGTACTCCGGGCTTTGTTGTCAGTTATCTGAAGCATATCGTACATGAAGATACAATCAATAAGTTCTTCCGTGAACACTCCGGCTTGAAAGACTATGATTTTATTCGTGCTGTCTTAGGACCTGATTTGCTGAAAGCGTCAGTCGCAGTGTCCGGGGCAGAGAATCTCCCTCATGATAGTGCGCCGGTATGCTTTGTGAGTAACCATCCTTTGGGAGGACTTGACGGAATGATATTGGCATTGTATCTGGGCGAACAGAGAAACTATAATGTGCGAGTGATAGTGAACGAACTGCTGATGTATCTCACTCCGCTGCAAGGAATCTTCGTACCTGTGCATGTGTCAGGCAAGGGAGGACAGAACCGCGACTATGCGCAGAAGATAGACGACCTGTACACCTCCCGGCATGATATTCTCACTTTCCCTTCGGGCATGTGTTCGAGGAAGATAGAGGGTAAAGTGCAAGACCCCGAGTGGAAGAAGTCGGTCATACAGAAGTCGGTTCAGCACAAGCGTGACATTGTGCCTATCTATTTTGACGGGCAGAACTCCGGCTTCTTCTATAATCTTGCTCTCTGGCGTACAAGGCTGGGGATAAAGACCAATATTGAGATGCTGTATCTGGCAGACGAGATGTTCAAAGCTACAGGCAAACATTTCAGCATAAAGATAGGCAAACCTATTCCTTACACCACTTTTGACCGTTCACGCACACCGCAAGAGTGGGCGCAATGGGTGAGGAATGAAGTATATAACATGTCTAAATCATAGTACGATGAAACCAATCATTGAACCTGTGGAACGTGCTCTTATAAAGAGGGAGTTGACAAAGCAGAATTTTCTTCGTCCTACCAACAAGGCAGGTAATGAGATATATGACCTCACTGCTCTGGAGGCACCTAACGTTATGCGTGAGATAGCACGTCTGCGCGAACTCAGTTATCGTGAGAGCGGAGGCTCGAAAGGGGAGGAAATGGATATTGACGAGATGGACACCATGCCGGTGCCATACCATCAGCTTATTGTCTGGGATCCTGAGAACGAGGAGATAGTAGGTGGCTATCGCTACTTGTGGTTGCGAGACTGTACTTTTACAGATAAGGGTCAGCCTTTCATCACTTCTGCACATCTGTTCCGCTATACTGATTATTTTATAAAGCACTATTTGCCTATAACCATTGAGTTGGGGCGTGCTTTTGTGCAACCTAAGTATCAGTTGCGTGAGATGGGAATGAAAGCCTTGTTTGCGCTTGACAATCTATGGGATGGTCTGGGTGCAGTGATGTATAATCACCCTGAGGTGAAGTACTTGATAGGCAAAGTTACCATTTACCCTGCTTACGATTCGCTGTCACGTGATTTGCTATATGCTTATCTTCGACGCTATTGCTTCGACAGGAAAGGACTGTTTATGCCCTATGAAGCTGTAGATATCAGCTGCGAGGCGCAAGAGATGGCGGATGAGCTTTTCGAAGGAAGCGACCCGATAAGCAATTTCCATATTTTGCAGAAAGCGGTGCGTGCTCGCGGAACTATTGTACCGCCGATGTTCTCGGCTTATCTGAATCTTACGCCCAAGCTCCGCTATTTTGGAACATCTAAAGAGCCGACATTCTCAAATGTGTATGATTCAGGCATAATGGTTGCAATGGAAGATATATACGAGGACAAGCGCTCAAGGTATATAGGTGCGTATATAGATTATATCAGCAGTTATCTGTCTGCACGTCGCAATCGTAATCGTATTTTGAAAAAAGAACGTCAAGAGCGTGAACTGCGGGAAAAGTTGAAGAAAGAGTAATTAATACTTAACATTTAAGAATATTATGCATATCCGTATCGTATCGCCATCGTCTGCCATAGACCCTGATTATATTGACGGTGCAAAGCAGGTACTTGAGTCGTGGGGGCACAGAGTCACAATAGCAGCGCATGCCAAAGGCCGCTATGGTGGCGGTGCAGGCACACCTGAGGAACGTCTTGGTGATCTAAACGAAGCTTTTGCCGATTCAGATGTAGATGCTATTCTATGTTCTCGCGGAGGTTATGGTCTCGCACAGATTATTGACCAAGTCAAGGTCACACCCAAACTCCTCATCGGGTTTTCCGACATCACTTGCCTGCATTGTCTGCTCGGCTTGCATGGTATTCCTTCTCTGCATGCTATCATGGCAAAGCACATTTCGCGTCTGCCCGAGCAGAGCCGGCCTGTGCAAGCCCTGCGCGCAGTGCTTGGCGGAGAAGATATCTCATATCATCTCCCCGTCTCACCTTTCTCCAGAAAAGGCGAAAGTGTGGGTGTGCTGCGAGGAGGCAACCTCTCCGTCTTCTATGGGCTGCAGCGCACTCCTTACCAAATCATTGATAAAGATAGCATACTCTTCATCGAGGATATCGATGAACAGCAATATCATATCGACCGTATGCTGCAAAACCTGCGCATGAGTGGTGTCATGCACAATATCAGCGGTTTCATTGTAGGTCAGTTCAGCCAATGTCAAGACGATGAGCGAATGGCATGCACTTTGCAGGAGACCATTCAAAAGGCTTCAGATAAAGAAGACTACCCTGTGTTGGCTGATTTCCCTGCAGGGCATGTGGACCTTAACTTGCCAATATTTATGAATACCGAATGTAGAATAGAGGTGAATGAAAAAGAAGCCGTATTCACACAGAAAAACCCTATAAAACAACTTATAAAATGAGAAAGACAACAATAATCCTGCTCTTGGCACTTGTTCAGACCGTCTGCTGCCAGGCGCAAATAAGCAAGATATTGGGCGACTGGTTGACCGTTGACGACAAAACAGGTCAGAACTATGCAGTGGTGAACATATTCAGGGGAGACGATGGCAAGTACTATGGGCAGATAACCAAGATGCTTATTCCGGGAACGGAGAAAGAGAAGTGTGTGCTGTGCACCGACGAAGACAAGGACCAACCGATACAAGGTATGGTGATTATTCGCGGCATGACGGAGAAAGATGGAGCCTTGGTAGGTGGAAAGGTGCTCGACCCTGAGTCAGGCAAGTTCTACTATGGTAAGATATCGATAGACAATGGTCGCCTCAAACTCCGTGGCTCACTCGACCGCGCAGGTATTCTCGGAAGAAGCCAGTATTGGAACAGAAAGACAAAATAACATGTTTATAGCAGTTATGAAAAAGTTTCGTTACACTATTTTACTCGTCTTTGTGCTGTTTGTCTCATGTATAAACGAGCAGCCGACAGGAGGTGCTGATCTTCATGTGGGAGACAGCCTGCCGGTATTTGAGGTGGTGATGAATGATGGCAGCGCCGTAAACAACGCTACTCTTCAAGGTGTACCTGCCCTTATAGTCTTTTTCAATACCGGTTGCCCTGATTGCAGACAAGAGTTACCTGTGATTGAACAGTTCTATTTGCTTCAGGAGCAGGCTAAAAAGCAGATGCCTTCTTTTGAAGATGCAAGCGGAAGGCGTGTAGAAGGCGAGTCTGTCAAGGTGGTTTGTATCTCTCGTGAACAAACGGAAGAGGAGGTGGCAGCATATTGGTATGCCAAGGGTTTTACGATGCTCTATTCGGCACAGTCAGACCGCAGTGTGTATGAGTTGTTTGCTCAGTCAAGAATCCCCAGAGTCTATGCTGTCAATGAAAAAGGTATCATTATTGCCATGTGGGACGATACCGACATGCCTACTCTGGAAGACTTGCAGAAAGCTTTTCAGTAATATCTTCTAAAGAAACATCTGTATAATACAGGTGGTGTTGATACATAAAAATATAGACCGGATACACATCCGGTCTATATTTTATATTCACTTCCCGTCATGGGAAGTTGTAACATCTTAGAGTACGTTGAGGTCCTTAAGTACGGCGGTTGTCTTGCGTACTGCAGCCTCTGATGCTTTCAGTTTCTCGCGCTCGGCGTCAGAGATGTTGAGTTCAAGAATCTTCTCGATACCATTCTTGCCGATGATGCAAGGTACACCGATGGTGATATCGTGCATGCCGTACTCGCCTTCAAGAGCAGCGGAGCAAGGAATCATCTTCTTCTGGTCTTTGATGATAGCCTCTGCTACAGATGATGCAGCAGCACCCGGAGCCATCCAAGCACTTGTGCCGAGCAGGCCTGTAAGTGTGGCACCGCCAACCATAGTGTTCTTTACAACTTGCTCAATCTCTTCGTCGCTAAGGAACTCACTTACATTGATGCCTTTGTAAGTGGTGTATGAGGTAAGAGGAATCATAGTTGTGTCACCATGACCGCCTATTACGAAGCCGTCAACATCGTTAGCATTGCAGTGGAGAGCTTGGCTCAGGAAATATTTCAGACGAGCCGAGTCCAGAGCACCACCCATACCGATGACACGGTTGCGAGGCAGACCCAGTGCGTGCAGTGTAAGATATGCCATTGTGTCCATAGGGTTGCTGACAACGATAAGAATAGCATCAGGTGAGTATTTAAGTACTTGAGTGGCAACGCTCTTTACTATACCTGCGTTTACACCTATGAGTTCCTCGCGTGTCATGCCCGGCTTACGGGGAATACCTGAGGTTATAATAACTACATTGGAGCCTGCAGTTTGGCTGTAGTCGTTAGTTACACCCTTAACTACGGTATCAAAGCCCATCAGTTGGGCTGTTTGCATAATGTCCATAGCCTTGCCTTCTGCAAGACCTTCCTTGATGTCGATAAGACATACTTCGTTGGCTACTTCGTTCACTGCCAACACGTTCGCGCACGTAGCACCTACGTTACCTGCGCCTACAACGGTTACTTTTGACATAATTGTATATTTTTTAGTTTTTAGTGTTTGGCTTTTGTTTTTAGTTTGTGATGTATTCACCCTGCAAAGTTACACTAAAATGTTTGAATATGGAAATATTTCTGCAATTATTTTGTTTTTGCTATCTGTGCTTGTGTAATCTGAAAAGTTGTATTACCTTTGTACCGAGAAAATATGTTTTAAGTATAGGGCACTCCTTACTCTTCAAACTATTCAAACTTACTGAGTAAATAAAACATTTTAAATAAATATATGTCAGCGTTAAACTCTATTTTTTCAGTATTTCTTCCTAAGGAAGACAAGTTTTTCCCCATGTTTCGTCGTATAGGCGAGGCAACAGTGGAGGCTGCAGACCTTTTCACTCAGCTTATCTCTGAGACAGAGCGTCAGAAGCAGGAGGAAATATATCCTCAGATTAAGGCTATTGAGACCGAGTGTGACCAGATTGTAGTCAAAATCTTTGATGAGTTGAACGACTCTTTCGTTGCGCCATTCGACCGCGAGGATATACATGAACTTACAGGTACACTTGATGATGTGGTTGACCTAATCACTTCTTCGGCAAAGCGCATACTTTTGTATCGCCCCAAGCAAATACCTACCAAAGCAATGCACATGGCAGAGATTATACTCGAAGACGCAAAGTGCATACGTATTGGAATGCAAGAGTTGAAGACCATGTCGAAAAAGCCTGAAGTGGCTCTCGAGCAGTGTCAGAAACTCCACGACCTTGAGCATGAGGGAGACGACGTGTATGAGAGTTTTCTGCAAGAGTTGTTTGATACAGAGACTGATGCTGTGGAACTGGTAAAACTCAAAGATCTTATGCAAGGTATGGAGTCGGCTACCGACAAAGCCAATTCTGTAGGAAAATCACTAAAGATGATACTTGTAAAATACGCATAAACCCCTCCCTGTCTCCTCACAAGGGAGGAGTTTCTGTTATGAACTACATAGTTTTACTAATCACAATCATAGTCCTTTGTATAGGATTCGATTTTATCAACGGCTTTCATGATGCCGCAAACAGTATAGCAACGGTTGTATCAACCAAAGTGCTTACGCCCGTGCAAGCTGTGATATGGGCAGCTGCATTTAATTTCATTGCCTATTTTATTGCCAAGTATCTCATCGGGTTTCGTGTGGCAGAGACCGTTCAGAAGACTGTTGACACCAGTGTAGTGGCAGAGTCAGGGGCGGGCATAAGTTTGATTATGCCTATAATTATTGCCGGTTTGGTGGCGGCCATATCGTGGAGCCTGTTCACATGGTGGAAAGGCATACCTTCTTCTTCGTCTCACACACTGATAGGCGGCTTGGTTGGAGCGGCTATTGCGGGGTGCGGCTGGAGAGCGGTGATGTGGTCAACTGTGGGCAAGATAGCCTTGTTTATTGTTGTAGCACCTCTGATAGGCTTTATTGCTGGAAATATAATTATGATACTAACAACCTGGATTTTCCGTCGTGCCAAACCTCACAAGATGGACAAATGGTTTCGCCGTTTGCAGTTGCTTTCGTCAGCATTTCTGAGTTTGGGTCATGGTTTGAACGACTCAACCAAGGAGATTGGTGTGATGGCATGTGCAATGGCAGCCATTGACGTAAGTCTTTTGCCTGAGTGGTTTGGTGTGAGCGCCTCGTCGGAGATGCCGGTGCCTGAATGGGCGGCTTTTGCCTGCTTTACAGCAATAGCTGTCGGTACATTGTCAGGAGGCTGGCGGATAATCAAGACAATGGGCAACAAGATAACCAAGATAACACCTGTGGAAGGGTTCTGTTCGCAAACGGCAGGTGCAATAACCATTGGTATCAGTCAGATACTTAAAGTGCCTGTTAGTACGACTCACGTGATTTCAGGTAGTATAATGGGTGTAGGCTCTGTCAAGAGGCTCTCTGCAGTGCATTGGGGTGTCTCGCTTGACATGATTACAGCATGGATAGTAACAATTCCCATAAGTGCGGCAATAGGTGCTGCATGTTATGGGTTGATAAGTTTGTTTATATAAATCAGCATGAAGAAAATATTATTTTTATCAATGTTCACAGCCGTCAGCCTTCTTACGCAGGCGGCTGTGGCTATACAGAAGGCAGGCGGTTGGTTTGAAAGTGCATACGCAGAGTTCTCTCTTGGTGATTATGAAAGTTTCAATGCTTACGTAGCAAAGGAAGGATCCGGTTTCGTGAAACTTGATGCCGAGTTGGTGCGCTCATACGGTAGTTACGGCAGAGTAGATGCCATAGGTCTGTCCGCCGGCAAATATAGGCTGAAGATAGTGCCTGTGGTTGATGGAGCAGAACAAGAGTCGGCTTCAGCCACGACTGCCGACCTGACTGTCAAAGCCTACGACCGTACAGGTTATGCTCATTTCGGGCATTCTGAAGGAGTAGGTGCTTATAATAACGATGGTACGCTCAAGAGTGGTGCACGTGTGCTGTACGTCAACAGAGCCAACCTGAAAACTGTCACTATGGATATGAAAGTGAGTAGCGGAGGGGCAACAGAGCAGCGTACCGGTCTGCAGCATATCCTTCAGGCATACGAGAGTGGGGAAGAAGACCGCCCGTTGGCAGTAAGAATACTGGGTAAGCTAGAGTTGGCAGCTTTGGATAGTATAGGCAGCAAGGAAGAAGGTTTGCAGATTAAGAGCAGAACCGGGTCAAAAGAGATGAGTCTGACAATAGAGGGAGTGGGCAATGATGCTGCAATATACGGATTCGGACTCTTGCTGCGCAATTGTACGGGTGTGGAACTGAGAAACTTTGCGGTGATGCTTTGTTTGGATGATGCCGTCAGTCTTGATACTAAAAACAAGCATTGCTGGGTGCACAACCTCGATCTCTTCTATGGTAAGACTGGCTCAGCTGCTGACCAAGTGAAAGGTGATGGCACGATAGACATCAAGGCACTTTCAACTAACATCACCGTAGCTTACAACCACCTCTTTGACAATGGCAAGGCAAGTCTGTGCGGCATGAAGAATGAGACAACCGACTGCTATGTGACCTACCACCATAACTGGTTTGACCATTGCGACAGCCGTATGCCGCGTGTGAGAACAATGACAGTGCATGTATATAACAACTATTTCGATGGTATTTCGAAGTATGGCGCAGGAGCAACTACCGGCAGTTCGGTGTTTGTGGAGAGCAACTATTTCCGCAACACTCAAAAGCCTATGCTTATTTCGATGCAGGGTAGTGACACTAATAACGGCACAGAGACGGGTACATTCTCAGGTGAGGACGGAGGTGTGATAAAGTCGTATGGCAACAAGTTTGAAGGCAGCTATAAATACAAACCATATAGTGCAACCAATTCCAAACATTTCGATGCATACGAAGCAAGCAGTCGCACAGAACAAGTGCCTGCTGAGGTAAAGACGCTGCAGGGTGCAACCGGTTACAGCAATTTCGACACTAACGCCACGCTTATATATTCTTACACTTCTGATGCAGCAGCCGACGTGCCTGATATAGTGAAAGGTGAATATGGTGCAGGACGCATGCAGCATGGTGACTTCAGTTGGACATTCAACAATTCTGCAGATGACAACTCTGCGGCTGTGAACGCTGACCTCAAAGCAGCAATCACCGACTATGAGGCAACCGTGGAGAAGATAATAGGTGAGGGGTATGAAGGCGTTAATATAGATGAATACGAGGAGCAGCAAGGTACTGACCCGCAACCTGGCACAGGCTCTTATGAGTGCTATTTTACAGGTCTAAAACCGTCATCGACATTCTACACTATCACAGGCAATTATAGCAACAGCAAGGGTAAGGCTGTGGTTAACGGTGTGACATATACAGATTGCCTGAAGATGGAGGGGAGCACATCAATAAAGTTTATAACAGACAAAGAGTTGACTCTGTATCTTGTTTTTGCCGAGTCAGAGACAGGTAATATTAAGATTAACGGTGCGAAGAAAACCTCTACTACCAATGTCCTTACCCAGACTCTTGCGGCAGGCAGCTACGAACTGACAAAAGGAGATACTCGTAATCTTTTCTACATAAATCTGCTGGGAGATGAAACGACAGGCATATCTGCTCTGACAAACGACGATAAGACTTATATCTATTTTGATATTATGGGTCGCAGATTGCCTTCTGTACCTGAGAAAGGGTTATATCTTAAGTATGACGGTAAGGCAGCTGAAAAAGTGATAGTTTATTGAGTAGGAAACCGGGTTGGATAAGGTCTGATAAAAAAGAAGCATTGCTTATTGCAGTGCTTCTTTTATTTCGTTTTCAAGTCCTGTAATTTGTTGTTGGCAGAACTGTATGAGTTTTTTTGCCTCCTTGGCCTTTTGTTTGTACTCGTCAATAGTCAGCGCATCACCTTCTTCCATTGATTGCACCAACTCTTCTAATTTGGTTATTGCTTCGTCGTAAGTCATGTGCTTGTTGTTTAAATGTTTAAACTTTCAGCTTTTTACTAATATCTCACTCATCCCAGCCTATACCTTTGTATTTGCTCAGGTCCCATTCTTCTTCTACCTCGTTGAGGTATATGGTACCGGGTTCTTCGTCATCTTCAGGTTCTCCTTCTTCTTTCTCGATTACTTTCACGTCGATAGGCGCGTGCGAGATTTCTATCACTTGGTTGCTCTCCTTCTGAAGTTCTTCCCAAAGCATATCTTTCAGCCGGTCAATACCGAGCCCGCTGACTGAGGAGATGAATACCGAAGGAACATCGTGAGGCAGCATGCTCTTCATCTCAGCTATCATCACTTCGTCCAGCATGTCGCATTTTGAGATGGCAAGTATGCGCTCCTTAGTGAGAAGTTCAGGGTTGTATTTCTCAAGTTCGGCGAGGAGAATATTATATTCTTTCTGTATGTCCTCGGTGTCAGCAGGCACCATAAAGAGCAGTACAGCATTCCTCTCTATATGTCTCAAGAATCTAAGTCCCAGCCCTTTGCCTTCAGCAGCGCCTTCTATTATTCCTGGTATGTCAGCCATGCAGAAAGAGCGGTTGTCACGATAACTGACTATTCCCAATTGGGGGGTAAGAGTGGTGAACGGGTAGTCTGCTATTTCCGGTTTGGCGGCACTGACGACAGACAGCAGTGTGCTCTTCCCTGCATTTGGGAAGCCTACAAGGCCGACATCAGCGAGGACCTTGAGTTGGAGAATGATATTCTTCTCTATTGCGGGTTCACCGGGTTGGGCATATCGCGGTGCTTGATTGGTGGCGGTGCGGAAGTTCCAGTTGCCAAGACCGCCTCTACCGCCTTTCAGGAGGATTATCTTTTGACCATGCTCTTTTACCTCGCAAAGGAACTCACCGGTATCACCATCGTAGCAAACAGTACCGAGGGGAACCTGTATTATCTTGTCTTCGCCGTCTTTCCCAAAGCTGCGGCTTTCACCTCCGTTGCCGCCATTGGTCGCGAAAATATGCTTCTGGTATTTAAGATGGAGCAGAGTCCAAAGGTTTCGGTTGCCTTGCAGTATGATATGCCCGCCTCTACCACCATCACCACCGTCAGGACCACCTTTAGGCACATATTTGGCTCGGTGAAAGTGCATACTGCCTGCTCCGCCCTTGCCAGAGCGGCAGAATATCTTTACGTAGTCGATGAAGTTTCCTTGTGCCATGGTGGAAAATAAGTGTTGATGGTTATAGGTTATCAATGATTGCTTCTATGCGGCTGAATATATCCTGAATGGTGCCTGTACCGTTAACAGGATGGTATTTCTCTAATTCTTTATAATATTTCGATACGGCCTCTGTCTGGTGGTGATACACAACGAGACGCTTTTTTATGGTTTCCAGATTATCGTCTGCTCTGCCCGAGGTCTGTCCGCGGAGAAGCAATCGTTTTATGAGCTCGTCTTCGTCCACATGCAGGTCAATCAGGTGGGCAGAAGTCTGCTTGTGAGCAAGCATCTTCTCAAACTCTATGGCTTGGTTGAGAGTACGTGGAAACCCGTCGAAGATAACTCCCTTGGTGTCTCCCGGCAGCGACTCCATGTATTGGTCAATCAGGCGTAGCATTACGTCATCAGGCACAAGGTTGCCTTTCGAAATGATTGCATCTATCTGCTTGCCGAACCGACTCCCACTGGCAATCTCACGACGTAGCAGGTCTCCTGTAGAGAGATGTTCAAGTCCGTATTTTTTTACTATAAATTCGCTTTGTGTACCTTTACCGGAGCCGGGCGCACCACAGAGAATAATGTTTAGCATATTATCTTATCTTATTGATACTTTGTGTTTTTGTTGTTGATTTAGTCAACGAACAAATTACGTGCAAAGTTACTAACTTTTTCTCATATATGAAAGAGAAAAATCATAAACATAAAAGGAGCGAAGATAAAACTATGTCCGCTCCTTTGTGTGAATATGTTTATGTAATTTTGTTATAGCGTCACTCCGTTCTTGAAGATGGCTATCTCGTGGTATCCGTTCTTCTCGTTGTTGGTCAGTTCTCCGTTGGCGATGCCGAGCACGAAGTCAATAAACCGTTTGGTCACCTGCTCCATCTGTTCTCCTTCGGCAATCACACCGGCGTTGAAGTCAATCCACGCAGGTTTGTTTTGATAAAGGTTGCTGTTGGTGCTTATCTTGGCGGTGGGGACGTATGTGCCGAAAGGAGTGCCTCGGCCTGTGGTGAAAAGTACCATGTGGCAGCCGCAAGAAGCAAGAGCCGTGCTTGCAACGAGGTCGTTGCCTGGTGCAGAGAGCAGGTTGAGACCTTTGTTTTTCAGGCGTTCTCCGTAAGGCATCACACCTCGTACGAGCGACTTTCCGCATTTCTGTGTGCACCCCAATGCTTTGTCTTCCAAGGTGGAGATACCGCCGGCTTTGTTTCCCGGGGAGGGATTCTCACCAACGGGTTCTCCGTGGCTGAGGAAATAATCTTTGAAGTCGTTGATGAGGCTTACAGTCTGGTCGAAGAGTTCACGGTTGGCGCAACGGTTCATTAGTATTGTTTCCGCACCGAACATCTCCGGCACTTCTGTCAATACGGTAGTGCCGCCTTGTGCTACAAGCCAGTCGCTCAAGCAGCCGAGCAGAGGGTTGGCAGTGATACCTGAGAATCCGTCCGAGCCACCGCATTTGAGTCCAACACGAAGTTCGCTGACCGGCACATCTTCACGCTTGTCCTGCTGCATCTTCAGGTAGAGTTCGCGGGCTATATGGAGTCCGTATTCCACTTCGTCGCCTTGTATTTTCTGGCTGACCATAAAGCGAACGCGGTCGTGGTCGTAGTCACCGATGAACTTCTCGAATATGTCAGGCTGGTTGTTCTCGCAGCCGAGACCTACTACAAGCACTGCACCTGCATTTGGGTGGAGCACCATGTCGCGCAGAATCTTCTTGGTGTTCTCATGGTCATCACCGAGTTGCGAGCAACCATAGTTGTGCGGGAAGCAGAAGATGTTGTCGCCCCCTGTCTCCTGGCGAAGTCGCTCAGCTATCTTCTGTATGATGCCGTTCACGCAGCCCACGGTAGGGATAATCCAGAACTCGTTGCGGATACCTACATTGCCGTTCTTGCGGCGGTAGCCACGGAAGGTACGGTGTTCGTCAGGTATGTCGAGCACTACCTGTTGCGGGTGATATTCGTAGGAGAGCAGGCCTGCGAGGTTGGTTTTGATGTTGTTCTCGTTCATCCATGAGCCTGCTTTCTTTGCTTCGCGGGCGTGGCCGATGGGGAAACCGTATTTGATAATGTCCTCTCCCTGTTGAAGATCGGTGATGGCTATCTTATGCCCTGCAGGCACATCTTCGAGAACGGTAATCTGCTTGCCGTCAACCTGTATGACGTCGCCTTGTTTTTGCGGCTGAATAACTACTACCACATTGTCGGCGGGATTGATGCGTAGAACAGAAGTCATGTCGTTTGTTGATTGGTTTGTCTTTTGTTTTTAATTAGTTATACGTGAACTGCTATACAAGCAGTGTGCAAAGATACGAAGAAAAGTTGGAATGTCAAAATGATTGTCTAATTCAAAGATGTTTATATCTTGCGCAAAACACATTTAGTGGTCTATAGTGTCGTTAGAGGTTCAAAAAGAATATAAAATGCTCATGAACATTTGAATAATATTGTCAAATGGATGAGTGAGCGGAATGTTATTACACACTTTGCTTACCGATAGCATGGAGTGAGCATGGCGTGATGGTATGAAAGGCATAGAAAAGGAACCACCGGCGGAGTTCCGGCGGTTCCTTTTTTGGGGGATATTTGGTATTGGATATTTTGGTATGTGTATTTGGTCTTTGACCTTAAGTTTTGGTCAGCCAACATTAATCTGTAACCAAAAATCCGTCACCAATATAATCAGAGAATGCTCTTAACGGTTTCGAGCATGCCTTTGGTTTGGATGTCTTTGAGGAAAGCCTCAACCATGTCGGTGAGTCCGGGGATGTTGTTGAGGTCTTGTTTTGACTCTTTCCAAATAATGTCGGTTGCGCCAAGCACACCCTCTGCTACTTTGCGGATGTCGCCTGTAGCCCAGAGTTGTGTCAGGATGTCCATAATCTCCTGTGCATCGTTAGGCTGGATGGGTGCACCGTCTTCGCGCACGCCGCCTTTGTAGTAGGTGATGATGGCAGCAAGACCGAGAACCAAGCCCTTAGGCAGACAGCCTTTGCGCTCGAGATAGGTCTTCAGACCCGGCAGGTCGCGAGTCTCGAATTTGGGGAAGGAGTTGAGCATGATGCTGGTAACCTGATGGTCAACATAGGGGTTGTTGAAGCGCTCAAGTACGCTCTCGCCATAAGCACGGAGTTCGTCCTTAGGCAGGTTGAGAGTCTCAAGCAGTTCGTCGAACATCACCTTGTGGATATATTTGCCAAGAACCTCATGGTTGCAAGCGTCGCGAACGATGTTGACGCCGCTGAGGTAGGTAACAGGTGAGAGCACGGTGTGAGGACCGTTGAGAAGAGTGACTTTTCTCTCGTGATAAGGCTTCTCAGACTCTGCAATAAGCACGTTCAGACCTGCTTTGTTGGCGGGGAACTCAGCCTCGAGTTCGGCGATGGACATATTCTCAGGTTTCTCGATAACCCAGAGGTGGAAGATCTCGGCTTGCACTACGAGGTTGTCGGCATAACCGATTTTCTCCTGAATCTGAGCTATATCTTTGCGAGGGAAGCCGGGTACAATGCGGTCAACCAAAGTGGCGCAAACATAGTTGTATTTCTCGAACCACTCTTTGAAACCTGCATAGTCAGCTCCGAAGTCGTCTTTCCATAGTTCTATGTATTTGCGGATGCAGTCTTTGAGATGGTGTCCGTTGAGGAAGATGAGTTCGCATGGCATGAAGATGAGACCTTTTTTGGGGTCACCGCAGAAAGTCTTGTAGCGGCGGAAGAGCAGTTGCACCAGTTTGCCGGGATATGAAGATGCAGGAGCATCGGTGAACTTGCATGCGGGGTCAAAGGTGATGCCGGCCTCGGTGGTGTTGGAGATGACGAAGCGAATCTCGGGTTGGTCAGCCAAAGCCATGAAGGCAGCATTCTGGCTGTACGGATTGAGCGCACGTGAGATGACATCAATACGCTCAAGCGAGTTGACAGCCTCACCTTTCAGGCGACCTTGCAGATTGACGTGATAGAGGCAGTCTTGTCCATTGAGCCAATCAACCATACCTTTGTCGATAGGTTGAACAACGGCAACGGAGCCGTTGAAGTTGGTTTTCTGGTTCATGTTCCATACTATCCAGTCGATAAATGCGCGGAGGAAGTTGCCTTCGCCGAATTGGATAATGCGCTCCGGAGCCTGGCTCTTAGGCGCTGTAAGTTTGTTTAATGCTTTCATTGTATGTTGTTTTATGTTGAATCTCTTCGCTATTGGACCGCTTCGCTGTTGGATGATTGGTTATCCGATTGCAAAGTTACTGGATTTTGCGCAGTTGCTTAAGTATAAACTGACAAAAAGTGTGGATTTTTAGTTGAGAGTTTATAGTTTAAAGCGGGGAGTTATTTCTTTGGTTCGAGAGTGATAAGCGGCACAAGCATTTCTTCCAGAGAGATGCCTCCATGCTGGAATGTGTCGCGATAGTACTGCGCATAGTAGTTGAAGTTGTTGGGGTAGCCGAAGAAATCGCTTCCTGTGCAATAGACGTAAGTGCTTGACACGTTGGGCGTAGGCAGCCCGAACTGCTTGGGATTATCCATAGTGAACACGTCTTTGGACTTGCATGAGAGCGACTTACCAACTTTGTAGCGGAGATTGGTATTGGTGTTTTTGTCACCTATGATAAGTACCGGATCTTGTACTCTGATAGTGCCGTGGTCGGTAGTGAGTATGACTTTGTATCCCAGTTCTGCCATTCGCTGGAAGAGGCGCAGTGTGGGTGAGTGCCGGAACCAACTCAGAGTAAGTGAACGGTAGGCAGCCTCATCGGAGGCAAGTTCGCGCATCATCTTGCTTTCGGTGCGAGAGTGGGATAACATATCGATGAAGTTGATAACCACCACGTTCAGAGGGGACTGGAAACCTTTCATCTTCTGTATGACGCGTTCGCAGAAATCGCTTTCGTTGATTTTGTTATAGGTGTACTGATAGCGTTTGCGATAGCGGTCGAGTTGTGTTTGGATAAGTTCCTTCTCGCTGAGGTTTTTGCCCTCTTCGTCTTCTTCCTCAACCCAATATTGAGGAAACATCTCCTGTATCTGAAGCGGCATGAGTCCGGAGAAGATGGCATTGCGGGCATACTGAGTGGCAGTAGGGAGAATGGAGCAATGCATGCGGTCGTCGGTTACGGTGAAGAACTCGGAGAGCAGGGGTTGAATGGTTTTCCACTGGTCGTAACGGAAATTGTCGATGACAACAAAGAACAGTTTCTCCCCGTTGTCGAGCATGGGGAAGAGTTTGGTCTTGAATATGTCGGGAGAGAGAAGGGGGCGCTGTTGCGGGTTTTGAAACCACAGCGGATAGTTTCTTGCTATGAACTTGGCAAAGGCGGCATTGGCTTCAGCACGTTGCATGGTGAGCATCTCTTTCATGCCGGAGTTGGCACTCTGAAGTTCCAAGTCCCAATGGACGAGAGTGCGGTGTATAGCCATCCACTCGTCAAGAGTAGAGGCGGTGTTGATCATGTAGCTGATGTCGGAGAATTCCTGACGGTAGCCTGAGTCGGTATGTTCCTGCACTATCTCGCGTTGGTGAATATGCTTTTTAAGTGTCAGCAGAATCTGGCTTGGATTGACAGGCTTGATAAGGTAGTCGGCTATTTTCTCACCGATAGCCATATCCATGATGTTTTCTTCCTCCGACTTGGTAATCATGACAACAGGCAGTGCAGGTTGGGCACTTTTTATCTCTGTCAGTGTCTCAAGCCCTGACAGACCCGGCATGTTCTCATCAAGGAAAACGATGTCGAACTGCTGTTCGTGGCAGAGGTCGATGGCATCGTTGCCATTGTTGGCGGTTACTACTTCATAGCCTTTCTCCTGGAGAAAGATGATATATGGCCGGAGGAGATCTATCTCGTCGTCAGCCCAGAGTACTTTGTTCATATGCGGGATAGTTGGTAAAAGTGAAATGTTGGTAAAAACACTGCAATAATCATTCCAAAGCTACTGGTAAGTCTTGCTGTATGCGCGCCATTTGTCGATGAGCGCTGCGAAGTCGGGTGCCCAGGGTGAATCGAAGAACATACGCTCACCGGTGCGCGGATGTGTGAATCCGAGAGTCTTGGCATGCAGAGCCTGACGTGGGCAGAGGTCGAAACAATTGCGTATGTACTGTTTGTATTTCTGCGTAGGGAGTCCTTTCAGTATCTCCGTGCCTCCATATTTCTCATCGGCAAAAAGCGGATGACCGATGTGGCGCATGTGTACGCGAATCTGGTGTGTACGTCCTGTCTCAAGCCTGCATTCAACGAGTGTAACATAAGGAAACTGCTCGAGTACGTGCCAGTGGGTGACTGCTTCTTTGGCAAGCGGGTTGTCCTCCGTATTCCAGACACGATATATTGTTCTGTCGCGGTTGTCACGACCGAGAGCTCCTTCGATAGTGCCGCTCTGCTCGGTGAAAGTGCCCCACACGAGTGCGTTGTATGTGCGCTGGGTTGTATGCAGGAAGAACTGGTTGGCAAGGTGCGCCTTTGCCTCGGGTGTCTTGGCGATGAGGAGCAGTCCGCTGGTGTCTTTGTCGATGCGGTGGACAAGACCTATATCCGAATTGTTGGCATCGAAGTTGGGATTGTCACGGAAATACCATGCGAGTGCGTTCAAGAGAGTGCCTGTCCAGTTGCCGTGACCGGGATGAACGACCAGCCCCGCCTGTTTGTTGACAACCATCAGGTCATCATCTTCATACACTATGTCAAGCGGAATATCTTCAGGCAGGATAGTGTAGTCGCGTGGCTCATGGTCAAGCAAGACTTGCAGTACATCGCCGGGTTTGGCTTTGTAGTTGCTGCTGACGGGTTTGCCGTTGGCCCATACATTACCAGCCTCGGCAGCCAGTTGAATGCGGTTGCGCGATGTGCCTGCCATGTGCTCAGTCAGATATTTGTCCACACGAAGCGGAGTCTGACCTTTGTCCACGACACAACGGAATCGCTCGAACACGAACTCCGAGTCTAATACATCATATTGCTCGTCACTGCTCAAGGGGCGATGATTGTTTTTAAGGTGTCTACTATCAGAAGAACTCTTCTTCCTCGGATACGGTGTTGTCCGGTTTCTTTTCGGGGTCGGTAGAGAGATATAGGTCGATATGTGAGCCCTCCATCAGCCATTGTCCGCCTTTGGGTTTCTGGTCATAGACGTAGAATGTCTGTGTTTCCTCTTCCTCGGCGTTGGGTTGTTCGTCATAGTTGACGGCACCGACTATAAGTTTCTGTGCGAGCAGAGTGGCACGTGCTCCTGCAAGAGTTTTGCCTTGCAGGTCCGGCACGAAGGTCTCAGCGGAGCCTCTGCCTTGTCCTACTACCAGAGTGACTCCCGTACCTTCCTGCAATCTGGTTCCTGCCTCGACGGACTCGCCGGCAGCTCTGACATCAAGCACAAGGTCGCGATATTCAGACGGCTCATAGCGAATATTTTCCACCTTGAGGCCCATAGCGTTGAGGGTGGCTTCAGCCTGACGATAGCTGACATCGTGCAGTTCGGGCAGGGGTACCATACGGTGCGAGCGCGCATTCATAATCACGTACACTGTTCTGCCCGGTTTGACATTGGCCTCTGCAGGCGGGTTCTGCTCGACGATGGTTCCCAGAGGCACTTTCTTTGAGTATGTGGAGTCGATAATTTCCATTTTCAGACCTTGCTGAGAGAGTGTCAGCTGGGCTTCTTCCACATACATGCCGCAGATTTGCGGTACACGGGTCTCCACTCCGTGACGTGTGTAACTCTTGAGCCAGAAGAAGACTACTGCAAAGATGATGAGTCCTGCAATAACAGCTGCAAGCAGTGTGTAAAGGACAAAGGCTGTATTCGAGTTCTTGAGAAAATTCTTCATGTTCATAGCATACAATATATAAATATGCTTGCAAATATAGTGCAAGTTTTTCAAATGAGCAAATCTAATTGTTCAATCCTGACTCTTTTTCTCACACTTGTCGATGAGCGGACAGTCTTTGCAGCCCTCTGCACTGCGGCAATCCTGCGGCCTTGTCAGCCGGCGATAAGTCAGCCAGGCACTCACCAGCACTGCCGCTGCCACTATGATATAAACAATAACGGTTTGCATGTTACGCTGAGGGCTAAAGTGATAACTGTGAAGGGGTCAGAACAGACTTGCTATCTGATAGAAAGCGAAACTGACGAGCCATGCCAGCATAGTGTTGTAGATTGCACTGAACCACATCCAGCCTTTGCCTATCTCCTGACGAATGGTTGCCAAGGTGGAGATACAAGGGAAATAAAGCAGGATAAACAGCATCATAGCATAGGCGGCTATAGGTGAATATACCTGTCTGCCGTCGGCATCTCTTACACTTTGCAGTTTGACAGCCATTGACTGCTCCTGGTTGTCGTCGGTATCTTCTACTCCGTACAGCACTGCCATCGATGATGCTATCACCTCCTTGGCGCTGGCTCCCGCTATCAGACTGACACCTGCGCGCCACTCCATACCAAGCGGGCGGAATGCGGGCTCTATGGCATGACCTATCTTGCCAAGATACGACTGCTCCAGTTGTTCTTTCTTCATACCGCTGTCGCTATTGGATGTTAGACGCGGGAAATAGCCTAATGCCCATATTATGACAGAAGCCAGCAGTACTACTGTGCTTACGCGTTTAAGCCACTCGCTGGTCTTGTCCCAAGTGTGTATAGCAGCGTTTCTGAGTGTAGGCACACGGTACGGTGGCAACTCCATGACGAAAGGGTTGGCTTGCTGCTTGAAGTGCACTTTGCTCAGGAGCAGAGATGTGAGTATGGCAAACACAAGTCCTATCAAATAGATGCTGAGCAGTATCAGTGCCTGGTGATGAGGGAAGAAGGCCGCCACAAGCAGCATATACACCGGCAGTCGGGCCGAGCAGGAGATAAATGGCACAGTAAGGATGGTGAGAATGCGGTCGCGCGGATTCTCAAGTGTACGCGCTGCAAGCACAGCGGGAACAGAGCAGCCGAAACCTATTATATATGGTATAAACGACTTGCCGTGCAGCCCCATGCGGTGCATTAGTTTGTCCATAATGAATGCCGCCCGAGCCATATAACCGGTGTCTTCCAATATGGAGATAAAGAGGAAGAGAATGAGTATCTGCGGCAGAAAGACGAGCACCGCTCCTGCTCCTGCCAGCACTCCGTCAACCAGCAAGTCGGCAAATATACCTGCAGGCAAAACCGAGCGGCACCACTCGCCAAGCCAACCGATGCCTGTCTCCAGCCAGTCTTGAGGATAAGCGCCGAGCACAAAGGTCACTTCGAACATGATGAAGAGGAAGCAGAACAAGATGGGGAATCCCATCCAGCGGTTGGTCAGCACTTTGTCGAGTGCATAGCCGAGTTGCTGTTTCTCTTTCTTCTGTGCAGGCACGAGTGTCTCTGACAGTGCTCCACGTATGAATCCGAAGCGAAGGTCGGAGATGACGGAGGTGATGTCTTCGTCATACTCTTTCTCGAAGTTCTTTCTGTATTGCTCAGCCGCTTTGCGTATCTCGTCGGCATTGCTCAGATGTGCCACCTGTTGCCATACAGTCTGGTCTCCGGCAATGAGTTTGAGTGCCAGATAGCGCGGATGGTAGTGGTTTCTCAGACCCTCGGTTTCGTTGAGTAGAATCTTCAGCTGCTCTATGGCAGACTCCATCTCAGAGCCGTAGTTGATGTGAATATGCTTGGTCTCTTTCGCTTTGCCCTCATACACTTGCACTATAGCCTCCAGCACATTCTCTATGCCCCAACCTGTACGTGCAATGACAGGTACGACAGGAAAACCGAGCAGTTGTCCGAGTGCCTGATGGTCGAGTCTGTCACCCGACTTCTCCAGTTCGTCGTACATATTGAGTGCCATCACCATAGGGTGGTTGCGGTCTATGAGCTGGGTGGTGAGAAGCATGTTGCGCTCAAGGTTGCCGGCATTGACAATGTTGAGCACAAGGTCGAGGTCGTGGTTGTCGAGAAAGTCGCGCACATAAAGTTCGTCGGGCGAGAACTCTGTGAGCGAGTATGTGCCCGGCAGGTCAACAAGATTGATGGTGAAACCCCGATGGTGGAAAGTGCCTACTTTGGAGTCCACGGTGACGCCTGAGTAATTACCCACTTTCTCGCGCATACCTGTGGCATAATTGAAGAAACTGGTCTTTCCGCAGTTAGGATTACCCACCAAGGCAACGGTTATCTCCTTGCCCAGCTGCTCCACCTCCTGTCTGACGTGCTCCTCAAGAGTGCCGTGAAAGTCCTGCGTGAGGTCGGGGTGAGCATCTTTGGAGAGCGACACCACATCGATACGTGCCGCCTCGGAGTGCCGCAGGCTGACATGTGTGCCCATTATCTCATATTCCACGGGGTCGCGCAGAGGGGCATTCTTGAGCACACTGACTATCTCGCCGCGCACAAAACCGAGTTCCAATATGCGATGGCGGAAACCGCCGTGGCCGTGCACTTTCACTATCATACACCGCTCGCCGGTCGGAATTTCTGACAATGTGAGTTGTTTTGTTTCTTCCATGCTGCAAAGTTAGTGTGTTTTTTCGGACGGTGCAATAACAAGTTGTGGTGATTTTCTGATCAGGAGTAAATCACCATTCCTGCTACCCCGCATAGTAGTATCAGAAAGATGGGGTTCATGCGGAAAGCGGCTGTGCACACGAACACAGCGGCAAACAGGGCGTAGCTCCAAGCGTCGATGAAGTTCTCTTTGGTCATCAGCGAGAGTGCTGCTGCGGCAATCAGTCCGATGACGATATATCTGAGTCCTTGCAGCACGGCCGCCACATAGCGGTTGTCTTTCAAGCGGAAATATATTCTACAGAGTGTGAGCATGATGATGAGCGAAGGCAGAATGATGGCGAAGGTTGCAACCACTGCTCCGAGCACCGAGCCTCTGCTGGTATAGCCTACGTAGGTGGCGGCATTGATGCCAATCGGACCCGGAGTCATCTGCGAAATGGCCACCATGTCGGTGAACTCCTGCGCACTCATCCAGCCGTAGCTGTAAATCTCTGACTGTATAAGCGAGAGTATGGCGTAGCCGCCGCCGAAGCCGAACAGACCTATCTTGAAGAACGAAAGAAAGAGTTGCAGATAAATCATCGTCCGGCCCTCCTTTCTCTCAGGTCACGCAGCAGCACCACCGACAATGCTGCCACTATGGTAATGCAGATGATGAGTATAGGAGACACATCCAGCAGCCATATCAGCAGAGCTGCTGTTATAGGCACCAAAAGCAATACCCATGATAACAGAATGTGGTAGCGGTCTTTGCTCTTTTGTCTTTCTGTCTCCATCATCCCTGCCGACTTCGCCATCTTCAGCAGTGGAGCGGCTATCAATGCCACCACTGCAGGCCGTATCCCCTTGAAGGCAGCTTCCACGAGAGGGTAGTCTTTGAACCGGATGAAGACGGTGGCAATTAGCAGTATGATGACGAACGAAGGCAGAATACTGCCCAGAGTGGTACACACAACACCTTTCCAACCGCGCATCTTGTAGCCGATGAAGATAGCAGTGTTCACTGCCATCACACCCGGTGCGGACTGGGCCAGAGCAAGCATATTCAGAAACTCCTCTTCCTCAATCCACTTTTTCTTGTCAACCACCTCATCTTTGACAAGCGGTATCATTGCATAACCGCCGCCGAGAGTGAATGCTCCTATCTTCAGAAAAGACGCGAACATCTCCCAATATATCTTTGCTGACTGTGCCATACTGACTGCAAAGGTACTGCTAATATTCGGATTGCACAAAAATATACGCGACTTTCGTTTGTGTAATTGAAAAAGTTGCCGTACCTTTGCAGCGCAATTCGGAGTGAATTGTGCTGTTATGGTTTCTCATGTGTCGCTGATGCATGAGAAGTAAAAGGGAAGAATGTGCAAATCATTCGCTGTCCCGCAGCCGTAAGTCTCATGAACTGAGTCTTGGAAATCTTAGATTGTCACTGTCGGTTTCAGTCCGATGGGAAGGCACAAGACAAGGGAGACGAGCCGGAAGACCTGCCGTAATGGTTATTGGTTAATGGTGACCGATTAGTGGTGACCGATGCGTCCTCGTGGATTGGGACAAGACAATGAAGCATAGATTATTCAGCAACATGGCAGTAAAGTTGTGTCGGTGCTCTGTGTACAGAGTGTCGGCGTTGTGTGTATGTATGTCGTTGTGGCTAAGTCTGGCTGCCCGGTCGGCATACATAAGCAAGGTGTATGAGTACAAGCCTGCTCCGGGTCAGTTTGTTAACCTGATGCCAGCCTGCGCAGACGGAGACGCAGAGGAGAGTATGCGGCTGAAAGCTGAGGCGCTGCTCAGCTCTCCTGACAGTGGCACTATCACCCTCGGAGGTTGGGGAGGCTATGTGATATTCGGTTTTGACCATCCGGTGGTGAACATACAGGGTGAGTATGACCTCCGCATACTTGGCAATGCTTTCTATGCCGACAAGAACGACCCCTCGAAAGGTGGCAGCAGCGAGCCGGGAGTTGTGTGGGTCAGTCGCGATGACAACCTCAACGGCAAACCTGACGACACGTGGTATGAGTTGGCCGGCTCGGAATATGAGCGCTCTGTGCACGGCTATCAACTGACATATTTCCGCACTCCTTCCGACCACAAACGTACTCCCAAGCCCGCAGAAGACCTCGTGGACACCACATATATTCTTTGGCGCGACCAAAACGGCAAACGCGGGTATATCACACAAAACCGCTATCATCTGCAAGACTACTACCCTAAGTGGCTCACCGACGACAGACTCGTCTTCGCCGGCACACTCTTGCCCGACAATGCAGTGCCATACGCAGAGGAAGGCAAGACCAAGTATATGATGGGCATATACGCATTCGGTTATGCCGACAATCATCCTAACGACAACGAAGGCAGCAAGCTGAATCTGGATTGGGCCGTCACACAAAGAGGAGAGCCTGCAAGGCTTGACCGCATAGACTTTGTGAAGGTGCAGACAGGAGTCAACCAGCAATGCGGCTGGATAGGTGAAACAAGCACCGAAGTGTCGGGTGCAATCGACTTGCATCCGCAGGCAACACCTTCAGATGCCGGGGAGTTTCAGGTTTCAGGTTTCAAGTCTCAAAAGAAGATACTGATTGACGGACACTTGTATATCATGCATGGCGATGAGATATACGATATTCTCGGGAACAGAATAACTAATATATATATACAATGAAAAAAATCTTTACATTCATTGCTTTGTCAGCGCTCGTGCTGCAGAGCAACTTGTGGGCAGAAGACTATCTGATGCCCAAATGGGGCTATGAAGAGAAGACCATAGCCACATCGGAAACTCTTACATTTTACGACTTCAATGGCGAGTCGGATATCCCTTCATCCTCTTCCAGCAATAGTTATAGCACAGTGGTTTTCAAGCCGCAAGAGACTGGCTATGGGGTGCAAATAGTGTTTGACTATATAGAGGTTGAAGACGATGGGTCAGGTTGGGTCTCATACCTTGACGTGTTCGACGGGGTGTTTGACAAGACTCTTGTCAACGACGGCACCTACCCTGGTTCGATTAGTGGCAGCACTAAGCCATTCTCGCAACTGGCAACTCCGCTCAAGCACTATGAGAACGGCAGTTTCAGCAACGAGAGTTTCCTCTCGGCTGATGCCACAGGTGCTCTCTCTGTTTGTTTCCACTACCGTTATGCAGCAGCCTCGAAGGGTTGGAAAGCGACAGTCAGTTGCGTCAAAATGCAGGATATGCAGCTTAAGTCAGCTAATGCCGTTTATGACTTTGTAGATACCGAAGTGTGGGCAGGCAAGCAGAATGTTGCTTTGGCAGGGTTGAATATAGTAGCGGAAGGTTCGGGCAATCCAGATGCACTGCAGAAGATAAGTTTCACGATAGACGGCACTTCGGTGGTTGATGCTGCCTCTGTAGCAGTCTATTCAGGCAGGGCAGCCGATGTATCGGCACTCACAAAACAAGATGCAGAAGTCAGCTTTGCAGACGGGGTATATACGGCAACTCTGAGTAAGACACTTGGCAGCGGTGACAACTATTTCACTTTAGGCGGCAATATTCTCTCTACAGCAGCGTTCAATCAGACAGCCAAAGTCAATATCACAGGCATTCAAACAGCAGGCGGTTTCACCAGTTTCACTACTGCCACACCTGCAGAACTAAAGGTAGCTGCCATGTATTTAATGGCAACAGATGCAACCTATACAATTTCTGATCTGACCAAATTTTATGATGATGGCGGCAAAGACGGCAAGGTGAGCAAAGGTTTTGACGGCAAAGTGGTCTTTGCACCAGCCACAGCGGGCAGCAAGATAAAACTCGACTTCAAAACAATCAACCTTTTTTATACACAGTATGCTGCAAGTTCGACAGGTTATGTTGACTATCTGAAGGTGTTCAACGGCAACTCTACCGATGACAAGGATCTGCTCTGGCAGGCTACTCAGTCGGACTACACCAATGTGGTAATAAAGAGTACCGCCGAAAACGGTATGCTGACTGTTACTCACAAGAATAATATCTCCTATGATAGCAACCTCAAAGACGGCTGGGAGGCAGAGGTAAGCCGGTTTGTGCCGCAACCGATGGTGGTGAGTGCTGTTGAGGTGACCAAACAAACGGGTACCACATCGGCAGGCAAGCAGGATGTCGCGATGGCGCAACTGAAAATCACTACCGCGGAGACAGAGCCTGCCTTGGTTGTGAAACAACTTGCGTTCAACACCAATTCCACTCACCCGCAACTGCAGAATGCTAAACTCTACTATACCAAAGATGACATTTTCTCAAGCAGCACTCTTCTGGGTGAGGCAACGGTGAGTGCCGACAAGGTGACAATAGTTGCTACCAACGAGGTGAAACTGCGTGAGGGTGACAACTATCTGTGGCTCACCTACGACATTCAGACTCTTGCTCAGAACGGGCAGAAGGTGGATGCAGTGTTCGAGAACCTCAGTTTCACGAATAACACTGAGTACACATCGTTCGCTGCGGCCGACGGCAACCTGAGCATCGACAATGTGGCAGTGCAGAGTTGCGGCGAGCAGCAGATTACCATCAGTGGCGAGTGGCAATACACGCACACTGCGGCATCGGAGTACAGCACCAAATACAAGGCGGAAGACTGTGAACAAACCATCATCTTCCGACCTGCAACAGCAGGCAATGTGATTCAGATTGACTATGCCGACTTTGATGTCTATTATGCTTCTTCTTCGTATAGCACACGTGCCAAATACACAGTATATGCAGGCGAAGGCACAACAGGTGAGAAACTGTGGGAGCTGGATGCAAACGGTAAGAAACCCGTGCAGATTCGCTCTACAGCTGCCAATGGCGCTCTCACGGTGGTCTTCAACCCGAACACCACTTCTTCCTACTATACGGGCAACGGCTGGCATGCTACTGTGAAAGAATATACTCCGCAGCAGATGAAAGTGGATACAGTCTTGGTAGTGCAAGCATCAACCAAGATAGTGAAACTCGGTGAGCAGAAGGCGGCTATACTCAGCCTTGATATTAAGACATTGGGCACACTCACTCCGCTTGCGCTCTCTGCTGTAAGTCTTAATCTCAAAGGCTCGGAGCAGAATGTCAGCAATGTTTACCTTCTCAGAGATGATATTGTCTTGGCAGAAGCTACTGCTGCTGCCGGTGTGACTCTTACGCTCACCGAAGCACAACAACTGTCGGAATACAGCAATGTCTTCACCATAGCCTTCGACCTGAAAGATGATGCAGCCGTTGACCAGACCGTAGATGCAGCTATCACTGCGCTGCAACTCGGTGAGGCTACTCTGGCAGTAGTCAGCGGTGATCCCGATGGTTCCCGGTTGATAAAGAATGTGCTGATGCTTCAGTCCGGCAACAACGGCGTGGTAACCATAGGTGAGACAAGTCTGATGTTCTACGACGACGGAGGAGCCGACGAGCAATATACCTCAGGTTTCGAGGGGTATGTAACTTTCATGCCCGCAACCGAAGGCTATGCAGTAGAACTCGTGTTCAAGGATTTCGACATAGCCTATCTCTCGGGTGACCCATTCCGCATCTATTACAGTAATGCTTATGATGCAGAGGCTACGGCTGACAAGAAGTTCGGCATGTACAGTAAGCCGGCGGAGAACGAGAGTGTCATCTCGCGTGCTGCAGACGGCTCACTCACTGTTTACGTCAAGATGCCGAGTAGCCGTATGCGCGGCTTCGAGGTAGAGGTGCGTCAGCACTTGCTTACCAACCTTGCGGTAGATTCATTGGTAGTAACCTCACTCGCGCCTGCCGAGGCCACCAAGGGTAGCAGCGACCTTCGTATGCTACAGGCTGCTGTGTATGTATCCGGCGACCGCACACCTATCACCATCACCGGTTTCGAACAGACGGCTTCCGCACTCCTAACTAACCGCCATATATACTGCACAGAACATTCCACCACTTTCTCCACCACCAACGAGCTGACCGGCAGTTATCAGATCAGTGAGAACGGTGTTTACTACTTCTGGTTTGTAGGTAGTATTGACTCCAATGCAGAGGTAGGGGATAAAGTGACCTTGCAAATTAATAATCTTCTGTGCGGTGAAAGCAAGACTGCTCCCATGAGTGAAGTAGTTGCAGACATCAATGTGGTAAGCGGAGCACACGGCTACTACCAGATAGGTTCAAGCAATGAAGCCGACTATTTGACTCTGACAGCCGCTCTTGCCGCTATACAGAATATAGGTATGGATGGTCCTGTGGTTCTTGCTGTCGAGAGTGGCACTTATACCGAGCAGGTGATAGTGCCTGAGATAAGCGGGGCAGGTGCAGAAAACACTCTCACCATACGCTCTCTCACGGGCAACTGCAACGATGTAGTTTATCAGTATAACAACGCACTTACAAACACTCAGGGTGTGTTCACCATCAACGGTGCAGACTATGTGATTCTGAAGAGTATGTCGTTCACCAGCACATACACCAGCAATCAGACTCCGACGGTGGTTATTGTCAACAATGCTTCTAACCATGTGACTATTGACAGTTGCCGCATCTTTGCCGAGCGCTATACCGAGTACACCTCTCGTCTGGACCTGCTCCGAGTAGATGCAGGTGAGAACCTTTATAACAACTACTTCACACTCACCAATACTTCTCTCGAAGGCGGATATATGGGTATGAATGTTGTTGGTCATAAAGCAGCTGCCGACCCGCTACAGCAGAATATGCTTATCAGCGGCAACAGTTTCTTCAATCAAGGCAAGCAGATGCTTTATGGTGACGCAGTAAGCAACTTGCAGATTGTAGGCAACTCATTCCGCGGAGAAGCCAAGTCGGGCAATGCCAATGCTATCGACTGGCTTCTTGTGGGCGACACTGCCACCATCATGGGCAACGATATTCTTTTTACAGGTGCCGCATCCGACAACCAGAGTATAAAAGCCATATATCTCCGTCCAAACTCTTATCAGGATAAGGAAAAAGCAGTAATCAGAATAATCAACAACGTGGTTAATGTGCAGAATGCTTCCGAGTATGCATCCTATTGCATCAACTTCAGCAGCAACATGCCCAAACTATTGGTTGCTAACAACACGATGGTGGTAAATTCCGAAGGCACTGCTTCCTCACCGTTCTATATTGAGGCTGCTCCTGTCGAGGGGTCGCGCTTTGTGAACAATATATTCCAGACTGTGAGCAAGGGTTATGCTGTGCGCTATCGCAACGCAGGTTCTATCAACAGCAATATAACCTACGAACACAACATTGTCTTCACACCTGAGGGCAACACTTTCGGTGCCGTATCTGCAGTGGATTCGTTCGACAAGTGGAAGACGGCAGTAGGCATCACCGATGCTCAAGGCAACCTCAATGAGGCAGTTGTCTTCGCTTCAAGTCATCTGCTTCTGCCCAAACAGACCAACGAGGGTCATCTGCTTACAGCAGCAGTGCTCGACTTCGTAACGACAGATATCACAGGCAAGCAGCGTTCTGCCACTCCTACCATCGGTGCCTACGAATACGACCCTGATATGTTTGTTGTGCCGCAGATGGCAGCCGGTTATCCTACGGTGCAGAATATAAAGGACGTGAAAGCCGATATAGTGATAAAGACCAACAATCTGGGGTCTGCCAAAGTGCTGGTTCTTGCGGCAGATGCCGAAGTGCCGCAGTTGAGCGATGTTCTCGACAATGGCTCAGAAATAACACTTCGCAAAGATGCGGAGAGTGTGTTCACAGCCGAAGGCCTGACCGAAGAAACTTCATACAAAGCATATATGGTAACGCTGTCGCCTCTTGGAGAAACAGACTCAGCTGTGGTTGCAACCGATGTGTTTACCACGGCCTGGACTCTGCGCCCTGTAGTGCTCAAACCGCTTGCTTCACAGTCCGTCAGCGAGAATGCATCAGTGAGCCTTGTTGCCGAACTTGAGCAAGAATACGAACAGGCAAAACCATATTCGTTCTTGTGGTATAGCGTGTTTGGCGATACACTCGCAGCAGTGGATACACTCTCTTTCTCAGCCGAGAGGACCACTGAATGTGTAGTGGTGGTAACCGACAGATTCGGGCAGTCTGCCACTGTCTCCACTACGGTATATGTCAACAAAGAAGCTCAGATGGCAGGCTTTGAGGAATACGAACTGTCGGACAATCAGAACAGATATGTGGAGAATGCCTGGGCAGACAACACTCCGGCGTGGCTCTATAGTGGCACTTATGCCTTTGCCAACACTCCTAACAAGAACTATAAGGCGTTCAACGGCTATGCCGTCTGCTCCGACACCTCGTCTCTGTTTACAGGCAACTATATGATTGACCAATTCCGCTCGGCAGCCTCTGGTGCATACGAGGGGGACAACTTTGCTATAGCATATTACTCAGCACCTTCTACCTGGGGTTTTGCAGGCTACAAAGACACTATCCGTCTGACCAACACACAGGAGGCGCAAACGATAAGCGGCTTCTACGTAACCAACACTGCTTACACGCTTGGCAACATACTCAACGGCGACTATGCCAATCCGCGCTTCGGGGTGAAAGACTCGACGCTTGCTGCGCAGAAAGACTATCTGAAACTGACTGTCTATGGTTACAACGGCAGCACGCGTGTAGGCACAATAGATTTCTATCTTGCCGACTATGGCGACGATGACGCCGACGAACATTATGCTCTCGACACATGGCAGTGGCTCGACCTGCGAGGACTCGGAGCAGTGACAGAGTTGCAGTTCGAGATGTTCACCACCAAGTCCGACGACTGGGGCTTCACCACGCCTACCTACTTCGCTCTCGACAACTTCGGTGGCAAACCTGAGGTAGATACACTTGAGGCAATAACGTTTACAGGCGACATGGTAAACATTAATCTTGATAACTACTTTACTCATGAAGAAAAGGGTAATGTAAGTTATACTGCGTTAGAAGAAAGTCTTACTGATGCAACTTATGTCATCTCCGGCAACCTGCTGCAAGTGAAAGCCACAGAGACAGGTGCCAAGGCAGTTCTCACTCTTTGCCAAACACAGCGCGGCAAGCAGCAGTTCAAGCAGCTGACCGTGGAGCAGGCGACAGGTACAGGTGTTGAGATCGAATGCGGGAGTGTGGCGGTATATCCTACTCTCGTTAGTGACTACGTGAATGTAAGCACTGCAGAAGAGAGCTGCCGCATCGAAGTGTTCTCAGCCGATGGCAGACTTGTAACCATGCAGAATGGTTCTCAAACTTGTCGTCTCTCAGCCGCAGGCTGGCAGCAAGGGCAGTATCTCTTGCGGGTCACTACAGAGAAGAGCGTCTCTGTTAAGCAGATAATCAAGCAGTAAGCAAGATTAACTCCAAGACATATCATACCGTAAATTAAATACTATATTAATAACGCACATGTTTTCTGCCAATATAAGTTGTGCGTTAGAAGAAAGAGGCTGTCGCGAGACAGCCTCTTCTTGGATGATAAGAAAAGGCATTGTGTTATCTTTCATTTTGATAGTCCGTTTTTTTTTACTACCTTTGCAGCCGCTTTTGAGAAACTGAATTGAATAATACAACAATACAATAAATATATGAAAATCAAGGTAAGTAATGTTAACCAGGCAGTGTGGAAAGAGATAAATGTACACCAGAATCTGCCTGAGAATCTTAAGAAACTGGAAGAAATCGCATACAATCTGTGGTGGGTGTGGAACTCGGATGCCAAGAATATCTTCCGCTATATCGACAACGAAGCTTGGCACAAAGCACAGAGCAACCCCATCGTACTCTTGAATATTATCAGTTACGACAAACTTGTTGAACTCGGTAAGGATGAGCAGTTTATGAAACAACTGAACAGCACCTATGCCGAATTTCGTGCATATATGGACGAGCCTAAAGACAAGTCCAAACCAAGCATCGCATACTTCTCTATGGAGTATGGTCTGAGCCACATCCTGAAGATATACAGCGGCGGCCTCGGAATACTTGCAGGTGACTACCTGAAAGAAGCATCTGACTGCAATGTGGACATGACCGCCGTAGGTTTTCTGTATCGCTACGGCTATTTCACTCAGACTCTGTCGCCTGAAGGCCAGCAGATAGCCAACTACGAGGCGCAGAACTTCTCTAACCTGCCTCTCACGCAGGTGAAGAACGAAGACGGCACTCCGATGGTCATTGACGTGCCTTACCCGGGCAGAGAAGTGCATGCTTATCTGTGGAAAGTGGCAGTAGGACGAATCAACCTCTACTTGCTTGATACCGACAACGACCTGAACTCCGAGTGGGACCGCTCAATCACTCACCAACTCTATGGCGGTGACTGGGAGAACCGTATCAAGCAGGAGATTATGCTTGGTATAGGCGGTATGCTGGCTCTGAATAAACTCGGTATAAAGAAAGATGTATATCACTGCAACGAGGGTCATGCCGCCTTCATCAATATCCAGCGGCTGGTTGACCTTGTTCAGGGAGAACACCTGAGTTTCAACGAGGCTCTTGAGGTGGTTCGCTCTTCCTCGCTCTACACTTGCCATACTCCTGTGCCTGCAGGTCACGATGCTTTCGAGGAAGGACTCTTCTATAAGTATATGAACGAGTATCCTCAGAAACTTGGTCTGGAATGGGGCGATTTCATAGATATGGGGCGTGAGCACCCCGGCACTCAGGAGAAGTTCTCCATGTCGGTGTTCGCATGCAACTGCTCGCAAGAGGTGAATGGTGTAAGTTGGCTTCACGGTGAGGTGTCAAAGAAGATGTTCTCTCCCATCTGGCCGGGCTATTTCCCTGAAGAACTGCATGTAAGTTATGTGACCAATGGCGTACACATGCCTACATGGGCTGCCTCTGAGTGGAAAAAAGTTTATTTCGAGACCTTCCCCAAGGAGTGGTACAAAGACCAGTCTAATCTTAAGATGTGGGCTCCGTTCAACGACCTCTCGGAAGAAAAGATCTGGGAGACACGTATGGCTCTAAAGCGC
This sequence comes from Paludibacteraceae bacterium, assembly GCA_017477325.1. GTDB lineage: Bacteria > Bacteroidota > Bacteroidia > Bacteroidales > Paludibacteraceae > Colicola. The sequence goes on from JAFUWV010000008.1 coordinate 44,503, forward strand.
AAACTGATAGATTATATTAGGGAGCAATTCCGCGAGACATGGATGAAGTCGCAAGGTGACCCTGCTCGTATCGTCCGCGCCGTCAACGAGATGAGTCCTGAGACGCTGATTATCGGTTTCGGTCGCCGCTTTGCAACATACAAACGTGCACACTTGCTGTTCACCGACCTTGAGCGCTTGGACAAGCTGGTTAACAACCCCGACCGTCCTGTTCAGTTCCTCTTCACCGGCAAGGCTCACCCTGCCGATGGTGGCGGACAGGCTCTCATCAAACGTATCATTGAGATTAGCCGTATGCCGCAGTTCCTCGGTAAGATTATCTTCCTTGAGAACTACGATATGCGTCTTGCCAAACGCCTGATTTCAGGTGTCGACATCTGGCTCAATACCCCTACCCGTCCTCTTGAGGCTTCCGGTACTTCGGGTGAGAAAGCTCAGATGAACGGCGTGCTCAATTTCTCTGTGCTTGACGGATGGTGGCTTGAAGGTTATGTTCCTGGTGCAGGCTGGGCTCTGACGGAGAAGCGTACCTACGAGAACCAGGCTCACCAGGACCAACTGGATGCTGCTACCATCTACATGCTGCTGGAGAAGGAGATAATACCGATGTACTATGCACGCAATTCAAAAGGCTATTCGCCTGATTGGATTCAGACCATAAAGAACTCTGTGACCAAAATCACTCCGCGCTTCACCACAAAGCGCATGATGGACGACTATTTCCGGAAGTTCTACAACAAGCAGGCTAAGCGTCATGAGTATCTTGTGGCAGACAACTACAAGAAAGCCCGTGAGATAGCTGCATGGAAAGAGAACGTGGCTAAGCACTGGGACGAGATAGAAGTGCTGTCGGTAGAGATGCCCGACGCAATGCTTCAGAACCCGAATGTGGGTGACAAATACAAATTGGCTGTCGAGATTGACACCAAGGGTTTGAACGACAACGGTATCGGAGTGGAGCTTGTGGCAGTGCGCACTTCCACTCACAACAACGACAAGTTGTATGAGGTTGAGGAGCTTAAACTGGTGAAGGCCGAGGGTAGCCGTATGCGCTTTGAGACAGAGTATCTGCTCGACTATGCCGGCGGTCTGAAGTTCGGTTTCCGCATGTTCCCCAAGAACGTGGATCTGCCTCACCGCATGGACTTCTGCTATGTTCGCTGGATAGGGTAAGAAGAGTGACTCCTGTATAATTAAGGCGATGAACTTGCGGGTTCATTGCCTTAATTTGTTTATATGTTTGTATGTAGGTGGGTAGTTTTAGTTTTTGTTTCTGAGTGCGAAACTGTAAGCTAACCTGTAGTACTCAAAGAAGTGGCTCCACTCGGCTTTCTCTGCCAGTTGTGCGGCGGCGCGGCGTGCCTCGGCACGTTCGGCTTCGTCCAGACTTGCATAGTCGGCAATGATATGGGCGATATTGTTGATTACCTGGTCGCGGTTGCTGTCTGTGCGTTCCACCACTGCCACTCCGCTTTCTATCTCTGTCTTCTCCCGGCTGAGACCGAACAGCAGCGGGTCTGTCTCACGTCGGTTCATGCTCCGGTTCTCTCTTGCCCATTGCCCGAATCCTGCCAGTGAGGTGGTGACGGTTGGCACGTGGAAGGCGATACTCTCCAGCGGAGTATAGCCCCAAGGCTCGTAATAGGAAGGGAAGACGGTAAGGTCGAGACCTGTCAGCAGGTCGTAGTATGTCATGTTGAGCACACCGTCATCGCCTTTGAGATACGAAGGTATGAAGACAACCTTCACCCTGTCTTCTTCCTTGTTTTGCATGCCCAGCCAAAGCATGGTGTTGAGTACAGGGTCGTTCTGCGGCTCGCGCAACTGATGGGTGGTGACGTTGGAGGGTGATTCTTGCTGCGAATTGTTCTCGCTAATCCATGCCGGCACCATGATGAATGCCACCACTTGCTTGCTCACACCGTCTTGCTGCAGCTTCTTGAGCGACTCGATGAAGATGTCGATGCCCTTGTTTTTCCACTCGTATCTGCCGCTGATAGCCACAAACAGTGCATTGTTGTCGAGTTGGTATCCCAGCACTTGCTCGGCGGCATGTCTCAGACATTGTCTTGCCTGAGCGCGTTTAGCCCTGAGCGAGGTCTCCGTCTTGGGTACGAACTCACTCTCGAAGCCGTTGGGAGTGACCACGTCTGCAGGTTTCCGGAGCAGTTGTCTGCACTCTTTGTTGGTAATCTCACTGACGGTAGTGAAGCAGTCTGCGTTGATGGCTGCCTGCTTCTCTGTGGAGTGTTTCGACACCATGTTCAGTTCCTGAGCCATCTGGTCTCCGTCGTAGCCTGAGAAGTAGTCATACAGCGGTTTGCCGTTGCCTGCAATGCTGCGGCCTATACTGGTGGCGTGAGTTGTAAAGAGTGTGCCAACCTTTGGCATGTGCTCTTTTACGTAGAAGAGTCCGAAGCTGGTCATCCACTCGTTGAAGTGTGCCACCACAGCGGTGTTCTCCATGTGGTAGAAGCGGTAGATACTCTCCATCACCACACCTGTGGCGTAGCCGAAGACAGACGACTCGTCGTAGTCGCCGTAGGCGGCAATAGAGTTGACAGAGAAGCGCTCCCAGTTGTGGAAATAGATGCGGTTTTTGTCTTTGTAGAAGTTGTTGAAATCAACCAGTATGGCTATAGGCTTACCCGGTACCAGCCAGCGGCCTACTCTTACTTTCAAGCCTTCTTGCGCAGCTTGCTTCTGCCAGTCGGCAAGCAGCGAGTGTGTCTCTTTGAAATACCGGTTGTCTTTGTTCAGGTCCGGGCCTATGAAGAATACCTTGTCTTTATGTTCTTTTTGCATTATGGCGGCACGTGTGGAGAGAACTGCGTATATGCCGCCTATCTTTTGGCAGACCTCCCAGCTGGTTTCAAATATATATTCGGGTTGCATTTATTTCTTTTATTGATAGATATTAGATGTCAGACCGCTTGCGCTGTTGTCACTATTCGCTATTAACGATCAACTACTCTCTCTCCTTCTCGTCTATAGCCAGTGCTACGGCATCTTGTTTGCTCAATATCTGCTGGGTGGAGGTGTATGTGTTGTTGCGGGTTTGAATGAGATAAAGTGCCAGTATCAGGTCCTTCTGGTTGAAGATAACGTAGTTCAGACTGTTGTTTATGTTGAGGCTGTATGCCGACTTGATATGTTTGTCTATTTCTACGGGGAAACTGCCGTCTATGTTTCTTACCGTCAGTTTGTCTTCCTCAACCGAATATATTTTTCCCGTCATCCGGTCAATTCTCAGGTTCTGTATCTTTCCTCCGTCTATCAGTTCTGTCTGCGGAGTGCTGCCGCTATTGATGTCGGTCTCGGCAAAACGGTAGATGCCGTTTTCCGCACCTATATATATCAGTTGCCCGTATATGTCTATTCCTCCGCAGTCTCCGCTCCTGAAGTCTTTCAGTTCGCTCTCTGCGGCGAACAGCTGGTCTTTGCCGTCGGTGAATTGTGCGCCTCGGGTAGTGGCAGGAACGCGGTAGATAGCCTTGTTGCCCTTCAGGGTGAAGTAGATGAAGCCGTTGTTGAGAGTTCCGGTGGCATAGAGGCTGTCCGTCTGGCTGCCTGCGGTCTTTATCACTGCCTCAACCGTGTTTGTCTCCAGATTCATCACGTATATAGCTCCGTCGGCTGCGTCAGACATATTATAAATATATAGGTTGTCTCCGTCAACAATCAGCCGGCTTATTTTGCCCAGTTGAATCACTTTGGGTGTGATGGTGTCGGGGTTAGACAGTGCCCGCTCGTAGATTTTCTGCCGTAGTATGTGCCCGTCGTGAGTGGAGAGCAGCAGCGAGGGTGCAGGTGTGGAATATACGTTGAATGTCTTCTTGGTGACTGTGGTGTCGTTGCCGAGAACAGTCTTCAGTTCGATTTCTTTCTCGCCGTCCTCCTTGAAAAATATGGTGATGCCTTTTGAGATGCTGTCCACTACCACTGCATCCTTGGGCAAAGTCCATTCGTACACCAGATTCAGGTTGTAGGGGTTGTATGTAAGCGGAGTGAGAGTCACATCTTTGTATGTGCCGATTTTCTCGGAGCTGATGGCGAATGTGGGTATGGAGTCGAATACGCTTATCTCTTTTGCGGCACGCTGGTGTTTCTTGCCGTCAAGGGTGAGTGTGACCATATATATACCCGCCTTTCGGTATATCTTGCTCGGGTTTTTCAGAGTAGATGTGGCACCGTCGCCAAACACCCACTCCCACTTGCTGTCGGTGTCGCCTTTGGTACTGCTGTTGGAGAAACTGACGGTCTGCCCGCATCTCGGGTTTTCGGGTGAATAGGTGAAGTCTATCTCGCCTTTGTTGCAACTGCTCACTAATGCTGCAAGCAGAACAATAGTTGTTATATAAAGATGTCTGTTCATATCAAGTTTAGTATGTCTTCTGTTTTTACCGTTGTGGCATCAAACCAGTGTATATCACTGTCCGCTGTTAACTGTTCGCTATTCCCTCCCCTCGGTGTCTTCCACCATGTCATCTGGCGCTTTGCATAGTTGCGCGAGTGCTGTTGTATGAGTGCTATTGCCTCTTCGAGTGTGGTGTTGCCGTCGAAATAGTCGAACATCTCTTTGTATCCGACGGTGTTGAGGCTGTTTATTCCTCTGAGAGGGTACACCAGTCTTGCTTCCTCTTCAAGCCCTTGACGCATCATGTCAAGCACGCGTTGGTCTATTCGTCTGTATAGTTCTTCTCGTTGCCGATAAAGTCCCACTTGTACTATTCTGAAGTCTCTCTGTGCCTTCTTTCCGCTTCTCAGTGCGGAGTAGGGCACTCCTGCCTGACGGGTTATTTCTATTGCGTGAATCAGCCGCTGCGGATTCTGCCTGTCCACTATTGCATAATATTCGGGGTCCGACTTCTGCACCTCCTGTTGCAGCCACTCTATTCCTCCTTCCCTGTACTGCTGTTGCACCTTCGCCCTTGTGGCCTCGCTGACAGCGGGCAGTTCGTCCAGACCTTTGCATACGGCGTCTATGTACATCATGCTGCCTCCGGTGAGGACTACCGTGTCGTGCTGTTTGTGCAGCTCGCTGATGACGCTCAGTGCTTCTCTTTCGTACATGCCGGCATTGTAGTCTTCTGTTATTGAGCGGTTGCCGACGAACCGGTGTTTGACCAGTTTCTGCTCTTCCTCGGTGGGTGCGGCGGTGCCTATGGGCAGTTCTCTGTATATCTGGCGTGAGTCGGCATTCACTATCTCTGTCTGCAGGCGCTTGGCCACATCAATCGCGAGAGCAGTCTTGCCCACTCCCGTAGGACCGAATATCACCAGCAGAGTTTTCATAATGCATAATGCATAATGCATAATTCATAATGCTTTCGACTTCGACTTTTAATTATGCATTATGAATTATGAATTATGAATTAGAACAGGCTTGAGTCGTCGAAGTTCATGTCGCCGAATCCTTCGGGGTCGAGCTCGTCGGCGTCATACTGGTCCGAGCCGTAGAAGTCTTCGTCAATGTCAAGGTCGCTCGTCTTCTGGTTGAGTATGTCTTCGGTCTCGAGTTGCTTTGGTGCTTTGCCTTTCTGTTCTGTACATGCCACACCCTCTTTTGTTCCGGGCAGTATAGCAGCCAGTTCGCCGAACATATAGCGGTCGAACATGGGGTCGAACACGTACACCAGTTTCTGCTTGGGCTCTGTCAGGAGGTCGCTCAGACGGGTGTTCTCCATCACCATGTTGTCATATTCAAACGAACTCTCCATCTCCACCAGTGTCACCTCCTGCTCTCTCTCCCAGCGGTCGTTGCACATGAAGAAAGAGGTCATCTGGTCGTCAGGATACTTGCATGAGGCAAGAATAGCCTTGTGCAGTTCGAGAAACGTGGCATCTGCGTCGCACTCAAACACACGCTTGAAGCCGTCCACTTCGTCGTTGAGTAATGTTATTTTGTAAATCATGATTTTATGTTTTTATAGTACAAATCTTTAGTGTCCACTAAAATTAGCGGTTCTTTTTTGTAGACTATTGTTATATAGGGTTTTATAGTTTTTTGGTCCTTTTTTAGTGGATAGTAATGAGTACAATTAGTCTTTTTCTTTCATCTTGGCGCTCCCCCAATACCCGTAACCCGTAACCCGTAACCCGTAACCATTCTTTTAGCATGCAAAGATAATAATAATTCGGCATTATGCAAAATTATTGCAATTTTTAGACCGGTACATTTGTTTTGTCTCTACTTCCGGTGATGTATTTGCATATTTCGTTTCTTTCGTCCTTTTGTAAAATATGTTCTCATAAGAAGGGTGGAAAAGCCTGTTTTTGTTGTCATATCGGAAGGAAATGACTACAGGCACCCGGCAAAAAGCAGGCCGTGGCACCTGATTAATCGCAAGGCACTGAGATTAAGTGCTTTCTATATATAATTATTAGGAATAATAATGAAGAAAACTGTAAATCTGACAACAACTGTGACAACAAAGCACTACGCACAAACATTTTACCCCGCGTTGCTTCTTATGGATTATTGAATGAATGTCATGGAATATAACACTAATTTAACTTTTCTTCTTATTTTATTTGCTTTATTGAAATATATTGCATACCTTTGCCCCGAAATCTTAATGATTTTACATTAGTAAACTCTTCATGTCAATATGTTGGAACTCTTACAGATGCTCGAGGTGATTTATATGATCCTGATCCTACGAATATAATGGCATATACATACTACAGGTCGTGCCGGAATCATTTTACAGATGAACAATATGCGAGAATAAGGGAGGCAGCATATCATTCAAGTAGATATCCGATGGCACATCAGCAAAACATTCGTGATTTAACTATAATAGGAAATGCAACAATATCCGAAGGCTCAATATATTTAAGAAATATTCAATTGCAAAATGCAAATCTTACTCTTGAGTATTGCAATGAAGTGATTATCGAATCTAACTTTAATATGGATAATAATTCTACCCTCTTAATTCAAAATGAATAATAAATATTTGAAGATAATTAATAAATGATAATTGTTAAAATTTACACCAACTTAAAAATAATATAAATATGAAAAAGTTAAGATTTTATTTTTATATAATATTAGTTATAGTTTGTTGTAGTTCGGGGATGGCCACTGAAGATTCGATTAAATACAAATATCTGACCAATGATATAAGATGGAAAGTATATATTCACTATGCAGAATGCACCAAACCTTGTAAATATTTAGTAGAAATGTGCGTGACTGGGGACACTCTTATTGACGATGTGAAATATCGAATTGTAGATAATGTACCTATTCGTGAAGATGGCGATAAGATATATTGCTATACATGGGACCCGTTGGAACAAAAAGTTCACGAAGTGTTGATATATGACTATAGTGTAAAGAAGGGAGATAAAGTTCGATTATTAATAGATGGCCGTCAAGGTTCGGAGCAGACATATTATGCTATGGTTACAGACGTAGAAGTAGTAACTCTTCTTGATGGAAGAAAAGCAAGGAGGATATCATATGATCGTCGAGGTACAGATTTGGAATATGTAGGAAATATTACCTGTGGTTTTTCACGCCCATTTATTGTTGAGATGATGGCAGATTATACATATGTATGTTGCTCAGAGGGGGATGTCCTTCTTCATGAAGCAAAAGAAGGAATCTGCGCAGAGACATCAGATGTTAATGATATACAAAATTCCACTTCCAAGGACAAACAAATGTTGAACGATGGCACTCTCTACATCCACCACAATGGCAAACGCTACAATCTGCTCGGGGCGGAGGTGAAATAATACTATTCTGTAGTTCGCACACTCAAATCAGAACTTTTGTTTCTTCCTTCATACGCAGAGACGGCAGCAGCCCCCCGTCTCTGCTTGTTATATTGCGAGTGTACATTCGCACTGATTATGGTCTGTAGATCCATTAGCCGTACTGTCTCGGCACGTATTTTTCTACCTTATGCTGCTAATTCCTCCACATCTCTCCGTATGGCAAATACTGCAACTTTTCAGCTCGTTCCGAGCATAGCGAGGATAAGAAATCACCAATTCGCACTCCCCCCTAAAATTCCGAAATGTCAAGATTATTTCAAAAGATATTTGCGTAATCAAAATAATTGTTGTACCTTTGCAGCCCATTTCGCGCAGTGCGTCAAGAGCACTTGCCGTATGGAATGTTGCGGCGGCATGTCCGAGGCAGCATACGTATTAACTAAAACAAAACAAACAAACTTATGTTAAACCATTACGAGACCGCTTTCATCTTGACTCCCGTTTTGTCTGAACCACAGATGAAGGAAGCGGTAGACAAGTTTGAGGATCTGCTCAAGGAGAACGGAGCAACGATTCTCAACCGTGAGGAGTGGGGCTTGAAGAAGCTTGCATATCCTATCAAGGGCAAAACAACGGGATTCTATGCCCTGCTGCAATTCGATGTTGAACCTGAAGTAGTTGCTACTCTGGAGACTGCTTACCGCCGCGACGAGCGCGTTATCCGTTTCCTGACTTTCCGTCTCGACAAGTACGCTTTCGAGTATGCTGAACGCCGTCGCAACGCTCATCAAAAAAAGGAGGTTTAAGCCATGGCAGAAGAACTTCGTTATCTGACTCCTCAGCAGAAGGATGTTAAGAAGAAAAAGTATTGCCGTTTCAAGAAGAGCGGTATACGTTACATCGACTACAAAGATCCTGAGTTCCTCAAGAAGTTCCTCAACGAGCAGGGTAAGATTCTTCCCCGCCGTCTGACCGGTACTTCGCTCAAGTATCAGCGCAAAGTCGCTCAGGCAGTTAAGCGTGCACGTCACTTGGCATTGCTGCCCTACGTAACCGATATGATGAAATAAAAAGTAGGAGGACAAGACAATGTATGTAATTCTTATTCAAGACGTCGATAACCTCGGCTACAAGAACGATATCGTAAAGGTACGTGACGGATTCGGTCGCAACTACCTTATCCCCAACCGCCTCGCAGTGATTGCCAACGACAGCAATCGCAAGCAGCTGTCAGAAAACCTGAAGCAGCAGGCTCGCAAACTCGCTCAGCAGAAAGCTGACGCTGAGGCTCTGGCCCAGAAGCTGGAGACCATCATGCTCAAAATCGAGCAGAAGGCTAACGAGAACGGCAAGATTTTCGGTGCTGTCACCTCGCTGCAACTGGCTGACGCACTCAAGGCTCTCGAACTTGATGTTGACCGCAAGCTCATCACAGTTCCGGAGGTTAAGGAACTTGGCGAATATGCCGCTGTTGTCAAACTGCACAAAGAAGTTAAGGCTGAACTGAAATTCACAGTTGTTGCTGCTGAATAATTAAAAAGAAAGGAAACTGTTATGAAAAAAGGAATTCATCCGGAAAGCTACCGTGTTGTAGTATTCAAAGATATGTCTAACGGCGACCAGTTCTTCAGCCGTTCAACTGCCAACACGAAGGATACAATCGAGATCGACGGTGTTACCTATCCGCTTATCAAGCTGGAAATCTCCAACACCTCTCACCCCTTCTACACCGGCAAGTCCAAACTTGTGGATACCGCAGGCCGCGTTGACAAGTTCATGTCGCGCTACGGCAACCGCAACCGCAAGTAATCTTCCGGGAATCTTGTTGCGCCTTCGTGGCGTACGCGGGTTTTTCCCAAAGACAACAAAAGCAGGGTCTCCGACTCTGCTTTTGTCATTTTCCGACTCTCAGTGCTCAGGGGTACCCCCCGGCGGGAAATTTAACAAAAAGTCGCATTTCGGACATGTGCGCCAAGCATGCGTCAAGCATACTCTAAGCAAAGTGTGAGCAATGTCTGGTTTTAACGATTTGTCGGATTTTGTGTTTGTCGGTTATGTATGTTATGTTTGTTGTGTTGTGTGTTGCCGGATTCAGTTTTTTTTCTTACCTTTGCGGTCTGTTTGGGGAATGTTTCGTCATGCGTAGGTTCCCCGTATGTGAAACAAACATATTAACCTTTTTTGTAGCAACCCTCTGCAACTAATCCGTTATGGCACGCAAATCGATTCTCTCAGTTCTGCTTGTTGTCTCTCTTGTTGTTTCCGGTCAGGAGCGATATGTCGGCGGCGACATCTCTATGGTTCCTTCTTACGAGAAGGCCAACGTTCAGTATCTTGACCGCAGCGGCAATCGTATCTCGAACCTTATCGAGTATTTCCGCGACGAGGCGGGTTTCAATATCGCCCGTGTGCGTCTGTTTGTTAATCCGACCAAGGAGACGGGTGTGGTGCAGGACTTGGATTATGTCGCAGGTCTGTCGAAGCGCATCAAGGATGCGGGTCTGAGTCTGATGCTCGATTTCCATTATTCAGACACATGGGCGGACCCCAAGGCTCAGTGGATACCTGCAGTCTGGACTTCTGTTGCCGATGCTGCTCTGCCTGACACGTTGTACGCCTATACGAAGCGTGTGCTTGAGCGTATGACGTCGGCGGGTGCCACTCCCGACTTTATCCAGACGGGCAACGAGATATCTTACGGTATGCTGTGGGGCCCTAACGGCACGCGGACTTACTATTGCCACTACGACAAAGACGCGAACTGGGACCGCCTGAAGAAGCTTCTCAGTGAGGCGGGCAAGGCATGCCGTGAGATATGCCCTGAGGCAAAGATAATCATCCACACCGAGCGCACGAACAATCTGGAGGGCACGAAGAAGATCTACAACCGCCTCTCCTCTCTTGACTACGACATCATCGGTCTGAGCTACTACCCTGAGTGGCACGACAACATCAGCAAGCTGACATCTACGCTGGGCAACCTTCATTCGCTGTTCCCCTTCAAGGATATCATGCTTGTAGAGACGGGCTACTATAACAACTGGTATCCTGAGAGTGCGACGTATGACTTCACCGATAAATGGCCTGCTTCGCCCGAAGGCCAGAAGAAGTTTCTGGATGACCTTGTGACAGCCACCGAGAAGATGGAGTATATGAAGGGAATCCTGTACTGGTTTCCTGAGGAGAACCCGTACAAGAACAGCGTGTATGAGCCGTGGTACAATCATGGTCTGTTCAACCCCAACACGGGTAAGGTGTCGGAAGCGCTGTTCTCACTTCAGGCGCTTCGCGGCATCACTACGGGTGTGGAGCAGCTGCCTGGCGGGGAGTCTCCGTTGCAGACCGGCTCTCCGATATACACCATAGACGGCCGCCTTGTCACAAGCACAGACAACCTGCCGTGCGGCATATACATTCAGAACGGGAAGAAAATAGTGAGATAATGTTTGTGTATTTGACTATTTTCCCCTATCTTTGCACCCTGAAACCAACAACATAATTTATGCGGTTCAAGTTTACAGTTCCATAGAAATACATAAAATCACTTATCAGTAATGCAAAATACGAATTACATTATTGAGGTGAACAATGTCTCGAAGCAGTTTGAAGACGGCAAGTTCGCCCTTGACAATGTAAGTCTTTCGGTAGAGAAAGGCGAGTTTGTAACCATCTTAGGTCCTTCCGGATGTGGCAAGACAACCCTGCTGCGCTGTATAGCAGGCTTTCAGGTCGCCACTTCGGGGGATATTCTTTTGAAAGGGGAGGACATCACGCAGACACCTCCTCACAAGCGTCCGGTGAACACGGTGTTTCAGAAATACGCCTTATTTCCTCATCTGAACGTGTTTGACAATGTAGCATTCGGCCTGAAGCTGAAGAAGCTGAACAAAGACACGATAGTCAAGAAGGTAAAGCAGGCCTTGAAGACAGTGGGCATGACGGACTACGAATACCGTGATGTGGACTCGCTCTCGGGTGGTCAGCAGCAGCGTGTCGCCATAGCCCGTGCAATAGTCAACCAGCCTGAGGTGCTGCTTCTTGATGAACCTCTTGCAGCCCTCGACCTGAAGATGCGCAAAGACATGCAGCTTGAGCTGAAGGAGATGCACAAGAAACTGGGTATAACGTTCATCTACGTCACTCACGACCAGGAAGAGGCTCTGACCCTCTCGGACCGTATAGTGGTGATGAACGAAGGCAGGATACAGCAGATAGGCACTCCTACCGACATCTACAACGAGCCGGTCAACTGTTTTGTCGCCGACTTTATAGGAGAGAGCAACATACTGAGTGCGACCATGATACGCGACCGCCGTGTAGCTTTCTGCGACAAGGAGTTTGACTGTATCGACGAGGGTTTCGGCGAGAATGCGCCTGTAGATGTAGTCGTCCGTCCGGAAGACATCTATATCTGGGAGTCGAAGTCGAGCCGTGATTCGATAGCTTCTATCGAGGCTCAGCAGGAGGATTATGACCCTGACGACCGTATTCCGAAGGGCAACTTCACCAAGTGGTACGGCATAGTTCAGAGCAGCATCTTCAAAGGTGTGCACTATGAGATGACTGTTCTGACAGACGACGGTTACGAGTTTATGGTACAGGACTACCACGAGTTCCGCCCGGGTACGAGAGTGGGTATGCTGGTCAAGCCGGAAGACATACAGGTGATGAAGAAAGAGCGCTATATCTTCAACTATTTCGATGGTGAAGTGCTGAAGAACGGCAAGGTGCGCTTTATCGATGCGGAGTGGGACGTCAGCGAGGACCAGCTGTCACCCTTTCAGGCGGGCGACAAGGTACAAGTGCGCGTGCCATTCAAAGAGGTGGATCTGCAAGACCACGAAGAAGAGGGCACCCTCTCGGGCGAAGTTCATTTTATCCTCTACAAGGGCAACCACTATAATCTCACCATCCGCACAGACGAGGGCAATGACATATATGTCTATACCAAAGACGTGTGGGACAAAGGCGACCGCGTAGGTATAGTTATCAATCCGGAGTCAATCCTTCTGGACAAAAAAGAATAGCGAAATACGATCATGAATAAACTGGCTACATTAATCAATAGCAGGCGCACGTGGGCATGGCCTTATGTGCTGTTTCTGGTACTTTTCGTGGTACTGCCTCTGGTTCTGATTGTGGTCTATGCTTTTACTGACCCTCAAGGACATTTCACTCTGAAGAACTTCATACAGTTTTTCAATACTACAGAAGCGGTAAACACATTCATCTACTCTCTTGCCATAGCCCTGCTGACCACTATCATCTGTCTGTTGCTCGGCTACCCTGCCGCGTACATAATGGCAGCAGCCGAACTGAAGACACCTGCAGTGATGGCGATGCTCTTCATTCTGCCGATGTGGATCAACTTTCTGCTGCGCACCATAGCCACGGTGGAACTGTTCAACATGTTCGGCATACCTCTTGGCGAAGGCGCACTGCTCTACGGTATGTGCTACGACTTTCTGCCCTTTATGATTTATCCTATCTACAACACTCTTCAGAAGATGGACAAGTCGCTCATAGAGGCAGCGCACGACCTCGGAGCCAACGGGCGTGAGGTGTTCACCAAGGTTATTCTGCCTCTGTCGATGCCGGGCATCTATAGCGGCATCATCATGGTGTTCATGCCCACTGTCAGCACTTTCGCAATAGCGGAGCTTCTCACCCGGAACAAGATTACCCTGTTCGGTTCTCTGATTCAGCGCGCCTTCGGTGAGGGCGGACTGCAGATGTGGAACTACGGTGCTGCCCTTTCGCTCATCATGCTTATCATCATAGGTCTAACCAGCTTCTTCGGCAACAATGAGGAAGCAGATTCGAGAGGAGGCATATTATGAAACAGACACCCACTTCTGCACAACTTGAAGCCCGTCGCCGTGAGCGCAGCCTCACTGTCAAGCGTGTACTGGCCCAGTCGTATCTCTGGTTCCTGCTTCTGCTTCTGTATGCACCAATAGTGCTTATCATAGTCTTCAGTTTTACGAAGAGCAAAGTGTTCGGCAACTGGACAGGATTCACCGTGCAACTCTACGAGAACCTCTTCACCGGCTACGACCGTGTGGCACAAGTGCATGTCGACCCTAACCTCTACCACTCGCTCTTCTACACTCTGCTCATCGCTGTCGTGGCTGCCACGTTTGCCACTCTGTTGGGTACACTTGCAGCAATAGGAATATACAACATGCGTCAGAAGCAGCGTAAGGCTATTCAGTTTCTCAACTCTATTCCGATGATCAACCCTGACATACTCACAGGTATCTCACTCTTCCTTCTGTTCGTGTTTCTCGGAATAAGTCGGGGACTTACAACGGTGATTATTGCGCATGTGGTGTTCTGCACTCCGTACGTTGTACTATCTGTCATGCCGCGACTGACGAAGATGAATCCGAATATCTACGAGGCTGCTCTCGACCTGGGGGCCACTCCGTTTCAGGCACTTCGCAAGGTCATGATGCCTGAACTCTGGCCGGGTATGCTCAGCGGATTCATTCTCAGCATCACTCTCAGTATCGACGACTTCGGTGTGACATTCTTTACCAAAGGTAGCGGCGGACTCGACACTCTCTCCACTTTCATCTATGCCGATGCCCGCAAAGGCGGACTTACTCCCGAGCTGCGTCCTTTGTTCTCGCTAATCTTCCTGACCATGCTGGTTCTCTTGATCATAATAAACTGGCGTGCAGCACGTCAGGCAAAGCAAGGTGCAGCAAAGAAATAACCGTATAGTTAAAGTAATCAGTCTGTATTATGAAACTCGTATTTGCAACCAACAATCAGCATAAACTCTCTGAGGCACAAGAAATACTCGGGCGCAAGGTTGAGGTAGTCAGTCTTGACCGGCTCGGTTGCCACGAAGAAATACCCGAGACGGCGGACACTCTCAGCGGCAACTCTCTGCAGAAGGCCAGGTATATCTTCGACAAGTATCATGTCAACTGCTTTGCCGACGATACCGGTCTTGAAGTGTCGGCTCTTGACGGTGCCCCCGGAGTATATAGCGCCCGCTATGCCGGTCATGACGGTCTGCATCCCACTCCTGCCGATAACCGCAAGAAACTGCTTCAGGAGATGCGAGGTGTCACCGACCGCTCGGCACGCTTCCGCACCGTAGTCACCTTGATTATCGACGGTGAGGTTCAGCAAGTTGATGGTATCGTCAACGGCTCTATCGCAACCGAAGAACACGGTACGCAAGGCTTTGGTTATGACTCCCTCTTCATTCCTGAGGGCTACACGGAGACATTCGCAGAACTCGGAGAAGAAGTAAAAAACAAGATCAGTCATCGTGCCCGTGCAATGCAGGCATTGGCAAGATTGTTGCAGTTGTGAGACCATATAGTCTCAGCGAAAAAACAAGTAGGACTTCTCAAACTAACGCCATCCTTATCGGTATGAAACACAAACTTCTTATTATACTGTCATTTCTTTCAGTTTCTCTGTTTGCCCAACTGCCTATGGGCGGATGGCAGATGCATAGTGCTTACGGATATGTGAGTAATGTGGAAACCGGAAACAGCAAGGTGTATGCCCTAAGTTACGGTTCGCTCATGTCGGTCGACAAAGAGGATGGTACTATCGAGTATTACAACAAACTTACGGGTCTGACGTCCTCCAATATCACAAAGATATGTTTCGACCGTTTAACCTCCAGACTGCTTATTGCCTATTCAGACGGCAACCTCGATCTGCTTGACGAAGCCACTTCCGAAGTGTATAATATCAGCGACCTGTACCACTCCCGTACGGGAGAAAACAAGACGGTGCAAGATATCGTCATTGATGGCAAGACAGCCTATCTTGCTATGACTTTTGGCATACTTGAACTGGATCTCTCGCACCGCGAACTCAAAGAGACATTCTATATAGGCAAGGATGCGTCCTCTGTCAATGTAAAGCGTCTTGCTCTCTCTTCCGACACTCTCTATGCAGTCTCCGACGATATGCTCTACAGTGCTGCACTGGGTAAAAACAAAATCGATTATCACTATTGGCAGTCAGTCCCCCTGCCTGTATCGGGCAAGACAATGGCTGCACAAAACCTCGGCAACAGTCTCTATCTGTTGCTTGACAGCACTATCTACCGATATGATGCTCCGCAGTGGAAAGTCTATGCTGACAAAGAGAAGTATTATGCTCTCCGCACCTCGTCCGGCAGTCTGCTTGCTATCAATTCCTCGGGCATGGACATTTTCACCTCTGACACTGTTGAGCAGCATATAAACCACTTCACCGGGTCGCAAGATGTAGCCTATGACTCGTATTCCGGCACTTACTGGTTCGCTTTCCGTGCCAGTGGAGTGGGGCGGTTGAATGTCCGCAACTGGACTTATAATCAGTACAAACCCAACGGCCCTGCAGTCAACACTCCATATCGTATGCACATGATTGCCGACAGGCTCTTTGTCGTCCCCGGCGGATATTGGACAGGTAAGTATTATAATCCGTTTGCCGTCATGATATATGAAAACGGTGAGTGGAAAAACTACAACTCAGAGTATATCATGCAGACTCTGGGACGCAACGTTACCGACTGCGTTGATATTGTTGCCGACCCGAACGATGTGACTCACTTCTTCGTGGCAGTGCTCGGAGCCGGAGTGCTTGAGTTCCGCAACGACGAGTTTGCAACATGGTACAACAACGAGAACAGCCCTTTCAAAGGGGGCAAGACGGTGCCCGACGTAGTCTCCACTTTCGTTGATGCTCTCATGTACGATAAAGATGGCAACCTGTGGATGATCAATGAAGACAGAAACGGTAGTGTCATGTGTGTGCTCACACCCGACAAGCGATGGGTCCAACTGAAACACTCCGACATTATTGCCATGTACCGCGCCAAGCATCTGCTGACAGCCAAAGAGAACAAGAATATCAAGATATTTGCCAACTATTTCCACGACAGACTCGGTGTAGGAGTGCTCGATGATAATGGTACATTAGAGCGTACGACCGATGATAAGACTGCTTTCTTTCGTGAGTTTGTTGACCAAAACAATAAGACCGTTGCCTATGAAGCCATCTATGACATGGTTCAGGATAACAACAACGAACTGTGGGTTGCAACCGACAAAGGCCTTTTCATTATTCCCAACGTGGAGGACATGTTCAAGTCGAATGCATGCCGGCGTGTCATAATAGAGCGCACCGATGGTAGCGGTCTTGCCGACTACCTGCTCGGAGAAGAGCGAATCAATGCTATTGCAGTTGACGGAGCCAATCGCAAATGGATTGGTACTCAGAACTCAGGTCTGTATCTGATGTCGGCTGATGGTACAGAGACTATCGAACATTTCACCACCGACAACTCTCCTCTGCCTGACAATGCTGTTGTCTCTCTTGCTATAAACAAGAAGAACGGCGAAGTGTTTGTGGGCACCGGTGTCGGACTCGTCTCTTATCAGAGCAACGCAGCCGAAGGCGAAGACGAAATACCCAATGACCAATTGTATGCATACCCCAATCCGGTGCGTGAGAATTTCGAAGGTATGATCACCATCACCGGTCTCATCGACGGAACCAAGGTGAAAATCACCGACCCCGCAGGTCTTCTCGTTGCAGAGGCTACCTCACTCGGAGCTTTTGCCACATGGGATGGCAAAGATGGCAATGGCAACCGTGTGCGTTCAGGTGTATATACTGCCCAGTGTGTCTCGCCTGAAGGCAATCAATATGCCCTCGTCAAAATCCTTATCATCAAATAGCCTGTAGATGAAGCAAACCTTCCGATATATTCTGTTTGTGCTCGTTGCCTCCCTGTGGGCAACGCTTTGCTTCATTCTGCCTGAGTTTCTTGAAGACCCTGTCAATGGTTTTCGTGGGGTGCTTACTATTGGTCTCTATGTCGCTATTCTTGGAGGGGTGCAGTTCCTGCTGCTTTATGTCTTTCTTCTAAACAAATATGTTGCGGCCGTTGTTCTGCCGATATACTCACTTTTAGGTGCTGCCACGGCTTTCTACAGATATGCCTATCATGCTACTATCACTCCCCTGATGGTTGACGTCATGTTTCACACTACCAAAGGTTCGGTTGCCAGTGTCATGTCGTGGCAACTGTTTGTCTTTGTAGGGCTTAATCTGCTTGTAGCAGTTCTTTTTGTGCTGTACAGATGGAAACGGCTCACTCTCAATGCTCAGTGGATTCATCTGTTGGTCTCGGTTGCAGCTTTTCTGCTGTACTACTCTTTCAATAGTTATCTCCAGAAACGTATCAACCAGAGTTATCCCATGAATGTAGTGGTGAGTATGAAGGAATATCTGTCAATGAACAGAGAGGCTGTTCAGCGTACAGATGTAAAGATAGACGAAGTGTCGGCAGTAGATGACTTAGATATCGTGGTAGTACTTGGTGAGTCTGCTCGTGCCGACCATGTATCACTGAACGGCTACCCTGTAAATACCTGTCCGCGTCTCGGGGAAAGACATAATCTGTATTCTCTTCCTGATATCTATAGTCAGTATGCCAACACTCTCTCCAGTGTGCCGCATCTGCTCACTATGGCTGACAGCATCAACCCTTCGCTCTCGGCTTCCACACGCTCTTTTATCTCGGTATTCTCCGACCTTGGTTATGCCACCTCGTGGATTTCAAATCAGGACTATGGTCACACCTATACCGACTTCATACATGAGGCAGACACTGCCATCTTTCCCAATGCTGACAAGTCGGTTTATGTCTATCATCCTTGGTACGATGAAGATCTTCTGCCTCCTGTTGATTCACTGATGGCAAACACGGACAAACGGAAGAACTTGTATGTGCTCCACACTATCGGCTCCCACTGGTACTACAACTATCATGTTACACCTTCTCTGCAGCAGTTTACTCCTATGACCGATAGTCGTATTGTCACACAGAACACTGAGCAGCAGATGCTCAATTCGTACGACAACACTATTCTCTATCTCGACTATTTCCTCGATACTCTCATCAGTAGGTTTGAGGACAGAACAGCTGTTGTTATCTATCTCTCCGATCATGGCGAGTCGTTGGGAGAAAACGGCAAATGGCTCCATGCAGGTGATGGCGAGGCGATGCATCGCCCGGCGGCGTTGGTTTGGTATTCTGACAGTTATGCAGCTTTGTTTCCTGAGAAAGCTGAGGCATTGAAACAAAATAGTCGGAAACGTTATCGCACCGACTATCTGTTCTATTCTGTTCTTTCTGCCGCCGGAATCTATGCTGACGGCAACAATCCCCAGGTTGATATCTTCAGTCACCGGTAACCATTAGCTAATCACCAATTTCATAAATTCCTCTCTTGTCTTGGCTTGATTGAATGCGCCTGTAAAGTCGCTTGTGACGGTCATTGCATGCTGTTTCTGCACACCTCGCATCTGCATGCAAAGGTGTTCCGCCTCAATTACAACCATCACTCCCAGCGGTTCCAGAGTTTCTTGAATACACTCTTTTATCTGTGTCGTAAGGCGCTCTTGTACTTGCAGCCGGCGTGCAAATACGTCCACTACGCGTGCTATCTTGCTCAGCCCTGTAATCCTGCCGTTGGGGATATATGCAATATGCACTTTGCCAAAGAAGGGCAGCATGTGATGTTCGCAAAGTGAGTAGAAATCAATATCTTTGACTATAACCATCTGCCTGTAGTCCTCTTCGAAAAGTGCGCTGCTTAATATGGCTTTTGGGTCTTCCTCGTAGCCTTTGGTCAAGAACTGCAGACTCTTGCCTATTCTTCGTGGAGTTTTTTTGAGTCCTTCACGCTCGGGGTCTTCTCCCAAAATGCAGAGCTGCTCTTTTACTAACGTGGCTATCTGCTGAGTAATATCTTCCTTTGGCTCAAATGCTTGTAAATCCATGTTGTTACTGACAATTGGTTTGATTGACTATTGGCATTAGTTATAGCACCAATAGTAAATATGACTTATTCCATTACCGTTATTTTGTCGCGCACGGGGTAGGTGTCGCCTTGCAATTCTGGCAATGTGCGCACCACTTCCTCCTTGAACAGCTGTGCTTCTTCCAGCGTGCGGAAATTGCCTAGTCTCACTTTCCAAAACGGTGGGTTGTACTGCACATATATTTCTGTTTCCAGGTTGCTGTTTTCTATCAGTTTCTGTATTCTGAAAGCTTCAGTCTTGGCATTCTGCTGATTGTTGCTTGAGAACACTTGCACGCGGAAACCCTGCACCTCCACTTGCTTTCTCTCAACACCGTTCTGCTTGTCAAGCATAAGACGGGTGATGGCAGAATCCTGCACTATGGTCACGCGCTCTTGCATGTGCTCTATGATACGGGGAATGCTGTCCCCGGCAAACACTGCAGTTGCCGCGCAGATTAGTGATATTGCTGTAAAAAACTTTTTCATATTATCTCATTGCCAAAAAGTGTGCCATACGGCAGGTTTGAGAGAAACAATCTGGCCGACTCCCTGCCAGCTATTTCGCTGCAAAAGTACTGAAAGTTTTGCAAATATACAAATCATTTGTGGCAAAAGTAAACTTTCACACTACCGGTTGTCTGTTCGGAATGGATTGACAGGCAACCCGTCTACCGACCGGAGGTTGCATATAGGGTTGTCCGCCCACGCATAGCGCACGGCAACAGGCACAAGGACATCGTCGCACCAGACTTCCACTTGGTCGGAAGCAATGACGCGCGCTTTAGCCACGTGCCAACTGCCATCGGTCGATGCCACGATAAAGCCCTTCACATTGTCGAGTGGTAGAAGCGACGAGCCGTCTTCCGAAACAGAAAACTTGATGTACATACGGCCATCAATCACTGTGTATGAATCGTATTCAGGCGCAGAACATACAACATCCATTCCGTAAGTTCTTCTGAGAGCGAGATTGGCTAATCGTGCAGCGACCGCTTTTTTGTCCTTGGGATGGATATCGTTGGCTTCACCCAAATCGATATTCCCTGCCATACCAACATTGGGAAGATGCAGGACAGAGGTCTGTGCCTCACGAAGTAGTGCCCATTCAGACTCGGGCTGCAGCTCAGACTCGGCAAGATAATTGGCCAACTGAACAAAATAGAATGGCATATCAGGATGACGGAACTGCATGCGCCAGTCTGTGACAAGTGTCTGGAAGAGGGATTCATATTGCCGGGCGCGGCCTACATTATTGCACCCCTGATACCAGATAACGCCTGCCATAGGGAAATCTATCAGTGGATTAATCATCGCATTGTATAGCATGGTAGGGTAGCAAGGGCTTGTCGGTGAAAGAGGTTGGGCGGGCAGTTTGTCGAGTTTGCATCCGACTCTGTATTTCCATAATCCGGAAAGGCTTATGGAACCCTTCTTCGGGTGGTCAATGCGCACATCGTCCACGTTGCCGTAGATGCCACCTCCTCCGCCTGTGTCAAGAACGCGCACTACCAGAGTGTGCAAGCCTGGCGTTGCCATTGCTGCAGGAATAGTGT
This sequence comes from Paludibacteraceae bacterium, assembly GCA_017477325.1. Classification (GTDB taxonomy): domain Bacteria; phylum Bacteroidota; class Bacteroidia; order Bacteroidales; family Paludibacteraceae; genus Colicola. The sequence continues at coordinate 65,624 of JAFUWV010000008.1, forward strand.
ACTGACGATGAACATTATATCCCGAACCATGAGCAATCATGTTGCCATCCAGATAAACGTCATCGTAATCATCGATGTATCCCAAGTGTAAAGTGAGATCGCCTTTCCATGATTCCTGAATGACGAATTGCTTGCGAAACCATACGACTCCATCGAAGCCCGGAAGGATTGTGGCATCAAACATTTGCGGTATCTGCATCTCACTCCAGGAGTTGTCGTTGTAAGCAGGTTCGGTCCATTGCTGACCATCTGCACTGGCATCGCGGTCAACAAGACTTGCATTCCGATGCCAGGCATCGTACTGCTTTTCATAGTTCTGAAATATACGTGCGGAATCAAGTCCTACTGCCAGCATATCGGAAACCGTTTGCTGGAATCCCATGATGTCTGCCATACGCTCAACTCGTATCCACGACTCGGCAGGCGTGCCGCCCCAACTGGAGTTTATAACACCGATGGGGATATTGAGTTGAGTGCTTAGACGGCGAGCGAAGAAGTAGCACAAAGCCGAGAATTCGGGAATGACATCGGGTGAACACCGTTGCCAGCCGGTAGCCACTGTACCGTCGGTATGCGGAAGCTCTGAAACGAGATTGTCAATTTTGTTGAGCGACTTGTTCTTTTTAACTTGAAAAATGCGTATGTTAGGATAGTCGGCATCCTGAATCTCCTGTTCGTAGTTATTCACCTTTCCCCAACCGGCAATGGGCATTTCCATATTGCTCTGTCCTGATCCGAGCCACACTTCTCCAACCATCACATCTTCAAGCACAAGTTTTTTGCCGTCAGAGAATGAGAGACGATAAGGTCCTCCGGCAGAAGGTGTGCTGAATACGATGGTGAAATGTCCGTCGGCATCAGCTTTGACGGTTACATCCTGACCGGGCAGACCTGAGAATGAGACTTTGGAATTGGGTTTGGCATTGCCTTTAAGAGTGATAGTAGTGTTCTGCTGCAGCACCATGTGCGAAGTGTAGACAGAAGGAAGTGTAACCTTGGCTTGCAAAGCAAAACAGCATAGTGTGGCAAAAATGAGCAATGAGATTCTGTTGTTCATAATTAGACGTAAAAAGGTTATTGATGAGTATTATCTTCATTTTGCAGCAATACCGGGTACCAATTTTCTTTATTTGGATAATCGGGTTCTATCTGCATCTTTTGCCTGCAAAAATAATGAAAGTTTTTATAATACACAATGCTTTTGTAGTTTTTCAGTCAAACGCATAATGCTTTGACTTATTTTAAGAGTATTTTAACTACAAATAATAGTATAATCCTTATAGTTAGAAAAATACTATGATTCTGACCTGTAAAATTTGCAGATGCTAAAAGTTATTTGTACCTTTGAACCCAAACAAATATGGTTTCTATAATTATCACTAATCCTGCCTTCATAGCTCTTTCCCGGAGTTTCATTGGTTTGTGAGAAAAAGGTTGTACATACTGTCTTTGTTGGCTGTTGTGTTGCTGGCAGGTTGTTCTGTTAGAGAGCAGCCTGAGGCGGTTTATGCCGATACTGAGCAGAGACTGATGCATCAATTCTGCATTGCGGCAGCACATAACCCGCAACTAAAAGAAGATATTCAGTTCGAATATGACTCTGTGAATCGCACTTTTACCTGTCAGACGCAGCAGTGGATTGAGGGCATCGATACCCTGCGTCCCGCATTCTATGCCGATGGAGAGGTTTATGTAAACGGCAAGGAACAACTTACTGGTATCACTCCATGCAATTTCTCCGGGCGCGTAGTGGAGTATACTGTGCGTAATACGAGTCAGATGACACAGGGCAAGTACTCCGTGAGCATCATCTCTCCGCAGACAACGGGGCTGCCGGTATTGAAAATAGATATAGCTGGCGGCAGAATAGTGAAGGACAAAGAGAAATACCTGCCTGCTACATACATGCTCAATGTTTCCGGCACTACAATCAAAGGTGCGCTGGAGATACGAGGTCGAGGCAACAGCACTTGGTGGGAAAAGAAGAAACCGTACAAGATAAAATTGTCGGAGTCTGCTCCTTTGTTTGGAATGCATAAGGCCCGCACATGGGTTTTGCTTGCCAATGCACTCGATGTGACCCTTCTGACAAACAACGTGGCATTCTCCCTCGCCAGAAAGATGCAAATGCCTTTTACCAATCATGGGCAGCATGTCGAACTCTACCTCAATGACAAATATGAAGGTAACTATTTCCTTACCGAGCAAATCGATGTTCACAAAGGCAGAGTGGAAGTAGATACATTAAAAGGTGGATTCCTGGCGGAGATAGACCTGAATTTTGATAAAGAGTACAAGTGGACGTCATCAATATACAAATTGCCCGTAATGCTGAGCAAACCGGAGAATAGCATTGCTATGGATGAGTTGAAGTCTGTGTTTTTCAAGGTGGAGAGGTTGCTTGCAAGGCCTAATCCCAGTTTTGAAAAGTTGTCCGCATTGATTGATATGCCGTCTCTTGTAAGGTACATGATATTGAATGAGTTGGTATTTAACATTGAATTGGGTCACCCTAAAAGTGTATTCTTTTACCGCAAAAGCAGTGAAGCTCCTTTGGAGTGGGGGCCTGTGTGGGATTTCGATTGGGCATTCGGATATGCCGGCTCAAATTTTGTCTATTTCCAGAATCCCGACCAATTGATGTTTGATATTACTCATCAGTCTGGGCAGATGTGGGGGGCAGGAGGGACATTCTTCTCGCGCTTTCTTCTCATGCCTGAGTTTTGCGAGTTGTATAGGCAAGAGTGGGAAAGGGTCTTGCCGGAAGTGTCTGATATAGGGGGGTATATATGGTCTCAGGGGAAACAGTTGGACTATTCTTGGCATGAAAACCGGAAGCGTTGGGGGGCACCTGATGTTGCGAAGCAAGATTCATATATGGTGATGGCGGGCTTTATCAACCGGAGAGTCAACTTGATATCAAAAACAACGCGCCGGCAAAACTAAACCGGCGCGTATTTGATTTTTATGCTCTCCTCTTGAGCTATTGTCAGTGGATATTTGTCAGTACCTGAATGAACTGCCGCCGACAAACTCACGAAGCAATGAAGTAGGCGGTATCTCGCGCTCAGGTATGCTGACAAAGTATTGCAGAAATTTCAACAACCTGTGAGCCTCAGTATATTCATCGCAATACTTGGGCACTTCGGCAAGTATTAGTTCGGCATGACGTTTCAGCACTGCCAGTTCGAAGAGCAATGCCGAGTTGAACATCACGTCGGCATTCTCTTGATACGGATATATCCATTTCTCCTCACCTCTACGCACACTGGCAGCGCGGGCTATAGTCTCCTTTGCCGAGTAGTTGCGGTAGCGGTAGTCACGGACTATGCGGCGTATAAGGCGTGTGTCGGTGGTTGGAATCCAGTTGTGGTTGTCCAGATTGATAGTGGTAAGAGCCGATACGTAGATGCGGAAAGTGGCTTCGCGCGGGATATTTGGTATAAGCTGGGGATTCAATGCGTGAATACCTTCCAGTATTATGATGTTGTCTTCCTCTATTTTGAGTTTGTTGCCCATATAGTATCGCTTGCCATCTTCGAAGTTGAAAGTTGGCAGGTTTATCTCTTTGCCTTCCAGCAGGTCGCTCAGTTGTTGACGGAAGAGTGGCAAATCTATTGCATTCAGGTCTTCAAAATCGTATTCCCCGTTCTCGTCTTTAGGAGTGTCCTCGCGATTGACAAAGTAGTTGTCCATAGAGATGACTACAGGCATAATGCCATTCACGCGCAGTTGTATAGTCAGTCGCTTGGAGAAAGTGGTCTTACCCGATGATGAAGGACCGGAAATAAGTACGAATTTAGGCCTGCCTCCCTCTCGGTGAGCTATCATGTCGGCAATTTGGCTTATCTTCTTTTCTTGTAGTGCCTCACTTAGTTTGATGATGTCAAAAGTCTTGTTCTTGCGGCATGCTATATTCAAGTCCGCCACATTGTCAATCTTCATCAGGTGATTCCAGGATATATACTCGTTGAATATTCCGAACATTTTCTCCTGTTGAATGGTGTCCTCCAGTCTGCTGGGGTCTTTTCTGCAAGGAATACGCATCAGCATTCCGTCGAAATACGGCTCTACATCGAAAATGTTTAGATAGCCTGTCGAAGGCATCAATACTCCGGTGTAGTAGTCGATGTAGTCTCCCATGCGGAAGTAACGGCTGTAGGGCATACCCAGCGTCTCAAACAGGTTGACCTCAGTCTCATTGCGTTCTTTGAACAGGCGCATCACCTCCTTTGTCTGTTTTTCCTCGCAGACTATGGTGCGGTCCTCCTTTATTATCTGTTGCATGCGCTCTTTTATTGCATTTATCACTTGAGGTGTCACCTCCATAAGGCCTGTCTTCCCGTTCTCGTCTTTCTGAAGAATACGGCAATAGTAACCTTTTGAGATAGGGTGCTCAATTCGAAGGTCTGCCTGAGGATATAGTTCTCTAATAGCGCAACTCATCACCATCGACAGAGTCCTTACATAGCATCGCATGCCCGCAGAACAGGAAATATCCACAAACTCAATGTCCTTGGGCATGTAGATGAAGAAATTGAGGTCTTCAAGTTTATAGTTTACCCGAGCGGCAACTACGGGGAAACTGAGGCTAATGTTTAGCGACTGGTAGATTTCAAGCAGAGACGAACCGCGGGGCACTTCATGATACGTGCCTGTGTTCTTGCAGAAAATGGTGACTGTGGATTGCATAAAGCGAGGGGTTAATTCATTTATGCTTGCAAAGATACTTGTTTTTTCTTGATTGCACAAGTGTGTATAGTTGTATTTATATTTTTTTTAAAAGGTAGATGGTTCTGGTGGCTCATTACCTGTTTCCGACTCAACCGTTTGTACCGTACTATGTGTGACGTTGCTCTTCTCTCCCAGGTAAAAGCAGCAGGCATTAATGAGTTGGGCATCTGTTTCAAAAGGCCCTATATATAATAAGGAGTGCTCAGTCGGTTCTGTGCCGTCAAGTGTGTAACGGATTTCTGCCCCTTCGACAGCTTTGTTCATATACACTCTCGAACTCTTCATACTTTCCCTATGTATGCCTGGCTGTGAAAGGTGAAATGCATAGCCTTGCTGGTTCAGGTATGGCAATTCGTATTTGCTTAGTTGCAGATTGTAGTTGTTCAGTGCCTCTTCGTATTTTCCTTGCCAGCGTTTGTTCCAACTGCGTTCTGCTGTACCAAGCAGTTTGGGTAGGAGGTAGCGCTCCAGTTGTTCAGGATTGCGTATGGTTTCGCTCCATAGTTGTGCTTGCACGCCTCGCAGATTTTTGCTCGAATCGGCAATCAAAATAGTTTTGTCGCTATTCATGTATTTCCCTAAATCTCTGTTTTCGCCCCTCAAAGTTCTTCTAACTGACAGATACAGTGAGTCGGGACGAAGATCAAAACTGCAATATTCGTCCACGTAACCTCCCCAGTTCAGACCTGTCTCTTGCTCATGGTTCAGATAGCACATATCCATGTACAAGTTGCATACGCTGCATATCATCACAGGGTAGCCCGCATTGGCAAGACGGTATGGTTTCTCGTCGCCACGCCATTCCGGCACACTGTTCCATGCGTATGTCAGTATGTTTTTTCCTGCAAAGCGTGGATTGGGGGTACCCTGGCGGTATGCCACCTCTTCCCAACCTGCTGTCTGTACTCCATATTCACTCAGTATTGTTGCTATTGTCTCAAGAAAACTATCCTTCAGATTGGCAACATCTGTACTCGTGACTGTAGCGCAGAGCTCTTCTCCGTTCTTCATAAAAGGCAGATTATATTCGGCTCCCGGCTCTGCTGCCATACGCTGTGCGAACACATACTGTCCTGTCTTTGGTGAACCCAGCCAGGCACCGCGTGGCACTTCGTCACCACCGACATGGAAAATACTAATCGGTGCATCTGCTTCTTTGTACATCTGCATAATCTCGTCTATTACTTTCTTGGCAAAGGTGTAGCACGAAGGCAATGCTATGCAGATTACGTTGTCTGTGTAATGTTGTGCACTCACGTATCTGCTTGTGTCTTGAAAGTCGCTGAGCAGATACTCCTCTGCTTTCTCCTTGTCTGTGTCAATATATTTCCAATATCTCGCTTCCATTGCTTTTATAGCAGCGCGTGAGTGCCCGGGCATGTCTATCTCGGGGACAATGTTTACAAATCTCTGTTTGGCGTATCTGAGTATCTCAATGAAATCTTGTTTTGTTAGGTATCCGTTGGCTGATGCCTCTTTGTCGTCAGGATTCCAGCCGCCTGAGTACATAGGGTAGAGGCAGTCTCTCTCGTCTTTGGTGTATCCTCTTCGTGCTCCCACTTCAGTGAGTTCCGGCAGCCCCGGAATCTCTATGCGCCATCCTTCGTCATCGGTCAGGTGCAGATGCAGCACATTCATCTTGTACATGCTCAGCAGGTCAATGATGCGCATAATCTCCTGCTTGCTTGTGAAGTTGCGCGCTATGTCAAGCATGAGTCCTCTGTGCGGAGTGTCAGGCCAGTCGGTGATGCGGCAGTATGGTAGCTTCTCTCCGTACTGCTGGCGGAGTCGCTCAAGAGTAAGTTCGGCATAAAACTTTCCTGCTGCATCAGCAGATGTTATGTGTGTCCCCTCTTTGTCAATCTGCAAACTGTATCCCTCTGCGGGTAGTGCGTCGTCATCATTGGTCATTGACTGGTCTTCGGCAGAGGCAAGCACCACTTTCTTAGGCTGCGGCAACAGGTGAAGAGTGGTTTGCTCAGTTAACTTGTCAAACTCCTCAAACTTTTCAAACCTCATATTCTGCTTGTACACTTCTTCTCCGTCTGCATAAGGAAACCCGGCAATCTTGCGTCTGAACTCATGCCCGTCTGCTGAATAGACATACTCCATGGGAACAGTTATGGGCTGTTTTGCTTTCGGTTCCAGGCCTTTGACTACGAATGCACCTTGTGGCGCACCCGTGCGGCGCATGATGTTTCCTCTGTAGCGCAGCCTTATCTCACGGCTGCTGTCTGGTGGTAGCGGTTGCCATAGTGTCGTTGGGGTAAGGCTGTGATACGATGCTTGTATTTGTGTTACGTGAACTTGTTCGCCTTCTGTCTCAAGCGGTGCTACCGACATCTGATTCCAGTACACTGCCCAATCGGCAAACAATGTGTCAGTAGAAATGTTGTGTATGGTCAGTTTGCTTTCTGCAATCCCTGACTCAATGTCATTTTCTATGTGTTGCCAACTCAGAGTGATAGGAGCTTTTTTGTTCGTACAACTTGTTGCTATAACTGCAAAGATGACCAATATGCGTAATTTTTGTTTCATAATGTAGATATTTTCGCGCAAAGATACAATATTTTATCCACATAAAAAATATGTTGAAGAACATAAAAATTGCTATTTATGCATTGCATAAAAAGAGTTACCTTTGTCGTCAGAATTCTTGCGTGTGTACGTATGCGGGCGTAAGAGGTTCGAAATATTTCGTAAATATCTAATTGATAGGCATAAATGAAAAAGATTTCATATGAAATAGTAATGTCTCTTAGTAAGAAATTATTTTTGTTATACACGATATTGTGTTTTGTGCTTCCTGCCTTTGCCTTGAATCCCAAGCGTGAGTTTCGTGCTACGTGGCTAACAACAGTTAGGAATGTGGATTGGCCGTCGTACCAAGGTATGAGCGCAAAGTCCATGCAGGCTGAGATGACCAAACTGCTTGATAGCATCCAGACGCTCAATCTCAATACCGTGTGTTTCCAAGTGCGTTGCAATGCCGATGCTTTCTACAAGTCGAAATACGAACCCTGGTCGGCGCTTATGACCGGTACTCGAGGCAAGGACCCGGGTTTCGACCCTCTGCAGATGTGGCTTGACGAATGTCACAAGCGAGGCCTGCAACTGCATGCGTGGATTAATCCGTATCGCTATAACAACAAGAAATCTATGTGGGACGATGGCTGCTCGATGGGGTATGAATATACTCATCCCGAGTGGCTTTTCATTGCGCCCAAAGATAATTGTGTGGTTATGGACCCGGGTCTCCCCGAAGTAAGGCAGCGTGTCAAAGAAGTGGTAGGCGATATCCTGCACAACTATGATATTGACGGTATCATTTTCGATGACTATTTCTATCCCTATGGTGGCACCACTGTGCAAGACTCTGCTTCTCAGCGTCTATACAAGCCTGCAGGTATGGTGGTGCAGGATTGGCGTCGGGAGAACATACAACAGATGGTGCAAGATGTGTATGACACCATTATGGCAGTCAATCCGCATGTGACATTCGGCATCTCGCCGTTTGGCATCTGGACCAACGACACTTACGTTGCGCGTCAGCACGGATTGACCTTACCAAAGGGGATCGGCAGTTCGGCAAATATGTATGCTGAAATCTATTGTGACCCTATCACTTGGCTTGAAGATGGCACTGTGGACTATATCTCACCTCAGCTTTATTGGCCTACTTCTTCCAGACAGCCTTATGCTACTCTGTGTTCTTGGTGGGCCGGTATTGCCAACCGTTTCGGCAGACATTTCTACTCTTCTATGTCAACCGACAGTTATTCTCGCGGAGTCAGCGGGTTTACTATGCTTGAGATGCGTACTGAGACCGACTTGAACCGTTCCAGCTCTACCGATGGTGCCTTCGGCTCTATCTTCTTCCATACCAAAGGCTGGGTTTACGACTCTAAGTTCCGCTACCAGTATTCTCTTACGCGATTCTCTTCTCCTGCTCTGCCACCTGCCGTCAATTGGAAGAAGACCGACATCCTTCCTCTTGTAGAGAACCTGCAGTTGCAAGGTCAGAAACTGACGTGGAAAGCAGTCAGTGGCAACAATATCCGCTATGCTGTCTATGCTGTTCCTGCTTCTTATGCTGACTCCGTGCGGGTATTCTCCCGTTCCGATGTGCTTCTCGCTGTCAGTTTCACCAATTCTTACACTTTGCCCGCAGGCATCAGTGCTGCTGACTATAGAATAGCAGTGTCTGTTATCGACGGATATTGGAATGAGTTCTCGCTCAAAGTGCTCGGTGAGCCGCTTATGCCGGAAGAAAAGGCTGTGCTGCAATATCCTCTCGGTAGTGAGTCAGAGTTGAGTTGGAGTTGGCTCATTTTCCGCTGGAATGAGGTTAAAGATGCTTACGCTTATGAGATTCAGATTGCAACCGATGAGGACTTCAATCACATTCTGGCAGCTCAGGAGGTTGAGACCAATAGCTTCAATGCGGAGAATCGTCTCAACCTTGCCTTGGCAGGCTTAGGCGATTACTATTGGCGTGTGCGCACCAAAAAAGCCAACATGACGGATACATGGTCTGAGCCGGTGCATTTCACGGTTAACTCCACTGCTGTACATTCGGCTCTTGAATTGTTACCGGCCAATGCTGTTCATGCACAGAAGATTGTTGAAGACGGAGTTATATATATCTTGCGTAATGGCGGGAAATACAATGTCTTGGGGCATAAAATTCAATAAACAATAATACTAACCATAAAAACACGACAATGAAGAAAATTCTTACTTTGTTAGTTGTCTGCATGGCACTCTTGTCAATGCAGGCTCAGCAAATCAGTGTCGGCGAGGCTCGTATGCTCCCTGGCACAGAAGGAGGAGGCTATTATCACTCTGTTTTCAGTCCTTCAGGTGATTATCTGCTCTCCTCAAGTGAAGACTACACAGGTCTTACCAGACACCAACTTGACAATGGCAGGCAGACTCATCTGAGCACTGCAGCCGGTGCAGGCTATGGAGTGCGTATCTCTCCTGATGGCAACACCATTGTAGCCAATCGCTTCGAGTATCAGAAGCACATTCGCATGGCTGCTATCGAGAGTATCGATGCTCAGAGCGGACTCTCAGTGACCAAACGTCGCATGGCACGTTCACAAGCTGCCCCTGTTGACATCATGGGTGAGAAAGTGTACGTTACAACCAACGGCTTCGAGATGACTGTTCATAACGGCTCTACAGAATACACTCTCCGCCCCAATGGTGAGGAGAGCTATTTCTGGTGCTCGGTTTCGCCTGATGGCAAGCATATAATGTATGTCACTGCTCATCATGGTGCTCAGGTTTGCAATATTGATGGCTCAAATCCTGTGTTCATGGGTATAATGAACGCCCCGCAGTGGATTGACAATGAGAACGTAATTGCTATGCGTGATGTTGACGATGGTGATTTCATCGTAGAGTCGCGCCTCGTAGTTCGCAATATCAACAATCCCCGTGAGGTGCAGATTCTTCACATTGGACAGAAGGTAGCCATGTATCCCGCAGTTTCTGCTGACGGAAGATATATTGCTTTCAACAACAACCAAGGTCAAATCTTTATAATGGAGGTGCAGAAATGAAACGCTTTATGACTACACTCATGGTGGCACTCGTTGTAGTGTGCGCTATGGCAGCAGATATGACTGGTTTGAAGATTTATATCAACCCGGGTCATGGAGGTTTCGACAGCAACGACCGTAGTATCTGGACTATTCCCGTACCTGCCGTATGGACTGACTCGGCAGGCTATTGGGAGTCGAAATCCAACTTTGTTAAAGGACTATATCTCCGCAAGATGCTCCAGGATGCCGGTGCTACCGTCATCTTCTCCCGCGAGAGGAACGACAGTGGCTCGCGCGACATTGATGAGTTCAAGAAGAAACATCCTAATGCAACCCAGCATGAGATTGACTCCGTAATGGTGGGTGGCGACCGTGAGTTGTCGGCTATCGCAGAAGAGGCCAATGCTTACAAGGTTGACCATTTCCTCTCTATTCACTCCAATGCCCTTAATGGTAAGACCAACTATCTGCTCATGCTCTTCCGTGGTGAGAATGACAAACCTCAGACTGCACCCAGCAACGAGATGGCTGCCATGGCAGGAGAAATCCAGATACAGAATAAACTCACCACTTGGACCAGTGCCAGGCCTATCATTCGCGGTGACCTCACTTTCTATGGCGATGGTTGGGGACTTGGCGTACTCCGTCCTCTCACTGTCCCCGGACACCTCTCCGAAGGCTCGTTCCACGACTATGCTCCTGAAACACACCGACTGATGAACAAAGACTATTGCCATCTGGAGGCTCTGCGTATGTTCCAGTATTTCCACAAGTGGTTCAAACGCGACCTGCCTCAAACGGCTACTATCTCAGGATACGTAAAGTCGAAAAACGAGAAGGCTGATGTGCTCGGCGAAAGCAAGTTCTACTATCTGCCTAACTCTGATGACCAGTGGAAACCGCTCAATGGCGCACTTGTCAAACTGCTTAACAGCACGGGTGAAGTAGTGCTTCAGACTCTTAAAACCGACGACTGGTATAATGGTATCTTCGCCTTCTACGACCTTGCTCCCGGCACATACAAAGTGGCTGCCGAGTGTATAGACTATAAAACCGACACAATGGAAATAACCGTTGCAGCCGAAGAGATAGGTACAGTGAAGATGCATCTGCAGAATATTCACCTTGAAGTGCCCAACTATCCTGAACCCGAGCAGGCAGGTGTGGTCGCACTTGACACCTATGAGTTCGAGGCTGGAGCAGACGTCGTAAGTGCTCTGCCGGAGAACATCCTTCGTGCCGCTTATCGCAAGGGTAACATCTATATCCTTACTTCCGACAACAAGATTCAGGTTTACGAGCCTGCTACTCTCACTCTCAAGCAATCACTTACTCTGCCGGCAGCAACTATCACCGATATCGCTTTCTCGGCTGATGACTATCTTGTGGGCTTGGCAGATAAAGCAGTATATGCATGGGACGAGGATGACCTGAATCCTCAGAAACTCTACGAGACTTCTGCTGCATGGGGCAAGCAGTTCGCAGTTGACGGACCGCTTTGGAAAGCACGTTTCTATGTGGTCAATTCGGCAGGCAACGGATTCGTTGGTGTGCAGTATAGCGATGGAAAGAATAGTGCCAACATTCAGATTGCTGAAAAGCAGTTTGCTTTCTCAGGTGGTGACCTCAGTAGTTCTGCTCCGATTATCATGCCGGACAACAATGTTTATGCTTTTGTTGCAGGCAAGGGTGTTGCACTTACTTTCAACTGGACCGGTGCTGCACTTACAGGCATCGAAATGTCGCAACCTGCTGTTCCCGGTGCTACTTTCATGCGTTATGCAGGCAAAACCTACATGACTATGCCCGTGCTTACAGAGGGTGCTAAGGCAAGTTTCATCGTATACGATATCTCCAATGGAATCAACAATGCTGTACCTGCATCCGAGCAGTATCCTGCCGAGGGACTTGGTACTGCCGCTGTTACCTATCAGACGGCTATGTCATACGTTGATGGCTATCAGATGAATATATATCTGCTTGCTGAAGGCGAAGGCTACCAATATTGGAAATCACTCTCCAACCCTGTGGCTAACATATATGCCGGTGAACTCAACTGGGGTGAGGACCAGATTAGTTTCCGCCTGAACGATGACGCCCTCTCCGTTGAGCTTGCAATCGAGCAGGAGGGAGCCACTGTTGACAGTTACGAACTCGGTGCTCTCAAACGCGGCTTCCACACTGTAGACAACCCCTTCAAAGGAAAAGAGTTCGATGCCTATAGCGTTACCGCTACCGGTCGCCCCGTATCGTTCCCGCAACTTGTTACTACCGATGCTCCTGAGTTTAAGTTCTATAGCATCTATGGTGTAGCTGTTGACCGCACTCCTGCTTCGCCCTACTTTGGACGTATCTACGTAACTGACCGCTCAGGTGGCTTGACTTCTGAGGGCAATGGTCCGCACCGTACTACCCAAAGAGGTATCTATATTCTTGGTAATGACTTCTCTGATGTAACCTCACAAGGCGAGACTCCTTACAACGGAGGCATCGACTGGGGAACCAACAGCGTGACAGGATATCAGACAGGTCCTCGCAAACCATCTGTCGCTCCTAATGGCGAAGTGTTTATCAGTTCCAGTGTATATACTTCTTCCAATGTATATATCATGAATCCGGCAGCACCTGCAGAGGACTTTGTGCCTGTGTTCAAGGGCAGCCGCAAGGATGGAGGACAACTCAAGAAGGGTATGAACGTAGTGATGAACCCGCCGATGGACTGCTATATCGAGGGCAATGATGAGGACCGCGTGCTCTACACTATGGACCGCAACAACTCGCTCGGTACGGTTTACACTAACATCATGCGTTATGACATAGGCAAGGTCGAACTGCCATGGTACGATACGCCTACTGCTACTGTCTTCGATGACCAGCTTACCGGCTCGCACATGGAGAATGGTAATGGTCAGATCTACCCTGATGCACGTGGCGGATGGTGGATGAGCCAGTATCGCTACGACGGAACAGCCGCCAAGCCTTCGTTCATACATATCAATACCAAGGGTGAAATCGACTTCAACAACTTCACTTACTCGCCCACTGCAGGTGCCAACCGTTGGGGTGCTATGGCAGTTACAACCGATGGCAACCGTCTGGCTGTGATGACTCTTGCAGGTGTCACTAAAGTTTATGATATCACCTACGAATCTGACGGCCCTGTACCCGAACTCGCTTATACCATAGAGTGGGGCGCTACCGACGACATAGCCTACACTATGGACTTCGATGCTGCAGGCAACCTGTACATTGGTGCCAACCTGCGTGAGCGTCTCCTGGTTTATTCACTGCCCAACCTGCTGAACACCTATACTACTCGTATCTCGCTCAAACACGAAGATCCTGCTGGTGTGGAGGACGTAAAGAGCAGCAATTTCCTCACCATCTACCCCAATCCTGTTCAGGACATGCTCTTCATCAGGTCTGACGGCAAGGTTCAGGCAGCTTCGGTTTACTCGCTCGCAGGGCAACTTCAAATGTCAACTCAGAACACCTCGTCTGTTGATGTAAGCGGCTTGCAGACTGGTATGTATATGCTTCAGGTAAAGACTGACAAGGGTACTGAGGTGAAGAACTTTATCAAACATTAAAACAAATTGTATAGACAGATGCCGTCGACGGCATCTGTCTATACATCATTATACTAATCCCTAAAAAACACAACATTATGAAACGAATTCTACTCTTTTGTGTAAGTTGCATTATTGCAATGACTACATTCGCAGCCGAACTCAACATCTATGCTTCCGGTCTTAAAGCAGGCGGTATGTCGGCTGATAAGAAAGTGCAGGTGGACTACCTGCTTAATGCTCCCGCTACAGAACTCGAGATTCATGTGCTCAATGCTGACAACTCGGTGGCTATCAATCTCCCGGTTACTGATGCTGCGTTGCTCACCAAAGGAGCTCACTCCCTTTCTATCGACGTTTCTTCTCTTGCTGTCGGTGAATATCGCTGGGAGGTGAAAGCAAAGGCTCCCGCAGTAACAGAATATGCTAAGGTTACCGGTAATGAGAATCGCTTTAATTTCTACACTCCGGAAGGCATTGCAGTAGACAATAGTTTTGAAAGTCCATATTTCGGCCGCGTATATGTAACCGAAAGTCGTGATGGACTAAAAACCGGTGATGGCAGGACAACTCACCAAGGTGTGTATATCTATGATGCTATGCTGGAAGACGTTACCAACCAAGGCGACAACTCCTATGCCGGAGGTGTTGCTTGGACTGAATCTACTGCAGCTATCGGCGGGCTTGTAGCTGCTATGTCTTCTCCTGCCAGAATTAGTGTTGATGCTGACGGCTACGTCTATATTTGTGATAATGCACGTATCTCAGCAGAGGAAAACTATTCTGCACTATGGAGAATGGACCCTGCCAATCCTTCTGCTGCATTCAAAGATGTTTTGGATGTAACCAAAAGGGGAACATTATTCAATCGTATCAATGATGTTGTCATCACTGGCAGTGGCGCTGATCGTGTTCTTTGGGTTAATGACTGGACAGACGCTATAATACGTTTCCCCATAGGTAACGCTGAGGCATATGATGTGCAACCTGCATCTGCCGATTCTGTAATTATTCTTGCTACTCACAATATTCTTAATGGTTATAACTCTTTGGCTTCTGATGGCCGTGGAGGTTTCTGGATTTTCCAGTATCGCGGTCAGTTGGATGCTTATCCTATAGTAAGTCACTTTAATTCTAAGTTTGAGCGTGACTACTATATAGCCTCAGGCAATAACGATACACACATCACCGGAGGTAATAAGCGTGGCGGTGGTGCTGTCAGTCCTGACGGATCACTCATAGTTCTGAATACAGAAGTAAGTTCTGTCAAAACTATTGTTGTTCTTTCTGTCGTATATGATGAGAATGGCAAACCTGCAGTAACCAAATTTGTAGATATCCCAGGCTACACTAATGTTGAAGGCTTTGGCTTCGATGTAGCAGGCAATCTCTATGCGGCTTCTGCTTCATCAGAGTATTTCGAGGCATTTGCTCTACCTAAAGCTGACAATTCTTTCACTACCCCTGCACCTTCTGCTCAACCTATCAAGGTTGAATCTACTGTTGTGGCGGTGACAGGTGTCACTCTTGACAAGGCGTCTGCTGACGTTAAGGTAGGCGAGCAACTCACACTCGTTGCTACTGTCATCCCCGACGATGCTACCAACAAATCCGTAACATGGCTCTCGTCCGATGCAACTGTTGCAGCCGTTACCTCTGAAGGTGTTGTGTCAGGTCTCAAAGCCGGTACCGCCACCATCACTGTCAAGACGGCTGACGGTGAGTTCACTGCGGAATGTGTTATCACTGTTACTAATGTTGATGTCGAAACTATAGAACTTGATAAGACTGCTGCTACCATTTACACCGGCGAGACTCTGCAACTCAATGCAACTGTTACCCCTGCCAACGCAACTAACAAAAACATCACTTGGACCACCTCTGATGAGGCTGTGGCTACAGTTGATGCCGAAGGTCTCGTAACTGCCGTCGGTGTCGGTACTGCCACCATTACCGCTACTACAGAAGATGGTGCCAAGACCGCTACTTGCCTTGTCACCATACCTGAGGGTGCTTACCCCAACATCTATGCATATGGCCTCAAACTCGAGTCAACCAACGATGGCGTAACAGTAGGCTTCAACCTCAATGCTCCTGCAACCGAAGTTAAAGTTCTTGCTTACGATGCAGAAGGCAATGAGTATGTTGTCGCTACCGTCAGTGGCGCAGCAGCTGAGTATCAGACTGTGGCACTCAATACCGCTGACCTCCCTGCCGGAACCTACACTTGGGCTGTCTATGCAGCTGCTGACCTCGTTACCGAAGACGACCCCGTACTTGTTCGCCAATACTCATCTATGAGTTTTGCTTCTCCTCGCGGTGTCACTATTGACAACAATACCAACAGCCCGTATTTCGGACAGATATATGTATCCGATGGTGGAACTGCTGTCGAAAACTCAGGTCTCTACGTCTTCAGTCCGAAACTTGAGAGCGATGAACAACTCTACACTACAGGATGGTCCGGCTCAAAGGCAAGTCCTATGCGTGCTATGGTAGGCGAAGACGGTCTCGTGTATATCACCGACTGGTCCGACAACGAAGGTAATATCCATATCTTCAATCCTGCCAATCCTACCGAAGAGAAACTGGTATTTGGTGGTGTATTCTCAGGTGCTGCAGGTATATGGAATACTGAAGATAACAAATTCATCCATGGCTCTATCTCCGGCTGCTACGTAACAGGTACTGGCGCAGAACGTGTCCTCTATACTTTCGACGAAGACTATACACCTGCCGAAGGCAACGTCATGTGCATGCTCCGTTACGACATAGGTGCACTCGAGACGCCTTGGGCTGCCGAGCCTTCCGCAGTGGTTTACAACAATGCTGACAAGTTCGAGCAGAACGGCGACTCTAAGATCCTGCCTTCTGTAGCAGGTGGCTGGTGGATTAGTCAGGACCGTGCCAGCGATAGTCAAGTTATTCCGGCACTTATCCACCTCTCTAAAGATGGTGTGGTTGATTTCAACTCTGCCGGAGCTTTCGGTGGCAGAACACGTGGTGCCGTGGCTTTCAATGAGGACCAGACCTACTGTTTCTCCGCAGCCGACAATGCTATACGTGTAAACGAGGTTACTTGGACCGATGGCGTGCCTGCTATCAAAACTCTGCTTGGCATACCTACCACATTTGGCTCTCAAACAGGCTCTTCATGCTACGACATCGCTGTTGACCGTGCAGGCAACGTATATGCTTCGGGCGATGGCAAGTCGCTCTGTATCTGGGCTGTCTACAAGGACGAAAACTCTTGCGTCACTCCCGCAGCCGAAGGACTCACATTTGAAGTTGAGGCTACAGGCATCGAGTCGCTTGAGGCAGGAAAGTCTCTCAAGAAAGGTGTTTACAGCATCACCGGACAGTATCTCGGTGAAGATACCAAGAATCTGCAAAGCGGTGCTTATATCATTAACGGTAAAAAGGTTATTAGATGAAACGTTCGTTTTTAATATTTATCGTGCTTGCTATGGCTCTCACCTCTGTCTGGGGTGAGACCATAACAGGTCGTGTGGCCGACCCACAAGGTGAACCTCTTATCGGCGTTTCTGTCATGGTGGACGGAACCACGGTTGGCACTATTACCGATTTCGATGGCAACTATCAGATAGATGCGCCTAAGACTGGTGTGCTCGTCTTTAGCTATGTCGGTTACACTACCGAAAACGTGAAGATTCAGTCACGCAGTGTCATCAATGTCACCCTCAAGGAGGACAACAAACTGCTCGATGAGGTGGTTGTCGTAGGCTACGACACTCAGCGTAAGGCTAATCTGACAGGTGCTGTGGCTTCGGTCAGCGTGAGCGACCAACTTGAAGGCCGTCCTATCACCAATGTCGGTACAGGTCTGCAGGGTGCCACTCCCGGTCTTACCATCACACAGTCCTCAGGACGTATCGGTCAGACTCCTACTTTCCGTATCCGTGGTGCTGTCGGTACGTTCCTCAATGAGAGCGGATCGCAGCCTCTTATCCTTGTTGACGGAGTGGAGATAAGCGACATTGCGCTCATCAATCCTGATGACATACAAGATATTTCAGTCCTGAAAGATGCGGCCTCGTCATCCATCTATGGTACTCGCGCCGCTTTTGGTGTTATACTCATTACCACCAAGAAAGGTGCACAGAACCAGAGCAAGTTCAATGTTAAGTATTCCAACAACTTCTCTTGGGCTACTCCAACCGTGCTTCCCCAGGTGGCAAAGTCGTACGAAGGAGCCGCAATGGCTCTTGAGGCTCGCAACCGCCGTACTCCGGGCACTACTATCTTCAAGAATTCTTGTGGTCTGGTATGGGATGCGGCTTCTATCGAGATGATGCGCCAGTGGGAGCAAGTGTATGGCAACCGCGAACTCGATGCAGAGATGAAAGAGGGACGTGACTTCGAGATTATTGGTGGTGACGCTTACTTCTATCGCTCCTGGAACCCTGCTGAAGAGTATGTCAAAGACTACTCTTTCTCGCAGCAGCACAATATCTCCGTTGCAGGTACTGCCAACAAAACCAACTACTATCTTGGTCTCGGCTATATGGGGCAGAATGGTGTTGTCAAAGTCAATCCCGATAAATATAGTCGCTACAGTGTTGACTTCTCCGTAGATACCGAAGTGTTCAAGTGGTTCCGTGTACGTTCTAAACTGCTCTATGCACACACCGACCTCAAGACTCCTTTCAACTTTGGTTCCACCAGTTACGATGCTCTCTACTACCTCTATCGTTGGCCTGCTATCATGCCTTATGGTACCTACAAGGGTTCGCCTTTCCGCAACTCCGTCACCGAGACGGCTGCTGCCAACATGGACTCCAACCTCAAGGACTATATGCGTGCATCCATCGGTGCTACCTTCCAGTTCTATAAAGACCTCTCTCTCGATATCGACTATACTTACAACCTCGACAACCAGTCTATCACGCAGCGTGGTGGCACCGTCGGTGGTTGGGATTTCTGGAACGGAGGACTCACTCTCTCTGACAACTGGGCTTCTACCGCACGCAACAAAATTGACAAGTATGTGTACATGCGCCACTACCATGCCGGCAATGCCGTGCTCCGCTATAAGCATACGTGGAACGATGCACATAAGTTCTCTGCATTTGCCGGTATGAACATAGAGTATAAAGAGGTTGATTATGTAAATGCAGAAAAACGTGAGCTGCTGGATCAGACTAAACCTGAGATATCTCTTGCTATAGGCGATGACTTTGTCTATGGCTCGCATACCTCATGGGCTATCATGGGCTTCTTCGCACGTATCAACTATTCCTATAAAGACAGGTATCTGATTGAGCTCAATGGTCGTGTCGATGGCTCTTCGCGCTTCCCAATTGACAAGCAATGGGGCTTCTTCCCGTCAGGCTCACTTGGTTGGGTGGCTTCCGAAGAAGACTTCTTCGAAGTGCTCAAACCTTGGTGGAGTTTTGCTAAGTTGAGGGCTTCCTACGGCTCCGTGGGCAATCAGGATATTGGTGACTATCGCTTCCGTGCTATCATGACATCCTCTTCTTCCAACTGGATTATAGGAGATGTCAACCAGCGTACTTTCAGCCTGCCTACAGTTATTGCTGATGGCTTCACATGGGAGACTATCAAGACTATCGACGTAGGTGCTGACCTTCGTTTCTTCAACGATGACCTCGGACTCTCATTCGACTGGTATCGTCGTATCAACGACGGCATGGTGGTAGGTGGTTCCGAACTGCCTTCTACCTTTGGTGCTTCTGCTCCTTACCAGAATGCAGCGCAACTGACTACCAATGGTTGGGAACTCTCGCTCGACTATCATCATAAGTTCTCCAACGGACTCCGTATCAATGCTACCTTCAACCTCGCAGATGCACGCACTATCGTAACCAAACATCCGCGTAAGGAAACTTCTATCATCGATGGTAGCAACTATGAAGGCAAAGAGTATGGCGAGATATGGGGCTTCGAGACCGACCGTCTATTCCAGCAGTCCGATTTCCACACTGAGAATGTCGATGGCAAAGACGTGCTTGTTCTCAACGATGGTATCCCCACACAGACCTATTTCGAGAAATCCAATGGATATGGCTATAAGTATGGTCCCGGTGATGTCAAGTACAAGGACCTTGACGGTGATGGCGATATCAACTGGGGAAGCAAGACCGTGGCTGACCATGGCGACCTCAAACGTATAGGAAACACCACTCCGCGTTTTGAGTACAATTTCCGTATCGGTCTCGACTGGTATGGTGTTGACCTCTCGCTCTTCTTCCAGGGTGTAGGTTCGCGCCAGTATTGGGCAACCGGTACAATGATGATCCCTGGTTGGAACTTCTCCGAAGGTGTTTACTATGCTCATCAGACCGACTATTGGACACCTGAAAATACAGATGCTTTCTATCCGCGTCTGACCGAAACCAACCAGCCCGGACAGTACTCGGCTGCTTCGTTCAACTTCCTTTGCCAGACTCGCTACCTGCTCGATATGTCATATCTGCGTCTTAAGAATATCACTGTCGGATATTCCCTCCCGCAGAATGTACTGAGGAAAATGCACTTCGAGAAGTTCCGTGTATATGCAAGTTTCGAGAATGTGGCTGAGATTGACCATCTCGGCAACTATCCTGTTGACCCGGAAACTGCAACATCTGCAGGCGATGGCGGTGCAATGGGTTGGGGACGTATCTATCCTTTCACTCGCCAGATGTCGTTTGGACTTCAGATAGCTTTGTAATGGAAACTGTAACAGATAAAATTGTATGATTATGAAAAAGATTAAATATATCAGTCTTATTGCACTCATGGCAATGCTTGCAAGTTGCAATTTCCTCAATCAGGAACCCTTCGACCAGATTACCGACGAAGAATTCTGGAAGACGGAAGACCAGGTGCGCACATTCATGTATGGCTTCTATACCACCGTCTTCTCAGGCTATGGTACCGGCACTGCCCACGGACCGTTCCTCATGGGACAGACGCTCAACGACGACTTCTCTTCTGATGTCTCGCAAAACAATCTGCAGCCTGAGGTGGTGCCCGTAAGCGATGGGGCTTGGAGTTTCTCCAATGTGCGTCGTGCCAACTATGTTATCGAGAATATCGACCGACTTGATGCCAATGCTGCTACGCGCAACCACTGGCGTGGTGTGGCACGCTTCTATCGTGCTTGCTACTATTCCAATCTCACCTTCACTTTTGGTGATGTACCTTGGTACGACCATGTGGTATCCAGCACGAATAATGATGACCTCTACAAAGACCGTGACCCGCGTGTCTATGTTGACTCATGCATCATGGCGGACTTCCGCTATGCTATCGACAGTGTCCGTCAGACCGATGGCGATTTGCAAATCAATAAGTATGTAGTCGCTGGTATGGCATCGCGCTTCATGCTCAGAGAAGGTACCTATCTCAAGTATCACTACTCTGCCGATGCCGCATCTCTTGATATGGCTGAGAAATGCCTCCTGTTCGCTAAGGAAGCCGCTCTCGAAGTAATGAACTCAGGTAAGTACGGCATTTCTCCTTCTTACAATGCTCTCTTCACGTCCGACAACCTCGCGGGCAACTCTGAGATTCTCATGTATCGCCACTATGTTGACGGTGTGCTCACTCACTCCACGCTCACGTACAGCTATACTGAGGCTCAGGCTGGTGCAAGCAAGTCACTTGCTATGGCATTCCTCACTAAGGATGGTAAGCCTGTCGAAGTGGCAGATGCTGCCTATTGTCCTCGTACTTCCGACGAGTTCTTTGCTGACCGTGACCCGCGTCTCTCGCTCTGCATACGTCCTAAGTACTATGTCAAAGGTACTGATTGCCAACCCTTCTCATACGCTCTGTCCGGATACTCTTGGTGTAAGTTTATGAATGATGAGGAGGCTATGAAACTGAAAGCCGAAGGAAAACAGAATCCTCTCTTCAATCGTGAGAAAAACGTGACAGACGCTCCGTGTCTGCGCTATGCCGAGGTATTGCTCAACTATGTCGAGGCAGCTTACGAACTCCATTCTTTCAAAGCCTCATACCCCTTCACACAGGATGATATTGATAAGTCTGTCAACCTTATCCGTGCCCGTGCAGGCATAGAGATGCCGCGTCTTGAGATGGTGGGCGACCAGCCGGCAGTCTCAGGTATGGTTTACGATGACCCTGTACGCCAGCGTATTGAGGCGAATGCGGCTGGTGTTGAGACTCCTTCACTCCTTTGGGAGATACGACGCGAACGTCGTGTTGAACTCTGCTTCGAAGGATTCCGTCTCAATGACCTCAAGCGTTGGGGCAAACTCGACTATGTGTGGAACGGTTGCAACCCTGATATACGCTATGGCGCATATATCGTTGCCGCTGACTACCCGGGTAAAGCTGATGAGATAGTGTTCGAGGATAAAACTGCCACCGAAGGCTATATCCTTCGCAACACCGAGGTACAGCGTCAACGACCCGTTGAGCGCAACTACATCAGCCCCGTGCCTTCAGGTCAGATTCAACTCTATCAGGCTCATGGATACACGCTCACTCAAACTAAGGAGTGGCAGTAACATATCAGATAATGTTTAACTTAAAATACATAACAAATGAAACACATCTTTAAATCCGCAGCACTACTCTTTGCTGCAGCTGCATTCTTCATGACAGGATGCAACAATAACAACAACAAGGACACTGATGTGGCTCCCTACATCATCTCCCTTACTATCAACAACGGAGGCCTGACAGGTACAGAACGTTATACCGGCACTGTGGACACTGCAGCACATACTGTTGTCTTCAACAATGTGGCTGCCGAAACCAATCTTGCTGCTGTCAAGTTTGAGTCCAAACTTTCTATAGGTTCCACTCTTGATAAAACTGAGTACGACTTCCTTACAGGTGCTGAGGCCGATGCCAAGACAGTATCACAGACCATCTCTGTCGTTCCTGAGTTTGGCAACAACGTAACTTACACTGTTACCCTTAATCTCAAAGACCCGGAGACTGCTCCTGTCATCGAACGTCTTGTTATCAAAGACGCTGCAGGAGCTGAGCATACTGTTACCGCTGCCAATGTGGTAGATAATCTTCTCCTGCTTGGTGTTCCCGAGTCGGCTACGGCAGAGGTCGTTAGCATCTCTCTCTTGCCCGCACGTGCTACCTACGAGTTCACTGCTATCGCAGACAATGTTATCAGTGCTACCAACCCCGGTATGCTCAAACTTAACTTCATGGGACTCACCACCGAGTATCAGCTGTCTTTCTCTTCAACACCTGCTGCAGGTGCTGACTTCAGCAAGGCTGTGGTTCATGCTTGGGATAACTCTACATCGGTCTATACAGACCTCGCTGACCAGAACACTCGTAGCGGTGATATCGATGAGAATTATATTCTCCTTGTTAACCGTGCAGGCGATGTTCCCAACCCCTATCTGCTCCGTATCGACGATGTGCTTGCAGGCAATGTAGGCAACAAGGTTCAACTCGATATCACAGGTGTTGAGGGTGGAACCTTCGCAGTAAGTTCAGGTCGTCTCACTCAAGGTCATATCTATATTTGCAACCTCCAGTCACCCGCTGTCGGAGAAGAAGCTCCACTCATCATCTATCATTGGGAGTC
Source organism: Paludibacteraceae bacterium (assembly GCA_017477325.1). GTDB lineage: Bacteria > Bacteroidota > Bacteroidia > Bacteroidales > Paludibacteraceae > Colicola. The sequence goes on from JAFUWV010000008.1 coordinate 89,032, forward strand.
GGCTACTGCCAAACCCGTGAAAGTGCTCGAGTGGACAGGTGCTCTCGACAATGCAGAAGACCCATTCAACCTCCGTCTGGGCGACAACCTTGCCATCAGTCTCGATGCTTCCGGCAACGGATATGCTTTCCTCGCTGGTCAGGAGACAGGTACTGAGCGCCTCATTCGCTTCACCGTTACAGGCTTCACTCAGTTCTCCGAGCCTACTGCTCTCCAACTCAAGGCTCCGGCTCAGTACTATGGTATCTATAATAAGGTGGGCGACAACGAGTATCTCTTCAAGTCAACCTTCAATCCTACCCTCTGGCTCTACGACAAGGATGCCACTCTGCTCTACGAACTCGCATGGGAGGGTAGTGCCGATGGTGGACATGCTACCGACTTCCATATCATTGAGTTCAATCGCGCACGCTACCTCATCTGTACCAACGCTCGTCGCTACAACTGGTGGAAACCCGAAGCATTGCTCGTTTACGATATCACCGAGGGTATGACCAATGCAGCTGCTCTCAAGGCTATGGATGAAAACCGTCCTATCGACCCCGAGAGTGAAGATCCCGAGTTCCCCGATTATCTGCCTTTCGAGCCTGTGTTCAAGTATGAATACTCCTCAGGTGATAACCCTGTTGCTGCATGCTCTGCTATTTGCAATGCTGTGGTTAAAGACGGTAAACTCGTCATTCTTTCGGCTGCTCCTACCGCCGGACTTGTGGTAGTAGAAGTGCCTATTGCTCTCTAATCTATAAATTTAGGCAGCGGAGTCTGATCGCTCCGCTGCTTGCTATATTGTTTATGAAACGCCTCATCCTCTGTTTTTCAATATTCGCTATCACCTGTTCGCTGTTGCCTGCTTGCTCTGCCAGAGTGCAGGTCGGTGCTGAGCAGACTGCCGACTATCTGCCCCTCCTTAAGGACAAACGTGTCGCACTCTTCTCCAATCATACCGGTATTGTTGGCGATAAACATACGCTTGACATCTTGGTCGGTAACAGTGTAAACGTCACTGCTATCTTCTCTCCCGAGCATGGATTCCGTGGCACTGCCGGTGCAGGCGACCATGTTGCCAGTTCTGTTGACGAGAAGACGGGCGTGCCTATCTTCTCGCTTTACGACAAAGGCTCCTATGCTCCTTCTGCCGAGTCTATGCAGCAGTTCGACATACTTGTCGTTGATATTCAGGATGTAGGTCTGCGTTTCTACACTTATTATATCTCCATGGTCAGACTTATGGCTGCCTGTGCAGATTGTTCTAAACCAGTCATCATTCTTGACCGCCCCAATCCTAACGGGTTCTATGTTGATGGGCCTGTTCTTGATATGAAATTCAAGTCGGGAGTAGGGTGGTTGCCTATACCTGTCGTGCATGGCATGACACTCGGAGAATTGGCTCTTATGGTCAATGGAGAGCACTGGCTGCCCGATGGCAAACAGTGCGAACTGACTGTCATTCCCTGCCGTAACTACACCCACCTCACACGCTATCGTCTGCCTGTGCCGCCTTCGCCCAACCTTCGCAACATGCTTGCCGTCTATCTCTATCCTTCTATGTGCTATTTCGAGGCAACACCTGTCTCTCTCGGTCGTGGCACCGACCTCCCTTTCCTCTGTTATGGTCATCCGGATTATAAAATCTCTAATTCTTTAAACTTTAAACATTCAACTTTAAACTATTTTTCCTTCACTCCACGCTCGATGACCTCTGCACCCAAACCTCCGTGTCAGGACCGACTGTGCTATGGCGTTGACCTCTCGCACATGTCCGAAGAGGAGGCTATGAACCTTGGTCTTGACCTCACCTTTCTCATCGATGCATACACCAATCTCATGGCTACCCACGATACTATTAACTCTCCACGGCTTGCCGATCGTGAGAGCGAAGCGAACAAAGAACTTTCAACTTCTTTCAACTCTCAACTCTCAACTCTCAACCCATTCTTCTCTCCCTTCTTCGAGAAACTCATAGGTGTTGACTATGTCCGTCCGATGATTGAAGCTGGTAAGTCCGCCGAAGAGATACGTGCCTGCTGGCAGCAGGATGTCGAATCTTTCAAAATCCAACGCCGCCCCTACCTCCTTTACAAAGAATAATCTTTCAACTCTCCACTTTCAACTCTCAACTCTAATACTTCTCTCAACCTTAAACTCTCCACTTTCAACTTTAATACTTTAAAACTTCTCTCAACTTTAAACTCTCAACTCTCAACTTTAATACTTCAATACTTCTCTCAACTTTAAACTCTCAACTCTCAACTAATATGAGCCCTCTCGTCATCCTCATCACTATCGCAGCCTATTTCGCAGTCCTCTTCTTCGTCTCGTGGATTGCAGGTCGTAATGCCGACAATGCAGGTTTCTTCTCCGGCAATCGCCAGTCCAACTGGATTATTGTTGCCATGTCCACCATCGGTGCTGCTATCTCAGGTGTCACCTTCGTCTCTGTTCCGGGTATGGTTCAGGGAGCTGGTTTCTCATATATGCAGATGGTGCTCGGATTCACTGTCGGACAGATTCTCGTGGCGTATGTCCTTATACCTATGTACTACAAGATGAATCTGACCAGCATCTACCAGTATCTCGAAAACCGCTTTGGTGTCACCACCTATAAGACAGGTGCATGGATATTCTTCCTCAGCAAGATGCTCGGAGCCAGCGTACGGCTCTTTGTTGTCGGGTCCGTACTGCAACTCCTCGTCTTCGACCCGCTTCATACTCCTTTCTGGGTCAATGCTATCTTCACCGTTGCCATCGTCTATCTCATCACTTTCAAGGGGGGCGTCAAGTCCGTCATCTGGACCGACCTCTTGAAGACTACATGCCTCATACTCTCTGTCGTGCTCTGCATAGTCTTTGTTATGAAGAGTGGAGTCAGTTTCTCAGGCTTTGGTGAGTCCGAGATGTCTCGTACTTTCTTCTTCGACGACCCTAATGATGGCAAGTTCTTCTGGAAGCAGTTCCTTGCAGGTATCTTCCTTGTCATCGCCACCACAGGCCTCGACCAGGACCTCATGCAGCGTACGCTCTCATGCCGTAACTATCGTGATGCACAGAAGAATATGATAACAGGGGCTGTTATGCAGATTTTTGTTATCTTCCTCTTCCTTGTCCTCGGATGGCTTCTCTATACTTATGCTGCACAAACCGGTGTGCCTCTCGTTAGCACCACAGGTGAGCCGCTCAAGGGTGACGATGTATTCCCCTTCCTCGCTACCGGCAACTTCTTCCCTGTCATTGTCGGCATACTCTTTATCGTAGGTTTCATCGCATCTGCCTATTCTGCTGCAGGCTCGGCACTCACTGCACTGACTACCTCTTTCACCATCGATATCCTTGGTAAGAATGAGAGTGAAAAGGAAGATAATATCAATCAGATCAAAGAAAAAAACAACTCTCCACTCTCTTCTAAAAAACTTCTCTCAACTCTCAACTCTCAACTTTCAACTCAAGAGACCCGTAAGATTGTGCACGCACTCATGGCTGTACTCATGGCTGTATGCATCTATGTCATCTGGATTCTCAACGATGACTCAGTCATCCAGACTGTTTACAAAGTGGCGTCCTATACCTACGGACCTCTGCTCGGTATGTTCTGCTTTGGCATGTTCACTCGTCTTCAGGTGCGCGACCGCCTCTTGCCGCTGGCTGCTGTCCTTGCTCCTGTCATCACTTGGATTCTCGATGCCAACTCCGCCGCATGGTTCGGTGGTTATCAGTTCTCGCACGAGCGCCTCATCCTCAATGCACTCCTGACCTTCCTCTTCATGCTCATCCTCTCCAAACCCAAAACAAACAAAGCATAACATAACAAAACATAACTCCTCACTGTAAATCATCACTCTCTCCACTCGTAGAGACGTTGCATTGGAACGTCTCCTGCCATCAAACCCACATCCGCTTGTAGAGACATATGACCATATGTCTCTCAACAACAATCGTCTAAATCACTCTATGTCCTCTGTGTTCTCCGCGATAATAAGAAATGTAAGAACAATCTGCGTTATCTGCGCGAAATACAAAAAAACTAATAAGAAAACAGATCTGCGCCATCTGCGCAAGCAAAATCTTCTCTGTGTGCTCTGTGAATCTCCCGTTGTGTTCTTTGTTAAAGCCCCCCATCTGCTTCATCTGCTTGAGCGGAGTAGTCAAATTTAACAAAAAGTCGTTTTTTGCCCTATAGCCTTAAGCCGTCGTCAAGCATACTCCAAGCAAAGTGTAAGCAATCTCCTTTTTTAACAATATGTCGCATTCCCGGTATTATTTCCTCTTTGTTTGCTTACACGCGCACGCGCGTACGCACGCATAAACAATAAATATATTGCCGCCCTCCATATAATATCCATCTGTCTTCTCTCTCTTAATCTCTCCCTCAATCCTCCCTGAAGCCCCCTCCTTTTTGAGTGTTTTCTCTCATTTGCGCACGGTTTTGCACTGTTTTCTCTCGCTTTTTGCCCGCTTTTAGCCTGCCTCCCCTTTGTTTCGTGCCCCCAATTAGGGGTGTTTGAGCCCCGTGAGCCTGAAAACCTCCGAAAAATCTTCATTTTTCTTCTGTTGACTATCAACGAGTTAATAAAAATCTCTCAAAAAAATGCATTTTTCTTTGTAAAACATTTGGTCATATCAGAAATTTGCAGTACTTTTGCACCCGCTTTTGGGAAGCAAGTGTGCTTCACCTTTTCCCCCTTCTTGTCA